>NZ_JBLIAB010000001.1:0-887386 GCF_047631575.1 Halopseudomonas sp. | reverse complement strand
GAGCCATCAATGCTAATGGCATGCGCCCGATTATTGATCGTCATTTCCCGTTGAGCGAGATTGTCGAAGCGTTCAAGTATCAGGAAACCAACCAGCATTTCGGCAAAATTTGCCTGGATATCTAAGCACGCATGAGTGGGCATGGTCCGTATGCTTATCTCAAAGATGTGCTTATGCGGCTGCCGACGCAACAGGCAATGCGATAGAGATTGACCCATTGCTGCCGGTCGCAACCGGCAGCAATGGGTCGAGAGCCGCCCTTACGTAAACGTATGGATACGACTTTTCTGTCCCTGTGTTCCTTGATAGCTGGAACCGACAGGTTGCCTCTAGCCGCTTCCTGAATGTGCTGGCTCCACCAAGTCATCATGGAGCCCCCGCGCTCGATGTAATCCGCACGATTGAAAGGGGTGCGTACGAGTCATTCGGCCAATTTTAGTGACGGTGCTTTATCGAGATTTAAGTCCTTGGGCTGAGGCAAGCCGCCATTCATTAGCCACGAAACTTAGAGCGATTAAGGACGCTTCGAAGGCCACCTGGCGATCATGGCGCGATCGTATTTAGGCAGAGATCGGGAACAGAATGCATGAGCTCGCGATGCAGAAACTCTCCATGTGTAGGGGCTAACGGTCGATCTGACTGACGGCTTTCGCTGGACACGCCGTGCAGAAAAGAGCCGCCACGCTGCTGGATTAAGCGTATCCTAAACGCCTGTTTTGGCAGCGGCTGCACTTTCGAGGTCGCATCGAAAATGTGCCAGAGAGCCAGTGGCTGGATGCCGATCCTTGCTTTGTGGCGTTAGGCGATACGGTGATGGATAGGCGTTATCGCCACGAGGCGCTTGTTCGCCAAGCCATTCCCAGCGATGAAATACGATTGATCCGCAATGCTTTACAGCATGGTCAATGATGTGGAACGAGAGCCACCTTAAAGCTATCGGAATGATTATTTAAATCCATTTTGAGCAATCATTCAAAATAGGTTTAAATACACCTGATTAATTCTTTACGGAGACCTCCGCATGGGCCGCGTCATTAACCGTAGCTTGCTCAACACCTGGCGCCTGAGTGTCAATCTGGTCACCTATCCAGAAGGCCATCATGTGAGGCGCCACAATGACCCTATAGGTGGCGGCAGCTACTACAAGCTCAACTTTGTACTGATAAAGCCTGCAAAGGGTGGGGTTTTCGAGACAGATAGGGTCATTTTCTCTCTTTTTAAGCGCGTCATCCTGTTCCGCCCCGATCTGTACGACCACAGCGTCTCGACCATCGTGCGTGGCAAGCGCGTGCTGCTGAGTATCGCGCTGCATGCGCCGTGGGGCTGCGCAGCTCAGTAGTAAAAACTCCGTTACCTTGAAATACGTTACTTCTACCCGATAGGCCCGTTACCCTATAGACCCTGTACTGCTGGAGCCTTATTGCCGTGTACCTGCCCGAGCACTTTGCTGAAGACCGGCCCGACCAACTGCACGCCCTGATGCGCGCCCACTCGCTGGGCACTCTGGTGATGCACACAGACGCCGGTCTGGATGCCAACCACATTCCCTTTGAGCTGTTGGCAGAGCAGGGCGCACACGGCGTGTTGCAAGGCCATATCGCCCGCGCCAATCCCTTGGTACAGCAGATCACGGATGGCATGCCCGTGCTGGTGATCTTTCAGGGGCCGCAGGGGTATATCTCACCCAACTGGTACCCCAGCAAGCACGAAACCCACCGCCAGGTGCCGACCTGGAATTATCAGGTAGTGCATGCTCACGGCCGCATTCGCCTGCGTGACGATGAGCGTTTTGTACGAGGACTGGTCGCACGGCTCACCCGTGAACATGAGGCCCAGGCCGAGCCCGAACGCCCCTGGAAGATGACCGATTCCAGCCCGGACTATATCAGCCAGATGCTGGCAGCGATTGTTGGTATTGAGATCGACATTGAACGGTTGGTGGGCAAATTCAAGCTGAGCCAGAACAAGACTGCTACCGATGTGGCGGGGGCGGTGGACGCCTTGGATGCCCGTGGGCAGCAAAGGCTGGCAGACACTATGCGCATCGCAGCTGAGACAGCAAAGCCGTGAACCGCTGGTGGCTAAAGGCAAGACCTGCCCCCGAGTTTTGACTCCGAGTTTCTGGACCCCGACTTTCTGAAAATAAATCTGTCCCTTCTTATGGAAAGGATGCTAATTCTGGGTATGTGTTTTAGGGTGCTGACTCTTCAGATCCATCTAGCGCCCTTTCTTTTAATTCGGGACAGAATAATAATGAAAACTGATTACCTCATCATAGGAAGCGGCGCCGTTGGTATGGCATTCGCGGATACCCTGCTCGACGAAAGTGATGCGCACATCACTATTGTTGACCGTCATGCCAAGCCCGGTGGGCACTGGAACGATGCCTACTCGTTCGTTACCCTCCACCAGCCGTCTGCCTATTACGGCGTTAGCTCCACCGAACTGGGCAGCCGCCGCAAAGATGAAAGCGGACCCAACAGCGGCATGTACGAGCTGGCGGGTGGGCCCGAGATCAACACCTATTACGACAAGGTGATGCAGCATAAGTTTTTGCCCAGCGGCAGGGTCAGTTACCACCCCATGAGCAATTACCTGGGCGAGGGTCGTATCGTTTCACTTCTGTCGGGCAATCAGACCAATGTCACCGTGTGCAAAAAGACGGTGGATGCCACCTATATTTCACCCAACATACCGGCCACGCATACACCGAGCTTCACGGTGGCCGATGGCGTGCGCGTAATTGCGCCAAACGCCTTGCCGCAACTCTGGCTGCAACGCAATGGTGAATCGGTGCCGCAAAATTTCTGCATATTGGGCGCTGGAAAGACGGCGATGGATGCGGTCGTCTGGCTGCTGCGCCACGGTGCCACGCCGGAATCCATTCAGTGGGTGATGCCGCGCGATTCCTGGTTGCTGAACCGCTTGCAGACGCAGCCGGGGCTGGAATTCTTCGACCATAGCATGGGCGGAGAGGCTAACAAGTTGGCCGCCTTTGCAGAGTCCAAATCTATAGAAGAAGTATTCCTGAAGCTCGAGGCACTCGGCCAGGTGCTACGTATCGATCCAGCCCAGAATCCCACCATGTTTCACTACGCCACGATCTCCGCCGGCGAAGTAGAGTTGCTGCGTACGATCAAACAGGTGATCCGTAAAGGTCGCGTACTGAACATTGGTCACAATTCCATGGTTATGGCCCAAGGCGAAATGACTATGGAGCCTGGCACGCTATATGTGGATTGCACCGCATCGGCCATTACTACATCCCATAAAGGTGGCCCGGTTTTCCAGGAAGACCGTATTCTGATCCAGCTCCTGCGCGCACCGTTGGTGGCATTGAGCGCCGCGCTGACCGCCTATGTCGAAGTGCATGGTGGCGACGAGGCGCATAAAAACAAACTCTGCACCCCGGTACCTTTCCCAGAGAATCTGGCCGGTTATGCGCGCGCCACCCATGCCAGCATGATGAACCAGTACCACTGGTCTCAGGACAAATCGCTACGACAGTGGATTCGCAATTCCAGGCTAGACGGGTTTGGAAAAATGATTTCAGACCTGGACAAGGCTGATACCGAAAAGATGGCCGTGATGGCCAGGCTACGCACCAATGCCATGGCGGCGATTGCCAATATGCCCAAGCTAATGGTGTAAAAATGGTCATGTAAAAAGGGTTAAAAAAGGGGGGTCAGATGAAAGTTTCTACATTAATATTCATTTGAGCCTCCCCCCATCCTCTCCGAAAGCCTATGCTCATAAGCCAACTTTAGAGGGGACGCGGGCACACAACGCTTGAAATATTAAACTCAGAACAATAATAAAGAGGCACGATTTATGACTTCCATACCCTCTCTTAGCTTGACGCATAAGGCGATCTTGAGCCTTGCCATTGCTACTGTGCTGATTGGTTTTACCATGACACCGGCTCAGGCAGCAGGTAACAGTCAAAAAGAAATAGCGGCCGCCATAAGCGGTGGCGGTGCCGCGCTGTCGCAACGTAAGTATGATCTAACTATTACCTCCTTTGACGGCACCGAGATTGCGGTAACGGTCTATCAGCCCACTCTGACGCAGGGTCAGCCAGCCCCTTTGCTGATGTACAGTCACGGTTGGGGTGGCAGCCGCTCTACCGATTTGAGCGAAACAGACTCTCTCACCGAAACGGCTCGCAAGGCATGGGAATCCGGCTACTTTGTGCTCACATTTGATCAGCGGGGTTTTGGTGACAGCGGTGGTCAAGCCAATTCGCAGGATCCTGATTTTGAAGGCCGCGATGTACAGGCTCTCCTTGATTGGGCGGAAGCTAGCCTGGCACCTCACTTAGCGTATCTCAAAGGTGATCCCCTGGTGGGGGGTATAGGGCTTAGCTATGGTGGTGGATTTCAGCTAGTTGGTTCAAGCATCGATACGCGCTTTGACGCTCTGGTACCGGCGATGACCTGGCACGACCTGCCTTATAGCTTGAGCCCGGAACGTGTTCCAAAGACGCTATGGCTATCGGTGTTAAGTAGTCTGGCTAGAGAAAGCCAGGCGCCCTGGATTACTCAGGCTTACGCAGAATCGCTGTCTGGCACGGCGAGCGAGGAGGGGGCTAGACGCTTGGGTCGCAATGGACTGGGAGCGTATTGCAAACCGCGCACTGACGGTCTTGGCGTTCCAAAGGTCGATGCTCTCTTTATCCAGGGTGTCAACGACACTTTGTTCAATTCCAATGAAGCTGCCTGGAATTACGACTGTCTGCGTAATGCCGGTAACGATGCTTATCTGTTTGTTACTACGGGGGGGCACATATTGCCTGCCTTCCAGGACGGTTCTGATGGAGGAACGCTCAACTACGGCGGCTTTTTCAACGATATTCAGTGCGGCAATACCCGTTATAGCATCGCTGATTTGTCTTACACATTCCTCGACGGTAAGTTGCGTAAGCTGCAGCGTACTATCCCAATCCCCCGCGTATGTCTGACACAAGAGCGCAATCAGGGGGTGGTGAGTGAAGATATGCCTAAAGGCGGCATGGAGCTGCATTTTGCTAGCGGCGATCTGCTGGTGGGTCCGCCTTCGGTCGATGTGGTGCTCAACCTGTTACGTAAGCTCGATCCCGTCGACTTGTCTGAGGTGCTCAGCCGGCTGTCAGCCAATACGGCGAGTAAGCTTACCCAAGCGCTGATTGGCTTGGTGACCATTGGGCCGGAGCAGGTCACTGCGTTACTTACAGAGCTAGTCGAAACTCAACCTCCAGCGTTACTGGCAGAACTGGGTACCGCTCCGCGCTTTGTACCGTTGTATCGCGCCAGCAGTGATCTAATCCTCGCCGGCATACCTCTGGCAGACCTGAACATAGCCGGTGAAGCGACACTTGACCCGCGGGTTTTCGTTGGGCTTGGGGTCAAACGGCTGGGACAGCTGAGCCCTGAACTGCTGCATGATCAGATCCTGCCCATGCGTGGTACCGGGACGCGTCAAACCGAGCTTATTGGCGCCAGCACCCAACTTCATTCCGGCGATGAAGTCGGCCTTATGCTCTACGGGTTTCACCCGCAGTATGCACTAGGGTTTTCGCGCCTCCCCAGCGCCGTTAACCTGACAGGCGTAGTGCAGCTGCCATTGCAGTAACTTCAAAAACCGAACGATCCGTCGTATGCGAAAAAAACGGGGTCAGATGAAGGTGTCTACATTAATTTTAATCTGACCCCAGTTAACTAAAAGATGGCCGTCATGGCCAAGCTACGCACCAATGTCATGGCGGCGATCGCCAATATGCCCAAGCTAATGGTGTAGGGGATCTGACCCCAATTACCCTCTCAAATCCACGGAGTGATGCTCATCACCACGAGAGGCAGTGCGATGACGGCTAATAGGGTTTGGCCGGCGATGATACCTGCCATCAGGGGGGCATCCCCCCCAAGCTGTCGAGCCATTATGTAAGACGATGAAGCCGTTGGCAGAGCCTGGAACAAGATTGCCGCGATTGCCGCCTCGCCTTGCAAGCCGAAGACATGACAAAGCCCTAGCGTTGCCAGCGGCATGAGCACAAATTTGGCGATGGACGAAAGTCCTATGGGCTTGATCCAGCTTGCGGCAGATCCCAGTTTCAAAGCGGCGCCGACGCACAACAGCCCGAGCGGCAGTGAAGCCTGACCGAGCGCTTTAAGCACCGCGTCGATACCTGCGGGAATGCCGAGTCCACTAGCTTGAACCGCTATACCCAGCACGCAGGCAACCAAGAGTGGATTGAGCACCAACTGATGACCGATGGCTTTGAGGGACAATTGCCCGCGGGAGCCGTAGCGCGCAAAAATCAGGACACAAAGCACGTTCACCGTAGGCACTAGCGCCGCGTTTGCCACGGCCGCCAGTGCGATACCCTGGGCACCGAATAGGCCCGCCACTACCGACACGCCAACGTAGTTGTTGAAGCGCACGCCCCCCTGGAAAAACGACGTGAAGGCAGGGCCATCGAGGCCGATGACCGGCCGTATCGCAACAAGTAGACCCGCCACCGCGACGGAAGACAGCACCAAAGCCAGAAACATGTCTTGCACTGGTACTTCACTCAGCTGCGCTGTAGCCAGGCTGTGAAAGAACAGGGACGGCAAAAGCACGTAGTAGCCAAGCCGTTCGGCCTGGGGCCAGAACGCATCTTGTAGAAATCCCGAATAGCGTAGCCAGGTTCCCATTCCGATAAGAATGGCGATGGGTACCAGCGCGAGTAAAAGCAAAGCAGTCATTGCGCGTTATCCAAAGCAATGGATTCTGACACTAACCCAAAGTGGCAAGATAGGTCACAGCATCAATTTGCATCGTCCCCTGGAGTCATTTATGTTCAATGAAGTAGCCGGAGGGTAGGGTGCCAAGTTTGGGTTGACTTTACCCCATCGAATTCTGCAAACCATCTGGACACTTGGGAGTCTGCACCATGAAGTATCTGTTTACCTTGATCGCTCTGATCTTCATACCGGCCTCTTGTTATGCTCAGGCCAAAGATCAGCTGGAATTACCGAGTAACTTCACGGCGGTGAGCGAAAGCCTGATTGCCGGTGGGCAGCCCTCGGCGATGGATTTGGAGCAGCTTAAGAGCGCAGGCGTCACTAAGGTCATCAACCTGCGAACTGCCAATGAAAAAGTCGACTACGACGAACAAGCCAAGGCTGAGGCACTTGGTTTTACCTATATTTCGTTGCCAATTGCAGGTTCTGACGATGTTACATCGGAGAATGCAGCGCAGCTTGATCTGCTTTTGCAGGGTAATGAAAAGGTGCTTCTCCACTGCGCAAGCGGCAATCGTGTGGGTGCACTGCTAGCCATTCGTGCACATGAGATCGAGGGTAAGCCGGTCGCAGAGTCTCTCCAGCTAGGCCGGGCTGCCGGTATGAGTTCGCTGGAAGGCACAGTTGAGTCATTAATTGCTAATTAAGCGAAGCCGAGGGTCAGGTCTTGTCTTTTGCCTACAGGACCAGCCCTCCCACAAAGCCTCCGGCGCACCATGTCGTCATTTGCTAAAATCCCGCCCCTAATAAAGTGGTAAGGCAAAGCACATGCCCCATTTACGTCCGAGGTGGCGAGCCCTTTTTCAGACAAGACTCAAGGTTTGTCTGGCTCAGGGCAGCACAAGCTTTCCAGACTCGCGGTGCAACTGGCGCAGCCGCGCACTCAGTTCGCTGATATTGCGCTGGTTTGCTTCCACCGCCCTGCGGTGCTCAGCGCTGATCATCTCAAGCGCTCGCTCATCTACCAATACGGCCAGCCCGCGTAGTCCCTGCTGACGCTCTTGAGTGAGCTGCTTCAGCTGCTGTCTTTCCTGGCGCTGCGGCAGGCCATAGCCTGTCTTCAGCAGTTCTGCGGGACGGCTGAGAAAGCCGCTTTCGCGCAGTAGCTGGCTCAGGAGTTCACCGGTTTCATTCAGGGCGGCATCGTCCATGCGCCGCCCGGAGACATAGCGCTCCTTGAGCTCGTGCTGAATCAATGCAATCTGGCGTCTTAAAGCCGCTTGCTCAAGCAGCAGCAGGGCCGCCGTAACGCGATAGTCGGCCTGCTCGAACCAGCCATTTCGCTCCTGCGGCGCTAATGTCAGCCACTCCTCTACGCTCTGCTGCGGTAGATTCAAACCCTCGCGCGCTGCGTTGAACATCAACTGATAGCGCTCACGGTAGGAGTCGAAATAGTAGCCCTGGCGCAAGGCTTCGGCACGATCCTGCAAGACCGACTCGTCGAGCAGGTCAGCCTGCCCGAGCAGTGCCCTCAGTCCGGTTGGCGTAACAGTCTCCATGCCGCGAATATCGAGGCGGTCGGTACCACTGCGCAACAGCTTCAGGGTCTCTACCGCACAGTTGTTGCTGACGAAGTAGTAGGTGCCGTCGTAGTTCCAGTGCATCTCGGCGGCGCGACGGACCAAGCTGATCTGTTCCTCAGCGGTCAAGCGCAGTGGCAGCGACTGCAGGGATCTGAACTCAACCTTGGTGTATTCATCGACCACCTGACTCAGCGGTAGCATGAACAACCGAGACGGATAGACGCCGGTCAGCCCATCCCAGCTGGATATCTGCAGATCATCGACGAAGGCGCGGAACGACAACACCAGATGATGCTCAATATCCATCAGACACTCAGGCCCCAACGGCCGGCCAGGCGCACACATGACAACCCGAAGCATGCTGTGACCCCAGCGACTGACCAGTGCTCCTTCCGGCTCGGCCAGCAAATAATGCACCTGATAGATACGCCCCTCGTCGAGCTGCCCCAGGACGGGTTGGTCGATATCCAGGCCGCCATTGAGATAAGACAAACCCGGAGCACAGTCGGCCGTAGCGCTGGGCGCCCAGCCAAAATGCTCAGAAAAGTAGTCGTGTAATCCCGGCCGTCGGCATCGGTATTGCGGGTCGAGCAGGAAATACTCAAGATTGACTGCAACAAACTCGCGTGGGTTGCTTAGTTCATAGGCATCCGGCGTGCGCAGGTATTGATCATTCTGCTGTTCTACCTCGCCGCGGCCACCTATACGTGCGGGCCAACCGGCGAGCTCAAGTAATCTGGGGTCGTCGCTCAGAGTAAAACGTCGCTGGGACCGGCCTTGGCACTCCACTGGGAGGCCAACCGGGCCAAGACTGCTATGCTGCCGGGCACATGTGCGTAACAAGCCACGCTCGTCCGCAGGCCAGAACTGGCCTCGGTCGTAAAAATGCGCAAGCTCGTGTACCAGTGTTGCTTGCAGTTCCCGTTGCAGGGTGGCGTGCTGCCGTCCAGCGGGCAGGGTTTGATCCTCCCCCTGCACCAGCGCATCGAGCCAGCGCTGATTCAGGAGTATTTGACCATCATAGCGAGCCCGTCCCATGACGCTATGCGCCAGTCTGGAGGACCAGCGTAGAACGATTTCACGGTCGAGTTCTGAAACCAATCGGGGGGGCAGGGCCTTGAGCGCCGCATCAAGCAGCGCCTGGCTGGCCTGGCGCTGCTCAGTGCTTAGCTCGGCCTGTTCCAGTTTCACAGTCAAGGCCGAATGAGCAAGAGGAACCCACATCAGCGATGCCAGACCTAGGACAATCGCGATCACGGCTACGCCCCGCTCAAGAGCGGGGCGCATGTTACGGCGCAATGGGAATGGCGCCCTGAAAAGACTGGGCGTTCAGGACTGCGATCACAGAGCCAGAATAGCTTCTGCCAGTTGCATATCAGTGGCTTGTAGCTCAGGCATCTGGTGACGAATATGGCCCAGCGCCGCCTCCAGGTTAACGCCGCGTACTTGACCGTCACTACCGACGAAGCTGGCAGCGTCATCCCGGGCATCCAATACGACCTTGTTCGAGCCAAATGTAGATTCAGTGCTGTCACCCAGGGCTTCAGCCATATCGACCAGAACGTGGCCTACCGCATTGGTGGTGCCAATAAAGCTGGAAGCGGAAGCCATTGCAGAAAAACCAACCAAACCAGCAGCAAGGATTATAGAGCGAATCTTCATGAAAACTCCTAGAGAGAGACCAGGCCCAAGGGCATGTAGTATCGAGCCATTGCAGGCTCGCTGTGGTTGATTCTAGCCTGTATATGCCCGGTGTCACTCTCTTGTTTCGTTTCGTCTTTTCGCGACTGTCTGAAGACCTTTTGCTATTGGCGTTGCTGCTCGCTTTCGGTGTCATGTTGTTGCTGAAACCCGCGAAACCTCATTTAACTAAGCAGTCATTTGTTACGATCTTGCTTCCAATCATGTTTTAAGGCGATACGCATGCCCCGGTTAGTTTCATTGCGCGATCATCTGGAGTACAGCGATACCTTTGCGCTCTGGGTGCATCAACAGTTTGCGTACGAATACAGCGAGCAACTTCTGGTTGACTGGCAGGATGAGTTCAGAGAGGGGCAGAGCAACGGGGAGTGGCAAACACTGATTGCCTTGGAAGACGGTCAGCTATTAGGTGGGGCGGCGCTCGCCAAAGACGATTTGGCCGAGCGTCCGGAACTGGGGCCTTGGCTTGCCTGCGTTCTTGTTGCACCGCAGGCACGACGGCGAGGACTGGCCGAGCAGCTGATTGAGGGCATCTACTCCCAAGCCAGAGCCAAGGGCCATGAGCGACTGTACTTGCACACCCATGATCGGGGTGACTATTACGCCAAGCGCGGCTGGGAATATAGGGAGCTTTTCCATGCCTGGGGCAAGGAGCACTGGTTGATGGAACGAAAGCTCTAATCTGGGGCAGCGAAGCTGAGGGTCAGGTCTTGTCTTTTGCCCGAGCTGGCGAGTGGGCCCGAGATCAACACCTATTACGACAAGGTGATGCAGCATAAGTTTTTGCCCAGCGGCAGGGTCAGTTACCACCCCATGAGCAATTACCTGGGCGAGGGTCGTATCGTTTCACTTCTGTCGGGCAATCAGACCAATGTCACCGTGTGCAAAAAGACGGTGGATGCCACCTATATTTCACCCAACATACCGGCCACGCATACACCGAGCTTCACGGTGGCCGATGGCGTGCGCGTAATTGCGCCAAACGCCTTGCCGCAACTCTGGCTGCAACGCAATGGTGAATCGGTGCCGCAAAATTTCTGCATATTGGGCGCTGGAAAGACGGCGATGGATGCGGTCGTCTGGCTGCTGCGCCACGGTGCCACGCCGGAATCCATTCAGTGGGTGATGCCGCGCGATTCCTGGTTGCTGAACCGCTTGCAGACGCAGCCGGGGCTGGAGTTCTTCAACAACAGCATGGGTGGTGAGGCTGACAAGTTGGCCGCCTTTGCAGAGTCCAAATCTATAGAAGAAGTATTCCTGAAGCTTGAGGTGCTCGGCCAGGTGCTACGTATCGATCCAGCCCAGAATCCCACCATGTTTCACTACGCGACCATCTCCACCGGCGAGGTGGAATTACTGCGTACGATCAAACAGGTGATCCGTAAAGGTCGCGTACTCAGTATTGGTCACAATGCCATGGTCATGGCCCAAGGCGAAATGACTATGGACCCCGGCACGCTGTATGTGGATTGCACCGCATCGGCCCTTACTACCTCCCGCACAGGCGGCCCGGTTTTCCAGGAAGACCGTATTCTGATCCAGCTCCTTCGGGCTCCGTTGGTGGCATTGAGCGCCGCGCTGACCGCCTATGTCGAAGTGCATGGTGGCGACGAGGCCCATAAAAACAAACTCTGCACCCCGGTACCTTTTCCAGAGAATCTGGCCGGTTATGCGCGCGCCACCCATGCCAGCATGATGAACCAGTACCACTGGTCTCAGGACAAAGCGCTGCGCCAGTGGATTCGCAATTCCAGGCTCGATGGTTTTGGAAAAATGATTGCCGATCTGGACAAGGCCGACGCCGAAAAGGTGGCCGTCATGGCCAGGCTACGGACCAATGCCATGGCGGCGATCGCCAATATGCCCAAGCTAATGGTGTAGGAGATCTGACCCCAATTACCACCTAAAGATAGGGGTCAGATAAGCATCAATCTTTGTAATTCTTGCAGGATTTGAAGCAGGGGTCCGGGCTGAGTGGTATGCAGCTTTAGCGGTGCAGAAAGCAAGCTCAAATAAGAGCTTGAGCCAATTATATAAGGCTCTAACCAACCACTTGAAAAGGATAAGTAATTAATGTTCATCTGACCCCAATTACCCAGTAATATCAGCGTGCGATTACAGCCCGCGTCTACTAATAACAACGTACCTAGAAGGGGATTGTCCATGAACGCCATCACTGCCAGAGAAGGGGGAACCCAAGGCCACCTGGTCGGCTACGGCTCCAAAGCGTACCGCAATTATGTGCTCTTCGCGCTGACACTTATTTACATCTTGAATTTCGTCGACCGCGCCCTGCTCGCGGTTGTCGGTCCCGACTTGGTGCCGGACCTCGGGATTTCGGACACTCAGTTCGGGCTTCTCACTGGCTTCGGTTTCGCCCTGCTCTATACCGCCGTGGGCATCCCTCTAGCGCGTTTTGCCGATGTCGCCCATCGGGTATGGATCATGACCGTCTGCGTAGCCCTTTGGTCGCTGATGACAGCGCTCTGCGGCCTGGCGACGGAAGTCACCATCGGTTCGGTTACCATCGGCGCGTTCTGGATTCTGCTGATGTGTCGTGTCGGTGTGGGTATCGGCGAAGCGGGCTGTACGCCGCCGGCCAATTCCCTGATCGCGGACTATTTTATCCCGCGCGAACGATCCCAGGCGCTGGGCTTCTACGCCATGGGCGTCACACTCGGCACCATGTTTGCTAACTTGATCGGCGGCTGGGTTACCGACATGTTTGACTGGCGCACCGCCTTTTTCGTCGTCGGTTTGCCGGGCTTGCTGGTCGCTCTTGTTTTCAAACTGACGGTCAAGGAGCCGCCGCGCGGCTATACCGATCCGCCGCAAGCCGAGAAAAAAGAGCGAGCCAGCCTGGGTGAGGCTATCCACGAGCTGATGGGCAAGCCTGCTTACTGGCTGATGACCGCCGGCGCCACCATTGCCGCGTTCTGCGGTTACGGTATCTCCTCGTTCCAGTCGATCTTTCTAGTCCGCACCTACGAAATCACCGCCGGTCAGGCAGCGATCTGGATCAACACGCCGGTAGCTCTGTCCGCAGCCATTGGCACCTTCGCCACCGGTTGGCTAGCGACCAGGATTTACAAGAAGCACCCGGGCGCCATCGCCTGGGTGCCGGCGGTGGGCTTGGCATTGTCGGTTCCCTTTTATATCTTCGCCTTCACGACCGACAATCTGCTTTACGCTGCAATTGGCCTGATCATCGGCGGCTTCGTGAAGTACGGCTATCTAGCCGCTCAGTACACGATCGGCCAGGGTGTGGTAAGTATGCGTGTGCGCGCAATGGCGACGGCAGTGATGCTGCTTGTCGTCAACCTGATTGGCTACGGCTTCGGCCCGCTGTTCATTGGCGCAGTCTCCGACATTTTCTTCAAGTCCGGCGTCGCTGAGCTCGGGGTTGCGGCTGGCGAACTGACGCGAAATCAGTGTCACCCCGCCGTACTCGGCCAACTGAACCAGAACCTGCAGGAAGTCTGTGGGCAGGTCTACGCGCAAAGCCTGCAAACCTCCATGGTCATAATGGCTTGCTTGTACTTCGGCAGCGCTCTGTGCTTCCTGTTGACCTGGCGCCGGATGGGCAGGGACATGATAGACAGACAGGTTGTAACACCGGTCACACCATGAGTGACTATCCAGAGGGCGCATAGCGCCCTCTTTTTTTTGCGCTTAAAAGAGTAATTGGGGGTCATCATTCGACCCCAATTACCCTGATTCCCTGTGTTTTCCTGAACTAGTCCATGCAACGCCTACGTCGGGTAACCGACGAGAAAGGCGATGCCGGCTAGTATCATCGCAACACCACTAAGCTGGGTACCATGCAACGTCGGCGGCAGTAGCTTTTCGGCTAAAATAAATAGAGTGATTGCCAGGATCCAGAGCAGGTTCATGACTCCACCGAGGAACAACAACCCCATCAGCACCCAACAACAGCCCAGGCAATAGCTTCCGTGCTTAAGTCCCAGTTGGAAAGCGTGCGTGTTGCCCCTTTTGTAGTTGGCCGCCAGGTACATGATAGGCGACTGACAGTGCTTGAGACAGGCCTCTTTGAGGGGGGTGAATTGATAAATACCAGCGGTTATCAACAGCGCTGCGCCCAGTCCGGCACTGCTGCTAACCATCATCGGTGACAACAACGCTGCCGACTGCAGACCCCATTGCATGAGAGTCGCAGCGACGCTGAACAGGGTCCATATGGCGATATAGGCACCGCTAAAAATATAGATTGGGGTAATGGGTAATGCGTCCTGCCGGCCTTGGGCAGCGATACGGGCATAGATCAAAATCGCGCGTAAGGCGGTTGGTAGCATCATGGCCATCATCATGATTGCCCACATCAGGAACATCATGAAAAAATCACCGGGTCGCCACGGGCGCGTGCCAGCATCCATGCCAAGCATGTTTTGATCATGATAGAGCAGGTACGCCCAGGCTAGCAGTGTTAGCCCGGCGAGCGAGGAGACGAGTAAGCTCTGGTCCCAGCGCCGCAGTGAAATCACCGTCGTCGGTTTCAGGCAGCCCGTACCATACCTTCCTGGTTGTAATGGATCGTACAAAACTGTCCGTAGCTGGCGTCCAAATGCATTTCCATAGCGCCGGTGACGGTGGTGGTTCCCAGGCCCAGCTCTGCATAGGTGTATTCAAAACTACCGGAGGGCCTGGCAATCGCGATATGCAAGAGGTCGCCATTGAAGACGTTTATGGCGGGCTTGCCGACGGATTCAATCAGACCGGGGACTTTCAGCGAAGCCGAGCGTGCGGCGATATCGACTTCAATTTCGATAGGCAGGTATTCCGTCGCCAGTAACTCACTGCACATGCTGCTGAACACGGAAAAATGATTTGACCCCGCCTCTCCCGCTTGCCCTGAGAGAATTTTTTGAAGTGCGGCGCGCTGGTCCTCATCCGCTCTTTCATCGACAACGATTAGCTGTCTGCCGTTGCCTTCAGCAATCTCGCCGGGAAAGGCGAAAATACAGGCGTAGTTCAGTCCGTTTAGTGCGGTGCCGTTGAAGTTTCCCTCGTCGATGTGGCCGGCCATCACAAAATTGCAGAAGCCGTAGCTCGTAGGCATATTGAACTGGCAGCCACAATTAATCAGGCAGTTGCAGTTAGCGAAGGTAGTTGCTTGGACTATCCACTGGTCTGACATGTCGAGATCTCCCAGATAGTTGCATTAGGTGTACTCAATGACTGTAGGCCAATGTGCGAGAGAAAGCCAAGCCACTCAGTCCTGACGGTCAACCACATCGCCGAAGAGTACGAGCCGTGCAAGGATTTCCTGCCGAACCCTTTCGTCAGGTAATTTTTACCGAACGGCAGATCGACCTCGATTACCAGACAGACATCACTTATCGAGCGACACCCTTGGGCCGCCGCTTGATCAGGATTTGCTGCAATCGGACTCGGTAGTAAAGGTCTTGCGTGCGTCTGCCGGGCCAATACTTTCCAGCGCCCGATGAGGACTGGATAGTTCATCCGATCACGGTCATTCAGCGAGCGAAAAACGGGGTCAGATGAAATTTTCTACCTGAATTTATGCTCATCTCACTCCAGTCCCTCACAATTACTCAGTCCTATCTGCCTGGTACCCGAAGGTACGATGACAAGAAAACCAGGTTTTGATGTATTGTTCCGGCAATGCCGACCAAGACATTCAGCATTCCCAATAGCAATAGGCCCTATATGAAAGTGAAGAGAACGGTTACAAAGACGTCGCAAAACGCATTAGCCTTAGCCCCATTTATCATTCGAAGCTCGCCTTGAAAGGTACCCCGACTTCACCCTCTCTGACGAGTGGCTCTGTCTTAGCCCACATGATAAGGCTATCAATCCCGGCATCAATGGGAATGGTGTTCAACACCCTGTACAACCTCACAGACATCTGGTTCGCGGGTTACCTTGGTGATGATGCGCTTGCGGGCTTATCAATAGCGGGCAGCGTGTTTTTCTTGTTGCTCTCCATTGGTGTAGGAATACAGACGGGTGCGTCAGCCATGATAGCGCCGGAGGTTGGAAGGGGTGCCATGAACGATGGCACAAGTCAGGTCAAAGAGTGGATCGACAACGTCAGCGGAATGGCGATTGGTTTCAGTGTTATATCAGTTTTGCTCGGGGCTTTCGCCGCGCGACCCTTGGTGGTGTTGCTGGGAGCAGAGCCGCATATCGAGCCGTTGGCCATGGAATATTTGTGGGTAACATTGGCAGGTTCTATTGGCTTCACCCTCTCTTTTGGTGCAGCGGGTGCTTTGATGGCCCTGGGCGATACCAAGTCCAACCGCAACGCACTGGCCATTGGTTTTTTTGCGAACTTTGCATTGAACCCACTGTTCACGTTCGGCCTTGGGCTTGGCGTGACGGGCATAGCATTGGCGACTGTGACTATTAAATTGGCAACGGCCTTTTACTTGTTAAGCGTCCTCGCTAAGCGGCTGAATATACGCATAAGACCCGCGTTCGATTGGGCACGCTGGCAAGCTTTGCTCAAACAAGTGCTGCCCGCCAGCTTCAACATGCTCACCATTGTTCTGGGTGGTTTCATTACGGTGGCGCTCATTGGGCAGTTTGGAAGCAATCACGTGGCTGGTTACACAGTGGGCTTGCGACTTGAACAGCTTTTATTGTTACCTGCATTGGGTTTGAACAGCGCGGTTATGGCTATTGCCGGTCAGAATATGGGTGCGGGAAACAGTGCGCGAGTGGCCGAGACCTACCAAAAGGGTTTGTTGATTGGACTGGCTATGGCGCTGGTTTCAGTACCGGTCATGTACTTTTTATCTCCGCTTATGATGGGCTTTTTCACCGACGCCGAGGCGATACAGCGCACCGGCATAACCTATCTCAGAATCGATGCCTTAGCGTTTTATGCGTATGTGGTTCTATTCCAAAGCGTCGCGGTGCTGCAGGCCATGCGCAAGCCCATGTTCCCGATGTACCTTGGTATTGCAAGGCAGCTGGTGATACCTGCAATAATTAACTATGTACTCATCGTACTTTGGGACTATCCCATGGTGTCCATGTTCTACACCATCGTAATTGTAGTAATAGTTAGCTCTGTGATAGCACACTTTTATACCAAGCGGGAAATTAGCAGGCTACGGCTGAGATCGATTTACTGACTTGATTCAAATAAAAAAGCCACGCAGTGCGTGGCTTAAACCAAAGCGCAAAAATTGAGGTTCACGCCGCCCAGTGATCGTCTTCCATATCCATCAGGCTGCCTTTGCCGCTTTCGATGTCGCTTAGTAGCCAGTGCGTTTCCGGCAGCAGCTTTTCAAAGTAGAAACGGGCAGATACCAGCTTACCCTCCAGCAGTGGCTTGTTACCCTCTCCGGCTGCAATCTGGCGGTTGGCAACGTTAGCCATGCGTGACCACATATAACCAATAACTGTCAGAGCCATCAGGCGCAGGTATGGCGTGGCAGCGGCACCTGCCTGCTCCGGATCTTTTGACGCGTTGGTTGCCAGCCATAGAGTGGCCTTTTCCAGTGCACTTACAGCGCCTTTCAGCTCATCGCGATGGGGTGCTTCAGGGTTGTCCTTCAGGTAGTTTGAAAGTACGCCAAACAGAGTGCGAACAAGCCGCCCACCTTTCAGACTTAGCTTTCGGCCCACCAAATCCAGCGCCTGTATGCCATTTGTGCCTTCATAGATGCGCGCAATGCGGCCATCACGAACCAGCTGCTCCAACGGCCAGTCGGTAGTGAAACCCGAGCCGCCCAAGACTTGCAGGCCGATGTTCGTATTGTTGGAACCTTCGTCAGTCAGGAACGCTTTTACTACAGGGGTAAGCAGTTGTACCAGATCATCGGCGGATTCCCGTACAGCCTCATCCGGATGGGCAACCGAGAGGTCCAATTGATGGCCGGTAAACAGGGCCATGGCACGCATGCCTTCGTTCAGAACTTTTTGGCGCATCAGCATGCGGCGAACGTCCGGGTGCACAATGATAGGGTCAGCGGGGCCATCCAAGTTCTTCACGCCGCTCATAGAACGACCCTGCAGACGCTCGCGGGCAAATCCAAGGCTTTCCTGATAGGCCATCTCGGCAAGACCCAAGCCCTGCATGCCCACCATCAGGCGGGCTTCGTTCATCATAGTAAACATGGCACGCATGCCGTCGTTGGCCTCACCCACTAGCCAGCCTTTGGCACCCTCAAAATTCATTACGCAGGTTGCGGAGCCCTTGATGCCCATTTTGTGCTCTAGGCCGCCACAGAACGCCGAGTTGCGCTCGCCAGATTCTGGAATAAACTTGGGAACCACAAACAGCGAAATACCTTTTGTAGTGTCCGGCGCACCGGGCAGTTTCGCCAGTACCAGATGCACAATATTATCGGTCAGATCATGTTCGCCGCCAGTGATCCATATCTTGGTGCCTTCAATGGCGTAGCTGCCATCTGCGTTGGGTGTAGCGCGGCTGCGAATCAGACCCAGGTCGGTACCACACTGGGGTTCGGTAAGGCACATGGTGCCCGTCCACTGGCCGGACACCAGCTTTTCCAGGTAGGTTTGTTTCAGTTCGTCCGAGCCGTGGGCGTGCAGTGCACTGATAGCACCGTGGGTCAGCCCCGGGTACATCCCCAAAGACAGGTTAGTGGAGCAGACCATTTCATCCACTATAAACTTAAGTGTGTGTGGTAACCCCTGCCCGCCAAATTCCACCGGCGCGTCGAGGGCAGTCCAGCCACCTGCCACAAATTTTTTGTAAGCCGGCTTGAACACTTCAGGCGTGGTTACGGTATGGGTTTCGGGATCGTAATGGCAGCCTTCGCGGTCACCGGCTTGATTGGTCGGCTGAATCACTTCAGCCGCCAGTTTGCCGGCCTCATCAATAACTGCAGAAATCAGATCCGGGGTGGCATCGGCGTATTTTTCCAGCTCATGAAGCCGGTCTACGCCCAGTACATCAAACAACAAGAAACGAAGATCATTTACTGGGGCCTGGTATTTCAAGATGACTCTCCTCAATCGGGTTCTATGGTCTTGTATATCACCATCAACAGCTGGAATCGGCTGCACGATTTTGCCAAAAGCAAGAAATGAGGTGTTAAAAATCTGCGCTTGTTTTTCTCTATGGTCTATCGCCGTAGGACACTACACCGGGTGTTGGTTGAGTGTGGTCCGGTACCACTAAAAGAATGTTTGAATTTGGCAACACCCTACGCAAGCGTGCTTGTGCGTATGGCGAGGAAGACCAACCTCTTCAAATGCGGTACAAGCGGAGGATAATAATCGCCGCCACGGCCAAGATTAGAATTGCAATGGCCTCATACAGAATATTCTCGGGCGCCATGTCTTTGCCTTGCAGGATAATAAGTCGGGCAAGTGCCGTGATCGCAATCAATATCGGGTAGACGAGGGCAGATCGTCGATTTGAGTAAAATACAGACACCATACCGACCACTTCTAGGTAAAGAAATATCAGCAGGATGTCGGCAAGTCTTATGTTCTGGGCAATGTAAACCGCGTAAAGCTCGAAGGCCACACCGCCCAGTGTCATCAACACAACGATGAACAGCAACAAACTCTCGATCACCTTAAAAGAAGCAAGAGCGAAAGTGTTTCTGCCAGGACCGACATTTGGTACATCGTCGCGTTCGTTTGCCTTTGACTGCGCTCCCGAGTTTTGACTGTAATCTGTATTTCTTTTAGTACTCATAATTATGGTTTTAGCATCAAGTGATTTTAGCTTGCGTCAACGTATCGGATGATTGTGTTAGGAGACTAGCCTGTGACTGCCCATTTGCAGGAAAAACCGTAAATTGCATAGTTATAAATACACTGAACTTGGATATTATCATCTAGCATCAATTATTTTCGACTCGATTGTAACACTTACACCATCCTGACAATTCTAGGTAAAGAAGCACCAGCAGCTTGCGCTGTGGTTCGTCAGCGGGCTCGATACAGTACTTGAAAGCTGGGCGTCCGATTTGCGGCCCAGTCAATTGCATTCATCGTGAGGGGGCACCTTCCCAAGCTCGGCTAGCTGATGCGCTGGTAAAGGGGCTCATGCGGTAGTGCCGAGTAATTTCGTCTGGAGTTGGAGTGATGGAACCAGGCTCTCTCATACCTGCCTTGTATGTGGCTTCAGCAATCTCACGAGTACTGTTGTACTGCGCGACTTATTCGTCTTCATGGTCAATACGAGCTCTTTCAACTACCCAAGTCTGGCCCTCATTGCCACCTAGCGTCTTCAGCCAGTCGCCTTCACTCAAGAGACTAGTGCTTCGCCTTGGCAGCCCGTTTACGGGTAACTATGGCTGGGTCCATAGCTGTGGTAAATCCCTCATACATAATCCGACTGCTTGCCAGCTGATCTAAAATATCGATGCTGGGGGCACTAGGTAATTCTGACTACAGCCTCGAGATTTATGACGAATAATCAAATTAATTTCATTACCAAAAACGACAAAGCTGAGAGGCGGGTTTTATTTAACGGATATGCTGGTTTCTATCATGTGCCCATGGACGATGGCATCGCAGGGAACGTTCGTGCATGTCCTCGCTCTCTCGGTGGCTGCGACGTCGCCTTCTTGGATGATATGTATGTCTCCCCAAGTGCGCGTGGTTCAAGAGCTGCTGATGCTTTATTTGTCAGTTTACGTGCCTTAGCGGCGCAACGTGGATGGCCCAAAATTCGCTGGATTACCTAGCAATTCAATGAGTGAGGTCGTGCTTTTTATAATCGATATACCTCTGGGTAAAGTGATTTTATTATGTACCAGTGGAAGCAGATTTAGTCTCGAATTACTGATATGAATTTGAAGAAATCGTGAATCACCCCTGATTTCGTCAACACCCGAATAATCGTTTGCTAGGAGACGCCGTTATGAGCCAACCAAATATGAGCCCGTCAAATATGAACAGCCTGCCAGTGTTAGTTGATGCACTGATTACTCTTGAGAATCGTGTTGCGACCTTAACCCTCAACCGCCACGACGTACGCAACGCCCTTACTGGATCTCATCTGATCGATGATGTTGTGATGACCGCCGAGTGGGTCAATGGCTGCCCTGATGTCTCGGTACTGGTTATCACTGGTGCCGGTTCAGCCTTTAGTGCCGGAGGCAATATCCGCGACATGGCAGAACGCGGTGGTGATTTTGCTGGTGACGCAGCGGAATGCGCCGAGCGCTATCGCAAGGGTATTCAGCGAATTCCGCTGGCAATGCAGGCTGTCGAGGTGCCGATTATCGCTGCAGTGAATGGGCCGGCGATGGGTGCCGGTTTTGATCTAGCGAATATGGCAGATGTACGCATAGCTTCGGAGAAAGCCAAGTTTGGAGAAACATTCCTTAACCTTGGGATAATTCCGGGGGACGGTGGTGCCTGGCTGATGCAACGCTTGATCGGCTACCAACGGGCTTTCGAGTTAACCTTGTCTGGCCGGATTGTTGATGCGGGTGAAGCTAAAGAATTGGGTATTGTTCTGGACGTGGTGTCGGCAGATGAGCTGATGCCCACAGTCATGACGTTAGCTGGACGTATGGCCAGTCAGCCGCCTAAAGCGATTAGGATGACTAAGCGTTTGATGAAGATGGCGCAACGTATGGAGCTGAAGGACTTTCTGGATCTTTGCGCCTGTTTTCAGGGTATGTGCCATAACGAGCCAGAGCACCTTGAAGCGGTGAGCCGAATGCTTGAGTCGATGGGACGTAAGTAAGCTGACCTGGACCAAGCTAAATTAGCAAGCAAGCAAGCGGTGGCAATGTTGTGGATGCAAGAGATTAAATTCAGGGGAATATCTGCGTAGTCAAAAGCCATCTCAAGTTAGTTTGCGGTGGTTTTCTGTGTGTCAGAGCCAATATTCACTGGTAGTTTGCTTCAGTAGGCATCCGTCGACAGTGGTTGAGTTTTGTGTCGTCAAGTGAATAGGTATTCCCCATTTTTGTAAAAGGAAAGCTGGGACAGGTTTATTTTTAAACACTATCTCTGGTACAACTAAAGCTCAAATTACATCTATATGTCCAACCCGACTTTCGGTTTCCATGCTCCTGTTTCCTGCTTCCTGGAATCCTTAATGCCTGGCTGGCGGAGGCTGCATGAAGTCCCTCTCGAATACAGGGTTCGCGCTTTTTGGTGCAGTGCTGATCGCAATTAGCTACGGCCTCGCGCGCTTCGCCTTTGGCCTGTTTGTACCGCCTATCCGGGCCGAACTAGATCTCACGCCAGACGTAATCGGTATCATCGGCGCACTGCCACTTATCAGCTTCCTTCTGGCGACGTTGGTAGCACCGATCTTCGCCGATCGTCTAGGTGCCCGCAACACGGCCGTCCTGTCGTGTGGTTTTGGCGTCGTCGGGATGGCGATTATCAGCCAGGCGTCAGGTGCGCTGTCGCTCGGATTGGGCGTACTCGCGTGCGGTATCTGCACGGGCCTTATGATGCCGGCGCTCACGGCCGCTATGCAGGCTATGGTGAGCTGGGCTGTGCATGGTCGTGTCAGTTCAGTCATGAATGTGGGCGCCAGCATTGGCGTGGCTGTTGCCGTGCCGGTGGTTCTGCTCTTCTCTAGCGCCTGGCGCTCGGCGTACCTGTTCTTCGCTGTCCTGGCGGGGATTGGCGTCGTTGCCGCATGGTATTTTATCCCTTCCGTGTCGCGGGTTATTCCCGCGAACGCTGCTCCGCCAATACAGATAAGTGTCCTCCAGTGGTCGCGTCTGTTCAGGCTTTCGCTGTTTGCATTTGTGATGGGCTTTGTTTCCTCTGCGTACTGGATTTTTGCACCCGATTTAATGATCACCCTCGGCGGCCTAACGCCCTCTGCAACCGGATGGCTGTGGCTAGCAGTTGGCATCGCTGGCATCGGAGGTGCCGTGGCGGCCGATCTAGCCGATCGCAACAACCCCCCCATTACACATTCACTGATGTTGGTGATGTTGTCCGCGAGTTTGGCGCTGCTTGCTGCCAGCCCTGATCAGCTGGTGCTGGCGGCATTCTCTGGGTTGGTCTTCGGTCTGGCCTACATGAGCCTGACAGGGCTCTATCTGATGACCAGCATTCGCCTGTTGCCGGGCCGATTGTCGATGGGGCCGGTATTACCTTTCATGGCTGTGGCGCTCGGGCAGGCAACCGGCTCGCCCGTTGTTGGCATGCTAGTGAGCGAATTCGGCTACGCCAATGCATTTGCCACCTTCTCCGCAATCGGTATTCTGGTAGCAATGTTGTCGCCACTTTACCCGCGTTATATCGACCAAGAGCCCGAGGAAGAGGTTGAAGACCAAACCGGCCTTCAGGCGGCGTATAATTACCAGCTTCTGGACGAAGATGGAGAGCCCCTCACACCCGTTGAGGATAAGGCCGATAAGCCTTAGCAGATTACAGCCCATGGGTGGCTAATGGCTAATGGGTCAGTCACAAATACATAACAGGGACCGGCTTCTTCACAAATACAATAAAGATGTGCATGAGCTGGACCCGACTGCTTGTGTGCAGAAAGCGCTGAGCAGATTTGCTTAGGAAGGGGTAATAGAGCGCGTCGTCAAAGCTATTTATATACTTCCAAAGCCTATAGCTAGCGTGCCATGCTTCTTAAAAGCGAATGCCCTAATTGGCTACACGAGCCAATAGCCTAAATGATGCAATAGAAATCCTATTGCCGATTTGAGTTCTTCCGTATGAGCTCAATACGGCTTTCCTTCAAGACATCTGTGCCAGTGCTTTTCGAAAGCGTAGTAGCGCACCTGCAAAAAATAATACGCCGATGATGATGATCGCCAGAAACTGGGGCCAAACAGTGACGAATCCCGCGCCACGATAGAGGATTGCCTGGGCCAGATCGACAAAGTGAGTGGTCGGTGCGAGCAGCATGATCTGCTGCACCAGCTCAGGCATGCTTTCTCTCGGAGTGGTGCCGCCGGAGAGAATCTGAAGCGGGATCAGCACTAGAATAATCAACAACCCTAGTTGCGGCATTGAGCGCGCAATGGTGCCAAAGAAAATACCCATTGATGTGGTGGCAAGCAGGTGTAGCAATGCGCCACACAGAAACAGTGGTAGAGATCCAGCAATCGGCACCTGCAGCCATCGCTATTAGATGGTCGAAGCGTTCGGCTTCCTCCATGTAGGCCGTGGCTACCAGTACGCTCATGCCCGGGCGCTGGGCGCGAATGTGGGCGACCAGCTCCCAGAACTGGCTGCGTGACAGCGGGTCGACGCCGGTGGTGGGCTCGTCGAGGATCAGTAAGTCGGGGTCGTGAATCAGTACGCAGCACAGTCCGAGTTTTTGTTTCATGCCACCGGACAACTTGCCGGCAGGGCGCTCGCCAAACTCGCTGAGGCCGGTGCTGCGTAGCAGCTCGTCAATACGTGTTTTGCGTTCGGCCTCTTTCTGGCCGAACAGGCGGCCGAAGAAGTCCAAATTCTCGATCACCGAAAGCGTCGGGTAAAGATTTTTACCCAATCCCTGGGGCATATAGGCGATGTGTGGACAGACCTTCTGGCGGTGGTCACGGTTGGCCATGTCGCCGCCGAGTACCTCGATATGCCCGCTCTGGATTTTGCGTGCGCCGGCAATCAGTGCCATGAGGCTGGACTTGCCCACCCCGTCAGGACCAATCAAGCCGACCATGCGTTGCGCTGGGATTTTCAGGCTGACGGCATTGAGCGCGCAGGTGCTGCCGTATTGCAGGCTGACCTCATGTAGCTGCGCGACAGTTGCCTCGGCCACGCTCACTGCGGAACCTTGATCGCCAGGTTTTCAAGCCATTCGATCTGTGAGTCGAGACGCAGATAAGCGACGCCGGAAACACCGGTTTTCACTTGAGAGCGGTGGCGCTTTAGCAGTTGTCGAACAAGCCTTGCTTTAACTCGAAACATCAGCTTTTCACGCTCGCTGGCGGTTTCAACAGTTTTTGGGGTGAACTGAGCGACGCTGGCCATATAGCTTACCTGCGCGGGGATCACGTACTCCGGTATGGCATCGATCACCAAGCGCACTTCGGCGCCCAAAGCGACCCGGCCTGCTTGCTGTTCTGGCAGGAAGAAGGTCATTTAGACATCGCCAAGATCGACGAGATTGAGCACTTTGCCACCGGCTCCTATCACCTCACCTGGCTGGGCTACGCGGTACTGTACACGTCCACTACGCGGTGCTTTTAGCTGGTTGTCCTCGATGTCAATCTGTAAGCGCTCGACGCTAGCCTGAGTTGCTTCCACGGCAGATTGCGCTTCAATGACCTGCGATTGTGCTGCCGCAATGCCTGCTTCAGCGGAAACCACCTGTGACCGGGCGGCTGCGAGTGCCGCTTGAGCGCTTTGCAGTCGGGCAAGCTCATCGTCTAGCTGCTGCGGAGCCATGGCATTGCGTTTGACCAAAATAGCGGTACGGGCGTGACGTTTTTGCGCGGCCGACACCTCTGCTTGCCGCTGGCGGACAAGCGCTTCGGCGGCGATTTTTTCGCTTTCCGGCAGTCTTATCTGCGCCTTGGCAATTTTCTTGCCACATCAATGTCAGTAGCTTCAATTCGTCCGTTACCACTCGCAAACGCAGTACCCAGACCTGTTGGACGCAACTCGTACCAGGCAAGAGCGGCAATGATTGCTAATGCGACAACGCTGGCTACACGAGGGATCCATTTATGATTGACTGACATATTTACTCTTGGCATCTCAACGAGTGAGTTGGTTAGCTGTTAAATCAGGCAGCAATGACACGGCATTGACCGGTGCAGTTGCGGGCATGGCGAGGTAGCTTGGATTCGGTGGACATTTATGTCTCCACCAATGGTCTCAAGCGCAGGACTTGTTCCAAGTACTCAGGCTAACTGAACCCGCAGGATGAATAATTGATCTGAATCAGTGGTTGCACTGTCAGGCTGATGATCAGATGCATCAGATGCATCTGATGAATGCTTTACGCATTCATAGCCTATTTTGGGGAAACCGCGACGAATCTGAGAATGCCTCCTTCAGATGATCATAAACAAGACGTACCCTGCGCGATACAGGGCCCTGTTGCGGTCGGTAGATGAACAGATTCCACGGTGGCGGCAAGTCAGCATCCAATACGGTCTGAAGCTTCCCTTCCTTAACAAAAGGCTCTGCGAGGTATGCAGGCACCTGAGCAAAAGCAATGCCCGCCAGCACGGCCTCAAGTTCAGTCTCGGCGTCGTCGCAGATGAGTGTGGGCTGTGTGGGGTTAAAGGTTTGCCCATTAGCAAACATCCAGGGCCAGTGACGCCCGTTCCTTTGGTTGATCAGCACAGAAAGTGGAAGTTGATCCAATACCTCCAGTGATTCGGGTACCCCCGTTTTTTCGATCAGCGTCGGGCTTGCGACGACATAGAGCGGCACTGATGCCAGTGGGCGGGCCACATAGCGGCGGTCTCTAATCAGTCCCACGCGGATGCCGATATCGATTTGCGCTTCGACTGAATCGGTCATTTGATCTTCCAGGCGTAAATCAAACTGAAGTGCTGGATGTGCCGCGATCAAGGGCTGTAGAAATGGAATCAGATAGCGCCGGCCAATGGCTTGAGGCGCTGTGATACCGATTCTTCCAATGAAATCGGGCTCGGCTTTGTTTGCTCGAAACAGCGCGTCAAAATGCTCAAGGGCTATCCTGGCCTCTTGCGCGTATCGCTGGCCAAAGGCGGTGATACTTACCTGGCGCGTATTGCGATGAAACAGCGGCTCGCCTAGTTCAGACTCCAGGGCCTGAATAGCACGGGTTACGCCTTGTGGCGAAATGCCCAGGCGTATCGCCGCCTCACGGAAGCTTGGGGCATCGGCCGCCGCGCAAAAGATTCTGACCATTTCAATGCGATTAAGCATAAGTTGCACTCATTAATTCCATTTTATGGAATAGCTTAATCCATATCTTTCCATTTATTAAGATAAATTTTCACTCTACTGTGAGCCCATATCCAGGCCATAACGGCATGGTGAAATTCAAGTTCAGCAGATGAGGTTTTAACATGAGCAATAATATTTCCGGAAAGATTGTCGTGATCACGGGTGCCAGCAGTGGACTGGGTGAGAGTACGGCGCGTCATCTGTCCAGCCTTGGCGCACACGTGGTGCTTGCAGCTCGGCGCAAGGACAAGCTTGATGCACTGGTCGCTGAGTTGGTCAGCGCCGGTGGTCAGGCCGTCGCCTATCAAACTGACGTCACCTCCCAAGCCGAGGTTAACGCTTTGATTCAGGGTGCTCTGAAGACCTTTGGGCGCATCGATGTGTTGGTCAACAACGCCGGTCTGATGGCAAACGCTCCGCTCAGCGAAGGGCGCGTGGACGAATGGGACCGCATGATCGACATCAATATCAAGGGACTGCTTTATGGCATTGCGGCAGCGCTGCCGGTATTCCAGGAGCAGAACAGCGGCCACTTCATCAACATCGGCTCGGTGGCGGGTCTGAAGGTCTTCAGCCCCGGCGGCACTGTTTACAGCGGTACCAAGTTCGCGGTCCGGGCGATCTCCGAAGGTTTGCGTCATGAGGTAGGTGGCAGTATTCGTACCACCACCATTGAGCCCGGCGCAGTGGACTCTGAACTCAAGTTCGGCAGTTCGCATCAGCAGACCAGCGATTTCGTGGTGGACTTCTACAAGCAAGCGATCCCTGCGGCTTCCGTCGCTCGAGCCATAGCCTTCGCCATCGAACAGCCAGCGGATGTGGATATCAACGAGATCGTTCTGCGGCCAACTGTGCAGGATTTCTGATCCATCGCAGAGAGCCTGTAGCGTGGGCTGCAGGCTTCTGGCTTTCTACAGTGCACATTCGCGTCTTGGTTGAACTGATCAGGCGTTGCACTAGTCTATTGACTTGAACCATCGGAAAAAGCCAATCAGGAGAATTGCAATGCAGGTTTTTATTGCAGGAGCTAACGGCCAGATCGGACACCATCTGTTGCGGGAAATGGCTGGCAGCGAGCATAAGGCGCGGGCCATGGTCCGGCATTTGGAGCAGGGCCCCAAGCTGAAGCAACTGGGCGCTGCAGAAACTGTGCTGGGCGATCTGGAAAAAGACTGTAGCGCGGCCATGAAGGGTTGCGATGTAGTTGTTTTTGCTGCGGGCTCAGGCCCCGATACCGGGCCGGATAAAACCACTGCCGTGGATCAGGATGGCGCCATCCGTTTGATCGATAGCGCCAAAGCTATTGGCATAAAACGCTTTATCATTGTGAGCAGCGTGGGCGCTGAGAATCCGGAACAAGGGCCTGAAAAGCTTCAGCATTACTTGCGCGCCAAGCACAACGCTGACGAGCACCTGAAAAAAAGCGGGCTTAATTACTCTATCGTTCGTCCGGGGCAACTGACCAATGATGAGGGCACAGGCAAGGTCTCAGTCAGTGCTACCCAAGAGGATTCCAGCAAGATTCCGCGTCAGGATGTTGCTCGGGTGTTGTTGGAAGAACTGGATGCAGGTGCTGGGGTGAATCGAATTTTTTATGTGGTGTCCGGTGACGCACCAGTAGCTGAAGCATTGTCACGTCTTTAATATCCACAGCTCCTGGAGCTGGGTGGATATAACAGGTGCTATTCGCTTGCGAGCGGGTCATCCTCCAGAATCTGCAAACGCATAGCCTGTGCTGCCGGCGACAGGCTGTGTCCGGCACGACTGACCAAGCCGTAAGCCGAGTTCTGGTTAAAGCTGCTTAGTGGCAGGGGTAAGGTAACGAGCCGGCCAGCGGCTACATCGTTGGCGATCACGTCCCAAGGCGCCATGCTGATCACGTTACTCTGTGCTACCAGCGTTTTGAGTACCATGAAGTTGTCGCATTGAATACTCACTGGCTGGACCCGACCGCTGATGAGGTTCAATTCCAGCTCGACCTTTTCCGGCAACTGGGTAGCAGCAAGCGGATACTCAAGCAGGTCGTTCATGCTCAGGCCCTTGCGGTTTTCCAAGGGATGGCCTGGGCGGCCGAACATGACGCCGGGATGCGTGCCCAGCGCTTCTATGAACAGCAGAGGGTCATGCTCCAGATCCCGAATGTCGGCGACAAATAGCTCGACTTCGTCGCGCAGCAAGCGATCACGTAGACCACGCCAGTTATCAATCAGCAAATTGACGCGCACCCTTGGCCAGGCGGTCGCCATCCGTCCAAGCGCCTGGGGTACCAATCGTGCTGCCGGATAGGGACCACTGCCCAGTAACAACTCGCCCGTTTCGAGGTTGGCCAGCTGAACGACGGCGTTCTCCAGCGCGCGACTGCCGGCGAGCAGACGCTGTGCATGTTCGAGTACGAGCTGGCCATGCACTGTGAGGCTTATACCTCGGCTGTGGCGATCGAGCAGGCGGCAGTCGAGGCTGGCCTCGAGTGCCTGAATGCTTCTGCTCAGCGCCGGCTGACTGAGATTGACGGCTTCAGCGGCACGGGCAAAATTGCCGTGCTCGGTCAGGGCTAAAAAGTGCCGCAGTTGCTGCAGGTTCGTCATGCGTACTCCGCTGGACGCAGGGTTCAGATTGTCAGGGTTTGCAACTGTTCACGCAGCGCGTTGGGCATCGGTGCCGGGCGGCTGCTGGCCTGATCAATCACTACCATCACGCTGTTGGCCACTGCCTGCAAGCCGTGCTCGCTGGTGGCGCAGCCAGTGAATACAAATGAGCTATTACCGACGCGGCTGATACCTGCGCGCAGGCCCACGGGCTCCCAGCCTGCGCGGAAATGCAGATAGCTGACATCCATTGATGCGATCAGTATACCCAAACCGCCAAGGTCCAGATGGCGTATGGCGCCAAAGCGCGCTTGCTCCATGTAACGTGCCAAGGCGGCCTCGCTGCGCTGACTGTCGGCATCCAGATCGGCATAGCGTGGCGTCAGCTGCTGGGTCACCGGGAAGTCGGTAATCGTTTTGATCGAATCGATGTAATCTGCCGGTTTGAGCGGCTCTGAGTTTCCCGTGGCGATGTTGTCAAGCCGCTCTCGGATGACCTGAGGCAGGTCCACGCGCTGGCCTTTGGCGAAGGCGCCCATGACCGCCTGTTGCGTGCCGACGTGCTCACCATTTTGAAACAGCTCACTGCGCACACGGTAGCTATCGTTCGTACAGGCCAGCACCTGGACCTGCGCTTTGACGTCGCTGCCGTACCAGGTCACCCGCCGGAAATCCGTGATACTGCGTATTGGACGCAGACGCACATCATCGGAGAACCAGGCGTCGGGTCCATGTAGATCGAGATGCGCCTGCATCCGCGCTTCCTGATGCAGCTGATAGATTCTTGAGTTGTTAACGTGCCGCCAGGTATCCAGATCGGTAAAGCGTGGAGTCAGGGTGCATTGGAAAGTGACGGGAGTATCTGTCATGGGACCGGGGTGTTCCTGTGGGTTGGTTTTGTTGAGGTTTCAAGGATCGACATTTGCACTACTGACCGCAAGCTGGCGCGTCCATGATAGATGGCGTAAATGGTCAATCATGCCGGTGTTACTCCGCTCCGGGGCTGACAGCTGACCTGTGATGGAATACAGTTTGCGCTGATTCTCCTACACCCGTTAAGGAAAGAGCCATGAAAAAAACAGGGATAGCCGTTGCGGTCGTTGTCGCAATAGGCCTGGTTGGCACGGCAGGCGCCTGGTACACCGGAACGAAAATGGAAGCTGTGCTACGTGACGCCGTTGCGCAGAGCAACGGACAGATCGAGAAGGTCTTGCCCGGTTCGGCCGTACGATTGGAGATGACTGACTTTCAGCGAGGAGTGTTCTCGAGTTCTGCCCGATATGAATTGTCCTACCCGGGTCCCGAAGAGAAAGGCCCGGTCACGATCGTCATGCTGGATCGAGTGCAGCATGGCCCCTTTCCCCTGTCGCGTCTCGCGAAGCTAAAGCTGCTGCCGGTGATGGCGACCAGTGAAGCGGTGCTTGAGCGCAGCGACTACCTTGCGCCCCTGTTCACCGCCAGTGGTGATGAAACTCCGATTGTGGTCAAGAGTACGGTCGGTTACGGCAATAGCATCGATGGCTCAATCAATGTGGCCGCGCTGGTATTCGAGAGTGACGAAGGCAAAGCAGAATTTTCCCCGGGCAAGCTAAGCTTCTCGACTGATATGGAGGGTGAGGCGGTGCTGATTGATGGCCGCAGCGATGGTATGCGTCTGACCGCTACGTCTGAGGCTGGTGAGCCGGTTACCGTTAACGTCTCTGGGCTAACGCTGTTTGCTGATCGTCATCGTGGTGTATCCGAGTTCTATATAGGCGAAGGCCGTATGGGTGTCGAGAAGCTGGAGGTCGAGACCCAAGGCGACTCAACGCTGGTGCTCGAGGGGCTGGCCCAGAGCGATACCTTGACCGAAGACGAAAGCAATCTGGCGGGCACCCTGGATTTTGATATTAGCAAGGTGTCGTATCAGGGTCAGGAGCTGGGGTCCGCTGGCATGAAGTGGACTTTTTCTCGCTTCGATCAGAAGGCGACTGCTGACCTTAATGAGCTCTACAATCAGATAACCATGAGTGCTTACAGGGGCGAAGAGCCGCAGGTTGAGCCAGAGCGCTGGAGCAGTGCATTTGCCTCCCTGCTTGCCGCTCAACCACAATTGGCTCTGGATCTTCTGGTGATTCGCACGCCAAGTGGTGAGAGTCGCGCGCGTGCGGGAATTGAACTCGCCAGCCCAGAGTCGTTCGGGCTGCCAATACAGGATCTGGTACCACAATTGCTCGCCAGCCTGGACGCCCATGTGCAGCTGTCCAAACCGATGTTGCGCGACATAATCATGTACAAGACTCTGTTTGAGCCCGGCATGGACGCCGAGGTGGTAGCTGCCGAGGCGGAAATAATGGTCGAGATGGTTGCTGGCATGGCTGAAAGTACCAAGCTAGCACGGCAGGAGGAAGATAACCTGGTGACTAAGCTGACGTACTCGGATGGCAACATCGAGTTGAATGGTGAGGTAATTCCGCCTGAGGCACTGGCAGGGCTGCTGGCACTGTTCAATCCAGCCAACCCGGCTGTAACTGCGGAGTAATAGGTCACCCTGTTATTTTTGCTTACCGTGTTGCGATTGCAGGTGGGGCCTGGTCGGCCCACTATCGCTTGAAATAGCTTCGGGAATATCGAATGGCTCTGCCACCATCCGCATCGTCTGCCCGTCGTTTTTTGCGTCTGGCCGGTACCGCTACCCGGATTGCCGGAGGCGTGCTGGGCCAGCGTCTGCTGCGTGGCCGCTCGGGAATCGACTGGCAGCCGGTGGGCGATCTGCTCGCTGAAGTGCTGGGCGATATGAAGGGGCCTGTTCTCAAACTCGGTCAGATGGCTTCACAGTGGCATGATGTACTGCCCGAACCGGTATCCCGTGCCCTCGGCTCCCTGCAGAACAAGGTGCCAGCGCTGCCTTATCAGCATTTGCAGGCTCATCTGCAACGGGTATATGAAGGTGAGCTGACAGACTATTTCGAGCATATTGATGAGCAGCCCTTCGCGGCGGCTTCCCTGGGGCAGGTGCATCGCGCCCGTGGACTGGATGGTCAGGCTCTGGTGCTGAAGATCCAATATCCGGGCATTGCTGCCATCTGCGCCGCCGATCTCAAGCAGGTACGGCGTTTGCTGCCCCTAGGCCGGCTGTTTCGGGCGCCGGCTGCACAGCTCGAAGGTGTTTATCGTGAGCTGGAGCAAACCATCACAGCCGAGCTGGACTATGCAGCGGAGATGCAGCGGCTAATGACGTTCCGGCAATTCTTTGCTGATTGGCCCGATGTACTGATGCCGCGCCCTATCGAGCATCTGTGTCGCCCCGGGGTGCTGGTTTTGACGGAGGTCCCCGGGCTGTCTTTCGCCGAGGTAGGTCAGGCCCCGGATGCACTCAGGCAGCGCCTGGCTCAGACCCTGGCCGAGTGGCTGGTGGCCCAGGCATTCATCCTTGGCCAGCTGCATGCGGACCCGCATCCGGGCAACTTCGCTTATACGGCAGAGGGTCGACTGGTAGTCTATGATTTTGGCTGCATACAAAGGGTCGAAGCGTCCTTGCTGGCAGCCTATGTTCAGACGTTCCGGGCTTTGCAGTCGGGTCGCGCCGAGGATTTGGAGCGCGGCTTTCAGTCGCTGGGTACGCGGCAACCCCAGTCAGCGCCGCCGTGGACTCTATACCGCAATTTGACTGCGCTTCTCGGGCCGCTCGTACAGCCAGGTATGCTCTGGGATTTTGCGGCCACACCGGTTCACGATCAGGTACAGCGATTGATTCCTGATGCGCTGAGTGCGCTGGGCAGTCTGCAACCGGCGCCGGGCACACTGCTGATCAATCGCACACTGGAAGGGCACTACTGGAATCTGACCCGCCTCGGCGTTGCCTTGCCGGTGGCGGATCTGATCGAGCGGCGGATCAAAACACATCCGCCGCATTCAGTCGCCTAGTTTGAAGAAGCGGATTTTGCCTTTTAGCTGCCTTCTTGCATTAAGCCATCGAAAGGAATGTCGCGACGCGGTCCAACGCCGTGTCGGCTACCTTCAACAACCCGGTATTGGCTTGAAACACGTGCCAGCATTCGGGGTAGCGCTCGAGTTGGACCTCGACTCCGGCTTCGCGTGCTTGGCTGGCGAGTCGTAGACTGTCATTGAGCAATAGTTCGTCCTCGCCGACTTGTATGAGCAAGCGTGGCAGTTGCGCGAGTTCGCCATTGATCGGTGACAAACCGGGATCACGACGATCCATGCCCGATGGACAGAACAGGTCAGCGGCCTGTTCGATCCAGCTCTTGTTCAGCAGCGGATCTCCCGCCGGCGGTGTATGCATGTCTTCTGCGGTGAAGTCGACTACCGGTGAAAAGCATACCAGCGCACCGGGCATTGGTTGCCCCTGCGCAGCCAATTCTAATGCAGTGATCAGCGCCAGGTGGCCGCCAGCAGAGTCGCCGGCCAATACGATATCGGCAGGCTCGTAGCCCCGGGTAAGCAAGTCGCGATAGGCCGCTACGGCATCATCACGGGCTGCGGGGAAGGGGTGCTCTGGCGCCAAACGGTAATCGATGACGCAGACGTCCCGGTTGCTGCGAATGGCTATGCCGGAGGCAATGCCCCGATGCGTCGCGGGGGAGCCAATCAGATAAGCTCCGCCATGCAAATACAGAATGACCTTGCCAGCGCTGTTGGGGGCTCGGTGCCATTCGCACGAGCGCCCTGCGATCAGTTCCCGACTGCGTTGCACGCCGCCGGCCATGGGCATGGTGGCTGTCAGCAAACGCAATATGACACGTTGCGCCGGCACTGGAACACCAGGCCGAATCAGGCCGCGAAAAAGTAAGCGCATAGTGCCCCGGGTAATGCCTCGCAGGACCGGTTGATCTGGCGTGGGGTGGGTATAATCAGCGTGCACAATCATAATCGGCGAGCTCCGGTGTCCGTGTCAGGCGGCGATAGCTAAAGGTATAGCCCGGCCAGTTGTTGGTCTGTTTACCTTCTGCGGTCTGGTACCAGCTGTTGCAGCCGCGGCTCCAGATGGTGGTGCTGATGGCGTCCTGAATCCGGGCATTGAAAGCGCTTTGCACGTCGGGTTTGACGTCGATGTACCGCAATCCGCGTTTGGCGAGGGTCTGCAGGCAGCTGACAACATAGTTGAACTGGCTTTCCAGCATGTAAATGATCGAGTTGTGGCCCAGGTTGGTATTGGGGCCATAGAGTACGAAAAGATTCGGGAATCCGCTCACGCTTATGCCTTTGTAGGCTTCGGCGCCAGAGCGCCAAGCGTCATTCAGATCGAGTCCGTCACGGCCCTTTATGGTCATAGGTGCCAGAAAATCAGTGGCCGCAAAGCCGGTGCCGAATATCAGTACGTCGACTTGGTGTTCCTCCCCATCGATTGTTTTGACGCCCTCGGAGGTGATGGTTTCGATGCCAGTGGTGATCAGCTCGACATTCTCACGATCAACGGCTGGAAAGAAATCATTGCTGATCAGCATGCGCTTGCAGCCCATGGGGTAATCGGGCACCAGTTGGGCTCGTTTTTTTGGGTCGGTGACCCCTTTTTCGAGATGTTTGCGAAATTGCCCTTCCATGGCCTTCATCAGCGATGGAAAGCTGATAAAAGCCAGCGCACGCATTTCGTGCGCCACATAGTGACCGCCTCGGCTGAGCTTTTGCAACAGCGGAAAACGCCGAAGCAATGCTTGCTCCCGAGCACCGTATTGCTTGTCTTCCTTGGCGATGACGTAGGCGGCGCTGCGCTGAAATAGCATCAGCTTTTGGACCTTGGGGGCGATCTGCGGCACAAACTGGATCGCAGAGGCGCCGGTACCGATCACCGCGACGTTCTTGCCCTGCAAGTCGATATCATGACGCCAACGAGCAGAATGAAAGCTTTCCCCAGCAAAGCTGTCGAGCCCTTGGATCGACGGATAAATAGGCCGATTGAGCTGGCCGCAGGCCATGACCAGGGAGCGTGCGCAGTACTCGCGGCCATCCGTTGTGGTCACCTGCCAGAGCCCGGTGGGCTCATCGAATTCGGCCCGGCTGATCTCGGTGTTAAGTTGGATGCGCGGGGTCAGATGATATTTTTTAGCGCAGTGACGTATGTAGTCGTGAATTTCCGGTTGTTGCGAATAGCGGGTGGACCATTCGGCCCGCGGCTCGAACGAGAAGGAATAGAGATGCGATGGCACATCGCAGGCGGCGCCGGGGTAGCTGTTGTCGCGCCAGGTGCCGCCGACATCATCGGCCTTTTCCAAAATGAGAAAGTCGCTGATTCCGGCTTTGTCTAGACGGATGCCCAGACCTATGCCGCCAAAGCCCGCTCCCACGATCAGCACGCTCAGAGGTGCGTCTTGCTGTTGTTTGTTATGCATTGTTATCAGCTCCTTCATGGCCAGTAAGCGGCCAAGTCTATCCTATCCTTTCCAAGGTGCCGGTGTAGGGTCTGATTGGCCAGCGGTAGGGGGATTTCAGTCAGTCGTGTCTGTAATGCCGAGCAACATATTGGCTTGACTAATGGGTCATTATTTCCGCGATCAAGGGGCGGGTGTTGGAGGCGCTCGGGGAGTATCTTATGCTGTTGATTAATCACTCATCGATTTACTTTGTTGATTCATTGAGGAGACCATCCCGTGACCGATCTGGACGCATTCCGTCAGGACGTTCGTACCTGGCTTGACGATAACTGCCCAAAAAGCATGCGTACTCCCTTCTCCGCTGAGAATGAGCAGTGCTGGGGTGGCCGTGATTTCAAATTTAAAAGCGAAGATCAGCGCCTGTGGCTTGAGCGCATGGCTGATAAGGGCTGGACTGCTCCCGACTGGCCAAAGGAATACGGTGGTGGTGGATTGAGTCGCGAGGAGCACAAGATCCTGCGCGAGGAACTATCACGTATTCAGGCGCGTCCGGCGCTATCCAGCTTCGGCGTGTGGATGATCGGGCCGGCAATTCTTAAGTTCGGATCCGAAGAGCTCAAGCGTGAGCATTTGCCGAAGATGGTTCGCGGTGAGATTCGCTGGTGTCAGGGATACAGCGAGCCCGGTGCTGGCTCGGACCTGGCCGGGCTGCAAACCAAAGCCGAGGATATGGGCGATCATTTCATCGTCAATGGTCAGAAGATCTGGACCTCCTATGCCGACAAGGCTGACTGGATGTTTTGTTTGGTGCGTACCAATCCTGATGCCAAAAAGCAGATGGGCATCAGCCTGGTGTTATTCGACATGGCCACTGCCGGCGTGACTACCCGTCCGATCAAGCTGATTTCCGGTAGCTCGCCTTTCTGCGAGACTTTCCTGGATGACGTGCGAGTCGAGAAGAATCAGGTGGTTGGCGAGGTAGATGCGGGCTGGACCTATGCCAAGTACTTGCTGACTCATGAGCGCGAGATGATTGGTGGCATGGGGCGTACCGCTGCGGGTCAGCAAACATTACCGCAAGCGGCCGTCGAGGCGCTGGGTCTGGATAATGGCAAATTGGCTGATGGCTACCTGCGCAGCGACATTACGCGTTGGGATATTGATGCCAGAGCCTTTGAGTTGACCGCTGAGCGAGTACTGGATGAGGCCAAAGCCGGGCAGGGCGTGGGTAATGCGTCGGCGATGCTCAAATATTATGGTACCGAAGTGAACAAGCGCCGGCAGGAACTCTTTGTCGCTCTGCGCGGAAGCGACGCGATGGTCTGGGAAGGTGAAGCCTGGAACGAGGGAGCGGTATCGCGCACCTGGTTGCGCTCCAAGGGCAACTCGATCGAGGGTGGCACTTCGGAAATCCAGCTCAACGTGATTGCCCGCAACATTCTCGGGCTCCAGTAGAACTAATCGAGGACAGGACTAATGGCAGCTTTGGTACTCAACGAAGAACAGCAGATGCTACGGGATGCCGCACAGGGTTTTCTGGGCGAAAAGGCACCGATCAGTCAGCTGCGCCGCCTGCGTGATAGCGGTGACGAAACCGGATTTTCCCGTGATCTGTGGAAGGGTATGGCAGAGATGGGTTTCGTCGGCACCCTGATCGCTGAGGATTTTGGTGGTTCGGCTTTTGGTAATGTGGGTATGGGTCAGGTATTTGAGCATGCGGGGCGCAATCTAAGTGCTTCGCCGCTGCTGGCCACAGCGGTGCTGGGGGTGTCGGTGCTGCAGTTGGCTGGCTCCAAAGTGCAAAAGCAGACACTATTGCCGGCGATTGCCGAAGGCCGCTTGCTTACTGCGCTCGCAGTGGACGAGAAATTGCGCCATGCGCCTGCCAGTGTTGCCACCACAGCACGCCGCCACGAAGATCATTGGGTGATCGATGGCCAGAAGTCTTTCGTGATCGACGGTCACGTGGCGGACAAGTTGATTGTATCCGTGCGCACCAGTGGCGAGCAGAGTGATCGTGAGGGTATCAGCCTGATGCTGGTGGATCGCGACACCGCCGGTGTGAGTGTCGAGCGCACTATTATGGTCGATAGCCGCAATGCCGCGATTGTGCGTTTTGATAACGTGCAGGTGAGTGCGGATGCCCTGCTGGGTGAGCTTGATCAGGGATTGATGGTACTGGACAAGGTACTCGACATCGCCAATGCGCAACTGTCTGCCGAGCTCCTGGGTATTTCCCTGCAGGCCTTTGAAGTGACGGTCAAGTATCTGCAGGAGCGCAAGCAATTCGGCGTGACCCTGGGCTCTTTTCAGGCGCTGCAGCACCGTTGTGCGCACCTGTTCAGTGAGCTCGAGCTGGCCAAGTCAGTTGTGCTCAAGGCGCTGGTGGCACTTGATGAACAGGATCCCGAGGCGCCGGTGCTGGTGAGCCTGGCCAAGGCAAAGAGCTGTGAAGTGGCTGAGCTGGCAACCAACGAGGCAGTGCAGCTGCATGGGGGTATGGGCATGACCGATGAATTTGATGTTGGACTGTTCATGAAACGGGCGCGTCCGGTCCAGGCTCTGTTCGGCGATTACCGGTACCACGCAGATCGCTTTGCCAGCTTGCGCGGCTACTGATAACCGCACAGTGTTCACATGCTAGCGTGAAAGGCTGGTCACATGACCGGCCTTTGTTTGTGCGGACCATCGTAGGGGTGGTCAGACTCTCTCCCAGCCTTTAATCTTCGCACTTCTACTGTATTCAGCCACCCGAGGCTTTGACCATGTTGCTGCGCGGATTGACCTGGCTGATTGTTTTCCAGTTGCTGGGTAGTGGCTTGAGCGTCCTGCTGTTGCCCTTTCTACCTGGACCGATCATAGGCATGGTGCTGTTGGTCGTATTTCTCTGTTTGCGTGGCGAGACGGGGGAGTCGCTGGATATGGCAGCCTCCGGATTGCTCAAATACCTGCCGCTGATTTTGGTGCCCCCGGCTGTTGGCGTGATGGCCTATGGCGGAGAAATAGCTGCTGACGCTACGGCAATCATGGTTGCGCTTTTATTGTCTTTTGTTCTTACCCTGCCGCTGTGCGGCTGGCTGATGCAGAAACTGATAAGACGCCAGCGCGCAATGGAGAAGTCCCGGTGAGCGGAACTTGGTATGAAGCCTGGCAAGCAGTGGCCGGGCATCCATTGTTTCTACTCGGCCTGACTCTTGGCGCTTATCAGCTCGGGTTGGTGCTCTATGTCCGCACGCGCCTGGCGGTGTTCCACCCAGTGCTGATTTCGGTTGCCATCCTGGTTTTGCTGCTATCAATGCTGGGTGTTGAGTACCTCGTTTACCGTGATGCGGTCTGGCCTCTGATGATTCTCCTGGGCCCGGCAACCGTGGCTCTGGCGGTTCCGCTTTATCTGAACTTGCGACGTATTCGTCTGTTTTTCTGGCCTGTGTTGTTGACGCTGCTGCTGGGCGGGTGCTTCGCGACGATAATAACGCTGCTCATCGCCTGGGCGCTGGGGGCCGAGCATATGATTCTGATGACGCTGGCACCTAAGTCCGTCACCTCCCCTATAGCGATGCTTGTCGCGGAACAAATCGGTGGAATAGCAGCACTGGCTGCAGTGTTTGTGATGTTCACTGGCGTGCTAGGGCCCTTGCTCGGTCCTTGGCTGCTGCGTGTCTGCGGTGTAACCGAGCCGGCCGCATGGGGCATGGCGATGGGCATGACAGCCCATGCGGTGGGCACCTCCCGGGCGATCGAGGAGGGCGAGGAGCAGGGCGCTTTCTCTGCGCTGGCGATGAGCCTCATGGGGTCGGCCACCGCCGTTCTACTGCCGTTGGCTATTGCCTTGTGGGCACTCATCTGACTCGAGGCCACGCTGCGGCAATTGGTCTCTGTGTTCTGGTCTGATCGCGGCGCACACTGAGCTTCGGAACATTGTAGGTCTCCTTGAGGTCATAACGACGTTCCCTTTGTGCTGCCTTGCGGAATAGACCGTTGAACCGGCAGCATCTTCTTTCTAAGGAGCTGTGCGCATGGAATTGGATCCTCTCCTGTTGTCACGCATCCAGTTTGCATTTGTGGTGCTGTTTCACGCCATTTTTCCGGTATTTACTATCGGGCTGGCCTCGTTTATCGCTTTTCTAGAGGCCCTTTTCTTTAAAACAGGCAATCCCGTATGGGAGCGGCTTTCCAGTTTTTGGGTGCAGGTATTCGCTGTGGTATTCGGCATGGGGGTGGTGTCAGGTATCGTCATGTCTTTCCAGTTTGGAACCAACTGGAGTAATTACGCCTACGCGTCGGCCAACTTCCTGGGACCCATGCTCAGTTACGAAGTCATCACGGCGTTCTTCCTTGAAGCTGCTTTTCTTGGGATTCTGCTGTTTGGCCGCAACCGGGTACCCAAGGGTGTGCATTTGTTTGCGGCCTGCATGGTGGCGCTGGGCACCTTTATTTCTTCGTTCTGGATACTCTCCGCCAATAGCTGGATGCATACGCCCGCAGGGGTTGAGTTGCGCGATGGTGTGTTCTTCGTTACCTCCTGGACGGAAGCGATCTTCAATCCCTCCTTTCCTTATCGTTTTGCGCACATGGGCGTGGCCTCATTTCTCACCGGCGCATTTGTGGTGTCCGGGGTTAGCGCCTGGTACTTGCTGCGTGGCCGTGAGGTTGAAGTCAATCGCAGGGCATTATCCATGTGTCTTTGGCTGATTTTGATTCTGGCTCCGACCCAGGCGGTGATAGGCGATTTTCACGGTATCAATACGTTGGAGCATCAGCCAGCCAAAGTGGCGGCCATGGAGGGCAACTGGGAAACCTCCAGTGGTGTGCCCCTGTTGCTCTTTGCCTGGCCCGATCAGGCATCACAGAGTAATCGTTTTGAAATCGGCATTCCAAAACTCGCCAGCCTGATTCTGACCCATGATGCCGATGGCGAGGTGCCTGGTCTCAACGAAGTGCCGGTCGAAGAGCAGCCGCCGGTGGCGCTGGTGTTCTGGAGCTTCCGTATCATGGTCGGACTGGGACTGCTGATGATTGCGACCGCTTTTACTGGCCTGCTGCTGCGGCGCAAACAGCGTTACTGGCAGACGCCCTGGTTCCTGCAAGCACTGAGGCTGATGAGTGTGACGCCCTTTGTAGCGGTTCTGGCGGGCTGGATCGTTACCGAAAGCGGACGAGCCCCCTGGCTGGTTTACGGTTTGATGACCCACGCTCAAGGTCTGACACCCTCATTAACCGGTGGAATGGCGCTCTTTACCTTGCTGGGTTACATGTTGGTCTACGGGATGATTTTCAGCGCAGGCCTGTACTACCTGATGCGGGTGCTGCAGGACGGACTGGAAATCAATGAGCACGCGGCTGACGCATCCGAGATACATCGGCCGGCACGTCCGCTTTCGGGCAGCAACGTATCATTCGATACAAAGGGTCGAGTGATTGAAGTAGAGGGGGGGTTAAGGCTTTAGATGATCTTGCTTTGTGATTCTGTTGCGACGACAGAAGAGTAATGAACTTACATAACGTGGTTATGGACTGCATGATTTTGCCCTGAATCAATATTCGTTATTTTGAGGTGCTAGCACCTTTATCTTTGGAGGTTATTACCATGAACGAAGCACTTGAAGCCTCTTTACAAACACACAATAGCGATCCGTTGAGCAAACATCACATTCCGTCGGGCTTTTCTGATCGCGTAGCCTTTTTTTTGACCAAGGTGCTACGATTTTTCGCGGATCTTTTCTTTGCTAAGCGTTATGGCCACAGGGCGGTAGTGTTGGAAACAGTGGCAGCAGTGCCGGGCATGGTTGGCGGAATGATACGTCACATGCGCTCACTCAGGCGGATGAAAGATGATAGAGAGGCTATCCATACACTGCTGGAAGAAGCTGAAAATGAACGCATGCATCTGCTTACGTTTGTGCAAATTGCTCAGCCGAGCTTAGTAGAACGGATGCTGATTTTGTTGGCTCAGGGTATTTTTTTCACAAGCTTTTTATTGCTCTATGTAGTCTCTGGCCGAACCGCACACCGTCTAGTCGGCTATTTCGAAGAAGAGGCGGTGTATAGCTATAGCGAATATCTCGCCGAGGTAGACAGTGGTCGCCTGGAGAACGTGAAGGCTCCCCAGATAGCGATTGATTACTGGAAGTTGTCCGCGGATGCGATGCTGCGCGATGTGATTATAGCCGTCAGAAATGATGAAGCGGGTCACCGAGATGCGAATCATCAATTTGCGGATAACTTAGTTAATTAACTTGAGCATTTTGCTAACAGCAAACGAACATAAGGGGGCGTGAACATGGATATGGAAATCTTCGATCTGTCGATGATATGGGCGATGATTATCGCCTTTGCGGTAATCATGTATGTGTTGATGGACGGCTTCGATCTGGGTGTGGGCATGTTGTTCCCCTTTGCGCCGGATGAAGACGCCCGTGATGTGATGATGAACTCGGTGGCGCCGGTCTGGGATGGCAACGAGACATGGCTGGTACTTGGTGGCGCCGGCTTGCTGGGCGCTTTTCCACTTGTTTACTCGATTCTACTTCCGGCCTTGTACATAGGCATCTTTCTGATGCTCGCGGGGCTAATCTTTCGGGGTGTCGCCTTCGAATTTCGCTTCAAGGCCAAAAGTTCGCGCTATCTGTGGAACTGGGCGTTTGCTGGCGGTTCCTACCTTGCTGCGTTTGCTCAGGGGGTCGTTGTGGGTTCCTACATTCAAGGCTATGAAACCGAGGGTCTGGTTTATGCGGGCGGCGCGTTCGACTGGTTGACGCCTTTTACCGTCATGACAGGGCTGGGACTGATGGCGGGTTATGGGCTTCTGGGATGCACCTGGCTGATCATGAAAAGCGAAGGTTATATTCAGGACTGGGCTTATAGCCTGGCCCCCTGGCTACTCGGTGCCGTGCTGGCGGTGTTCGCGATTATCAGTATCTGGACGCCCTCGGTTGATCCGGCCGCCTTCGAGCGCTGGTTCGCGGTGATCCGCTGGATCTGGATTTTCCCGTTACTGGCGCTGTTTTTCGCCTTTCAGATTTGGCGCGGTCTGCGCATGCGTAAGGAGGTAATGCCGTTTCTGGCAACCATGGCGATGTTCGTCTCGACCTACTTCGGCCTGCTCTGGACTCGCTGGCCCTATGTGATTCCGCCGAATTTCACGCTGTGGGATGCGGCTTCTGCCCCTGAATCTCAGATGTTCTTGCTGATCGGCATGGTATTTGTCATTCCGATCATCCTGGGCTATACCGCCTGGACCTATTGGGTCTTCCGCGGCAAGGTTCGTGTCGGTGAAAGGTATCACTGACTCGGGTCGGCGCAGCCGCGACTGGTTAAGGCTGCAGGGGCTGGCTGTCCGGCCCTGGCTGCGTGCAGCGGTGGTCTTGGGATTGCTGCAGTCGCTGAGTATCATCGCTCAGATGGGGCTGATTGCCTGGATTGTTCACGCCGTGCTGATCGAAAAGGTGGCTCATGTCAGCCTGTTATGGCCGGGTGTGGGTCTGGTGCTCGCGATGGTGGTACGCGCCTTGACGCAGGCTGCACAGGAGCGTTGCGGTCAGCATGCCAGTGCAAGGGTGCGCCAGCAGGCCCGTGAACAGCTGGCACTGCATTGGGCTGCACTGGGTCCGGTCCGGCTTGCTGATCGTTCCAGCGCGACTCTGACCAACCAATGGGTTGAGCAGGTCGAGGCGTTGGATGGCTACTACGCTCGCTATGTGCCGCAGCAATGGCTCGCGCTGTTGGCCCCGCTGTTGATTCTGCCGCTGGTATTCTGGCTCGATTGGCTGGCAGCGCTGTTGCTGCTGTTCGCTGCTCCGTTGATTCCGCTTTTCATGGCGTTGGTGGGTATGAGTGCCGAAAAAGTCAGTCAGCAGCATGTGCTTGAAGCCGGGCGCCTGGCCGGGCATTTTCTTGACCGGGTACGCAGTCTTACTAGTCTGCAGCTGTTTGGTCAGGTGGGGGCAGCCACAGTGTCGGTGCAGGATGCTGCCGAACGCTATCGCGCGGTGACCATGCGCACTCTGCGCATTGCCTTTCTGTCGTCCGCTGTATTGGAGTTTTTTGCCTCTGTCGCTATTGCCCTCGTAGCGATGTATATCGGCTTTGGCCTGCTGGGTTTTATCCAGTTTGGGCCGTCAGCGCAGCTGAGTCTCTTTTCCGGTCTGTTCATTTTGTTGCTCGCGCCTGAGTTTTTCCAGCCATTGCGCAGCCTCGCGCAGTCTTATCACGACCGTGCAGCAGCATTGGGAGCCGCAGATATCATGGCTGCGCTTCAGCTCGAATCGGTCGATCATGAGTCTGACTCAAGTCCTGCGGCCAGTGCCGATGCCAAGATTATTGAGGCACGGGATCTGGTACTGGAGTTTCCCGGACGAGGGCGCGTGTTGAACGGTATTTCATTGGAGATTGCCCGCGGGCAGGTGGTGGCGCTGACAGGTCACTCTGGTTCAGGCAAATCCAGTTTGCTGCACTGTCTTGCCGGGTTTGTACAACCGAATGCTGGCAGCTTGAGCGTGTTTGGTCAGTTGCCTGGGCGGCAGTCAATCGCCTGGCTGGGCCAGCGGCCATTCTTGATACAGGGCAGTTGGGCAGACAATCTGCGCCTTTGCGCCCCTCGAGCGGATGCGGCAGCCATGTTGCGCGCTGTAAGCGCAGTAGGCCTCGGTCCGTTATTGGCAGAACAGCCACAGGGCCTCGAAACGCAACTGGGTGAGGGCGGCCGTGGGCTGTCCGGTGGGCAGGCGCAAAGACTGGCGCTGGCGAGAGTGTGGCTAGCGGATGTCGAACTGATATTGCTCGACGAACCCACGGCCAGCCTCGACGAGCAGAGTGAGCTCGAGGTGATAGATGCCTTGCGGTCGCTGGTGAGCAGCGGTAAAACGCTTGTGATTGCCACGCATCATTCGGCATTGATGGCGCTGGCGGATCGTCGCGTTGAGCTCGCGCAGGGGAGGCTTGTGAATGTCTGAGCTCAAACCCTGGTTGGATCTGATCATGCAGCGCCAAGGCCGCCTCTGGTTAGGCGCGCTTCTCTTGGCTATGACACTGTTCAGCGCGATAGGCCTGCTGGCGTTGTCGGGCTGGTTTATAACGGCTACGGGTATCACAGCGCTATTGTGGGCTGGCGGGCAGCGTGTGCTGTTCGATGTCTACACGCCTGGGGGAGGGATTCGCTTCTTTGCTCTGACGCGGACCGTGGCGCGCTATTTTGAGCGGGTTTTCAATCACAATACGGTACTGAGTTTGCTCGCGGATTTGCGCGGTCGGCATTTTGCTGCTCTGGCGGCGCTGGACGGCGCCACCTTGGGTCGTCTGCGCGCAGCGCAATGGCTCAATCGATTAACAGCTGATATTGATACCCTGGACACGCTGTACCTGCGTTTGCTGGCGCCCCCTCTCGTTGCACTGCTTGGTATCGTGCTGACGTGCGGATTGATTGCGATTTTTCAGTTGTCGCTGGCTTTACTCATTGGCCTTATCTTGCTGGCGTTATTGTTGGCGCTGACGCTGGGTATGGCCTTGCTTGGGCTGCACTACAGTGCGCGGCGGGTAGAACAGTTGGATCGGTTGCGAGTTCAGGCGGTAGAGCAATTGCAGGGGCTGGCGGAAATGACCGCATCTGGCACTCTGGGGTTGTACCGCCAGCATCTGCTGACAGGCAGTCAGCAGATGTTGGATGACCAGTTGGCACTGCAGGGCCGGATTGCGTTGGGGCAGGCGTTGGCCACCCTGGGCGTGATGAGCGCTGTTGTAGTGGGCCTGTTTGGTGCTATTCAGGCTTTCGGCGCGGGCCTGCTGTCAGGCCCGGTGATGGTCATGATACCGCTGGCCCTGATGGCGTTGAGCGAAGGGTTCGCCGGGTTGCCAGCAGCCTTTGCACATATTGGTGGGACCCGCGCCGCTGCTGCTCGATTGAATCGGCAGGTGGCGATGAGTACTCGTCTGGTTGACCCGGATCAGCCCTTGATCATGCCCGATGAGCTGACGTTACACTGGCAGGCTGTAGGCGTGCGCCACGCCGGAATTTCACAGCTGACGTTGACGCTGAATGAGGGTGAGCACTTGGCGGTGATTGGACCCTCCGGTTGCGGCAAGTCTACCCTGGCGGCGTTGGCGGCACGTCTTGTCGATCCGGATTCAGGACGATTGGTTTTGGGCGGTACCCCGTTGGATGAGGTGTCGCTCACTCAATGGCGAGCGCAGGTAGGCTATCTGACCCAACAAACCGAACTATTGCATGACAGTGTCGCCGCTAATTTGCTTCTGGCCAGCCCGGATGCAACCGATGAGCAGCTCTGGCGCGTACTGGAGATGGTTGACTTGGCTGCGCTGGTCAGTAGCTTGCCCGCGGGTATCAATACGTGGGTGGGCGAGTCGGGCCGACAATTTTCGGGTGGTGAAGGCAGGCGTTTGGCGCTGGCGCGGGTGCTGCTCAAAAATGCTCCCCTGCTGATTCTGGACGAGCCGTTCAGTGGTTTGGATGCGGCTACTCGGGAGCGGGTTATTGAGCGTATTGAGCCTTGGCTTGCAGGGCGCACAGCATTTTTTTTGGGGCACGATGCGAACTTGCTGCCCCGCACTGATCGGGTGATTGCTTTCGAGGCACTCTAATCTCGCAGAATGTATCGTTGGGGCTGGCATGCACAGATTTATGTGTGCGCATGCCAGCCCCGATCTTTGGCATTTGGTGCTTGAGGGCTCCGGCCTGTGAGAATTACCAGGTGTCCACGAACGGCCGCAGACCCTTGGTCAGCGATTCTGTCGGCGCCGAGTTGAGGCCACGCAGCAACCATTCGCGGGTCTCCAGTGGGTCAATCACCGCGTCGATTTCTAGGAAGCTGGCCATGCTTACGCCTTTGCCCCGTTGATACAGCTCGGCTACCAGCTGTTCGAACATCGCGCTACGTTCACCTTCATCTTCTATCGCTGCCAGTTCCTTTGCGTAGCCCAGGCGTACGGCACCTTCCAGACCCATGGCGCCGAACTCGCTGCTGGGCCAGGCGATGGTGAACAGTGGTGCCTGGAAGCTGCCCGCGGCCATGGCCTGTGCGCCCAGGCCATAGCCTTTGCGCAGCACTACGGTCATAAACGGAATCTGCAGGCTGGCAGCGGTGACGAACATCCGCGAAACGTGGCGTACGGTGGCCTGCTGCTCTGCTTCGGGTCCGACCATGAAACCGGGGGTGTCGCACAGGGAAACCATGGGCAAGCCGTGGGCCTGGCACAGCTGCATGAAGCGTGCGGCCTTGTCGCCGCCGGCGGCATCAATGGCGCCACCCAGATACATTGGGTTGTTAGCCATAAGACCGAAGGGTCGACCCTCGATACGAATCAGTGCGGTGATCATGCCGGGGGCGAACTGGCGGCGTAGCTCGAGCATTGAGCCACTGTCGGCCAGGGTCTCGATAACCTGGCGTATGTCATACACGCGCAGGCGATTTTCCGGAATCAGGTGGCGCAGTTCGCGCTGATCGGCGGTATCCCAGGTTTTGATGTTGCCCTGGAAATAGGCCAGATACTGCTTGGCCACCCGTGTGGCTTCGGCCTCGTCAGCGACCACAATGTCGATTACGCCGTTGGGTCCCTGAACGCTGGTCGGTCCCACCTGCTCGGGGGTATAGCTACCCAGTCCGCCGCCCTCGATCATCGCCGGCCCAGCCATGCCAATGGTCGCATTCTCGGTCGCGATAACGACGTCGCAGCAGCCGAGCAGGGCGGCATTGCCAGCGAAGCAGCGGCCGGATACGACGCCCACCAGTGGTACTCGGCCGCTCAGACTGGCCATACGCATGAAGGTGGTGCAATCCAGTCCAGCAACGCCGACCTTGTCAATATCTCCGGGCCTGCCGCCGCCGCCTTCGGTAAAGAATACAACGGGCAGCTGCCACTTTTCTGCCAGATCGAGCATGCGATCAGTCTTTTTGTGGTTCATCACGCCCTGGGTGCCGGCGAATACCGTGTAGTCATAAGACAGCGCCATACAGCGACTGGCATGGGCACCAAACAGATCTGCGTTGACGGTACCGATGCCGTTGATCAAGCCGTCGGCGGGGCTCATCGCCAAGAGCTCTTCATGGCTGCGGCGCCCACGCTGCGCCGCCAGAGCCATCGCGCCATATTCCATGAAACTGCCCTCATCTAGCAGGTCGGCCAGGTTCTCGCGGGCAGTACGTTGCCCTGTCTTGCGACGCTTGGCGACGGCGGTGGGGCGGCGTTGATCGGTCAGGTCGGCCCGGCGTTCGAGTACTTCGGCAAGATCGGCGCGGATATGCGCGATGTCGATCTGCTCCTCATTAGCCTGCTCGCTGGCGACGATATCGGCGGGCTCAAGAAACAGTAAGGGGCTACCTTCGAATAGACTGGCGCCGGGCTCGACCACACGTTCGCGAACGATGCCGCTTTGCGTCGCCTTGACTTCGAACTCCATTTTCATTGATTCCATTATCGCGACCTGTTGGCCGCGGGCAATGGGATCACCCGGTTGCACAGAGAGTGTTACCAGCACGCCTTGAACAGGTGCGATCAGCGCAACCGTTCCGGGTGGAGCATTAGTCTGACTGGCGCTATGTTGTGTGCTCGCCTGCTTTTGTGCAAAAAACAGGTTGGGGTGCTCACGGCCGACTAACATGTCTCCAGTGTGACGTTCTATGAACGCGGTCGTGACGTCGTTTGCCTGAACTCGAGGGTGGCTGAGCAGGTTTTGCAGAAATGACAGGTTACTCGCGACACCCTCCAGCCGGAACTCGCATAGCGCTCGATAGGCGCGACGGAGCACGGCGGGGTAATCGGCCTCAGCGTGCACGATGACCTTGGTCAGCAAAGAGTCGAATCCAGGGCTGGTGGTATAGCCGCTGTAACCATAGCCGTCGACACGGATACCGGCTCCACTCGGCGGCTCGTATGTGCTGAGAGTCCCGCCGGTTGGCCGGGTACTGCCGTCGGCGGCCATGCTTTCCAAGTTGATTCTCAGCTGTACGGCAAACCCTCGGGCGGGAGGTATCTGATCTTGAGTCAGGTTCAGCTCGGCCAGTGTTGCGCCTGCGGCCAGGCGAATCTGAATCTGCGCCAGATCCAGGCCAGTGACTGCCTCGGTGACGGTGTGCTCGACCTGGATGCGCGGGTTTGCCTCCATAAAGACAAAGTCGCCAGTGTCTTCGTCGATCAGGAATTCAAACGTGCCCAGACCGCGATAGTTGACTGCCTTGGCGAGTGTCAGCGCGGCAGCTAATAACTGATCACGCAAGCCCGGATTCAGGCGCGGGCTTGGGGCTACTTCCAGCAATTTTTGGTTGCGCCGCTGCAAGGTACATTCACGCTCCCACACATGACTGACAGCGTTGCCATCACCGATGATCTGGACTTCGATATGACGGGCATTGCGGATCAATCGCTCGACATAGAGTTCGCCTGTGCCAAAGGCGGCTCGGGCTTCGGATGTGCAGCGGCTATAAGCTTCATCAAGCTCATCCAGGCTGTACACCGCACGCATGCCGCGACCGCCACCTCCCGCCAGCGCCTTGAGCATGACTGCTCCGCCGGGTCCCTGGTCCTGAAAGAACTGTCTGGCCTGATCGAGACTGGTCGACTCGTTGGTTCCCTGGCCCAAAGGAATATTGTGCTGGCGCGCCAATCGCCGGGCACTGGCCTTGTCGCCAAACGTATCCAGGACATCGGCGTCAGGACCGACGAAGACGATACCTACCGTCTGGCAGCGTCGCGCGAAGTCTGCATTCTCGCTAAGGAACCCGTAGCCCGGATGGATGGCGTCGCAACCTTGCGCCTGTGCGATAGCGATGATCTGTCCTGCATCCAGGTAAGCACTGGCGCCGCGCCCGCGCAAAGCGATGGCCGTATCGCTCTTGCGCACATGCAGTGATTCACTGTCGTCTTCGGCGTAGATAGCGACCGTATGGAGGTCCATTTCGGCGGCAGCGCGTGCGATTCGAATAGCGATTTCACCGCGGTTGGCAATTAGCAGGCTCTTGAAATTCATATCAGATCCATTCCTGCAGTTCCTGTTTTTTGACCTTGCCGGTCGCAGTCATCGGCAAGGATTCGACCAGCCGGATTTCGGGTATTTTGTAGATTGCCATGGCGCTTTTGCACCATTGATAGAGCGCGTCCGCATTCAGGCCACTGTCGGGCTTGGCGACGATAAATGCCAAAGGCGCCTCTCCGCGCTTCTCGTCAGCAACGCCAATGACGGCGGACGCCAGGATGTCGGGATGCTGCCCGAGCATCGCTTCCAGCTCGCTGGGGAATACGCTCATACCGTTGACCTTGAGCATTTCCTTGCGGCGCCCCAGATAGCGAATGTGTCCCAGCTCAGTTATCACACCGCTGTCGCCGGTGAGCAGCCAGCCACCGCGTAGCGCGTCAGCACTGGCCTCGGGTTTGTTCCAATAGCCCTTGAGCAGCGATGGGGTGCGTACACAGAGCTCGCCCTCGGCGCCCAGCGGCAACAGCTCGCCTGTTGCAAAATCGCATACCTTGAATTCAGTGCCCGGCACCGGCAGGCCGACGAAGGTCGGGGCTGAGCGCAGGTCAAAATCATCATCCTGCATGCCTGCGGTAAAGGTGTCGCAGGTGTGTGTTTCGGTCATGCCAAAGCTGGTTTCGAATAGAGTGCAGCCAGTTAGCTCGCGCCAGCGCCGGCGATATTCGGGAGTGAGTTTCTTGATGAACGAAACACAGCTGGTGATTTCCAGCGAGCTGAAGTCGAATTCGCCGACCCGCGGATGATCAAGTACTTCGGACGCGCTATCGACCAGCAGGCCGGTATGCCCGACACGATAATATTGCACCGCACTCATAAAGCTGAGTGCGTCCCAGCGTGCCAACAACACCATGGTGGTGCCGGTAAACACCGGGAACAGCAGGCCAGCGTTTTCGCCGGCGATCCAGAATTCCGGCATGAAATTGAGGCTCACGCGGTCAGGATTCAGACCCAGTGCTGCGGGTACAAAGCTTGCGCAGGTATACAACATATCGCCGTGGGTATGGATGCAGCCCTTGGGTAATCCGGTGGTGCCACCGGTGTAATTAAGCGCGGCGATATCGTCCAGAGCAAGCATCGGCAATGCGGTGGCGGGTGCGGTGACCGCCAATGTTGGCAACATGTCGATACTGTCGCTGATTGGTAGCTTGGGCGCTTGCAGAAGGTCAGGAACGGGTATTGAAGGCGCGGCAGGACACAGTTCGGACAAACTGGTACTGATGACTAGCTGCAAGTTGGTTTCGCTGCGCACGTCTCGGATGACCGGCAACAGTTGGTCAAAGCAGACAATGGCAGTCGCTCCGCTGTCGTTGAGTTGGTAACTCAACTCCATACCTTTGGCCATTGGACTGACAGGGGCGTGGATCGCGCCGGCTTTCAAGATGCCATAAAAAGCAATGTGCAGCTGCGGGCAATTGGGCATGAAGACCGCTACCCGGTCACCCGCGCTGATGCCTTGCTGGTAAAGAAGGGCAGCAAATCGATCGCTCAGGTCGTCCAGTTCGGCATAACTGAGCTGGTAGCCATAGAAATGAATCGCCGTCTTCTGCGGGGTGGCCTTTGCCCAGTGCCGCAGATACTCGGTGACTGGTTGTTCGCCTAGGGGATAGACCGCTTCGGTGGGAGCGCCCTTTGGCCACGCCGCGAGCTGCAAGTTGCGCAATGACGAGAGATATTCGTGTTCCTGCATTGGCCACGCCTCGATGGTAGATTTTGTGTCGAGCAGCTTAGACCGCACAAGCCATAGGGTGAAGCGAAGCTTATTCATCTATAATTATGAATACAGGTCATAATAATTTGTATACCTTGCGGGATGAGCTGTTGCTTATGAATGAAATGAATGGTTTGCCATCGATTGCGCGTATGGATCTGAATCTTTTCAGGGTTTTTGAGGTGGTTTTTCGGGAGCGTAATCTGACCCGATCGGCTGCAATTTTGCATGTCAGTCAATCGGCGGTAAGTCACTCGCTGGCGCGCCTGCGCGAGCAATTTACTGATCCGCTGTTTGTGCGCGAGGGCCGTGGGGTTTCTCCGACGGCGCTGGCCCAGCGACTCGCGCCAGTGATCAGCGACAGCCTGGCGCGGCTGCAGCGCACCCTTGAGGGTTTGCAGGATTTTGATCCGTCAGCTGATGAGCGCACTTTTACGATCAGCCTCCCTGAGCAATTGGAGCTGGTATTGCTACCACCCTTGCTGGTGCATTTGCGCCACTGCGCTCCCGGGTGCCGGGTGCGAATAGCAGGGGTACGCTGGTCCGAATTGAAACTGGAAATGGCAGCCGGTCGTATTGATCTAGCGGTACAGATAGCGAGACCGGTTGAGGCGAGCCTGCGTCAGACCCAATTGCTCACGGAGCCGCTGTGTGTTGTGGCGGGGCCTTGCTTCAGTGGGGTGTTGAGCATCGAACGCTATCTGGAGAGTGAGCACATCGCCGTCGCCTCTTGGCGCCGTGGGCTGTCCTATGAAGATCTGGCGCTAGGACATATGGGCTTGATGCGCAGGGTGGTACAGCAATGCCAGAATTACCAGGCTGCAAGCCTGGTCGTGGCGCAGAGCGATTTGCTGCTGACAATGTCCAGACGGCATGCGGAGCTGGTCAATGCTGTGCTGGATAATCAATTACTTGAAATGCCACTGCCATTGCCTGCAATCGGCCTCAACCTTTACTGGCATGAGACCTCGGAACATGATTCCGCGAATCGCTGGCTGCGCGAACAGGTCTGTGCTCTGGCTCAGAACAACTCAAGCGGTGTTACGGCGCCTTCGCTGGAGTAACCACCGGCATCCAGTTCGCTGAAGGAAGGAGGCGCGTCTTCTTCCTTGAAAACTTCGAACAGCGCGTTGTCGCTGTCTGGTCGTGCGGTGCGTCCGGTTTCGGGGTCAATCCGTGCGTTAACCAGGCCGTCGGGCATTGGCTGGCTGCTTTCAGGCCGGCCCTCAAGAGCTCCAGACATGAATGTCATCCAGATGGGTAGCGCCGCAGTACCGCCATACTCTCGCCGCCCTAGCGTGGCAGGCTGATCGAAGCCGACCCAAACTGTGGCGACGAAGTCGCCGTTATAGCCGGAAAACCAGGCGTCCTTCTGCTCGTTTGTTGTGCCGGTCTTGCCGGCCAGATCGGGTCGTTGCAGCGCTCTGGCTCGCACAGCGGTGCCGCGGGTAATGACGTCCTTAAGCATGCTGGTGAGCTGGTAGGTGGTGCGCGGATCGACCGCCTGCTCGGCAGCGGCGATTTCCACGGCAGGTAGCGCAGCCATTTCACTATAGCGTTCGACGCGCTCCTGGTGAGCTTCGATGGCTTTTGGTGTGGCTGCCGGCTTGGCAAAATCGATTATCTTGCTTTCGTGATCTTCTATCCGCTCGACCAAGTAGGGCTGAACCGCGAAGCCACCGTTGGCAATGGTGGTATATCCCTGCGCGATTTGCAGGGGGGTGAGCTCTGGCGTGCCCAGAGCTGCGGAGAGATTGCGTGGCAAATCGCTGCGGCTGAAGCCGTAGCGCTCCATGTAGGTCAGCGCTTTGTCGACACCGATATCCTGTAAAAGACGGATCGAAACCAGGTTGCGAGATCGATACAACGCTTCGCGCAGCCTGATTGGCCCCAGAAAATCGCCGCCGGAGTTTTGCGGCCGCCAAGCGGACTCCATGTGACCGTCGTCGACTACTAGCGGAGCATCATTGACTAGGCTGGCGGGTGTATAGCCATGATCGAGTGCCGCACTGTAAAGGAACGGCTTGAAGCTGGATCCGGGCTGGCGTTTGGCCTGTGTTACACGGTTATACTTGCTCTGGTCGAAGGAGAACCCGCCTACCAGTGCCTGAACGCTACCATCATCTGGTGCGAGCACAACTAGCGCGGCCTGCGCCTTGGGTATCTGTGCGAGGCTGTAGCGCACACCGGCAACAGGTTTTACCCGAACGACATCGCCGACGCTGAGAATATCCGCAGGTTTGGAGGGGTTGGGTCCCAGGCTATTGGTGTTCAAATGCTTTCGTGCCCAACGCATGTCATCCCAAGGAATTTCGCCCAGCTCGCCGCCTCGGATCTGGATAAGGGCCTTTTCCGCGTTTACGGTAGTGACCACCGCGGGAATCAGCCCACCCATTTCACGGTAAGGTTGTAAAAGAGCCTCCCATTGATCGGGTGTGGCTCCGGGGTTGGTCTCCATGGGGCCGCGATAGCCGTGTCGGCGATCATATTCCATCAAACCGTCACGCAAGGACCGGTTGGCCAGCTCCTGCAAGGTGCTGTCAACGGTTGTGAACACGTGATAGCCACTCGTGTATGCGCTGTCGCCGAATCGTTCGATCATTTCAAGCCGAGCCATTTCCGCAACATAAGGCGCCTCGAGTTCGGGCTTGGCTTCATACTTTTCGGCTTTGATTGGCTTGGATACCGCATCGTCGAAAGCTTTCTGGTCGATATTGCCAAGACTGAGCATGCGCCCCAGTATCCAATTACGACGAATCAATGTCCGCTCCGGGTTGGATACGGGATTGTAACGGGAGGGCGCCTTTGGCAAGCTGGCGATCATGGCTAGATCGGCAAGGTCCAGTTGGTCGATCGATTTGCCGAAATAAATCTGCGCGGCAGCTTCTATGCCGTATGCGCGATTGCCCAGGTAAATCTTGTTAACGTAGAGTTCAAATATTTCGCGCTTGCTGAGGCTCCGCTCGATTTGCAGAGCGAGAAGTATTTCATTGAATTTGCGAGAAAATACTCTGTCGCTGCTGAGAAAGTAGTTTTTCGCTACTTGCATCGTGATCGTGCTGCCACCGGTCTGGATATGACCCGTCTGCACCAGCTCAGAGGCGGCACGTAGCAGGCCCATCGGATCAACCCCCCGATGATTTAGGAAATTGTCGTCTTCGGCAGCAAGCAAGGCGTTAATGAAGTTTTGCGGGACTTGCTCGTAGCTTATTGGTATCCGGCGCATTTCGCCGAATTCTGCTATGAGTTTGTTATCTGTGCTATATATCCGCAAAGGGGTTTGTAATTGCAGGTCACGCAAGGCGTCGACGTCAGGCAAAGAAGGGCTTAAATAGAGCGCAATCCCGCTCAAAGCAAGGATTGGGGCGCTGATAATGGCGAGAATTGACCAAAATAGAAATTTTAAAAATTGCATGGGGAAGAAGTGAATTCCCTGTCAAATGAGATGGTTAGGGATGTTGCGTTGTGAGAACGGGTTAGCAGTCTATATTATAAGCGCATTTTTTTTGTTTTAGCTATTTGCGCTTGTGCTACGACTGTTATTTAATGTATGAAAACATAAACCGTCCGTAAGTGTCGGATGCTGATAGGAAATTGGCTGTGCTAGGGCTCATAAAGAAAAAAGCAAACACGCTTCTGGGCATCGACATTAGCTCCACTACGGTGAAGCTTCTCGAACTCAGTCGTTCAGGAAACCGCTATAAGGTAGAAGCCTATGCGGTTGAACCCCTCCCACCCAGTGCGGTCGTCGAGAAAAATATCGTCGAGCTTGAAGGTGTCGGTCAGGCCTTGGAGAAAGTCCTGGCCCGATCTCGTAGCTCGCTGAAGCAGGCCGCTGTTGCGGTCGCCGGCTCCGCAGTGATCACCAAGACCATCGAGATGGATGCGGGGCTTGATCCTGACGAGATGGAAGAGCAGATCAAGCTCGAAGCTGATCAGTACATACCTTACCCCCTTGACGAAGTCGCAATCGATTTCGAGGTTCAGGGCGTATCGCCGCGTAACGCTGAGCGAGTCGAGGTCCTTTTGGCGGCTTGCCGTCGAGAGAACGTCGATATTCGTGAGGCGGCGCTGGTGTTGGCCGGGCTCAATGCACGTGTGGTCGAAGTTGAGGCCTACGCGATGGAGAGAGCCTGTGAGCTGGTAATTGGTCAGTTAGAAGGCGATCGAAATGACGTCACGGTCGCGGTGATCGATATTGGCGCCACCATGATGACCCTGAGTGTGCTCAGCAAAGGTAGGATCATCTATACGCGAGAGCAGCTGTTCGGCGGTAAGCAGTTGACCGACGAAATTCAGCGGCGTTACGGACTTTCCCAGGACGAGGCTGGCCTGGCGAAGAAGCAGGGCGGGTTGCCGGATGACTACGAAGGCGAGGTGCTGAGTCCGTTCAAGGATGCGGTAGTACAGCAGGTCTCGCGCTCATTACAGTTCTTCTTTGCCGGTGGTCAGTACAACGATGTCGATTACATCCTGCTAGCTGGTGGTACGGCTTCGATTCCTGGGCTTGATCAGCTGATTCAGCAAAAAATCGGCACCACGACGCTGGTGGCCAACCCTTTTGCAAATATGACCTTGTCAAACAAAGTCGACGCCGTCGCGCTCAGCAATGACGCTCCGGCGCTGATGATTGCCTGCGGTCTGGCAATGAGGAGTTTCGACTAATGGCTCGCATTAACCTATTACCCTGGCGCGAGCAGCTCAGGGAAGAGCGCAAGAAAGAATTTTTGACCGTACTGGTGTTAGTCGTTCTATTTGCCGGTGGCCTTGTTTTTCTTGGCGATCGTTTCCTGAATGGCAAGATTGATCACCAGAACGATCGAAATGAGTTTTTGCAAAAGGAAATCACCCTCCTGGAAGCGCGTATAAAAGAGATCGAACAACTACAAGCACGACGCACGCAGTTGCTCGATCGCATGAAAATCATTCAGGACCTGCAAGGTAATCGTCCGATTATCGTTCGGGTTTTCGACGAGCTGGCGCGCTCTCTGCCAGACGGTGTGTATTTTGGTTCCCTGGACATGAAAGGTCCTACTATCAGCGTTAAAGGTAGTGCTGAGTCAAACAGCAGAGTCTCGAATCTGATGCGGCAAATGGATGCGTCCGATTGGCTGACATCGCCAAATCTGACCGCAGTGCGAGCAGTCACGGCTGGTGGCCTGGACCAAGCTAACGTCTTTGAGCTGTCGGTCAAGCAGACCGAGCCTGGCGCCGTTACCGCTGAGGGAGAACAGCAGCCATGAGCCTGTCCACATCCGTAGAAAGTTTCAAGAAAATTGATGTCAATAACATCGACTTCAACAACGTTGGCGCCTGGCCTGGCGCTCTCAAGTTCATAGTAGGCCTGTTACTGCTTATTGCTCTGATGTTTGCAGGCTATCACTTTCACCTCAAGGATCTGCAAGTGGTTCTTGAGCGCAGTGAGGTGCAGGAAGTTACCTTGAGAGAAGATTTCGTAGCGAAATCCTTCCGCGCGGCGAATCTTGAAGCTTACAAAGATCAGCTGGTAGAAATCGAAGAGCGTTTTGGCACACTGCTCAAGCAGTTGCCCAGCGATACTGAAGTTCCTGGTCTGTTGGAAGACATAACGCAGATGGGCCTTAATAGTGGTCTGGAGTTCGAGTCAATTACATTGCAGCCGGAAACGGCTAAGCAATTCTATATTGAACTGCCGATCAGCATTGTGGTGCAGGGTAACTATCATGATCTGGGCACCTTCGTCAGCAGCATCGCCAGCTTGCCGCGTATTGTTACGCTCCACGATTTTACTATAGCGCCGGTGGCCGAGGGCAATCCAGATCTATTGAAGATGAGCATTCTCGCTCGGACTTATCGTTATAACGACACAGGAGGCCAGCAATGATCATGCACAAGCGTGTATGGGCCCTGGCCCTTCTTCCAGCGTTGCTACTGAGCGGTTGCGGCGATAGCGGTTACGCCGATCTGCAAGCATTCATGGCCGAGACCCGCGCCAAGCCGGCGGGGAATATTGAGCCGCTGCCTCGCTTCAAGGTTTATGAGGCATTCACTTACAGTGCTGCGTCGCTTCGCAGTCCTTTCCAGCCACCCATTCGCATCGATGTGACACAGCGTCAGCGGGGTTCGCAGGATATCAAGCCAGATGAAGACAGAGTTAAACAGTTCCTTGAAGGATTCAATATCGAGGGATTTGAGATGGTTGGAACCCTGAGCGACGGTGGCGGCATTCAAGCGCTTGTTCGCGGTGCTGGCAGCGTGCACAGGGTGCAGATGGGTGACTATCTGGGTCGCAACCACGGCCGCATAATTGCGATCGAAGAAGGCCGTGTCGACGTAGTCGAAATCGTCCCGGACGGGGAAGGCGGTTGGTTGGAGCGCCCGAGAACGCTCAGCTTGCCTGAGCGCGGATAAGTCAACCAGGGAGAGAAATCATGAACTGTAAACAGTCAAGCGTGGAACGCAATCAAATGCCTCTAGCCAAGAAGTTTTCGCTCGCCGCCGTTATTGTGCTGCTGAGCCCATTGGCCCTCGCGGCCAACCTCCAAAATCTCGACGTGGCTTCGTTGCCCGGTGAGCGGGTCGAGCTCAAGCTCAGCTTTGACGAGCCGGTAACGTCGGTCCCGAAGGGCTATACCATCGAGCAACCTGCACGGATTGCAATTGACCTGCCGGGTGTCAAGAGTCAGTTGGATTCACGCAATCGCGAGCTAGGCATGGGTAACGCCAGAAGCCTCACGGTGGTTGAAGCAAACGATCGTACTCGCCTTATCATCAATCTCACGAGCCTTGTCCCATATACCACTCGAACCGACGGTAATGATCTCTATGTACTAGTAGGTGAAGGTGATGCGCCGGGCTACGGCTCGACATCGGCATCGGCTCCAGTCGCACCCACTGTCGTCCCGGATGACTGGCGCGCCTCTTCCGAACCCGTAGTTTCCAGCAACCCAATGATGGGTGGACCCTCGATCCTCGGTCTGGATTTCCAGCGTGGTGATCAGGGTGAAGGTAACGTTGTTATTGACCTTTCCGACCCCTCTGTCCAGGTAGATGTCCAAGATCAAGGTGGCAAGATTCGCTTGAGCTTTCCTGACACACAGTTGCCCGATGCACTCAGAGTTCGTCTGGATGTCACTGATTTCGCCACTCCAGTTAACTTTGTGAATGCGTCGAGTAGCAATGGCAATGCCATCGTCAACATCGAGCCGACTGGATTCTATGAGCACCTGGTTTACCAGACCGACAAGCGTCTGATAGTCAGTTTCAAGCCGCTTAGCCGTACCGAATCAGAAAAACGCAACGCCGACGCCTTCGCTTACACCGGTGAGAAGTTGTCGCTGAACTTTCAAGATATTGAAGTCCGCTCAGTTCTGCAGCTAATTGCTGACTTTACGGATCTCAATCTGGTGGCTAGTGACACAGTGCAGGGCAGTATCACGCTGCGTTTGCAGAATGTACCTTGGGATCAGGCGCTCGATTTGGTGCTTAAGACCAAAGGCCTGGACAAGCGCAAGATTGGTAATGTGCTACTGGTAGCCCCGGCTGCTGAGATTGCCGCCAGAGAGCGGCAGGAGTTGGAATCACAACAGCAGATCGCCGAGTTGGCTCCTTTGCGTCGCGAGCTTATTCAAGTTAATTACGCACTCGCTTCTGAAATAGCCAGCCTGTTTGCATCGGTTACCGCCGCTGATGGCGAGCAGCGTGGCTCAATTACAGTTGACAACCGTACTAACAGTATTATTGCGCTCAAAACTCAGCAGGAGCTAGATGAGCTTCGCCGTATTGTTGCGCAGCTGGACATACCGGTTCGTCAGGTCATGATTGAAGCGCGTATCGTAGAAGCGAACGTAGGTTTTGATAAGGCGCTCGGGGTACGCTGGGGCGGTAATGTCAATCTAGGCAACCGCTTTGAAACCTTCGGTCGCGGAGCGGGCGGTGCGGCTATGCCTACTCCCGCAGTGAATGCACCTTTTGTTGACATGGGTGTTGTTGGAGCAACCTCGGGTATTGGTATCGGCTTTATAACTAATAATGCGATTCTTGATCTCCAGCTCTCTGCCATGGAAAGTACAGGAAACGGTGAAGTGATCTCGCAGCCCAAAGTAGTTACCTCCGACAAGGAAACGGCGAAGATTCTGAAAGGTTCTGAGATCCCTTATCAGGAAGCGAGCTCCAGCGGTGCAACGACTACTGCCTTCGCTGAAGCAGTGCTATCTTTGGAAGTGACCCCGCAGATCACACCGGACAACCAAGTGATCATGGAAGTTATCGTGACCAAGGACGAGCCTGATTTCACCAATGAAGTTAATGGCGTGCCGACCATTCGCAAGAATGAAGTCAACGCCAAGATTCTGGTGGGTGATGGTGAAACTATCGTGATTGGTGGCGTGTTCTCCAGCGAGACACAAAATAGTCAGATGAAAGTGCCATTTCTGGGAGACTTGCCAGTATTGGGTAAGATGTTCCGCCGCGATGTTACTTCTGAGAGCAAATCTGAGCTGTTGATTTTTCTGACTCCGCGCATCATCAAGAACGGCGCAATTACCGTGGCAAGGTAATCGCATTGCGCAATGTCTTTCTGGTAGGCCCGATGGGGGCAGGCAAAAGCACCATCGGGCGACTGCTCGCCAAGGAACTCAAATACCCCTTCAAGGATTCTGATCGTGAAATAGAAGCTCGTACTGGGGCTGATATTCCGTGGATTTTTGATGTAGAGGGAGAAGAGGGATTCCGCGAGCGTGAAGAAGCAATGATCGCGGAATTAGTGAACGAGCACGGTATCGTCTTAGCCACTGGCGGAGGTGTGGTTATGCGAGCCTCTAACCGGCAGGCACTCTCAGCCAGCGGGTTAGTTGTTTACCTGCGCACCAGCGTGGATCAGCAACTGCAGCGAACGTCCAAAGATCGGCAGAGACCCCTGCTACTCAATGCTGATCCTGAGCGAGTATTACGCGAGCTGATGGCGAAACGCGACCCTCTCTACCGTGAGATTGCAGACATCACCATCGATACTGACCAGCGCGGTCCAAAAGTGGTCGTGAATACCATCCTAGGTCGTCTGCTCGAAACCGACCCCTGAACTACCCCATTTTATTTGCACGCTCTCAGAGCAGCCATAGGGCGCCCACGATGGTGCCGTCTGTTGTATTCTTGCCGGATTCCTTTGGGAGAAATTAATATGCAACAACTGACGGTCGAGTTAGGGGATCGCAGCTATCCAATTTTTATCGGTGTTGGCTTGATCGGGCAGCGTGATTTGTTTGCTCCTTTCATCGCCGGAAAGCAGGTGTGTATTGTTACCGACGATACGGTAGCGCCTCTGTACCTGAAAACATTGCAAGAAACCCTGCAGGGTTATCAGTTATCGACGGTTGTTCTCCCTACAGGTGAGTCTTATAAAAACTGGACAACGTTGCAGCAGATTTTCGATACCCTACTTGCTGAGCGGCACGACAGGCGAACGACTCTGATAGCACTGGGTGGCGGTGTGATTGGTGATATGACAGGATTTGCTGCGGCCTGCTATCAGCGCGGTGTCAACTTTATCCAGGTACCGACAACACTGCTTTCACAGGTGGACTCCTCCGTTGGCGGCAAGACCGGTATAAACCACCCCGCTGGAAAGAACATGCTCGGTGCTTTCCATCAGCCCCAGGCGGTTATCATCGATACGGCAAGCCTCAGCACTTTGCCTCCCAGAGAGATTAGTGCGGGGCTCGCTGAAGTGATCAAATACGGTCTGATCCGCGATCCACAGTTCCTCGACTGGCTTGAAATTAACATGGCCGCACTGCGTGAATTGCAGCATGACCTGGTAACCGAGGCGATTGCCCGATCCTGTTCAGCTAAAGCCGAAGTTGTAGCGGCGGACGAGCGCGAGGGTGGTGTGCGTGCGACCCTTAATTTAGGACATACTTTTGGGCACGCGATCGAAGCACACCAGGGTTATGGCCAGTGGTTGCACGGTGAGGCTGTTGGCGCAGGTATGGTAATGGCACTGGATATGTCTAGACGGATTGGGTGGATCGACCAGGCGGAGGCTGAGCGAGGGATTCGCATCATCAAGTCGGCAGGTCTGCCGATATGTTCGCCGGCCTCAATGAGTCCCGCTGACTTTATCGAGTTAATGGCAGTAGACAAGAAGGTGCTGGATGGTCAGTTGAGGCTAGTATTGCTCAAAGCCATCGGTGAAGCGGTGGTAACAGCCGAGTTTGATTCAGAAACCTTGCAGGCAACCCTTGCGGAAGTCCAATCATGACAGATCGACAGGAAACGAGCATGAATGCGTTGAGTGGCGCTGAAAGTATCGAAGAGTATTATCAGCTTAGCCACGATCCCTTCGCGACGAGGACCCCTGGGTTTAAATTTTTTACGCCCCAGCGCAAGACGGTATTAGCGCAGTTGCATCACCTTGCTCGCTATGGTGATCGGTTGTTGTTGGTAACCGGCCCTGAAGGAAGTGGCAAGACCTTACTAAGGCAGGTGCTTCTGGCCAGCAGTAATAAAGATACGACTCAATGCGTAGTCACCACTGCGCGGGAGTGTTCGGGCGATGCTGCGTTGATCTCTTTTTTCTGCCAGGCAGTAAACGCCGGTGGCAGAGATCCGGCAGCGCTGATGCTCAGGGCCGAGCAATTACATGCCACTGGCATCAATCTGTATTTGATTGTTGATGATGCTCAACTTCTGGAGCAGGGAGCGCTGCAGGAGTTGGTTGATCTAAGTCGTGTGGGCGGAGCTGAATCACCAATACGGATCTTTCTGTTTGCCGACGATAGCATTCAGCCGGCTCTTGATCGTGTTGATGCGGAGGAGGAAGGCGCTCAGTGGTTGCATCAGATACCTCTACAGGCTTACTCGTTAGATGAGACCCGAGATTACATTGCACAGCGATTAGAGGCTGCTGGACAGGGCATAGAACTGTTGGATGAAGAGCAGATTCAGTGGATTCACCGACACAGCGGTGGCTGGCCTGGTCGGGTCAACGAAGCGGCAAGGCAATCCATGCGAGACGCCATGGAAGAGCATGATGCACCAGTATCGGCGCGAGGCGTTGGTTTGCCGTTTAAATCAATACTTGCTGTTGTTCTGGTGGCGGTAGGTATCGGGTTTGCGTGGTTTATGGGCGATCGTCAGGAGGCGCCAACCACTACTGTTCTGGAGTTACCTGACCCAGTGGTATCGGTCACGGTCAGCGACGATCCCCAGCTTGCAGAGCTGACCGAACTGAACGCACAGCCCGGAGCTGCTGTTCTGGCACAGGAGCGCGAAACGGTTTCTGAGCCTGAGGCGGCTGTTGCCGAAAAGACGTCATCAGCCCCAAGTGAAGAGCGCCCGGCAACGGTTAATCTTTTTCCGAGCAGTCAGCCAGCCACTGAGCTGAGCCCTGGTGTTTCTTCGCCTGCTAAGGCGACTGACAGTGATAGTCGTCTTGCTGCAGAGCCGGCGGATACTAAATTGGTTGCTCAAAAGGCGGCTCAGGCGCCCATTGCCGCAACGCCTAAAGTTGAACCTAGTGTGAGCTCGGGTGTTCATGGGGCGGACTGGTATCGTGCGAGCGCAGCAGGCAATTACGTGCTGCAGGTGCTCGGATCGCAGCGTCGCGAAGCCGCAAAAGGGTTTATTGCTGCTCATTCCGGTGTAGCTAATCTGGGGATGTTTGAAACCACGTATCAGGGCAAACCCTGGTTCGTTGTGACTCAGGGTAATTACGCCAATCGGCAGCAGGCCCAGCAGGGCGTATCGGTACTACCGGAACCTATGCGGCGTGGTAATCCCTGGCCGCGCTCAATGGCTGACATACAGCAATCGCTCGACTGAGCCGATGATGCGGGGTTGGCGTGCTTTGCCAGCCCGATTTAACAGGTGGCCGTTGTGCTTAAATGTTTCGTATTTACGACATTTGGATACGTTAATGCGGCACCCTGCGCTTAAAAAAAATTGTGGGCATAAGAACCGCTGTGTACACTTATCGTCCTTTCGTCCGGCGCCGAGCCAGATCCAGTCTCGTTTGAATCTCGTAAGCGTCTGAATTTAATAGCATTTGAGAGTGTGCCTATGAAAGCAGGTTTATATCAGCCTGATCAGTTCAAGGATAACTGTGGTTTTGGCCTTATCGCCCACATGCAGGGCGAGCCGAGCCACCACTTGTTGCTGACGGCCATTGAAGCTCTGACGTGTATGACCCACCGTGGCGGTATCAACGCAGACGGCAAAACCGGTGACGGCTGTGGTCTGCTGATTCAGAAGCCTGATCGTTTCCTGCGTGAGGTGGCTCAAGAGTCACTGGGTGCGGCATTGCCGGATCAGTATGCTGTGGGCATGATCTTCATGGGCGCTAGCGATGCCTCCGCTACTCTCGCACGCTCTGCGTTCGACGCCGCGCTGGAAAGCCAAGGCCTGTTTTCTCTTGGCTGGCGGGAAGTTCCGGTAGACAGCAGCGTGCTGGGTCCGCTCGCGCTAAGCTGCATGCCGCGCATTGAACAGGTATTCGTTTCCGGCGAAGGTATTGATGAACAGGCGTTCGGGATCAAGCTGTTCTATGCTCGCCGCAAGGCTGAGATCGCCATGGAGGCGGACGCTGACTTTTATGTCTGCAGCCTGTCGCACAAGGTTATTTCGTACAAAGGTTTGATGATGCCAGCTGATCTGGGACGCTTCTATCCAGATCTGAGCGATCAACGCATGGAGACCGCGATCAGCGTATTCCACCAGCGCTTCTCCACTAATACGTTGCCCAAATGGCCGCTGGCCCAGCCTTTCCGTCTGGTCGCGCACAATGGTGAAATCAATACCATTACGGCTAACCGCAATTGGGCGCATGCCCGGCGGAACAAGTTCACCAACGAATTGCTACCTGATCTGGAAAGTATTTCGCCGATCGTCAACGTCACCGGATCGGACTCGTCGAGCATGGACAACATGCTCGAGTTGCTGCTGGCTGGCGGCATGGATCTGTTTCGAGCTATTCGTATGGTTGTTCCACCTGCCTGGCAGAATGTTGAAACCATGGATGCCGATTTGAAGGCGTTCTATGAGTTTAATTCGATGCACATGGAAGCCTGGGATGGTCCAGCCGGCATTGTACTGACAGAAGGTCGCTACGCAGTGTGTCTTCTTGACCGCAATGGTCTGCGCCCGGCCCGCTATGTGGTCACGAAAAATGGCTACATCACCGTGGCCTCCGAAATTGGAGTATGGAACTATCAACCTGAAGATGTTATCAGCAAGGGTCGCGTCGGTCCGGGTCAGATACTCGCGGTTGATACTGAGACCGGTGAAGTGCTGCATACCACTGACGTTGAAGGCCGTTTGAAGTCACGCCATCCTTATCGCAAGTGGCTGAAGGAAAACGCGTTGCGCATCCAGGCCACTATGAATGACCGCGACCATGGTGCGGATTTCCTCAACCCGGAACAACTCAAGCAACACATGAAGATGTTCCAGGTCACGTTCGAAGAGCGTGATCAGGTGCTGCGTCCATTGGCCGAAAATGGTCAGGAAGCAGTGGGTTCGATGGGTGACGATACACCCATGGCGGTGCTCTCAACTCGCGTTCGTTCAGTCTACGACTACTTCAGACAACAGTTTGCTCAAGTCACAAACCCGGCAATCGACCCGCTTCGTGAGGCGATTGTGATGTCCCTGGAAACCTGCGTCGGCGCCGAGCGCAACGTTTTTGAGGAGACTGCAGAGCATGCCAACAGAGCGATCCTAAGCAGCCCGGTGATGTCGCCTGCCAAGTGGCGCACCTTGATGAATTTGGATCGTCCTGGCTTCAGCGTCCAGCGTATTGAGCTTAACGTGGCTGCCGATATGCCCTTGTCCGAAGCCATCAAGGGTATTGCCTTGCAGGCCGAGGCCGCTGTGCGTGAGGGCAAAACACTTCTTGTACTCAGTGACCGTTACATCGAAGAAGGCAAGTTGCCGGTGCATGCTGCACTGGCAGTTGGCGCGGTACATCACCATCTGATCGAGGTGGGATTGCGCTGCGACTGTAATATCCTGGTCGAGACCGCGACTGCCCGTGATCCGCATCACTACGCTGTGCTGATCGGCTTCGGTGCCACTGCTGTATACCCGTACCTGGCCTACGAAGTGCTGGGCGACCTTATTCGCACCGGCGAAGTAATCGGTGATCTGTATGAAGTATTCAAGAGTTATCGCAAGGGTATCTCCAAGGGCCTGCTGAAGATTCTGTCGAAGATGGGCATTTCCACCATCGTGTCCTATCGTGGCGCACAGTTGTTTGAAGCGGTCGGTCTGGCCGACGAAATAGTCGATGTGTGTTTCCGCGGAGTGGTCAGTCGCATCCAGGGTGCGCGCTTCAGCGATCTGCAGATGGAGCAGAGCCTGTTGGCGAAAGAAGCCTGGAACCCCCGCAAGGCAATCCAGCAGGGCGGTCTGCTGAAGTTCATTTTCGGTGGCGAATATCACGCTTATAATCCGGATGTGGTGCGTACACTGCAGGACGCCGTTCAGGGTGACAGCTACGACAAATATCTGGAGTACGCTGCACTCGTTAATAGTCGTCCGGTCGCATCATTGCGCGACCTTCTGCGTCTACGCGATGACCAGACCCCCGTCGAGCTCGACCAAGTCGAGCCGCTGGAAAGCATTTTTAAGCGTTTCGACTCCGCTGGTATTTCACTTGGAGCGCTTTCGCCGGAAGCTCACGAGGCTATTGCCGAAGCAATGAATCGCTTGGGCGCGCGTTCAAATTCCGGAGAGGGTGGGGAAGACCCGGCCCGCTATGGCACTAGCCGCAGCTCCAAGATCAAGCAGATCGCTTCCGGGCGCTTTGGTGTGACGCCGGAATATCTGGTTAACGCCGATGTGTTGCAGATCAAAGTAGCCCAGGGCGCCAAGCCAGGTGAAGGCGGGCAGCTGCCCGGTGGCAAGGTGAATGAGCTGATTGCTCGGCTTCGTTATGCGGTACCCGGTGTGACGCTGATCTCACCGCCGCCGCATCACGATATCTATTCGATCGAAGACCTGTCGCAATTGATCTTTGACCTCAAGCAGGTCAATCCCAAGGCGCTGGTCTCGGTCAAGTTGGTCTCGGAGCCGGGCGTCGGCACGATCGCCGCTGGTGTTGCCAAGGCGTATGCCGACCTGATCACCATTTCCGGCTACGACGGCGGTACGGGTGCATCACCGCTCACTTCAATCCGTTATGCCGGTTCACCCTGGGAGCTGGGGTTGTCAGAGGCGCACCAGACTCTCCGCGGCAATGACTTGCGCGGTAGAGTCCGCGTGCAAACCGACGGGGGTCTTAAGACCGGCCTCGATGTGATCAAGGCGGCTATTTTAGGCGCTGAAAGCTTTGGCTTCGGCACTGCACCTATGATCGCGCTTGGCTGCAAATACCTGCGTATCTGCCACCTGAACAACTGTGCGACCGGTGTGGCCACGCAGAATAAACACCTGCGCGACAATCACTTCATCGGTACCGTGGAAATGGTGGTGAACTTCTTTACCTACGTCGCGACTGAAACACGTGAGTGGATGGCCAAACTGGGCGTGACTCATTTGCAGGACCTGATCGGACGGACGGATTTGCTGGAAATCTTGCCGGGTAACACCAGCAAGCAGCAGAACCTGAATCTTGAGCCATTGCTGTTTAGCAAAGATGTGCCGGCAGACAAGCCACAGTATTGCCAGTCACCGCGCAACGAGCCGTTTGATAAAGGTCTTACAGCAGAGAAGATGGTCGAGTTTGCCCGTGCGGGTATCGACGGGTTGACCGGCGGTGAGTTCGAGATGAAGTTGACGAACTGTGACCGCTCGATTGGTGCGCGTGTATCGGGTGAGATTGCCCGCGTCCACGGAAACCAGGGCATGGTTGGTGCGCCGATAACCTATCGTTTCAAGGGTACTGCTGGTCAGAGCTTTGGCGTCTGGAATGCTGGTGGTCTGCACATGTATCTCGAGGGCGATGCCAACGATTACGTTGGTAAGGGCATGACCGGTGGCAAGTTGGTTATAGTGCCGCCCAAGGGCAGTCCGTTCCGCTCGGAAGAGACCGCCATTATCGGCAACACCTGCCTTTACGGCGGAACAGGCGGCAAATTGTTCGCAGCTGGTAGTGCGGGTGAGCGCTTCGCAGTGCGTAACTCAGGTTGCCACGCGGTAATTGAGGGTGCAGGTGATCACTGCTGTGAGTACATGACTGGTGGAATGGTCTGTGTGCTGGGTACGACAGGCCATAACTTTGGTGCGGGTATGACCGGTGGCTTTGCTTTCGTACTGGATCAGGACAATAGCTTTTTCGACAAACTGAATCATGAGTTGGTCGAATTGCATCGGATTTCCAGCGAGTCTATGGAGTCCTATCGCAGCTACTTGACCATGGTGTTGACTGAGTACGTGGCAGAAACAGACAGCGCCTGGGGCGCCGAAGTACTCGACAACCTGGATAATTACATCCGTCGTTTCTGGCTCGTCAAGCCTAAGGCTGCGAGCCTCGGTGCATTGCTGAGCAGCACTCGAGCCAGCCCGCAATAAGGTGATTGTCTGGCATCAGGCTTGATCATTTTGATCGGGCTTGGCCCCAAGGTGAATGTTTGCAGCGGTACACCGTTGGCGTGCCGCTGCAGCTAAGAGGTTTATTTATGGCTGACCGTTTGAACAACGACTTCCAGTTTATCGATGTGGGCCGCAAGGATCCGCAGAAGAGACCATTGCGAGCACGCAAGACGCAGTTCGTCGAGATTGCTGAACAGTACAAGCCCGAGCAGGCTGCTGATCAGTCACATCGTTGCCTGGAGTGTGGTAATCCGTACTGCGAGTGGAAATGCCCAGTACACAATTACATCCCTAACTGGCTCAAGCTGGTATCGGAGGGCAATATACTCGAGGCGGCTGAACTGGCGCATCAGACCAATACCTTGCCGGAAGTCTGTGGCCGGGTCTGCCCGCAGGACCGCCTCTGTGAAGGTGCCTGCACTCTGAATGATGGCTTTGGTGCGGTCACTATCGGTTCGGTAGAGAAATATATCGCTGACACAGCCTTTGCGATGGGCTGGCGTCCGGATTTGTCCCATGTGGTACCCACCGGTAAGCGCGTAGCTATTATTGGTGCTGGCCCTGCCGGGCTTGGTTGCGCGGATGTTCTGGTGCGTGCGGGTGTCAGTCCTGTCGTTTTCGATCGTAATCCGGAAATCGGTGGTCTACTGACGTTCGGTATTCCTGAGTTCAAACTTGAGAAGACGGTCATGTCGCGTCGGCGCGAGGTCTTTGAGGGGATGGGTATCGAGTTTCGTCTGAATACCGAGATCGGCAATGAAGTGACTATCGACCAGTTGCTCGATGAGTACGATGCTGTCTTCATGGGCATGGGTACCTATACCTATATGAAAGGTGGCTTTCCCGGTGAAGATCTGCCCGGCGTTCACGATGCGCTGGATTTCCTGATCGCCAACGTTAACCGTAATCTGGGATTTGAGAAGTCTGAACACGACTTCATCAATCTCAAAGGCAAGCGTGTGGTCGTATTGGGCGGTGGTGATACGGCGATGGATTGTAATCGTACCTCTATCCGTCAGGGTGCCAAGTCGGTTCATTGTGCCTATCGTCGTGATGAAGAGAACATGCCCGGTTCGCGCAAGGAAGTGAAGAATGCAAAGGACGAAGGCGTAAAATTTCTGTTCAATCGGCAACCTATCGCCATCGTCGGCGAAGATCATGTTGAGGGCGTCAAAGTCGTTGAGACGCGGCTTGGCGAACCCGATGCCCGCGGTCGACGTAGCCCTGAGCCCATTCCTGGCTCCGAGGAAATTATTCACGCTGATGCAGTGATCATCGCCTTCGGTTTTCGTCCAAGCCCTGCCGAGTGGTTTGCTGGCAAGAATGTGAATACGGATAGCCAGGGACGTGTTGTTGCCGTGGAGAAGGCTCAGTATCATTTCCAGACCAGCAACCCAAAGATTTTCGCTGGTGGCGATATGGTTCGTGGTTCGGACCTGGTTGTTACTGCGATATGGGAAGGCCGTCAGGCCGCCGAGGGTATTCTTGAGTATCTTGAACTCTGAATTATCTGAAGCGATAGACAGGGCGCCTCAGGGCGCCCTTTTTGTATCAATACGCAGAGAGTGTGCGTGGCGCAAACACATGTTGCGGCAACCGGCCACGGGTGTATGCCTGGTCCCGCTGATCTTTATCCCGTTTTCCCGGTACAATGCCCGCTGATTCCGCAATTGGATGCTTATTTCATGCCCCAACTAAAAAATGACCGTTTCCTGCGTGCTCTGATGCGCGAGCCTGTAGATGTGACTCCGGTATGGATGATGCGCCAGGCTGGGCGTTATCTTCCTGAGTATCGCGAGGCGCGCACACGTGCGGGTGACTTCATGGGGTTGTGCATGAATCCGGAAAGAGCCTGTGAGGTAACACTGCAACCGCTGGAACGCTTCCCGCTGGATGCTGCAATCCTGTTCTCCGACATACTGACCATCCCGGATGCAATGGGATTAGGTTTGTATTTTGAAACCGGTGAAGGCCCACGTTTTCGTAAGCGGATAGATACGCCCGCCGACGTTGAAGCACTGAAAGTTCCGGATCCAGAGCAGGATCTGGGTTATGTGATGAATGCAGTGCGCACTATTCGCAGCGAGCTCAATGGTCGTGTGCCGCTGATTGGTTTTTCCGGTAGTCCATGGACGCTGGCAACCTACATGGTTGAAGGGGGGTCGTCGAAAGACTTTCGCAAGACCAAAGCCATGCTCTACGACGAGCCTGAAGCGATGCATCAGTTGTTGGGTAAGCTGGCTGAGTCGGTCACTTCTTATCTTAACGGTCAGATCATGGCGGGCGCCCAGGCAGTGCAGATCTTTGACACCTGGGGTGGCAATCTCTCGGCTGATGCGTACCAGAAGTTCTCGTTGGCCTATATGCGTAAGATTGTTTCTGGGCTAATTCGTGAGCATGATGGGCGTCGTGTACCGGTTATTCTGTTTACCAAAAATGGTGGTCTCTGGCTGGAAAGCATTGCCGATACCGGCGCCGATGCCCTGGGACTGGACTGGACGATCGATATGGGTGCAGCCCGTTCCAGAGTCGGTTCAAGAGTTGCCTTGCAGGGCAATATGGATCCTACCGTGCTGTATGCGAAACCGGCCGCCATCCGCGAAGAGGTTGCGCGTATCCTGAAAAGCTACGGCAAAGGTAACGGTCATGTTTTCAACCTGGGGCATGGTATTACGCCTGAGGTTGATCCGGCTCACGCCGGCGCCTTTATTGAAGCCGTACACGAGTTGTCTGCGATCTATCATGACCCGTCTGCTATCTTGGTCTGATTACATTCGGCGGTACGCAAGGCTGACAGGGAGTAGGATATGCGGCGGGTAATTTTTAATCAAAAAGGCGGCGTTGGAAAATCCAGCATTGCCTGTAATCTGGCAGCGGTCAGTGCGGCCGCCGGGTACAAGACCCTGGTGGTGGACCTTGATCCTCAGGCAAACTCAAGCCATTACCTGATGGGTGATGGATTAGTCGATGTGGACCTGACCATTGCGGATTTTTTTGCGCAAACGCTTTCTACCAGCTTGTTCAACAAGAAAGCCGAACAGTTTGTCACCGAAACGCCATTCGAGAATCTCTGGCTGATGGCAGCGAGTCCCGAACTGGCCGAATTGCAGCACAAGCTCGAATCGCGGTACAAGATCCAAAAGCTGCGCAAATTGCTGAATGACCTCAAAGATAATTACGAACGGATCTATATAGATACCGCTCCGAGCTTCAACTTTTATACGATCTCCGCACTGATCGCATCAGACCGTTGCCTCATCCCATTCGATTGCGACAGTTTTTCCAGGCAGGCGTTGTATGGCTTGCTCAGAGAGCTGGAAGACATCAAAGAAGAGCATAACGAGGGCTTGGAAGTTGAAGGTATCGTGGTTAATCAATTCCAGGCCAGGGCGTCGCTACCGCAGCAAATGCTTGATGAATTAATTGCTGAAGGCCTACCGGTGATTCCGGTGTATTTGTCCAGCTCGGTGCGCATGCGCGAATCACACCAGGTCAATACGCCGCTGATCTTTCTCGATGGCAAGCACAAGCTGACCCAGCAGTTTATTGCTCTGCACGAGCATATAGAGGCAGGTTAACGCAGTCAGCGTGCGACCAATACATCGCAGGGTGGTTCGCGTAACAGTGCTAGAGCCAGGCTGCCCAGAAGTGTTTCGCTCATGCCGCTTCGGCTGTGACTTCCCAGTGCAATGAAGCTGGGATGCAACCGCGCTATAGCCTGCTCAAGAAATGTCCGAACCTCCCCGGTCTGTATCTGCAAATCTGCTGTGGGCCGCGGCGTACCAAGCATATCCAGGATCTCGAACTCATCTTCCAATAAATCGGAAAGGGTTTCCTGTTGTTCTGCTATGAAAGCATCGCGGGCGGCAGGTCCGGACAGGCGGGCCCCCAAGGGTGGGTTGCACAGGTGCAGAGCGTGCAGCTGACCCCCATTGAGAATCAACGCAGCGCTGCGCAAGGCCTCACTGGCGCAGGTTGAAAAATCCAGGGCCAGCAATCCACTTTCATAAGTACCGCCGTCGCCGGCAACTAGCAGGACAGGCACTGAGGAGAGTCGGCTGACTCGCTCAAGCGTCGTCCCAACAAACAGTTCAGGACTACGTTGGTGATGCTTGCCCATGACCAGCAGCTGGGCGCTCTGCTCGCTCGCCGCGCGCAAAATGGTTTCGGCGACAGGCCCTCTTTTAATAACTAGTTGCATATCGGCAACTTCTTTTCCCGGGCATCGGGCCAGTTGCTTGCCAAGCAGGTTTTTTGCTTCCGCACAGGCCCTATCCTGTACAGGCAGTGGCAGCTGATTATCTACCGTATGCAGGGCAATAAGGGGTATGTTCAGACGGTTGGCGAGCATACAGGCTCGACTGACGGCCAGATCTGATTCCGGGCTTAGGTCGCTGGCAACAATAATGGGTGACACGGCAGACACTCCTTTAAGATAGTTTTAGCAGTATGCCTGTCCCGATTGTCAGATTATTTGATCCGAATCAAGCTTTACGCCCTTGGCTGCTTTCAGATATTGACCTGTCAGTGAGTGCATGGGCATGCTTGACGATACACCCCTGACGGAAAATAACGAAAATGAAGCTCGAAACACTCGCGATACACGCCGGTTATTCGCCGGATCCCACCACCAAGTCGGTCGCAGTGCCTATTTATCAGACCACGTCCTATGCTTTCGACAGTACTCAGCATGGCGCCGATCTTTTCGACCTCAAGGTGCCGGGTAATATCTATACCAGGATCATGAATCCAACCAATGCGGTATTGGAGCAGCGGCTTGCAGAGATGGAAGGCGGTGTGGGCGGCCTGGCGGTGGCTTCTGGGATGGCGGCGATCACTTATGCTATTCAGACGCTGGCAGAAGTCGGGGACAATATCGTCTCGGTAGCCAAGTTGTACGGTGGGACTTATAACCTGTTTGCGCATACCCTACCGCGTCAGGGTATCGAGGTGCGTTTTGGCGCGCATGGCGATATTGCAGAGCTCGAGAGTCTCATTGATGCGCGCACCAAGGCAGTCTTTTGTGAGTCTGTCGGCAACCCGTCAGGCAATATTATCGATATCGCAGCACTGGCCGCAGCGGCCCATCGCCATGGCGTCCCGCTGATAGTGGATAACACGGTAGCCACTCCTGCGTTATGCCGCCCGATCGAGCACGGTGCGGATGTCGTCGTGCATTCCCTGACCAAATACATTGGCGGGCATGGCACAACCTTGGGCGGCATGGTAATTGATAGCGGCCGCTTTCCCTGGGCAGACAATGCCGAGCGCTTCCCGCTGCTGAACAGCCCCGATCCGTCCTATCATGGTGTGGTTTATACCGATGCCTTTGGGCCCGCCGCCTTTATCGGGCGTTGTCGCGTGGTACCACTGCGAAATATGGGCGCAGCACTCTCACCGATGAATGCCTTCCAGATCCTTATGGGCCTGGAAACCTTGTCGTTGCGGATGGAGCGGCATTGCGAAAATGCCATGAAGGTAGCCCACTATCTGCAGCAGCATCCTCAGGTCAGCTGGGTGCAGTTCGCCGGTTTGCCGGATCATCCAGAGCATGCCCTGGCTCAGCGTTATATGGGCGGCATCCCGGCCTCGATCCTGTCGTTTGGCATCAAGGGTGGGCAGGAGGCGGGCGCGCGCTTTATAGATGCGCTGGAGCTGATTGTGCGACTGGTCAATATTGGCGATACCAAATCATTGGCCTGCCACCCGGCTACCACGACACACCGTCAGCTCAACGACGAGGAGCTGGTCAAAGCCGGTGTGCCTCGGGATATGGTGCGGCTGTCGATCGGTATTGAGCATATCGATGACATCCTTGCGGATCTCGAGCAGTCCCTCAAGGCGGCTGAATAACCGCAGCTGCCTCGTTAGAGCAGATCTGATCATCCCGCTGATCAAGCCGGAAATAGAGGCCAGATCAGCGGGATAATCAGAGTGGCTGTGGCCCACATGATCAAATTCATCGGGATGCCGATTCGCATGAAATCGGTAAACTTGTACCCACCCGCGCTGTAGACAAAGGTGTTGGTCTGATAACCAATGGGGGTAGCAAAACTGGCGCTGGCAGCAAACATGACAGCAACCACAAAAGGACGCGGGTCTGCTCCCAGTTGGTGCGCTACGCCGATCGCGATTGGGGTGAGTAGGACCGCCACGGCGTTATTGCTGACGATCTCGGTCAGTATCGAAGTTAACAAATAGATGAAGGAAAGCATGAAGAGAGGGCCCATCAGAGGCGCCAGTAGCATTACCTGATCGACCACGCTATCCACCAAGCCTACCTTGTTCATTGCGATGCTGATGGCCAGCATGCCGAAAATAATAGTCAGGATGCGCCAATCAATAGCTTTGTAGGCATCCTCTGTATCCAGACACCCTGTTGCAAGCACGATGGCAGTCGCAATCATGGCTAGGCCTTCTATCGGCATTATCCGTAGTGCCGCCAGAACCATCACACTCAACACTGCAGCAATAGCAATGGGCGCCTTGGTGCGTCGGTAGGCGCGTTCATGCACTGTATTCAAGCTGATAAGGTCACCGTTATCGGCGAACTTACGGATCTGTGTCGGTGTGCCCTCGACCAGCATCACGTCGCCGAACTGTAGCTGAAAATCATCTAGATTATTCTGGATGTTCTCGTTGTGTCGGTGGATTGCCAAGACATGAATTCCGTAGCGGGCGGTCAGGTTAAGATCGCGCATTGGCCGGTGACTGTAACGCGAATTGCGTCCGACTATGGCTTCTGCCAGCACCACGTCACGGGTCGAGATAGTCTCGAAACTGGCTGGCTGCTCATGATTGAAGGTGAGTAGGCCGTTTTGTCGTAGCTCTATGAAATCACGCATGTTGGCATGGAGAACCAGGCGATCTCCGGCGCTCAGTATTGTGGAGTTGACCGGGGTGGACAATTCCTCGTCGCCCCGGAAGATCTTCAGGACCTGAATGCCGCTGTCACCGTTGAGTTTGGCTTCGCTGATACTCTGGTTCACCACGGGTGAATCATGGGGCACCAGTAGCTCGGTCATGAATGGCCGGCTCTGGTCAGGACGCAGTTGCTTGGACAAACTTTCACGATCGGGCAGCAAACGATGGCCGACCAACATGATGAACGCCAGGCCTATAGCTGCCATGATAAGACCTGGCAGAAATATCTCAAACATGCCAAAGGGCTCCATGCCCTGATCCCTGGCAACCCCATCGACCAGAATATTGGTCGAGGTGCCAATCATCGTCATGGTGCCGCCGAGTATCGTCGCATAGGACAGCGGTATGAGCATCTTCGATGCCTTGCTGCCGACCTGGGCGGCTAACGTCACTGCAACCGGAGTCAGGATGGCGACCACCGGGGTATTGTTAATAAAAGTCGAGAGCACCATCGCGGTCAGCATCAGGCTGAACAAAGTGCGCAATGGACTACCGCCACCCATGCGTGACAACCATTTCCCCAGACCGTCAACACAGCCGGTACGCTCTAGTGCAGCGGAGAGCACGAACATGCAGGCGATAGTGATAGGCGCGCTGTTAGACAGGATGCCGAGCACGTCGGCAGGTGTCAGCAGGCTGCTGATCAGCAGAATTGCCACTGCGATGCCGACGACGACGTCGGGGCTAAATTTTTCCCAGGCGAATGCATAGAAAATCCAGCAGAGCAGTAGGGCGACGCCAATCATTGGCAGGGAATCCCAGCTCATCAAACCAAACCTTATAACGTTGAGGTTCCGCGTGTCGGATCCTGTGAGGCCGCCACAGTAAAAGGGATGGCTAATATTGTCCAAGCACGAAAACTGATTTTTATATAATGAAAAAGTATAAGTAATGGCTTGGCTCTAGAGTTTTATATGCGAATTTTGGCCCAGTAGGGTCTTTTAACTCACTGTGATCGGAGCTGTGTTTGCTTTTTCTTATGCCTTTGTATCAAGCAGTCAAATTGGAGGGGGTATCCCTTGACCGCTACCCGCTGTCGGCATAGTGTTCAAACAACTGTATGAATTCTGATGGTTGGCATGTTCCAGCCGTCCCCCCTAGCGAGATTTAGCCATGCCTAATTACAAAGCTCCGTTACGCGAAATGCGCTTCGTGATGGAAGAACTGCACGACTTTGGCGCGGCTTACGAGCGCTTTGAACTGACCGAAGCTACACCGGATCTGATTTCCGCGGTCATGGAAGAAAGTGCCAAGTTTGCCGGCGAAGTTCTGGCTCCACTGAATCGTTCTGGCGATGAGGAAGGTTGCCATATTGATGATGGTGTAGTAACAACCCCCGCTGGGTTCAAGGAAGCCTATCAACAGTTTGTCGACAATGGCTGGGCTTCGATGACCGGCCCGGAAGAGTTCGGCGGGCAGGGTTTGCCTGCGTCACTGGGATTTGTTGTCGCTGAGATGATTGGTTCGGCTAACTATGCATGGGGCATGTACCCCGGTCTGAGCCAGGGTTGCGCCGCTGCGATCCGCGCGCACGGCAGCCAGGAGCAAAAGGAGCTGTACCTAAATAAACTGGTTCCGGGTCAGTGGACGGGTTCCATGTGCCTGACCGAGCCCCAGTGCGGTACGGATTTGGGACTGACCAAAACACGTGCAGTGCCTCAGGCTGATGGCAGTTACCAGATTACCGGTACCAAGATCTTTATCTCCTGTGGTGAACATGATTTTGCCGAAAATATTGTCCACCTGGTATTGGCTAAGCTTCCAGATGCGCCCGAAGGCACCAAGGGTATTTCGTTGTTCATCGTGCCCAAGTTCCTGCCTGATGCCAATGGTGAAAAGGGCGAGCGTAACGGCGTCAAGTGTGGCTCGCTCGAGCACAAGATGGGCATCAAGGCATCTGCTACCTGCGTGATGAACTTTGATGACGCTAAGGGTTTTCTGATCGGCGAGGTCAACAAGGGTCTCAACTGCATGTTCACGATGATGAACCACGCGCGCTTGGGAACCGGTATGCAAGGGTTGTGTCATGGCGAAGCCTCCTACCAGAGCGCACTTGCCTACGCCAAGGATCGTCTGTCGATGCGTGCACTCTCTGGCCCTGCCGAGCCAGAAAAACCCGCCGATCCGATCATTGTGCATCCGGACGTGCGGCGCATGCTGCTGACCATGAAAGCATTCAATGAAGGTAATCGTGCCTTAGCTTTCTACACAGCGCAGCTGCTGGACAAAGCCCATTATTCCAAGGATGAAGCGGAACGGGAAAATGCCGAAGAGCAACTGGCATTCCTCACGCCCATCTGTAAAGCATTCATGACTGAGACCGGTCTTGAAGTGACCAACCACGGTATGCAGGTTTTCGGTGGTCATGGTTATGTGCGCGAGTGGGGCCAAGAGCAACAATTGCGTGATTGCCGTATCGGGCTAATCTACGAAGGTACCAATGGTATTCAGGCATTGGACTTGTTGGGTCGAAAGGTGCTGATGACTCAAGGCAAGATGCTGCGTGCTTTCACCAAGGAAGTGCACGTTTTCTGCAAAGAAAATGAGAACAACGCACAGTTCGGTGACTACGTTAAAAATCTTAGCAGCCTGAATGCCCAATGGGGCGAGATGACTCAGAAGATAGCCATGAAGGCTATGCAAGATAGGGAAGAAATTGGCTCTGCGGCAATGGATTACCTGATGTTCTCTGGTTACGTCGCGTTAGCATTTTTCTGGCTGCAGATGGCTATGACGGCACAGAAGCAACTTGACGCCGGAACCAGTGAAGAAAGCTTCTACAAGGCCAAGCTTGCCACGCAGGAGTTCTATTTCAAGCGACTGCTGCCGCGCGCCCAGGCGCATGTTGCGGCCGTGGAGTCCGGAGCTGATAACCTGATGCAAATGACGGCCGATCAGTTCTGAGGCTAGGTATGTGACTTCTGGCTGTGCGTAATATAGAAAAGCCCCGACCGGTTCGGGGCTTTTCTTTTAGCTGGCATTGCGAGCGCTGCTTTTCGTGACCAAGATTTACAAATTAGTCATTTAAAGACGCTGTCGATCTATTTGTTGTCGCGTTACACTTGACTGCTAGTTCCGGATGGTCCGGGCGTTCCTACTGCAAAAGGATTATTCCATGGCCGATTATAAAGCTCCCCTGCGTGATATTCGTTTCGTCCTCAACGAGGTATTCGAAGCCGACAAGCTGTGGCAGAGTCTGCCTGGCTTGAATGGTGCGATCGACGCTGAGACTGCCGAAGCCATGCTCGAGGAAGCCGGCAAGATCACCTCCCAGATTATTGCTCCGCTCAATCGCAGCGGCGATGAAGAGGGTGCCCACTGGAATGACGGTGTGGTAACGACGCCCGCAGGCTTTAAACAGGCTTATACCACCTATGCCGAAGGCGGCTGGGTGGGTCTTGGCGGCAACCCTGAGTTTGGCGGTCTGGGCATGCCCAAGACGCTCGGCGTTCAGGTCGAGGAAATGGTGTACGGTGCCAATAACAGTTTTGCGCTGTATCCGGCATTGACCGCCGGTTGCTGCTTGGCACTCGACGCTCATGGCAGTGAAGAGCTCAAGCGGGCCTATCTGCCCAACCTCTACAGCGGTACCTGGGCCGGCACCATGTGTCTGACCGAGCCCCATTGTGGTACCGATTTGGGCATTATTCGCACCAAGGCTGTACCGCAATCCAACGGTAGCTACGCGGTCACCGGCACCAAGATCTTTATCACTGGCGGTGAACACGACCTGACCGATAACATCATCCATCTGGTGCTGGCCAAGTTGCCCGACGCCCCAGCGGGTCCCAAGGGTATCTCCCTGTTCCTGGTGCCCAAGATGCTGGTCAACCAGGACGGCAGTCTGGGCGAGCGTAACAGCCTTAGCTGCGGTTCAATCGAGCACAAGATGGGGATCAAGGCGTCTGCTACGTGCGTAATGAATTTTGATGGTGCTCAGGGTTATCTGATCGGTGAAGTGAATAAAGGGCTCAATGCCATGTTCACTATGATGAATTACGAGCGTCTGTCGATTGGTATTCAGGGTATTGGCTGCGGCGAAGCCTCTTACCAGACCGCAGTGGCTTACGCCCGCGAGCGCACGCAAAGCCGCTCACCGACGGGTGCGATAGCGCCTGAGCAAGTAGCTGATCCGATTATCGTGCATCCAGATGTACGCCGTATGCTGTTGACCATGAAGGCTATGAATGAAGGAAGTCGCGCCTTTTCTACCTACGTCGGTTCGCAACTGGATATCAGCAAGTTTGCCGATGATCCGCAGATCAAGAAGAAGGGTGAAGATCTTGTAGCGCTCTTGACCCCGGTGGCCAAGGCATTCTTTACCGATATCGGTCTGGAAAGCTGTATCCATGGTCAGCAAGTGCTGGGGGGGCATGGTTATGTTCGTGAGTGGGGTCAGGAGCAACTGGTGCGTGATGCGCGCATTGGTCAGATCTACGAGGGTACTAATGGTATCCAGGCACTGGACCTGATGGGCCGCAAGACCGTAGCCAATAATGGCGCCTTCTTCAATGTGTTCGTCGAAGAGGTCAGGAGTTTTATCGCCGATAATCAGGATGCTGCATTGGCTGACTTTGTGCAGCCACTGGCAAAAGCGCTCACGAATCTGGAAGAGCTGACTGCGCTGGTGATCGATCGCAGCAAGACCAACCCTAATGAGGTTGGTGCCGCATCGGTCGAGTATCTGCATGTGTTCGGTTATACCGTATACGGCTACATGTGGACGCGCATGGCTAAAGCGGCGAATGCTCGGCTGAAAGAGGATAGCGACGGTTTCTATGCTGCGAAAATTGGCACGGGACGCTTCTTCATTAAACGATTGCTGCCACGCATTCACTCCCTCAGTGAAGCGGTGCGCGCGGGTAGCGAGCCGTTGTACGAGCTGGATGCGGCTCAGTTTTGATCGCAAAGAGCCTTGTAAGCAAATGCTTACAAGGCTGTTGGCAATTAGCTATGGGCAGTCCTTGCGCCTATGAGTAACATTGATTTGCTAAGAGCATCGCAGGGATGCCGCAAAATCAACAGGGAGCAGGGACAGTGCCTGGAGGTACCTCGGATTTAGGGATGATCAGGAATCATGTTCTGCAAAACCTCGCTTTGGCGGGGTTTTTTTGCCTGTTGGTTGCCTGCCGTCACCTCAATCGAAGCTGCATTCCAAGCTGCCCAGCTTGCCCAGATCTAGCGTTACACGATCACCCTTGGCAACCTCTTGCATGGGGCCCAGTGAACCGGACAGGATAACGTCGCCTGCCTGAACGGGTGTGCCTCGCTCGGCCATTTCGCGAGCCAACCACAGACAGGCTTTGAGAGGGCTGCCCATGCACTGGCTGGCATCGCCCGTGACGACTTCCTGGCCATTGCGAGACAGTGTCATTGTCACCGCAGTGAAGTCCAGGTCGCGTATATCCATCTGAGCGTTTCCCAGTACGTACAAGCCCGACGATAGGTTATCTGCGACGGCGTCAAACAGGCTGCGGGGCCAGCCGGCAAAAGCCGAGTCACAGACTTCCAGCGCCGGTACCACCTTGTCGATACTCGCCATCAACGTGTCCTCATCAACTTGGGGATCATTGACAGCTGCGCTGAAGATAAAGGCAACCTCACCTTCAACCCGGGGAGAAATCAACTGCTCAGTCGGAATGCTGGCGCCGTCCAGATAGCCCCACTTTTCTACAAGCTTGCCGAATAAAGGCCTGTCCAGCGCCATTCTTGCTTGTGCCTTCGGGTCCGTCAGACCGAGTTTGTAGCCCACTACTTTCTGACCGGCTTGGTTGAAGCGTTTGATCAGCTCGTCCTGAACGGTGTAGGCCTGCTCCAGCATATTGACTTCATACTTGCCCGCGACCGGCTCGCAGGGTTCCCTGTTGCGGCGCGCGGTAAATAGCTCTTGAGCTGCGCTGCGGGGATCAAATATCTTCTCTTCATTCATTCAGCATGCCTCGCTTGGGCTTCTCGCCCTGGACCGTTGTTCGGTACATTTCCCGGCGCTGGCCGAAGTAATCCGACACAGGCTGATGCCAGACACAACGGTTATCCCAGATGGCTAGTGTGCCTGGTGTCCAGCGCATGCGGCAGGTGAACGCTGGCGCGCTGGCTACACTGAAAAGATAATCCAGCAAAGGTCGCGCTTCTTCGGGCTTCATACCGTCGATACCCAAAGTATAGGCAGGGTTGGCAAATAGCACATTGCGGCCCGTTTCCGGATGGCGGGCAATCAACGGATGGCTGCGTACATCATGGTCGACATTTTCACCATAAATGATCTGCATGCTTTCCAGGCCAGCGTTGTGTTTGGCGTTGGGGCCGTAACCAAACTCCGGGCTATTTATGCCATTCAGATCGAGCAATATCTTGCGTAGAGTGGGCGAAAGCCATTCACAGGCTAGGTACATATTATTGAATAAGGTATCGCCGCCCACCTCTGGAACATCGTGACCATAGAGTAGCGTGAACGCGGGTGGGCGTTCCTGGAACGACCAGTCCGAATGCCAGGCGCCGCCGAAAACGAAGGGCGTACCCTCACTGGCTTCTTTGACTACATGGACCACGTGCGGATGGTCAGCCATGGGTTTGACATAGGGCTCCACGCCGAACGCACCAAAGCGTTGCGATACCGCTTCAAGCTGGGTAACGGTCAGTGACTGATCGCGGATGAAAAGCACCTGATGATCCAGCAAGGCCTGTCTTAAATCCGTCTGGCCCTCATCAGAAAGGGTGTTCAGGTCAATATCATGGATATCGGCACCCAGCCCGCCCCCTACCGGTGCGGTACGAAAATGCGGGCTTGTGCGCGCCTGGTTGTTGCGCGCAGTGGTGTAGAAGAACTCGGGCATGGCGGTTACCTCTTGTTATAGGTTTATACCCCTTGAGCATGCCTGAGCTTCTATACTGACTCCATGATAAATCGTGCCATGGCATGATATTTACTGCCAACTAGGCGAGGAGTCGGTATTGGACTGGCGTCAGCGACGAGACAATACCAATCTGCGTTATTTGCTCGAAGTGGCGGCAGATCATGGTGTCGATTCGGCTACCTGCCTGGCCAACACCGGTCTCCAGGATGCGTCCGAGCACTTAGAAGCGATCGCCAGTGTAGAGCTGTGGCAGGAGTTGGCGGTTATCCGTAATTTGGTGGTGCAACATCCTTCGCCGGGTATCGGTTTGCAATTGGGTCGGTATTATCATCTGACCAGCCTTGGCCTGCTGGGATATGCAATGCTGGCCAGCAGAACGCTCAGGGATGCGATTGACGTCACCAGCCAGTTCAGACCCCTGTCTCTGTCCATCTGCCCGGTTAAGTTACAGCCCCATGCCGACGGTCTGTGGATGATCCTCGATGAAAGTGTATTGCCTGAAGACGCCCGCTGCCTGGTGGTTGAGCGCGGTCTGACTGCCTGGCAATGTCTGTTCTCCGAGCTTTTGCAACGCCCCTTCGTGCCGCTGAAGGTGGATTTGTGCGTGCCAGGGACGGGTGCCCCGGGCCTATACTCAGCGCATTTCGCCTGTGCTGTGGATACCGGGGCCAGCCGCAATAGCATGCTCATTGCGGTAGCCGATCTGGACACCCCCTTGCCGCTCGCCAATGCGATGACCCAGCGCACCTGTGCAAGTCTCTGTCAGCACCTGTGCGACAGTCTTGATGACATCCAGGCGCCCCTGGCGCACCAAGTGATGCAACTGCTTATGGGGCGCTCCGGGCAGATTAATCCGGCGCGCGAGGTGGCTGCCTATTTGGGATTGTCCGAACGTACTCTGCACCGACGTTTGGCGGAAGAGGGCTATCCCTATCGACGGCTGGATGAGCGGGTCCGGCGTAATCTGGCCGAGCGTCTGCTGCGTGACAGCGCCCTGGGGCTCGACAGTATCGCCAGGCAATTGGGCTATGCCGAGGCGGCCAGCTTTTCCCGTGCTTTCAAGCGCTGGACAGGCTTGCCGCCGGACCACTGGCGCGCGCAGCGTCATGCAGAACCTTTGGAGCCATTGATTAATGCGCTGGTTCACGCCGGCTCAGGAGACATGCAACGTGCTTGATATACAGAATCTTAAGAAGGCCTATACGGGCCCGCAGGGGCAGATTCCAGTGCTCGATGGCGTCAGTTTGCGGCTAGAAGCCGGCCACAGTCTCGCGTTGATGGGCGAGTCGGGGAGCGGTAAGAGCACACTGCTACACTTGGTGGCCGGCCTGGATCAGGCTGACAGTGGAGAGATTCACGTTGCGGGCCAATCGATTGCCGGGCTGGGTGAATCTGCCCGTGCGGCCTTTCGGCGTAGTGAAGTAGCGGTGATTTTTCAGCAATTCAATCTGATTCCTTCTCTTCGAGTCGCGGACAATCTGGCGTTTCAAGCGCGCCTCGCCGGGCGTGTGGATGACGTCTGGCTCGACCGGCTGGCGCAACAACTGGGGCTCAGTGAGTTGTTGCAGCGTTACCCGGAACAGCTATCAGGTGGCCAGCAACAGCGAGTTGCCGTCGGGCGCGCATTGGCCTTGAGACCGCCGTTGATTCTGGCAGATGAGCCAACCGGCAACCTGGACGAAAGCAGTGCCGATGAGGTGATGACGTTGTTGCTCGATCTGGTGCAGCAGGCCGGAGCAAGCTTGCTGATGGTCACTCACAGCGCTCGTCTGGCTGCGCGTCTGGACCGCCAGGTGGTACTCAAATCCGGGCTCGTTCATGGCTATATTGATGGGATTATAGATGGGAGCGACGTGTGATACGCCATTGCGGATGGGTGTTGCATACGCTGCTTAGCCACTGGCGCCGACATCCACTCCAGGCAGCCTGCCTGCTGGTCGGATTGTGGTTGGCTACCGGCCTCTGGACCGGCGTTCAGGCTCTCAACAGTCAGGCGCGGGACAGCTATGACCGTGCCGCCGATCTGTTTTCCGGCGGTGCACAGACCGTGTTGCTCGCCCCTGGAGGACAGCCATTCGTGCAAGCCCATTTTGTTACGCTCAGGCGCGCAGGCTGGCCAGTATCGCCCATGCTACGGGGTACCGTGATGCTGGCTGGTACCCATGAGGGACGGCGCCTACAATTAACGGGTATCGAGCCCCTGACCCTGCCCGTCGGAGGCGGCGTAGAGTCTGAGATAGCTGATCAGGATAGTTTGCGCGCCTTCATGTTGGCGCCTGGTGTCACCTGGATAGCGCAGGATACTCTGGCAGAATTTGGCCTCGAGTCGGGTGCTACTCCAACCCTTGTCGGCGGCGCGCAATTACCGCCGCTGCAGGTGGTGCAAGGCTTGCCGCCGGGCATGCTGCTGGTGGATATAAGCCATGCGCAGCAGTTACTGGATCAGCCTGACATGCTCACCCAGCTTCTTGTCGAACCGGCTTTCGCCGCGCATCTGCCGGCCGTGCCGGCCAATGTGCCGCTGGTATGGGAAGAGCGGGGTGAAGCTGATCTGGTGCGTCTGACTGACAGTTTTCACCTCAACCTGACGGCGCTCGGTTTGCTAGCCTTCGTGGTCGGCCTGTTTATCGTCCACGCCGCCGCGGGCTTGGCCATGGAGCAGCGTCGTGGCTTGATGCAGACGCTGCGCGCTTGTGGCGTCAGCCTGAAAACATTGCTTGGGGTCCTGCTGTTGGAGCTGCTGGTCCTGGCGTTGATTGGCGGCAGTCTGGGTGTGCTCAGCGGTTTTGCGCTGGCCGCCCTGCTCATTGGTGATGTTGCGGCCAGCCTGCGTGGGCTCTATGGCGCTCAAGTTGGGGCCCAGCTGGCACTGGATGCCAGCTGGTGGCTGACGGGGATGGGCATGAGTCTGTTTGGCACTCTTATTGCTGGCGGTAGCAGCGTGCTGGCGGCCATGCGTTTGCCAGTGCTGGACTGGTCCCGGCCACAGGCCTGGCGCGAAGCGCAGGGTCGTTTAATCAGATTACAGACGTCGCTTGGCTTGTTGCTGCTAGCGCTGGCAGGGGCGATGGTGGTCTGGGGCGATTCTCTACTCAGCGGTTTCGGGTTACTCGCCTCTCTGTTGCTGGGTGCGGCGTTGTTACTGCCCCTGTGTCTGCAAACGTTACTGGGTTTTGCCCAGATGCGCCCCGCTGGTCCGGTACGGCAATGGTTCTGGGCTGACAGTCAGCAGCAGGTCTCGGGTCTTGGCATCGCATTGATGGCTCTGCTGCTGGCGCTGTCGGCTAATATTGGCGTCGGTAGCATGACCGAGGGTTTTCGCCAGACCTTTACCGGCTGGCTGGATCAACGTCTGGCGGCAGACATTTACGTGCGTCCACAGGATGATGCGCAGGCCGTCGCCATCGAGCGGTGGCTCGAACAGCGTTCTGAAGTCATCGCGCAACTACCCAGTTGGCAGCTGGATACGCGTGTCGGTGGCTGGCCCTCACAATTGAGTGGCGTTGTTGAACACCCGCTTTATGCGCAAACATGGCCTCTACTCGAATCAACCAGCGATCCCTGGCCAGCACTCGCCGCGGGAGAAGGTGCGCTGGTCAGCGAGCAACTCGCCTTTCGCTTGAATCTGGCATTGGGCGACACGCTGGAACTGGATACCCCCAATGGGCTCTGGTCGCTTGAAATACTGGGGCGTTATGCTGATTACGGTAATCCTAAGGGACAAATACTGGTCTCAGCAGCAGGCCTGCAGCACCGCTGGCCTGACCAGCCGGTGAGTAGCATCGGTATTCTGGCTAGCGCGCAAAGTGTTCCGCAGCTTGCCTCAGCGCTGCGTGATACGTTCGATCTGGGTGATAGCCGAGTGATTGACCAAGCGGCCCTCAAGGCCTATTCACAAAATATATTCGAGCAGACCTTTGCTGCCACTGCAGCGCTTAATACGCTGACGCTTGGCGTTGCGGCGGTGGCCTTGTTTACCAGTTTGCTCGGTTTGGCAGACAGTCGGCTGAGCCAGCTCGCACCGCTCTGGGCCATGGGTCTTCGGCCCGGCCAACTGGCGGCGCTGAGCCTGGCACAGATGTTGATGCTGGCTGCCCTTACCTGTGCATTGGCGATCCCTCTAGGCCTGGTTCTGGCCTGGTGTCTGGTTGAGGTAGTTAACGTGCAGGCATTTGGTTGGCGTCTACCCTGGCACTGGTTCCCGGGCCAGTGGCTGACTCTGGTGTTGCTCGCGTTACTTGCGGTGTTGCTGGCGAGCATCGGTCCTGCCTGGCGCATTATGCGAACTGGCCCGACCCGCTTGCTCAGGAGCTTTACCCATGACGTCTAGGTGGATTGCCGCGCTTGCTATAGCCGCTTTAGTTGGTTGCGACCGCACCGAGCCAGCGGCGCCTGCCGGATTTGCCGGCCTCGGCAGTGAAGCGCAGGGCTTCAGTGTTGTTAGGCGAGGCGAGTCTTTGGACTTTCCTGAAGATTTCGGAGCACATCCCGATTACCGTATTGAATGGTGGTATGTCACCGCCAACCTCACCGATGAAAGCGGTGAACAGTGGGGGGCGCAATGGACTCTTTTCCGACAGGCCATGGCGCCACAAAGTAGTGCCGAGGCTGAGAATGGTTGGCAGAGCGCCCAGGTATGGCTGGGTCACGCGGCGCTGACCCGTGCAGACGGTCATCACTACGCCGATCGTCTTGCGCGCGGGGGTATCGGTCAGGCTGGCGTTCACACACAGCCATTTCAGGCCTGGATAGATGACTGGTCGCTGACTGGCGAGGCCGATTCGCAACTCAGTCCGCTGCAGGTCAGTGCAACAGGAGAGCGTTTCAGCTACGACTTGAACTTGCAGGCGACCGCTCCGTTGATCCTGCATGGCGAGCGTGGCTTCAGCCAAAAGTCCGATCGTGGACAGGCTTCCTGGTACTTCAGCCAGCCGTTTTTTCAGGTTGATGGAGAGATCCAATGGCAGGGTGAGACGCGGCGGGTCACCGGTAAGGCCTGGCTGGATAGAGAATGGAGTAGCCAGCCGTTGGCGGCGGAGCAACAGGGTTGGGACTGGTTTTCCCTGCACCTTCAGGACGGCAGCAAGCTGATGCTGTTTCGTCTGCGCAGCGATGATGACAGCCATTTCTATTCGGGTACCTGGATTACTCCCTCCGGTGTTGCTGAGCCGCTGGAGCAGTCGGCGATCGTCATGACGCCTTTAGAAGAGACGGAGGTCGCTAACCGCAACGTGCCTATTCGGTGGCGGCTGAAGATCGCGCATAAAGGTTTCGATGTCACAGCTCAGGCGCTTAACCCGGCCAGTTGGATGGGTACCGGGATCCCTTATTGGGAAGGGCCTGTGAATGTCGCGGGCAGTCATACGGGCGTCGGTTATCTTGAAATGACTGGCTACTGAAACAACAAGCAACAGAGGAGCATGTTATGGCGACTACAGCCAAGAATGTATTAGGTACACCGCTGGAGCCATGTTGTGGGCAGAGCCGAGTGGGCTTTTATCGCGATGGTTTTTGCCATACCGGCGATGCGGACAGGGGGCGGCATGTTGTGTGCGCCGCAGTCACTGACGCTTTCCTGCAATACAGTCTGGAACGGGGAAATGATCTGATCACGCCAAGGCCCGAATGGGACTTTCCCGGGCTCAAAGCGGGAGATAGATGGTGTTTATGCGCCGGTCGCTGGAAGGAGGCGCATGAAGCGGGTGTAGCGCCGCCCGTGCTGCTCGATGCCTGCCACGAAAAAGCAACCGAGATTGTCAGTCTGGAGGTGCTTCAAGCGTATGAATGAATACCTCGAAATCCAGGGCCCCTCGGTCCGAGCGGAGCAACTGGTTGATGTCTATCGGGCCAGTGAGGACGTGGCATCGCCCTGGGCCGCGATCAGTGATGAGGTCATGGGCGGTGTGTCCACTGCCGCTCTGCGCCAATCCGAGCGAAACAGCTCTCCTTGCACCTGTTTGACTGGGCGTACCAGCCTGGAGAACAACGGTGGTTTTGTGCAGATGAAGCTGGATATTGAGCCAAGTTGGTCGGGTGCTGATTACAAGGGCCTATTTATTGAGCTATGTGGTGCAGCCCATGAATATAACCTGCACGTGAAAACCGCTCAGCTGGAGAAACCCTGGCAGTCCTTTCGCTGCGCACTGCAGGTGAGGTCGCAATGGACCCGGTTTATAGTGTCCTATGAGCAGCTGCATGCGCACCGAACGAGCGCCGAGCTGGAGCCTGCAGGGATCAAGAGTGTTGCCGTGGTCGCCATTGGGGCTGCATTCGATGTAGACGTTTGCGTACGGCGCTTTGGCTTCTTTCGCTAATCCGGTGGAGCACTGCAGCGGTTACAGCACGTCCTGATTTTCGCAAATCAGTTCCACGCGGATGGTGTCAGTGGAGTAATCGCCGCCAATAGGCAGCCGATGACGGCGGCGTGCGGCGTGGACTCCGCGAGCAAAGTTTCCTTGACGTTTAGCACCCACACGCCTAGATTCAGTCTATGAAAAAATTCAATGTGTTGATCAGCCGAATGATTATTACCGCCATTCCACCCTTGGCGGGCTGACTCACGTCGCTCTAAATAACCCGCCCCTCGAGGCGGGTTTTTTGTTTTTGTCTCCGGGGTCACAGATCGATTCAGGAGACATTATGTTGTTTTCCTCATTTCAGCAGAGTCCCGTTCGGGCCTGCTCTCCTTCTGATCCGGATGGGGAGGGTGACAGTCCCGAACTGCGTCAGCAACTGCTGCGCGATACGGTGACGCAGATTTTATCTGCTCCGGTTTATGACGTTGCAATCGAAACGCCCTTGCAGCCGGCGGCGCGTTTATCCGCAAGCCTGGCAAACCAGGTACTGCTCAAGCGTGAGGACCTGCAACCGGTATTCTCGTTCAAGATCCGCGGTGCTTATACCAAGGTGTCGGGCTTGAGCCTTGAAGCTCGGGCGCGGGGCGTGATAACAGCCTCGGCCGGGAACCATGCGCAAGGTCTGGCATTGGCTGCGCAGAAGCTGGGGATCGTTGCGGTGATCGTCATGCCCGTCACGACACCCGCAATCAAGGTGCACGGTGTGCGGTCGCGGGGTGCACAGGTGCTCTTGCACGGTGATGCCTTTTCTGAGGCGCTGGCTTTTGCCCTGGTACTGGCTGAGGCGCGTGGTTTGAGCTTTGTGCCGCCCTATGACGACCCGGCGGTGATTGCCGGTCAGGGTACGGTCGCTGTTGAAATACTGCGGCAACACAGCGGGCAATTGGATGCGATATTTGTGCCTGTAGGCGGTGGCGGGCTGATTGCCGGTGTGGCGGCCTATATAAAGTATCTACGTCCGGCCATTCGGGTAATTGGCGTCGAGCCTGAGGATTCCAACTGCTTGCAGGTCGCGCTGGCGGCGGGGGAGCGAGTGGTGTTACCCAAGGTGGGAACTTTTGCCGACGGCGTAGCAGTCGCCCAGGTGGGGGCACACAACTTTGCCCTGTGTCGGCACTGGGTGGATGAGGTGATCACCGTCACCACCGATGAAACGTGCGCCGCGCTGCGGGATATTTTCAATGATACACGCTCGATCACCGAGCCTTCAGGAGCTTTGGCCGTTGCTGGACTGAAGAAGTACGTGACCCGCCTGCAGTGTCGAGATCAGGTGCTGGTGGCTATCAATTCGGGAGCGAATATCAACTTTGATAGCCTCGGCTACGTTATCGAACGGGCTGGTTTACACGAGTTAGTCGAATAATTAACCAGAATTGGGGGTGCGGCAGAGCGGGCCCAAGGAGAGGTGATCAGACAAAGCCGAATCCGAGCTGAAACAGCTTTTCTACGGATCGAACTGCTTTCTTGTCAGCAACGAACAGGATCACGTGGTCTCCGTCAGTAATCACCGTATCGTGATGGGCCATGATGACCTCTTCACCTCTAACCAGGGCACCCACCGTGGCGCCGGCCGGTAATGGTAGCTCGTCCACCCGCCGGCCGACAACACGCGAACTGTCCATGTCGCCATGGGCTATTGCCTCCAACGCTTCTGCGGCACCGCGTCTGAGCGAATGCACCGCGACAACGTCCCCTCGTCGCACATGGGTGAGCAAGGCGCTTATTGTCGATTGTTGTGGCGACAGCGCAATATCAATCAAGCCCCCTTGCACCAGGTCAACGTAGGCGGGGTTATTGATCAGGGTAATCACGGTGCGGGCGCCCAGTTTCTTGGCCAGCATGGACGCCATCACGTTGGCTTCGTCATCATTGGTCAGTGCAAGAAATACATCGGTAGCTTCTATATTCTCCTCGATAAGAAGCTCACGGTTAGAGGCGCTGCCGTGCAGGATAGTGGCAGTAAGCAATTGCTGAGATAGCTGCTCGCAGCGTGTCAGATTCTGCTCAATAATTTTCACCTGGTACTTTCTTTCTATGCTCAATGCCAACCGCGCGCCAATGTTGCCGCCACCGGCGATGATGATCCGTTTGTATGGACGATCCAGACGTCGGAGTTCGGCCATGACCAGACGAATGTTGGACCGGGCCGCAATGAAAAAAACCTCGTCTTCCGCTTCGATCACCGTATCGCCGTGCGGCATGATCGGCTGTTCCTTGCGGAAAATAGCAGCGACACGCATGTCGATGCCGGGCAGATGTTCGCGCAAGGCGGCAATGCGCTGGCCTACCAGGGCACCGCCGTAGCGTGCCTTGACGGCTACCAGTTGCACCTTGCCGTCGGCAAAATCCAGTACCTGCAACGCACCGGGATACTGCAATAAACGCTTTATGCCCCGGGTGACGAGTGACTCGGGACTGATCAGTACGTCGACCGGTATTGCTTCTCGACTGAAAAGCGCTCCATCGCGGGTGAGGTAGTCGGGCTCGCGCACACGGGCTATGCGGGTAGGTATATTAAAAAGACTGTAGGCTACCTGGCAGGCGATCATGTTGATCTCGTCGCTATTGGTAACTGCAACCAGCATATCCGCGTCCTCTGCTCCGGCCTTGGCCAGCACTTGAGGGTGTGATCCCGATCCATTCAGCGTGCGCACATCGAGACGATCTTGCAGCTCGCGCAAACGGCTGCTACTGGTGTCGACGATGGTGATGTCGTTTTCTTCACCGGCCAGATGTTCTGCCAGTGTTCCGCCAACCTGACCTCCGCCGAGAATAATGATACGCATGCGCTAATCTCCATGGCTGCTACATGCGCTTATTGTTGGCCGCAAGGCTGTAAACAAACCATGTCAGTGTTGGTTGGGTGTCGTAAATTTTGCGTATACGTCAGTCTGGCTGGCCGATAAATCGGTAGCCAACACCCGATTCGGTTTCGATATAGCGTGGGGCCGTCGGGTCGTCCCCCAGTTTGCTGCGTAAGCGTCCAATAAAGATTCGCAAATAGTGGGTGTCATGGGTGTGGTGTGGGCCCCAGATATCTTTCAATAATTGTTGCTGGGTAACAATACGGCCGGGGTGCGCAATAAGGCTGCGCAGCAACTCGAATTCCTTCTTGGACAAATGTAGATCTTCCGCACCCAGGCGGACACGACGGCCAAGCAAATCCACCCGCAGAAAACCATCGTCATAGCCGGTTGGCGGAACCGTGACGTCACCGAAAGTGCGTAGCACAGAGCGGATGCGCGCGAGCAGCTCGTTAGCGCCAAAAGGCTTCTCTACATAATCATTGGCACCGTTGTCCAGCGCCATGACCTTATCCTTCTCGCCGTTGCGCACGGAGAGCACTATTACAGGCCCCTTATAGAACTCGCGTAAACCCTGCAATAGCACTTGGCCGTCCATGTCAGGCAGTCCCAGATCCATGATGACCAGATCGGGCTGGTGCAGCGCCGTCTGCTGCAGACCCTGTCGAGCGTCTTCAGCCTCGAGTAACTGATAACCCTGTGAACCTAGGCAAATGGTCAGAAAGCGCCGTATTTGCGGCTCGTCGTCAATGATGAGCACGTTTGTCATAGCTCGGTCTCCCGGCCTGCCAAGGACGGTGGCAAGGGAAGACTGATTCGCACACAGGCACCTTCGTCGGATGCGCTGTCCTCTACTGAGGTTCGACCTCCGTGGGCGACGATGATGCTGCGGCAGATGGCCAGACCCAGGCCGGTGCCTGCAGCGTATTGATCGCCGTGGCTGAAGGTGTGGAACATATCGAATACCTGCTCGCGTTTTTCTGGAGTAATACCCGGACCGCTGTCGCGTACGTCGAGATGCAGCCAATCCTCTTCCTGTAGAGCCGCGATCCCGATGCGGCCGTTGGCGGGCGAAAATCGGACGGCGTTTTCCAGTACGTTGAACAGCGCTTGCTCGATCAAAGCAGGGTGGACATGGAGCAAGGGAAGATCCGCCGGCATGTCGATTTTCAGTTCGATATCCTTGAGCAACGCACGACTGCGGCGAATGACTACGCTGATGACGTCATCCAGTCCTATCCAGTCGCGATCCAAGGTCAGCTCGCCGTGCCCCAGGCGCGTCATGTCCAACAGCTTTTGAATGTAACGGTCAAGGCGCCGCGCTTCACTCAAGGTATTATCCAACAATTCCGCGCGTTGAGCGGGATCCAGGGAGTCAGAAAGATCAATCAGACTCGACACCGAGCCAATCATGGTCGACAGCGGCGTGCGCAGATCATGGGAGACGGATGACAGGAGTGCGGAGCGAAGCTGTTCACGCTCCTTGCCAAGAGTCTCCTGCTTCAGCGACTCGTCCAATTGAATTCGGCCCCAGGCCAGACTTGCCAGACTGACCAGAGCATCAAGGCGCTCGCGGTGCCAGAGACTGACGGGCTCAGTGGCCGAAAGTCTGATTGCGTCTACGGGCTCTCCTTTGGAACTTCGCAGTACCACTGTGACGCCGCCCGGGTCCTCGTGCCACGTCACGGTTCTGGGCGCCTCATAGGGTGACACGGGTCCTGGATCGACGCTGCGGGCATACCAGTCCAATGTCTCAGCCAGTTGCGCGGAGAAAGCTTGTATCAGTGTAGGGCCATCGACACACACCGAGAGCGCCCGGGCACATGCCATTTGTTGTTCGTTCCAGCGCTTGCTGTCACGCAGGGCGGTTACCTGTTCGCTCAGGTGCCCGGCCAGGTGCCCGGTGATCAGTGCAACCATCGCCAGCAGACCACCGGTGAGCACATCTTCATGATGCAGCATGCGCAATGAGAAACGCGGTTCAGTGAGGAAGAAGTTATAGGCTATGAAGCTGAGCAGGGCGCATGCCAACGCGGGCCAGACACGGGTGTTGACTGCCGTCACCAACACTGCAGCCAAATAAATCAGTGCAAGGTTGGCAGCAGGCATAACGCTTGCCAGCACCAACGCCAGCGCTGTGGCAACCAATGGTGTCAGCCAAGGTAGGGTGACGCAAAGTACGTCTTTGCGGGTCAGTCTGTGCAATGTCATTTTTCCGCTCAGCCGCGCCAGAACATGGGAGAGAACAGCACCATCATGGTCATCAGTTCCAGACGACCCAACAGCATCGCAAAGGATAGCAGCCATTTTGCAGCGTCAGGCAGCGAAGAAAAATTACCCGCTGGCCCGACGATGTTACCAAGGCCGGGACCCACATTGGTCAGCGCTGTTGCTGTCGCGGTGAGGCTGGTAACCAGATCGAGTCCCATCATCGCCAACACAAGGGTAAATCCAGCCAGGCACAGGAAGAACAGAAAAGAGAATGCGATCGCGGATAAAATAATGTCATCCCCGACCGGCTTACCCGCGTACTGGGTAACGAATATGCCATTGGGATGGATCAGTTTGCGAACCTGGCTGCGCAGAAACAGGTAACTGAGTTGAAATCTAAAAATTTTCATTCCACCGCTGGTTGATCCAGAGCAGCCACCTATAAAGGTTACGATAAAGAAGAGCGCGACGCTGAACGGCCCCCACAGCGTGTAGTCGGCGGAAGCGAAGCCCGTGGTGGTGATCACCGAGACCAGGTTGAAGGTCGCTTGGGTCGCCGCCTGAAACGGTGTTTGCGAGCCCTGGATGATCAGATACAGCGTCAACAGTAAAGAGATCGCGGCGACGATACCTAGAAGACCTATAACCTGCTGGTTGTTTAGCGCGGCAAGTCGGGGTCGGCGGGCAAAGCCGATGATCATGGTGAAAGGCATGGCGCCGAGCAGCATGAATACCACCGCGATCCACAGAACAGCACTACTGAAACGGCCCATGGAGCGGTCGTCTGTGGCAAAGCCACCGGTCGAGACAGTCGCCATGGCATGATTTATCGCATCAAATGCGCTCATGTCAGCGAGCCAGTAGCTGAGGGTACAGGCAGCGGTGATGGTCAGATAGGTTATCAGCAGGGCCCTCGCCAGGGTCTGGATGCGAGGCATCGACTTGTCCGACCAGTCTGAGGACTCGGTATGGAATAGCCGCATGCCACCGACGCGTAGAAACGGCAGAATTGACACGGCCATACCAATCACTCCCAGCCCGCCCAGCCATTGGAGAATTGAGCGCCATAGCAACAGGCTGGCAGGTAGTTTCTCGATACCAACGAAAATCGTCGAGCCGGTTGTGGTGATCCCTGATACGGCCTCGAACCAGGCATCACTGAAGGATATGTGATGGTGGCTAAAGAATAACGGTAGGGCGCCAGCCAAAGACATCATCAACCAACTGGCGCTGGTCAGCAAATACAGCTGCCGTGATACCAGGTGAAAATGCGCTCTGCGACAGGATGCGACCATCGCAAAACCCAGCGCTGCAGTGACCCCTGCACTGGTCAGAAAAACAGGCATTTCCGGATCATTCAATACGCCTGCGAACGCGCTGACGCAGAGCATCAGCATGGCCATGATCAGGATCAGGATGCCACAAACATATATTATAGGGCGTATAAACTTGAACATGCGTCTGGCTCCGTAATCTTGGATTTAGACTAGGGCTGGCGGGCATAAACAAACCAGTGGCAAAGGGCAGGGTCTTCGTAAATAAAACGTAAACGCCGCTTACTCGCTCAGGCAAGAAGGGGAGTGGAAGCGGTGTACGGGTGTCGAAATATCAGCCGGACGAAGCCAAGCTCTTTCACGCTCAGTATGTCTTCGACCGTATCCGCGAGCTCGGATAAAGCCCGCATGAACTTTGATGAAAGGGATATTGATTACGGTTATGTATTTCAAGCTCGGTGGGCACCTTACATGCGGTCGCGAAGGTAAAACCCTGAAGACCAGTACTGATTCGGGCAAGGTGATATGCCGCAACTGTCGGCATACCGATGCCTATGTCGAGGCGCGACAAGCGAAGAAGGGGGCTGGAACAACCCTAGCGCAGCCTAGTGGAAACTGGCGCGATAGCTGGGGTGTTAGACTTTTGAGTATGCCGGGGCCGCAGCATCTGCTGCGGGAGTTCAACAGCCAGCAATTTGTCTGAATCAGGCATGGGTCATTGCCGCATTAAGCGCGGGATTTCAAATTCCGCGCTTTCAAGACTAGGGTCAGTCCGCCGAGCACGGCCGCAGCGGCGATCAGCACTCGCGGCGTGAGAGGTTCGCTGAATAACAGCATGCCTGCGGCTGCGGCCAGAATCGGCACAGACAGTTGAATCGATGCGGCCTGTATTGAGCCCAGCCCCCTCAATGCGCTGTACCATATTGCATAGCCGAGACCTGAAGTAACTGCTCCAGACAATACGGCAAGCAGCGCGCCAGTCGTATCCCAGTGAACCTGATCAAGAAAGGGCAGTGCTGCGAACAACACCAGGGGGATGGAGCGCAGGAAGTTGTCTGCTGTCGATGCCAGTGGATCACTGGTGCTTCTGCCCAGCAGCGAATAAGCACCCCAGGCCAGGCCCGACAACAACATCACCAATGAGCTTATCAAGGGTGGAGCACTGCTGCCTGGCAGGAGTAGCGCAACTACGCCGACCATGGCCAGAATCAGTCCAGCGCTAGCAGCCGCCCCCAGTCGTTCGCCACGCAGCAAGCCGAACAAAAGCATGCTCAGCTGCACCGCACCAAACAACAGCAGAGCGCCCACACCAGTATCGAGTTGCATATAAGCAAAAGAGAACGCCGCAGCGTATACCGTCAGTGCCAGGGCGCCGGCCCAATTGCCCGCTTTGGCTCGACTGCGTTTGCGCCGTGCCAGCAATGCCCAGAGCAGCAATGCACCGCTGATAATACGCAAAACAGTAAAGCTGGCGGCGTCGATCTGGGTTTCCGCCAATGCCAGGCGGCAGAGTACTGAGTTGCCGGCAAACGCAAGCATGGCCAGGCTGGCCAGCAGGGCGGTGGATAATGGCAGTGGCCGCCCTGCTACTTCTGGCATCAGGCCAGCTCGATACGATCAGCGTGGATAACGATGCGCCCTTGCTTGAACAGCCCGCCAATGGCTTTCTTGAAATTGCCCTTGCTGACGCCGAATTGGCGACTGATCACTTCCGGCGGGCTCTTGTCGCTCACGGACAGCGATCCGCCGTTGGCTTCGAGTTTGTCCAGTATCTGTTGCTGCAATGTATCCGCCGCCTCTGCGCCGACCGGCTGCAGGCTCAAGCTGATCTTTCCGTCGGGGCGTACTTCACGAATGTATCCTTGTTCACGCATGCCGCCGCGCAAAAACTTGAATGCTTCGTTCTTGTGGACCAGGCCCCAGTGCTCGCCGTTGATAATGGCCTTGAAACCCAGATCGGTGGTGCCCACAATCAACAGGTTGACAGCCTGACCGGTGGTATATCGCGCAGGAGTCTGGTCCAGATGGCGATCAAGATGCGCCGTCGCAGTTATGCGCCGCGTATGTTTGTCGAGGTACAAGTAGACGACAACATAGTCCCCTTCCTTGAGTGGACGCTTTTCTTCTGAATGTGGCAGTAACACGTCCTTGGGCAGACCCCAATCGAGAAAAAGACCGATCTTGTTGATTTCGGCTACCTTCAGACTGGCAAACTCGCCGACCTGCGCCTTGGGCGTTTCGGTGGTGGCAATCAGTCGGTCTTCGCTATCCAAATAAACGAACACGTTCAGCCAGTCCTCCTCTGCCGTTGCCTGGTCCTTGGGGATGTAGCGGTTGGGCAACAGAATTTCACCCTCCGCGCCACCATCCAGGTAGAGCCCGAAGCCGACGTGACTGACTATTTGCAAACGGTTGTAGCGCCCGATCAAGGCCATGATGCGATCTCTCGATAAATAGGAGTAGTGTAACAGCCTCACGAGTTGGGACGTGCCGTTGAATCCGGTGTTCTGGTATCCCTGTGGAAAGATCGGGAAACAACTAGCGCCTCACCCGAGTAGCCTGCGTCTGTGATTGCTGCTAGCTTTCAGCACAATAGATAAGTCATGATGAGCCATCAGATCAAGGAGGGGCAGCAGTGTGTCAACCGACGAAATACAAGACCTAGCCGGTTTAGACCGGCTGCTGCTGGCAACCGGGCGGCACGATCAACAGGCATTCGAGCAACTGTACCGACTGACCAGTGGTAAGCTTTTTGGTATATGCAAACGCATGCTTGTGCAGCTCAGTGACGCTGAAGATGTCCTGCAGGAGGTGTATCTCACTGTCTGGAGCAAGGCTGCCCAGTTTGACGTCCAACGGGGTAATCCGATTACCTGGCTGTCGGCTATAGCGCGTAACAAGTGCCTTGATCGATTACGCTTGAGCGGAATCGATCGCCATACGGACCCGGTCGATCTAGACCATTTGCCTGAACCTGAGTCGCGCGATCCGGTCGAGGCCGCCAGCGACCAGAAGCTTCTCGATAACTGTCTCTCGAATTTGCGCAACCAGCATCGTACCGTCATTCGGACAGCCTTCTTTGACGGTAGTACCTATGACGATCTGGCAACCCGCACGGGTGTCCCCATTGGCACCATGAAGAGCTGGATACGACGTGGCTTGATAAGCCTCAAGGCGTGCCTGGAAAAATGAATACAATCCTAGTAAACAGCGAAGAAGATGATCTGCGGTTAGCAGAATACGCACTGGGTGTGTTGGATGCCGATGAGCGTAAACGGGTTGAAGCCCAGGTTGCGACTGATGCTGAATCAGCACAGAGATTAGTCGAGTGGCATGCACATCTTTCGCCAATGCTGGCGGAGATTGCTGAGGATGCACCTCCAGAATATGTCTGGGCACGCATCCGCGACAGCCTGGGTCACACAGCACCAAGCGCAACCGATGCCAAATCCAAACTCACGAGCGGAATTTGGGACAGTCTGTCGCTGTGGCGCTGGTTTTCCGTTGGCGGACTTGCCACGACCATGATCCTGGCAGTGTTGCTTGTGGTGATGCAGCCAGTAGCCGTCGACCTCCAACCCACGGACGGCATGCTAAGTACTGCGCTGCAACTGGAGAGCGGTCAGACTGTATATACGGCTACCCTCGATGCGAGCCGACGTAACCTTGTGGTTGTGCCAGCCTCCGAGATTCAACTCGAAGGCAGACAAGCCCAACTGTGGCTGATTGCAGGTGATCGTCCTCCGCAGTCGCTTGGTTTGCTGCCAGCGGACAAAGCGGTGCGTCTGGAGGTGCCGGAGGAGCTTAGATTGCTCGCCGATGCCAACAGTGTATTTGCTATCTCACTTGAGCCCCCAGGCGGCTCACCCACCGGGCTGCCCACTGGGCCGGTGGTTGCGCAAGGTTTGCTGGCAGACATCTGATGTTGCTGTACGGACTTGAGTCGGGATGTACATAACGTGCGTCCTGGCTTTTTCTGATCCCGCACTCTCTTCTGTTTTCTGCTAGATATTGGATCTAAATTTTTTTTGCAAAAAATAGGCACTCTGCTGCATCTATTTTCTTCTTTGTTCCGTAACTACTTACGGGTAACAACAAAACGAACAGAGAAGGAATTACATATGGACAGGTTTTATACACGATCCGTGCTGGCAAAATCATTGTTGGCAACTGCTGTAATAGGCGCCAGCCTTGGCTCAGCAATCAGTTTTGCCTCCAGCCACCGTGAAGCACCGTTCATTACCGAAGTACCCAAGGTCGACGGTACCGATTTTTACATGTTTCGCAGTTACGAGCCTGGCCGCGAAGACACTGTGACCATGATTGCCAACTACCTGCCGTTGCAGGACGCCTACGGCGGGCCGAATTATTTTGATCTGGATGGCAATGCCATTTATGAAATCCACATCGATAACTCGGGTAATGCTGAAGAAGACATTACGTTTCGCTTCAAGATGACCGACGTGAAACAGGATCTTCAACTCGAAATTGGCGATGCAGGCAGTATTGAAAAAGTGTCTGTCCCATTGAAAAATATCGGTCCAATCGGACCTTTAGCAGGTGACACCGAAGCGGTTCAGGTGAGGCAGACTTATGAGCTGACGGTTATTCGTGGCGATCGTCGGACCGGCACTGCCGAGTCAGTTATGAATGCATTCAATCAAACCGCAACCTTCAACAAGCCCCTCGATAATATCGGTAATAAGTCGATCAACGACTATGCAGCCTACGCTGACGACCACATTTACAGTGCGATTATTCCTGGTTGTATAGGTGATGCTCGGGTTTTTGTTGGTCAGCGCCAAGAGGCCTTTGCTGTCAACCTGGGCGAGATATTTGACTTGGTCAATACCAATCCACTGGGTCCTCGAAATGCAGAAACGAACGACCTCGCCGATAAAAACGTAACGTCGTTGGCACTTGAAGTGCCTACTTCATGTTTGACTGGCACGGCAGAGACCAGCAACGGTCAGAAAGTCATAGGTGGCTGGACCACCGCCAGTCTGCGTCAAGCGCGCGTGCTTAATCCTCAGCCAATGGCCAATGGCAAGGGCGCCAGCATTCAGGGCGGTGCATACACTCAGGTATCCCGTTTAGGCATGCCGTTGGTAAACGAAGTGGTCATCGGGCTCAAGGATAAGGACGCATTCAATTCAAGCGAACCCAAGGATGACGGTCAGTTTGTGACCTACGTGACTCACCCCGCCCTTCCGGAGCTGCTGGAAATTCTCTTTCCCGGCGCTGCTGTCGCCCCCAATTTGTTCCCGCGTACTGATCTAGTAACGGCTTTTCTTACCGGTGTACCTACATTGAACCGAGCTGAGGGCGTGAAGGGTTCGGAAATGCTGCGGCTGAACCCCGAGGTCGATGCAACCCCGTCCGGTTTGCAGAATGATCTGGGTGTACTTGAAGGAGACATTGCAGGCTTCCCTAATGGTCGTCGGCCAATTGATGACGTAGTCGATGTATCCCTGCGCGTTGCAATGGGTGCGTTGATCGAAGATCAGAATGTGGCTCCGAACAACCAAGCTGAGTTTACCGACGGCGTTCGGGTAGACCCGGCCAACTTACAGGCATCTTTCCCGTATCTGAATACGCCGCTGCCCGGCTCGCCTAACTAAGGATCGACTGACATGAGCATGATAAAGACACTATGTATCTCAAGTCTGGCTGGCTTGCTCCTTACCGGTTGCCTGAGTAGTGGCGGCGGTGGGGGTAGCAGTTCTATCGATCAGGGCGGTGACGATGGTGGGGCAGGCGGATCGACGTCGTTCACCACGCTGGTAAAGAGCATGTTTGCTGCCACCAGTAACACGACTGAGCCTGTGGCCATCAATGGGTTGAATATTACCTTTGATGATCAGGAAAACGAGGACGCTTTCAGTGACCTCCTCAGTCAGCCATAAAGGAGGCCCGGGCTTATGCCCGGGCTTGCCCTTCAGTTTATTGATGGTGCTGCTTTTCCCGTTTGCGGTAGCAGCGGCACCCATGGGCCCCTCGGTTAGCATTCCCGCTGCCGATGCGGTCATTCTGCAGATGGAGGTGAGTGGGCAAGCAGCGCCGGCTCAGGAAGTCATGTCTGCGGAGGATCTGGTGAACCAGGTCCGAATCCATATCGAACATTCCCGGGCAACCGGTAGCCCGAGGCCGCTGGGTTTAGCCCAAGGGCTTTTAGAGCGTCTGCCCCAAGCGCAGTGGACGGGCGACGTATATCTTATGCGAGCCACTGTGCTTCAGCGGCTACACCGATTTGATGAAGCTGAAGCCGACTTGAACAGAGTTTTGCAGCAGCAGCCTAATAACGCTCAGGCCTGGCTTACGCGCTATAGCATTGCCTTGGTGCGTGATGATCTGGAGACCGCCGATCGCGCCTGTCAATATCTGAGACAGTACCGGCCGGGTCTTTTGGCAGAAAGCTGTACACAGGAAGTGGCCAGTTATGCAGAGCAGCCAGAGCAGGCTGTCAGCAAGTTGAATCGGGCCCTGGAAACCGCCAGCGGCGCGCATCCAGTTGAGCGCGATTATGCGCTGGTCACCCTGGCCGTTATGGCGTCACGGCTGCATTTGCCCGAAGCAGGGACATACTGGCAGCAAAGCCTGCTGCAGGATCCGGATGATCTGTATCGGCGAGCGCGCTATGCCGACTGGCTTCTGGATCAGCGTGACCCAGAGACAGTCGTAAGGATCACTCAGGGCTACGAGCCTATAGACACCCTGGCGGTATTACGCGCAATTGCCCTTAAACGAACGGGTCATCCTGACGCAAATGTGTTGTCGGAGGATCTGGAGCAGCGTTTTGCCGAGGCACGCTGGCGTGGCGAGTTTCTTCACCAGTGGGAGTATGCACGGTTCATGCTGGATGTGAAGAATGAGCCTGATGCTGCTTTTATGGCCGCCCGCGAGAATTGGAAAACACAGCGAGCTGCGCCAGATCGTGAGTTGTTGATCCGCGCTGCCGCAGCGGCCGGGCAACCCTCAGGCTTGAACGTTTCGAGTGATGACGAAGACATGCTATGAGTAAAATATTGATTGCCGTTTTGTTCAGTTTGCTGTTTGCCGGCGGTGCTCAGGCCCACAAGGCCAGTGACAGCTTTCTTTACTGGGATGACACCCATGAAGACGCACCAGGTCGACTCGATATCGCGCTGGTGGACCTTGCCCGGGTTATTGCCCTTGATGGTGATAATGATGGGCAACTGCTCTGGAGCGAACTCGTTAGCCAGCGGGACAGCATCATCGGCTATCTGGCCTCCCGCGTGCAAATCATGTCGGGTGATCTGGCGTGCACGACAAGCTGGCGCTTGGCCGGACTAAGCCGGCACAGCGACGGCAATTATCTGGTCGTAGAGTTCAGGCCCGATTGCTTTGATCCAGCCAGGGCTCCATCGGATTTGAGTTACAACCTATTTTTCGATGAGGATCCGATGCATCGCGCGCTGGTCATGACCCGTACAGAGGGGGGTGATCGGTTGACTGTTTTGGGTCCAGATCAGCAAAATCTGGCTTTTATGGGTACACCCAGTCTTTGGCAAACTGCTGGAGAGTTTATCTGGGAGGGTATGGTGCATCTATGGATCGGCTACGACCACATGCTGTTTTTGCTGGCGTTGCTGCTTCCTGCTGCGGTGCGCCGCGAGCGCGGGCAATGGGTTGTTGAGAATGATCCGACTAAGGCGCTAAAGGACGTTGCGCTGATCGTTACTGCATTTACCGCGGCTCATTCTGCAACGCTGGTCATTGCCACTTTGGGCGTTGTGAGGTTGCCCATCGAGTGGGTGGAAACCTTTATTGCTTTATCGATTGTTGCCGTGGCCATTAATATTATCTGGCCTTTTCTGGGTACGCGAAGATACCTTGTTGGATTCGGCTTTGGGCTGATCCACGGTTTTGGTTTCGCCAGTGTGCTCTCGGACTTTTTGGTCGGAACCTCCTCACTTCTGGTTGCACTAGCGAGCTTCAATCTTGGTGTTGAATTAGCCCAACTGGCCGTTGTAGTAGGCGTTGTGCCGGTCATCTTTTTGCTGCGCAACCAATGGGTATACCAACAAGTAATATTGCCGGTCGGAGTAGTGGCCATCATAGCGACGGGCTCGTTCTGGGTTTGGGAACGAGTGCCGCTATAAATCAGGACTTCATGGTAATGCCGCGCAGCTTTAATCGAAGGACGGCACGCTGGGGGAAGCCACCGGTTTGCCAGCATCATTCCAGCCATCGAAACCCCCATTGATGGACTGTACATTCAGATAGCCCATCTGCTGCAAGGAGCTGGCTGCCAGGCAAGAGCGTCCTCCGCTCTTGCAGTAGAGCACGAGCTTGAGGTCGCGGGCTGCCAGCTCCGGCGCGCTACTGAGTTTGAACTCCAACAGACCCCGCGGGATACTCATTGCGCCGGGAATATGTCCGGCGGCAAATTCATCGCTTTCACGCACGTCAATCAGCACGTCCGCATCGCGGATGGCAACATCGGCCTCCTCTACAGAGACCTCATGAATCTGGGTTCTGGCTTCGGTAACCAGGTCGTGGGCGCTTTTCATAAGTTTTTACCCTCGGATTTGATAAGTGGATAAAGAGTATGCGGTTCTTGTTTCAGTGTTTCCAGAGCGATGTTGGGATCAAGCACTCTCAGCGCCTGAAACTGGCTGATAAATACCTGCCCGCCAAATTGCTGCAGGAAGTTTGATCGTTTGAGTTGATCCATGACAGGCCCTTTGATCTCCGACAGATGCAGTTGCACACCTGCTGCTGTCAGTCGTTCGACGATAGTTTCCAACGAGTCCAGCGCGCTGGCATCGATGAGGTTCACGCCGGGGCACATCAATACCAGATGACGCACCTGTGGACGGGCAGCAATCAATTCGACAATGCGCTCTTCCAAAAAACGCGCGTTAGGGAAGTACAGGCTTTCGTCCACCCGCAACGACAGAACGCTGGGAGATTCAATGACGGCGAAGCGCTCGACATTACGAAAGTGCTCGCTGCCGGGCACCTGACCGACTACGGCTATATGTGGCTGACTGGTGCGTCTTAGAAAAAGCATCAGGGACAAGCCAACGCCGAGCAAGATACCGGCCTCAACACCGATCATCAGTACGCCCAGCAATGTTGCTGCCTGGGCTGCCCCATCCTGGCGGGAATAACGCCAGGTGCGCTTCAGTGATCCAAGATCAACCAGGCGCAATACGGCGATAATAATGGTCGCTGCCAGTACAGCGTGTGGCAGGTTGTGCAGCAGCGGAGTCAATAGCATGACGCTGATAGCGATCCCGACAGCGGTGAAAATACCTGCCATGGGTGTTTGAGCGCCTGCGTCATAATTCACCACGGAGCGAGCAAAACCGCCGGTCACTGGAAATCCTCCGCTAAAAGCGGCACTGAGATTCGCTGCGCCCAGTCCGAGCAATTCGCTGTCAGGCTTGATTCGCTGACGGCGCTTGGCCGCCAGCGTCTGTCCTACCGAGACAGACTCGACAAAGCCGACCAGGCTAATTAACAATGCTGCAGGCAGTCATTCGAGCGCCAGTTTCAGGCTCAGAGTAGGGTGTATCATGGCTGGCAGGCCCTGCGGGATAGCGCCTACCACCTTGACACCGGTGTCTGCCAGCTGCAGAAACGATACCGCCACAATGGCTCCGATAATCGCCAATACGGGTCCGGCCTTGGCCAGGTTGCTCGCCATCTTTTCGCTAGCGTCAAGTCTTTGCAAGAGGGGGCCCAGTCGACCACGTGCCCACCACAGCCATGCCAGGCTGAGCAAACCTGTCAGTAGCGTTTGTACATGTATATTCGGTAGCGCCTGCCATAGGGAAACCGAAATCTGTTGCAGATTTCCACCAGAGGCTGACACCCCCAGTATGTGCTTGAGTTGTCCGACGGCAATCAAAATGCCCGAAGCACTGATAAAGCCTGAAATGACCGGATGACTGAGAAAGTTGGCCAGAAAGCCCAGCCGAAAGAGCGCCATGACGCTGAGGATCAGACCCGAAAGCAAAGCCAGCAGCATCGCCGCGCCGATTTATTCACTGCTCCCGGCGGGAAACAGCGGACCCAATATCGCAGCAGTCATCAGCGATACCACCGCGACAGGTCCGACGGCCAGTGCTCGGTTGGAGCCGAACAAGGCATAAGCCAGTAGCGGCAGGATGCTGGCATACAAACCGGTCACCGGTGGCAGTCCCGCAAGCATGGCATACGCCAAACTTTGTGGGATCAACATCAAGGTTACAATCAAAGCCGCCAACCCATCCTGCGCAGCGGTGTTCTGATTATAGTGTCGACCCCATTCGATCCAGGGTAGCCAGCGACTCAGCTTCATGTGCTATGACGCTCTTCATCAGGATGGGGGTCGACGAGGTAGCGAAATCCCGCGGCACCCGTGATGACGTAACCCTGGCGCTTGATGGCGTTCATGGTGGCTGACTCACAGTACATCGAGGGGGATCTTCAGATAACGCGTACCGTTTTCTTCGGCTGGCGGCAACTGACCTGCACGCATGTTTATCTGCACCGACGGCAATATCAGAGTTGGCATGCCCAGGGTCGCATCACGGCCACTGCGCATGGCAACAAATTCGGACTCTACAATACCCTCATGAACATGCACGTTGTGCGCTCGCTCTTCGGCTACCGTTGTCTGATAACGGAAGTCTTCGCGGCCTGGCGCCTTGTAGTCATGGCACATGAACAGTTGGGTAGCATCGGGCAGTGCAAACAACTTGCGAATAGACTGGAACAACATGCGGGCATCACCGCCGGGGAAGTCGCACCGGGCAGTACCGTAGTCAGGCATGAACAAGGTATCGCCAACAAAACCCGCATCGCCTACCAGGTAAGTCATGCAGGCGGGAGTATGCCCAGGGGTATGCACGGCGCGTGCTTCGATGTTTCCTATCTGGAAGGTATCACCATCCTTAAACAGATGATCGAACTGGCGACCATCCGTCGCAAATGCGGTACCTGCGTTAAACAGTTTGCCGAAGGTCTTCTGGACGATAGTGATGTTTTCACCGATGGCAAGCTGGCCACCCAGTTCGCGCTTGAGATACAGGGCAGCGGAAAGGTGATCGGCATGTACGCGGGTTTCCAGCAGCCAGTCCACCTTTAATCCCTGCTCACGTACATAAGTGATCAGGCGATCGGCACTCGTGAAAGAGGTACGGCCAGCCGCAGGATCGTAATCAAGCACCGAGTCGATGATAGCGCACCGTTTGGTTGCAAGGTCTGTGACGACATAGCTGTAAGTGAAGGTGGCTGAGTCGAAAAAGGGTTCTACATGAGGTTGCATGATCACGCTCCGTTACCAAACCGGCTAAAACAATTAAGATTAACCATAACTGTCTTTAGGTTATATGCTTAGACTAAAAAAGAATAAATCGGAGTGGCGAGTGCGTACTGGTCCCCAATTAGATCTTCTCAGGTTCAAGGGAGAGTGCTTATTAGTCGATACGGCTGCTTGCCGGCCAGGATCTATTCGGCCTGGTTACTCCAGCCTCCGCCTAGGGCCCGAAATAGATCGACTTCGCTGGTCGTCTGGTTCAATCGGTCGGTGATCAGCTGCTGGCGGGCGCTGAATAGCTGGCGCTGAGCGTCGAGCAGGGTCAGGTAGCTATCTACACCGCTACGATAGCGGCGCTCGGCAATCTGGAAGTAATCTTCACTAGCATCAAGCAAGCTCTGTTGCGCCGCGACTTGGTCCACATAGGTTTGCCGTGCAGCGAGGCCGTCGGCGACTTCGCTGAAGCCAATCTGGATGGCCCTGTCGTACTCGGCTATGCGCACATCGCGAATGAGTTCGGCGTAATCAAGATTCGCCTGCAGACGGCCAGCGCTGAAAATGGGCAGGCTGATACTGGGTGAGAAATTCCAGTACTCCGAGCCGCTGTCGAACAGTCCGGACAACTGACCGCTGGCGCTACCGGCATTGGCAGTCAGGCTGATGCTGGGAAAAAATGCAGCACGTGCGGCGCCGATGTTGGCGCTTGCTCCGCGCAACTGATATTCGGCTTGAAGGATGTCGGGACGTTGAAGCAGTACGTCCGAAGACAGGCCGATTGGCAGGGCCGACAAAACCGAGGTGCCCTGTTGTGGCTGTTTGGCAGGGGATACCGGCACATGTTGACCCAGCAGCAAGTCGAGGGCGTTACGGTCTTCACCGACCCTGCGTGTGTAAGCCGCCAGACTGCTGCGCGCAGTCTCGACGGCGGTGCGGGCCTGAGTGAGCTCAAGGGACGAAGCAATGCCGACGTCGAAGCTGCGCTGGGTGAGTCGCAAGCTGTCTTCAAACGTGTCTAGCGTGTCCCGCGTCGCTTGCAGCAGCGCCGAATCCGCTTGCCAGAGGAGATAGGTATTGGCAACGCTGGCAATCAAACTGATCTTGACGCTTTGCTGCGCGGCCTCGGTAGCCAGGTATTCTTCCAGCGCCTGCTGTTGCAGGCTGCCCACGCGGCCAAATAAATCCAGCTCCCAGGCAACGCCCAGTGTGGCGCTGTACTGACTGGTGATGCCGTTTTGGGTTGTACCGTTGAAATCATAGGGTGTGCGCGTTCGACTACCCCCTGCCTCCGCGCTAACGCTGGGTAATCGCTCAGCGCGTTGAACACGATAGAGCGCGCGCGTAGCTTGCGCATTAAGGGCAGCCACCCGCAAGTCGCGGTTGTTCTCAAGCGCCACCGCAATCAAGTCGCGTAGCTGCGGCTCGTGAAAGAAACTGTGCCAGCTAGGCGTTGGAATCATTGCATTGTCGATCGCCGCATCGTCGGCTTCACTCTGCAACCAGCTGCTGGCTACCGGCGAGACTGGCCGCTCATAGTCCGGCATCAGTGAACAACCTGTCAGTACAAGCATCAGAAGGCTAACGCTCAACGCGTGCTTCATGGGTTGACCTCATGGGCGGTTGGCTCATGACCATCGCTCTCGGTTTTTTTGCTGCTGAACAGGGACGAAATTATTACGAAGAACAGCGGCACCCAGAAGATTGCCAGTACCGTAGCGGTGATCATGCCGCCAATCACACCCGTACCGATTGCATGTGAACTACCCGCGCCGGCACCGCTGGCCAGTGCCAGTGGCAGCACGCCGAGAGTAAAGGCCAGCGAGGTCATTATGATCGGCCGCAGGCGCATACGGCAGGCTTCCACCGCGGCATCGAACAGGCTCATGCCCTGCTCGCGCAGATCCTTGGCAAACTCGACGATGAGAATGGCGTTCTTGGCCGTCAAGCCCACGGTGGTCAGCAATCCGACCTGGAAAAACACATCGTTGGTCAGTCCGCGGCCCAGTGTGGCTATCAAAGCACCAATCACGCCGAGCGGCACCACCAACATCACTACCATTGGGATCGACCAACTCTCGTATAGTGCAGCCAGGCACAGGAATACAACGAGCAACGACAGGGCATAGAGCATTGGCGCCTGATCTCCAGAAATACGTTCCTCGTAGGATAGGCCGGTCCAGGCGACGCCTATGCCTTGGGGCAATTTCTTAGCAAGCTCCTCAACAGCTACCATCGCCTCGCCCGTACTGAAGCCTGGTGCCGCTTCGCCCATGATTTCCATTGCCGCGACGCCGTTATAGCGTGAGAGTTTCGGTGATCCGTAAATCCATTTGCCGCTGGCAATCGCGGTGAAAGGCACCATTTCGCCGCGATTGTTACGTAAGTACCATTTACTCAGATCTGTGGGATTCATCCGTGCGCTGGCTTCTCCCTGCAGGTACACGCGTTTGACTCGACCACGGTCAATAAAGTCGTTGACGTAACTGGAGCCCCAGGCGATTGATTGAGTGCTGTTCACTTCGCTCAGTGAAACGCCAAGTACACGCGCCTTCTCGTCGTCGATAGTCAGCTGATATTGCGGCTCATCCTCCAGACCATTAGGACGCACGGCCATCAGGGCCGGGTGCTGTGAAGCCATTCCGAGCAGCTGGTTGCGTGCCTGCATCAAGGTATCGTGACCGACGCCGGCATTGTCCTGTAGAAACAGATTGAAGCCGGTGGCGTTGCCCAGTTCCATGACGGCTGGCGGCGCGAATGCAAATACCATTGCATCGCGATAGGTGCTGAATCGCTTTTGCGCTCGCTCAGCCAGTGCAAATACGCTCTGCCCCGGTTCCGTGCGCTCACCCCAGGGTTTCAGACCAATAAAGGCTATGCCCGAGTTTTGTCCCCGTCCGGCAAAGCTGAAGCCGGTGACAGTAAATACTGAATTAACCACATCGCCTTCTTCTTCCATCAGGTATTTGCGCATGGTATCGATGGATTCCTGGGTGCGCTCGGCGGTGGAGCCTGCCGGCGTCTGAACCTGGGCATACATGACGCTCTGATCCTCGTCCGGTAGGAACGCGGAGGGTATGCGGGTGAAAAGTACGGCCATAACAGCAACAATGACGACGTAGATCAGCAGGTAAGGCGCCTTGCGCTTGAGCATACTGGCCACCCCGCGCTCATAACGATTAACGCTGCGATCGAAAGTGCGGTTGAACCAGCCGAAAAAGCCCCGTTTTTCCGCATGCCCGCCCTTGGGTATGGGTTTGAGCAGCGTGGCGCACAGTGCGGGAGTGAATGTCAGTGCGACCAGCACCGACAGTGTCATCGCCGATGCAATAGTGATCGCGAACTGCCGATAAATGACACCGGTAGAGCCACCAAAGAAGGCCATGGGTATGAATACTGCGGAAAGCACCAGGCCAATGCCGACCAGCGCGCCCTGAATCTGGTCCATGGATTTTCGCGTCGCTTCAAGGGGTGACAGGCCGTCCTCAGCCATGACCCGCTCAACGTTTTCAACCACGACAATGGCATCATCTACCAGTAGACCGATGGCTAGCACCATCGCGAACATCGTTAAAATATTGATGGTAAAACCAAATACCGAGAGCACACCAAAGGTGCCCAGAAGCACAACAGGCACCGCCAGCGTAGGGATCAAGGTGGCACGAAAGTTTTGCAGAAACAGATACATCACCAGAAATACCAGTACCACTGCCTCGATCAGGGTGTGCACTACACCATTAATCGACGCCGAGACCACCGGGGCCGTTTCATAGGGGTACTCGACCCTCATGCCGGGAGGAAAGAATGCTTCCAGTTCGGCAATCGTAGCTTTGATTGCTTCGGAAGTTTCCAGTGCATTGGCCCCGGTGGCCAGTTTTATGGCGAGACCGGATGCGGGTAGACCGTTGAACTCAGCAGAAATGTTCGCGCTTTGCGCTCCCAGCTCAACACGAGCGACGTCTTTTAAGCGTACCTGAGAGCCGTCCGGGTTGGCTTTAAGCAAAATCTCGCGGAACTCCTCGGGGCTTTGCATCCGGGTCTTGCCAATAATAGTCGCGTTCAACTGTTGGCCGGGTACCGCGGGCAGGCCGCCGAACTGACCCGCTGATACCTGCACGTTCTGCGCTTGAATGGCGCTGCGAACGTCAGTCGGTGTGAGCTTGAAATTATTCAGTTTCGCCGGGTCAAGCCAGATGCGCATGGCATAGGGCGCGCCGAATACTTGAAAGTCACCTACACCGTCGGTCCGGGAGATCGGGTCTTGCAGATTGGAGATAATGTAATCGGCCAGGTCATCGCGATTCATGCTGCCGTCGGTTGATACTACACCGATCACCATCAGGAAGTTTCTGACCGATTTGGTCACGCGAATGCCCTGTTGCTGGACTTCCTGGGGCAGCAGTGGCGTGGCAAGCTGCAACTTGTTCTGCACCTGGACCTGGGCAATATCGGGGTCTACGCCCTGGTCGAAAGTGACAGTAATGGACATGCTGCCGTCGGAGTTGCTGTCCGAACGGATATAGCGCAGACCATCGATACCGTTAAGTTGTTGTTCGATAACCTGAACGACGGTGTCCTGCACTGTCTGGGCTGAAGCGCCGGGGTAGCTGACGGAGATGCCCACCGCCGGCGGTGCGATGCTCGGATATTGGTTAACCGGCAAAGTGAGGATCGCCAGGCCACCGGCGAGCATGATCACCAAGGCAATGACCCATGCGAAAATCGGACGGTCGATAAAAAAGCGAGGCATATGAATTATCCTTCCTGGTCAGCAGCGGACGCAGGCGCGGACACATTCTTTGCAGGCACAGTTTTGACTGCTGCACCGGGCTTCACGAATTGCAAACCTTCGGTGATCAGCTGGTCACCGTCATTCAGCCCGTCGCTGATCAGCCAGCGATTACCCACGGCGCGTTCAGTACTCACTTCGCGCAGCTCGACGATGTTGTCTGCGTTGACTACCAGTGCTGTGGCCTGGCCGCGTGGAGTACGGGTAATGCCCTGTTGTGGTGCCAGAATGGCCTCGGAGCGGGTGCCAGCGATCAGTTGCGCGTGTACAAACATGCCGGGCAGCAGCATGGTATCCGGATTGGGGAACACCGCTCGCAGCGTGACCGAGCCCGTGCCTGCGTCGACCGATACTTCGGAAAATTCCAACGTGCCTGGATGCGCGTAGACGCTGCCATCCTCCAGTTGCAGTGTGACCCGAGCGGCGTTGCCGCTGACTTTTTGTAAACGGCCTTCGGCCAGATCGCGGCGCAGGGCCAGCAGGTCACGGGCGGGCTGGGTTACATCTACATAAATGGGATCGAGTTGTTGAATGGTAGCCATCGCAGCTTCCTGGCCGTCTGTCACCAGCGCACCCTCGCTGACTGCCGAGCGGCCAATCCGGCCGTCAATCGGCGCTCTGACTTGGGTATAGCGCAGATCAATTTCGGCGCGCTCCAGGGCTGCTTGGGTTTGCAGGCTGGCGGCGCGGGCTTCGTCGTAGGCTTGGCGGCTAACAGCCTGGTCCTCAATCAATTGCGCGTAACGATCACTTAGTGATGTGCTGGATAAATGAGCCGCTTTCGCGCTGTTAAGTGCAGATCGATAGACCGACGCGTCGATCTGATACAGCTGCTCACCCGCTTTGACCTCGCTGCCTTCGGTGAATAGCCGTTTGGTAATAATACCGTCCACCTGGGGGCGTACTTCAGCGATGCGCAACGGCGCAGTCCTTCCAGGTAGATCAGTAGTGAGCTCGAATGGTTCGGATACCAAAGTGACGATACCTACTTCGACCACCTGTGGAGCTTGTTGCTGCTCTGACGAGGGGGCCTCTTGAGTGTTGCAAGCGCTTAGCAGTACAACAACTACCAGCAGGGGAAGAAGCGCGGTTCGCTTAGATATCGGGGTGGGCATGGCAGGATCCTTGGAGCACGTATTGCATATATCGGTTGGCCAATGAGAAACCCATGGCTATATTGCAGCATAATATACGTACATTCATGAATGTTTGTAAGTGTGGATAACATTAGTTAACATTCGCAGCCTGCACACCTGCCAGGTCCGGCGGTATGGTTCTCAATACTAATTGGGTGATATGACGGATGGTCAGACGGACGAAGGAAGAGGCGCAGGAGACCCGACATCAGATTCTCTGCGCCGCTGAGCTATGTTTTTACCGCAAGGGTATTTCGCGCACATCATTGGCTGAGATTGCTACTGCCGCCGGGGTTACCCGTGGTGCCATCTATTGGCATTTTCAGGATAAATCAGAACTGGTGGGCTCCCTGCTCAAACACATCAGCCTGCCTTTGGAGCCGCTTGGTGAGGCGAGTAGAAATCCCAGTGAGCCCGACCCGCTGGGTCGTATGCGTGACTTGCTGATAAAGATATTCCAGCGCGCGGCAACGGACACGCAAGTACGCAGGGTCAGCGAGATTCTTTTTCACAAGTGTGAGTACACCGAAGATCTTGGTAATTTGCGCCAGTGGATGCAGGCATTCCGTCGTGAATATGAACATAACATCGAACTGAGTCTGCGCAATGCGATCGCCAAGGGTCAATTGCCCGACGATCTTAATCTGACTGTCGCCAGCCGCTGTGTGCACGCTTTCATCACCGGGATACTCGACCAATGTCTGCTCGTCCCCGATGGGATGGATCTGAACGCACATGCCGAAATGCTGGTCGATGGCATTCTGGATATGTTGCGCCTGAGTCCCGCCCTGCGCCGTGCTTGAAAGCGATCCGCGCGGCCTTTAAGGCGCGGGAAAGGCCATGTGAGCAGAGAGTGCTGTTGGCAGATATACTGCCTGTCGCGATTGCGTTGTAACCGTCCCTGTGCATGATTTTATTTGAACTCCCTTGAAGGATTTTCTGTGATGGCTTCCCTCAGAAACACATTTTCACGTGGAATATCGCCTGTAGTACTGGCTATTCTGATGGCAGTCATTCTGATTCTTTGGTTATTGCTGGGTGAGACCCGAAGCGCTCGGGACGAGGCCCCAGCAGCCGCTATGCCAGTGGAGCAGACACTTGAAGAAGTCGAGACTCGCTGGTCTCAAGCTGAGCCCATGAGCCGGGAACAGGTGTTGCAGGGACAGCTGTTGCCTTGGCAGCAGGTTCAGATAATGGCTCAGGTATCCGGGCGTGTGGAGACATTATTCAAGCAGCAGGGCGACAGGGTATCTGCTGGCGAGCCACTGCTGAAGCTATCCGATGAGGGCCGAAGCCAATTGTTGGCGCAGGCCAGGGCCATGTATCGGTTGCGTCAGAAAGAAGTGGAAAGCGCGAGGAAGCTGAAAGTCTCTAATTACGTCACCGAGACAGAAGTAATACGTCTGGAAGGCGAATTGGCCCGCGCTCAGGCTGATCTCAGTGCCGCCCAGTTGGCGGTGGAATATAATCAGCCGGTAGCGCCTTTTGATGGCATCGTCGACCGGCACCATGTCGAGGTTGGCGAGCTGGTTCAGTCCGGCGATGCGATGATGTCTCTGGTTAATGTGCAGCGATTGAAGGCCAACGCTCAGGTTCCACAGCAGGATGTGGGTCGAGTGGCCCAGGGTCAGCCGGTCAAACTGCAGCTGCTCGACGGCCGCGAACTGGACGGTCAAGTACGGTTTGTCAGTCTGGCTGCCGACCCGCAAACACGAAGCTTTTATGTTGAAATAGAAGTGGCTAATCCGGATCTATGGCGCGTAGCGGGGGGCAGCGCCACTCTGCGTATCCAGTTGGCATCGGTCATGGCGCACCGGTTTTCCCCTGCACTGCTGCGGCTTGGGCCGGATGGAAAACTGGGCGTTCGTGCGGTAGGCGAGGACGGCAAGGTTATCAATTACCCGGTTCGGGTTGTATCCATCGCCGAAGACGGTGCGACAGTGGAGGGTCTGCCGGAGCGTGTACAAATTATTACTCAGGGCGCCGGTTTCGTGAATCCGGGTCAACAGGTGGAGACGGAGCTGGTGCAAAGCCCGGGAAATATCTCAGATGCTGCGCAATCGGATACCCCTCCGTTGCAGCCTTCGCCAGGAATTGGAGCGGCGGAATGAGCTCGGTCATCCACGCCGCGATAGGTCGCAGTCGCGCCGTCATTACCTTGTTAGTTTTTCTTTTTATCGGCGGGTTATTTGCCTATAACGCTATCCCTAAGGAAGCCAATCCCGACGTCGCCATTCCGATGATGTACGTCTCCATGACGTTGGACGGCATCAGTCCCGAGGATGCCGAGCGCCTCTTGGTGCGACCCATGGAGCACGAACTGCGATCACTGGAAGGCATTCAGAAGATGACGTCGGTGTCGAGTGAGGGGCATGCGTCAGTGATGCTAGAGTTCGACGCCGGTTTTGATGCAGACAAAGCACTGACCGATGTACGGGAAAAGGTCGACGCGGGCCGTAGCAAGCTTCCCAGTGAAGCCGATGAGCCAACAGTAAACGAGATCAATGTCGCTCTGTTTCCGGTGATGTCGATCGGCCTGGCCGGACCGGTGTCGCAAAGCGAACTGGTCTTTTTTGCACGTGAGTTGCAGGAAAGTATCGAAGCCATTCCGGAAGTGCTTGAGGTGGAAATAGGCGGAGACCGGGAAGATCTGCTGGAAATCGTTGTTGATCCCCAGGCCCTGGAAACCTATGGACTGGATTACATGGAGTTGTTCAACCTGGTATCCAACAACAACCGCCTGGTGGCGGCGGGCAGTCTGGATACCGGTGAAGGGCGGATGTCGATCAAAGTGCCCGGGGTCATCGAAAACCTGGATGACGTGTTGAATATGCCAGTGAAAGTGGACGGCGACACCGTCGTCACCTTTGCCGACGTCGCAACTATTAGCCGGGGCTTCAAGGATCCACTCGGTTTTGCGCGAATCAACGGTCAGCCGGCCATGGTGCTGGAAGTCAAAAAACGCGCTGGAGCCAACATCATTTCTACCACCGAGCAGACCCGTGCATTGATCGAGCAAGCGAGCGAGTTTTTCCCTGAAGGTCTGGAAGTGCACTACATCATGGATGAGTCCACGCAGGTGGAGACCATGCTCTCGGACCTGTTGAATAACGTGCTGACTGCTGTGGTGCTGGTGCTGATTCTGATCGTTGCCACGATGGGGGTGCGTTCGGCTCTGCTCGTGGGTATCACCATTCCAGGTGCCTTTCTGGCTGCCATTATGGTGCTCTACCTGATCGGCTTCACGATGAACATCATTGTGTTGTTTGCCCTGATTCTGGTGGCCGGGATGCTGGTGGACGGTGCCATCGTGGTCAGCGAACTGGCTGATCGTAACCTCGCCGAAGGACAGCAACCTGCGCAGGCCTGGGGTAACGCGGCAGAACGCATGGCCTGGCCCATTATTGCCTCTACCGCCACGACCATAGTGGTGTTCGGCCCTCTGCTGTTCTGGCCTGGTGTGGTGGGGCAATTCATGCGCTATTTGCCGGCGACAGTGATCATCGCGTTGCTCGCCTCGCTGGTCATGGCGCTCATATTCCTGCCGGTACTAGGCTCACTAAAACGGCACGCGCCTGCTTCAGCGCAGGTAACGGTCAGCCGGACAGGCAAGGCCTACGGAAACCTTCTGGCTAAGCTGCTGCACCGGCCCGGTATGACCTTCATTGGCATGTTGCTGGCGATCATCGTTATCTTTATGACTTACGCCGGGTTCAATCATGGCGTGGAATTTTTCCCGGAAGTGGAGCCCGAGTCGGCACAGGTATTGGTAAGAGCTCGCGGAGATCTGTCCATCCACGAACGTGATGCGTTGCTGCAGCGTGTAGAGCAGCGGCTGCTGGGTTTGTCCGAAGTCAAAGCGCTCTACGCGCGCTCTCTGGTAAGTGCCAGTAGTGAACTGCCGCCAGATGTAGTGGGCACGTTGCAATTTCAGTTTACTGACTGGGATGAGCGGCGCCGGGCGAATGCCATTCTGGATGATATGCGCGCCCTGACTGAAGGCATCCCCGGGATTATTCTGGAATTTCGCAAGCAAGAAGGGGGTCCAGCAGCAGGCAAACCGATCGAGTTGCAGGTGACCGGGTCGAATCAGGACGACATTGATACGGCGGTAGAGCAGCTGATTGCCGAGATGAATAGTCAGGGTGGCTTTGTCGATATCGAAGATGATCGCAGTCTGCCGGGTATTGAATGGCGGGTGAAAGTGGATCGGGCCGCTGCTGCCCGTTTCGGTGCTGACGTCCTGACCGTGGGTAATGCGGTACAGATGGTTACCAACGGTTTGCTACTGGCCAAATACCGGCCAGAGTACGCCAGAGATGAGGTGGATATCCGTGTACGTTTCCCGGAGAACTGGCGCTCTGTTGAGGAGCTGACCCGATTGACGGTGGAGACGCCCAGGGGTCAGGTGCCGATCAGTAACTTTGTGACAGTGGAGTCCGCGCCCAAGACCAGCGTCATCAATCGTATCGATGGCAACCGGGCGGTCACTATCAAGTCCGATCTGGCTGGCGGGGCTCAGGTGGGTGAGCGCCTCAGCTCTCTGCTCAACAGTGGTCTGGATCTGCCGGTGGGTGTGCGGATCAATACCGCGGGCGAGGGCGCCGATCAACAAGAGGCCGCCAGCTTCCTCGGAATGGCTTTTGTGGTTGCGATCTTTCTTATGCTTTTGATCCTGCTGGTGCAGTTCAATAGCTGGTATCAGGCCATGCTGATCATGTCCGCTATCGTCTTTTCTACCGCTGGAGTATTACTGGGATTGTTGATCAACAGCCAGCCTTTCGGCATCGTCATGGTGGGCATGGGCATCATCGGACTCTCTGGCATAGTGGTGAACAACAACATCGTATTGATCGATACCTACAACCAGATCAGGGCCGATGGCGCCTCCGCCCTTGATGCCGCCCATCAAACAGGTTGTCTGAGGTTGCGCCCGGTATTGCTGACGTCCATCACCACCGTATTAGGCCTGATGCCCATGGTGCTGGCTGTGAACGTCAATTTGCTGGAGCCCAGCCTTGGCTTTGGCGCGCCCTCTACCCAATGGTGGACGCAACTTTCCAGCGCTATCGCCGGCGGTTTGACCATCGCCACAATCCTGACGCTGTTCATCACGCCCTGTATGCTGGTGCTGGGCGATAATACGCGGGCCTGGTTTGCAGCTCGACGGTTGGCGAGACGCTGATTCGGTAGCGCAGCGGAAGGCGAGAACCGCCCAGCCCGGGTCTGAAGGACCTGAGCTGAGCGGTTCTCGCTTGTCAATCGGTGCCCAGCACACTTCGATTTTGCGAGGCTTCAACACCCACCCGATCATTCAGCAAGGCTTGGGTTGCCGTCTGCACGTAGGCTTCGAGTTGCTGCTGCCAGTCCTGCAATTGTGGCGCATCAGGCTGAAGTGTGGCCCTGGGATTGCTTCCCAGCTGATAGCTGTAGAGTTTGGGTTCTTCACCCCGTGGCTGAATCAGCACCTGGTCTCCGCGGATCATACCGACGGTCTGGCCGCCGCCCGAAGGCTTGATTACACCTACGCCCTGATCATCCGATGACAGACTGAGCAGGTCACGGCCCCAGCACTGGTGCCGCACATTGCCGCCGAGCCGGCCCATAATGGTAGGCACTATATCCACCTGGGTGCCAACGATGCTGTTGCGTTCACCAAAGCGTTCGGTGATACCCGGTGCGATCAACAATAGCGGGACATGGAAACGCAGCAAATCCAGTTCGGTTAGTTGCTGAGGTGTACCAAAGCCATGGTCGCCGACGATCACAAACAGGGTTTGATCGTAGTAGGGCTCGTTCTTGATCTGTTCAAAAAAGCGGCCTAGTGCCCAGTCCGAATAGCGCATCGCGCTCAGATGCTCATTGGCGTAACTGCCTTGATCGTTCACGGTTGCTACCGGCAGGGTGTCGGGGAGAGCGTAGGGCGTGTGGTTAGACAGTGTCTGCAGCAATGCATAGAAAGGGCGCTTATTATCAAGCTGGCGCAGTTCGGTGACCGCGCGATCAAACATGTCCTGATCAGACACCCCCCAGGTCGGGTCCGACACCACGGGGTTTACATAATCATTACGGCCAATAAAGCGGGTCATGCCCTGATTGCCAAAGAAGCCTTGCTGGTTGTCCCACGCAAAGTCACCGTTATAGACGTACAGATCATCGAATCCGCGTGCGCTGAGGAGTTGTGGCAGGCCGGAAAACTGATTGCCACCCTCAGGCTCCTGCATCAGGTATTCGAAGGCCGGCAGATTGGGGAAGCAGGCCATGGTGGCGAACATGCCTTGATGGGTATGCGTGCCGTTGGAGAAATAGCGGTCAAACAGCAGGCCCTGCGTGCTCAGCTTGTCGAACTCGGGGGTGATCTGCAGCGGCGAGCCCAGTGCTCCGGTGTAATACCCGGCAAAGCTTTCCATCAGGATCACCACTACGTTGCGGATCGGCAACGTAGCGTCTGCTGGAGGGAGATAGTCTCGACGGATTGGCGCCAACTCGGGCTCAACCAACTGATCGTGTGCGCCCAATAACATCTGCCGAGTAATGCCCGTTGCCTGCGCTGTCGGCATCAGCTCGACCCAAGCATTATCGCGGTGGTTGGAGTACTGCGCCTTGGCGGCAGCGTAGAGTGTCAACGCTGGGGTTAGTCCCAGCTGATTGGCGAACATCGAGTCGGTGGTGAACGCATCACCCCAACGTAGAGGCGGGCCCTGTCGTAGGGTGCCGCGCGCCAGTACGGTGGAGCTGAGCAGTAATAGCATCAATACGCCCAGCCGTGCGGCTAATGCGCCTCGCTGGGTAAGCTGTAGGGTGTTGGCGGTTGCAGCCACGCGGGTGTGATAATCGAGCCAGCGGAACAGGCTGAACATCAATAGCGATACAGTTGCCAGTACCAATAGCAGTCGTACCACAGGAAAGCCGTACCAGAGCATGCGCAGCACGGTTGCGGGGTCTTCCTGCAGGTATTGAAACACCAGTGCGTTCAGGCGCTGATGAAATTCACGATAAAAGTTCAATTCAATAACACCGAGCAAGCTGAGTAGCAGTGTGGCCAGAACCAGCCAGACGCACTGAAGACTGCGCAGCTGCATCAATCGGACGCTTAAAAACGTTAAAATCAGCGGCGCTCCGGCAATCATGACTACGCGCATATCAAAACGCAGACCATTGTAGAGAGCTTCGCTCAAGTCACGCCAGGAAGCCTCCGTGGCGAGCTCCCAGTTATAGGCCAACAGGCCCGCCCTAAGAAACGTCAGCAATAGGGTGATTGCGAACAGCGAACCGACAACAAACAGCAGCTGGCCACGCAAGCCAACGATCGACCGAGACAGCTCAGTCGCACTATGGGAAGCACGCATGAATATACAGATTTCCATTCAGTTGGGGGGCATCCAAGGGCTAAAGTTAGCCCCGTCTGGCTAGATCAATATCACTAGCCAGACGGTCAGAATCATCAGCAGCGAGATCATCTGCGCAGCGCTACCCATGTCCTTGGCCTGCTTGGACAGGGGGTGCAGTGCGAGTGAAATACGATCAACCACGGCTTCTATGGCGGAGTTGAGTAGTTCGACGATCAGCGCGACGAAGATCACCAGCAACAGGATCGCACGCTCCAGCGCACTGACATCCAATACGCAGGCCAATGGTATCAGTACCGCGCTAAGCGCCAGCAACTGACGGAAAGCCGCCTCACCGGCGAACGCTGCGCGCAGGCCCGCCAGCGAGTAACCTGTCGCCTTGAACACGCGACCAAAGCCGCCGTGACTTTTAAGCGCTAATGCGTCTTGCGCGGGTATGGGATCAGGTCGCATCCGTGTTTACCTCATCGACCAGATATGGGTTGTGATAGCACTCGAGCAGGTAGTGCCAGTCAGCCTCCGGCATGGCACCGCTGTGTCTTTGGAGCTGCGACAGGTCATGCCCCATTGCCTTGCGGCGCAGGAGTCTGAGTCGGCTTTTTTCCAAGTCCAGCAGTGCGACCTCTGGTTTTTTGGAGGTTACGTTGATGTAGATGTGCTTGCTGTACAGGCAGCCGTGTTGTCGACGCCCGCTGTGCAGTCTGTTCAGGATCAGTGCCAGACGTCGCAGCACGGCGTTGCGACTGTTGGCTGTCAGCTTGGGCACGTATTCGGCGTACCACTCATCGAGGCAGACGAAGCCGCTCAACTCCTCGGTAATCAGCAGTGCCTGCCACTGACCTTGATGTTTGCGCGCTGCGCAAAAAATCCGCTTGGGCACGGTGACGCCCAGTTGTTCACAGGCTATCAACGCCTGCTCTTCACGCAGTGCGGTTGGCAAGCCACAGGGATGGCGAAGTGTACGGAACACATGGCCGATCTGGCGCTTGCTGTAGAGCGATGGTTGACCCGGTTGCAAGGGTGGCAGCCGCTTTACGCCGCTTTCGCCGCCGCGTCGCTGGTTTTGCTCTTCCACCCATTCACCTTCCGTGCGCCACCAGCGCTCAAAGCTCGATTGCTTGAAGCTGGACAGCTTCCCGCCTGCTTGCCCGACCGCGGTATTCATGTGCGTACCTTGCGCAGCACATAGACGCGCCACATGGCGTAGCCGGGCAGGAAGTCATGGTGGTTGAGAACAGTGAAGCCGGCTCCACGAAACTCGCTTTCGATGGTGTCGCGGCTGACCAGGAAGCGGTTCTGGTTCTCCGATGGCTTGCCTCGGGCTGCACGGCGTGCCTCAAGACGCTTGCGTTTCCAGGCTTTGTAGTTGCCGTCGACCCAGAGCGAAATAATGACCGTATCGCGAGTCACTCGGCACAGTTCGCGCAGCATGGCTAGGCGATGCTCATGTTCGGCAACGTGATGGATCAGGCGCATACAGAAAATGCTGTCGACGGCGTTATCGCCCAGATCGATGTCAAATGCTGAGGTCTGGAATGTCTTGACCCGCTCTACTATGTCTGCGGGCTGACCAGCCATTGCTGTGGTGAGCATGTCGGCGGAGTTATCCGCAGCGAGAATGACGCGATTCGGCGCTTCTGCCAGCAAGGGCCAGAAGCGGCCAGCGCCGCAGGGCAGGTCGAGCACCAGATTGGGGTTGCCTGCGTCCTCCAATGCATTGCGTGCCAGCTGCATGTCGCGCCAGTTAGACAGCCGGCGTGCCATGCCCGCCTGATGTTTCTGCAGATACTGGTGAGAGTGCTGTTGATCGTACTTGTCGGAAAATTCAAGTGTGACCGGCTTATCTTTGGACATTGTGAGGCTCTCGGGATCAGGTATCGAGGCCAGACTAATCAACCGCCGGTCAAGCTCTTGTCAAAAGAGTGTAAAAATTGTGTGAAAACGCTTTAAGACAGAATCACCTCAAAGCAGCTACCCCCAGCAGGTAGGGAATGCATGCGTACTTGCCAACGTTGGTACGTGCAGATACGTTTTACCAATGAGAGCCCCAGCCCCAGGCCCTCACCGCGTGCTTGTGAACCGCGCACGAAGGGCTTGAACATGCTGTCCTGCTGGGCACTGGGTATCCCCTGGCCGGTATCCTCCACGCGAAAGCCATTAGCGGTCAGCACCAGGAGTACTTCGCCGGTTGTTGTGTAGTGGAGGGCATTGCGCATAAGGTTTGACATTACCGTGCTGAGAAATCCACCGTGCCACAGATCATGGTTCGCTTTTTCGACAATGATGTGGAATGCCAGCCCCTGTTCAGCAAAGCGCGGCCCCCAGCGTTCTGACTCCTCGCGCGCAACCTGCTCAAGTGAAGCGCTGCCGCTCAGCGGGTTGGGTTGCGTATTGGCGCGGGCCAGCAGCAGAAAGGTTTCCACCAAATCACTTATTTCGGTTGTGGCGCGGTTTATGCGTTCGACCTGAAGACGCTCGCGCTCACCCAGTGCACCCTCTGCCAGCAGCTCGACTGAGGAGGCGATTACCATCAGGGGGGTACGCAACTCGTGACTGACATCACTGGTGAAAAAGCGTTCGCGCTCCAGCGAGTTGCGCAGTTGCCCCAGTGTCTCATCAAAGGCTGCGGCCACATGCCCCACCTCATCGGGCGGATAGTCCGGAGCAAGATTGGGCGCGATGGTCAGCAGCTGATCGCGATGGCGAACCTGTTGAGCCAGACGGGACAGTGGAGCGATGATGGTGTTAGCCATCGATATGCCAAATATCCACGCAGCCAATACGCTGAGTACAAATCCAGCAAAGACTACGGCGAAGAGCCCATTCTCCCGCGCTTCGAACTCGGCCTGCTCCTGTACCAGCACAAAGCGCTGCTCAGCTGTTTCCCTCACGAATACGTAATGCGCCTCCGTCTCACTTGCTACAACCTCAGTAAAACCCTCATCCAGGCCGATAAAACTCTTGGGGATTTCATACCCTGGCAGGTGTGATGCAAATAAGCGGGTCTTGATATTCAGCCGGGGTGGCAGCCCTCGCGCCAGATCATTATCCAGAATGCTATCCAGTTCTTCGCTCATTTCCTGTGAGATCAGATGCTCTTCGAGAAAGTGCACAATCGCCACAATGCCGAGGGAAAAGCCGCCGCTGACTAGTAGCGTCATCAGGGTAAATGCAATGCCGATTCGGCGAACGAGAGGCTGTTTAGTCTTCATTGTGTCGCTCGGCAAGACAGTAGCCCAGCCCGTGCACGTTATGCATCAGCGGCTGGGTGAAGGGTTTATCGATCACCTGACGTAACTGGTGAACATGGCTGCGCAGGCTGTCGCTGTCCGGTAGCTCTTCGCCCCACAGGGCTTCTTCCAGAACCGCGCGGCGTACCACCGCAGGACTTTTACGCATCAATAGCTCCAGTAGCTTGAGTCCCACTGGGTTGACCTTGAGATACTTGCCTTGGCGTTTGACCTGCAGGGTGTCGAGGTCGTAGCTGAGGTCAGCTACCTGCAGCTTGTGTCTTGAGCCACCCTGGCTGCGGCGCAGAATAGCCTCGATGCGTGCGACCAGTTCGGACAGGGCAAAGGGTTTGACCAGGTAATCATCGGCGCCGCTGCTCAGACCCTTGAGTCGGTCCTCCAGCTGGTCGCGCGCGGTCAACATGATAATAGGTGTATCGCGCTGGGCGTCTTCGCGCAGGCGTTGGCACAACTGGTAGCCATCCATACCCGGAAGCATGATATCCATAACGATCAGATCGTAATGCTCGCTGACGGCCAGGTGCAGGCCGGAGATCCCGTCTTGCGCGCAATCAACGGTATAGCCCTTGATCTGCAGATAATCCAGCACGTTTGCGAGAATATCGCGGTTATCTTCAATCACAAGAATACGCATCCAGCTTCCTCAACTATCGGGATGGGATAATTAACACTTTTTTCACAGCGTATTGACGAACTGCTGACAGCAGTATGGCCACACTTGCTGCAGTCTCATCAATGTGGATTCTATAATGCACTCTTTAAAGTTTGCGCAAACGCGTTTTCTCGCCGTGATCTCTTTCGTCTGGCTGGCATTTTTCATCCTGACTCGCAGCCTGTTGTTATCTACTCATTTAAATGAAGCGCAGCTTGGTCTTGGCAGTAGCCTGGCCCTCTTCGGCGAAGGTCTGGTCTATGATCTGGTTTTTCTGCTATATGCCTTGGCGCCCTTGGGGCTTTACCTGCTGCTGTGCCCTGAACGCGTTTGGCAAAGCCGCTGGAATCAACGACTGCTGCAGATGGTGCTGATTCTTAGCATTTTCATCATGCTATTTACGGCGGTAGCAGAATGGTTGTTCTGGGATGAGTTCAGCGTGCGCTTCAATTTCATTGCAGTGGACTATCTGGTTTACTCCGATGAAGTGCTCAACAATATTCTCGAATCCTACCCGATCTACCCGCTGCTTGCCGCTCTGGCGCTGATTGCTGTTTTTATCACGCTGGCGCTGCGCGGCACTATGCGCAGCGTTGCATCGGCTCCCGTGCTGTCGTGGCGCCAACGCAGTATGGTTTTTGGAAGTTGGGCCTTGTTGATCGGGCTGGGCGTCAGCGTCGTGGGTCAGGATTTCCCGCGCGACGCCGGTGGAAATGTCTATCAGCACGAACTTTCGGCGAATGGGCCGTATCAGTTTTTTGCCGCTTTCCGTAACAACCAATTGGATTATGAGCAGTTTTACCCGCTGCTGCCCTTGAATCAGGTCGCTGAGCGTATGCGTGACGAAGTACGCGAGCCTAATGCCACTTTCATTGACAGCGATCCCCTGAGCATCCGTCGTCAGATCGACAACCCCGGACAACCCAAGCGGATGAATGTGATATTGGTCACTATCGAAAGTCTGAGTGCCAAATACCTGGGCAGCGAAGGTGATACCCGGGGGCTCAGCCCCGAGCTTGACGCGCTGCGTCAGCAGAGTTTGTACTTCAGCAATCTGTACGCCACCGGGACCCGCACCACCCGTGGGCTGGAAGCCATTACCCTGTCGATACCACCGACTCCAGGCCGCTCCATTGTCAAGCGCGTAGGCCGCGAAAGCGGTTTCGCCAGTCTGGGTCAGCAGTTTACCGCGCAAGGTTACGATAGCGTTTTCATGTACGGCGGGCGTGGCTACTTCGACAATATGAACGCCTTTTTTGAGGGTAATGGTTACCGCATCGTCGATCAGGGCAGTGTGCCTGATGAAGAGGTTTCCTTCACTAACGCCTGGGGTATGAGCGACGAAGATCTTTACCGGCAGGCGCTGAAAGTGGCTGATGCTGATTTCGCCAGGGATAGAGCCTTCTTTCTGCAGTTGATGACGACGTCCAATCATCGTCCTTACAGCTATCCGGAAGGACGCATCGATATAGCCTCCGGTAGCGGCCGCGAAGGTGCGGTGAAATACACCGATTACGCTATTGGTGAGTTCCTCCGTGCAGCAAAACAAAAGCCCTGGTTTGATAATACGATGTTCGTTTTCGTGGCCGACCATACGGCGGGCAGCGCGGGCAAGGAAGACCTGCCGGTCAGCAGCTATAAGATCCCGTTGTTCATCTACGCGCCGGGTCTGATCGGCCAGGCTGAGGTGAGTATGCTGGCCAGCCAGATTGATTTGGCGCCCACGCTGCTGGGCTTGCTGAATACGGATTACACCTCAACCTTCTTTGGCCGCAATGTGTTGCGCGACGACGCTGCACCAGGCCGTGCATTAATTGGTAACTATCAGCATCTGGGCCTGTTCGATGGCGCGAGCCTGGCGATTCTCAGTCCGCGTCAACTGATGCGCCGGCACGACGATGCACTGGGAAAAAGTGTTGAAAGCCTCGCCGAGCAGAGTGATCCACTAATCGCGCGCAGCATTGCCTACTATGAGGGCGCGAGCTACGACTTCGGTCACAATTTGCTCGGCTGGCACGCCCCAGCCCAAGCCAAAGTTCAGGTCAGTCAGAGATGAGGTCGCTTATTACTGTCTCTAGGCCTTTTAACTTTCGTCTTTGGTTGGCGTTGCCGCTAGGTCTGATGATGCTCTTGCTGCTGATTGATCCGAGCCCACTGGATATGGCTATTTCTAATCTGTTCTATGAGCCGGGCGTAGGCTTCATCGGCCGCCATAGTTTCTTTCTGGAAGACATACTGCATGACCGCGCGAAGCAGGCCGTGATTGGCATCGGGGTACTGGCGATTATTGGCTTTTTGCTCAGCCTGCTGCCGACATGGCTGCGTCAATATCGTCGATCGCTGGGGTATCTGGTGTTGGCTATGACGCTGTGTATCAGCCTGGTGACGCCGCTCAAGGCGCTGACCAATGTGCAGTGTCCCTGGAGCTTGCAGCAGTATGGCGGCGATCAGGTGCATACCCCGCTGCTAAGCGAACGGCCGCCAAGCGACAAGGCCGGTCGTTGCTGGCCGGGCGGGCATGCATCTTCTGGTTTTTCGCTGTTGGCGCTGTTTTTCATGCTGCGCGACCGACGTCCACGAGCAGCCCGGACTGCACTGGTCGTAGCGCTCACACTGGGAACAGTGTTTTCTATTGGGCGCACCATGCAGGGAGCGCATTTTCTGTCCCATAACATTTGGACATTATTATTTGATTGGTGCATCAGTTTGATCTGCTACCGGCTGATACTGTACCGACAGGCTTCAGGCGCGGCCGACCCAGCAAACCTCTATGGAGACGTTCACAATGAACCGACTTAAGCGCCTGTTGCGTCCGGCAGGCTGGCTCGCGCTGTCACTGTCCATAATGTTGGTCACAGTGTTTCTGTGGCGGCCCGATGTGTTGCGTAGTGACCACGTAGACATCCCGTCGCCCAGACTCAGCGCCGAGCAAGCGCGACCGGAAGCCTGGGCGACGCTGCTGGACGCGAGCTTCCGTTTTTATACGTTGAGTCCGACGCTCTATCGCAGTGCTGTACCGCAGGCGAACAACCTTGCGCTACTGCACAAGCGCGGCATCCATACCGTAATCAACTTGCATCAGGAAAGCGACGAGCCATGGCTGGCCGGCGATGATATGCGCAGTATTCACATCCCCTTGCGCGGCGACCGGGTCACCGACACTCAGGTAATAGCCGTTTTGGGCGCCATCCGGGCAGGCGAGCAAGACGGCGGCGTATTGTTGCACTGTAAGCATGGCCAAAACCGGACCGGGCTTATCAGTGCCATGTACCGCATAGTCTACGACGGCTGGAGTCGTGAAGAAGCGATGGCGGAAATGTTGGAGGGTGGCTTTGGTTCCGCCGAGCGTATGGAAGACGCCGTCGGTTATATGAATAGGGTGGATGTGGGCGCGGTAAAGCAGGCGATTGCCGAAGGCGAATGCAGTACTAATCCGCTCGCCTGGTGTCAGCTCAGCGCCTGGTTCTCGGATAAGGGGTAGCGACCAAGTGAGTTCATGATGCTATCCCCTCGACCCCTCTGACGCTGGCGGAGCGCATCAAGCGATCATGTACCGCTTCCCACTCGGCCAAGGCGGGTGGCTGCTCAACGAGAATCCAACGACAACCCCAGGTATCGACTTCGCGTAAGCGTGCATACAGCAACTGTCCGTATTCTCGGGGATTGGCGGGCATCGTTATCCACCGACAATCGGGGTGATGGCTAACTACTTGACGCATCGACAGGACGGCAATCGATTGTCCGATAATCAAAAATGACTGGGCCGCAGTCTCGATTGCATGCGCTTCGATTAATCGCAGCGGGGTATCCGGCGCGTAATGTGAGGCCAGTGAACCCGATACTCTCGGGTGGTTGCCGGCTCTGGTGCCCAGCGGTTCTCCAAGGATGCATGCAAGCAAGTCAGCCGTTACGGCCCCCGGGCGCAGCACGCGCGGCAGTGTTCCGTTGAGGTCGAGTATGGTGGATTCAAGCCCCACCTGGCAGGATCCACCATCGATCACGTAGTCCACGGCGTCGCCGAGTTCTGCCCACACATGGGCAGCGCAAGTAGGACTCACGCGTCCGAATCGGTTGGCCGACGGGGCAGCGATGCCACCACCGAAAGCTTTGAGCAGTGCCAGCGCCACAGGATGATCTGGCACGCGCAATCCAATGGTGTCTTGTCCGCCCGTCACTGCGTCTAGGACGCCCGCCGCGCGTTTGAGGATCAGTGTGAGCGGACCAGGCCAGAGGCGTTCTGCAAGCACCCACGCTGCATCCGGAATATCGCGTGCCCAGCGCTCCAACTCGCCAGCCGCCGATAGGTGGACAATAAGAGGATGGTCGGCGGGTCGACCCTTTGCAGCGAAAATACGAGTCACTGCCTGGCCATTGCTGGCGTCTGCGCCCAAGCCATAAACTGTTTCAGTAGGGAAGGCTACTAACCCCCCGCACCGCACAATATTGGCGGCGTGCACTATATCTTCATGCGTACTTGCAAGCAGTACCATATTTCGACTCCACCGAGCGTATTAGTCGCTATCTGTCTGACCTACTTATCGGTCACCGCACCCTCTGCGGCGCTGGATACCAATTTTGCGTATTTGGCCAGGACGCCTCGCGTGTAGAGCGGTGCCGGTTGTTGCCAGCGCACGCGGCGCTCGGCGAGCACGCTATCGGATAGAGCAACCCATATTTCGCGGGTTTCTGCATCGATGGTAATGGCATCGCCGTTTTCAATCAGTGCAATCGGGCCGCCATCAAAGGCTTCCGGCGTGATGTGGCCGACCACGAAGCCATGGGAGCCGCCGGAGAATCGACCGTCAGTGATGAGAGCGACATCCTTGCCGAGTCCTTTGCCCATGATGGCCGAAGTCGGGGAGAGCATTTCACGCATGCCGGGACCCCCCTTGGGACCTTCATAACGGATAACGATGACATCGCCAGCAACGACTTCACCATTGAGGATGCCGGCCAGTGCCTCCTCCTCGCGGTTGTATACGCGCGCGGTACCTTCGAAGCGCAGCCCTTCCTTTCCAGTAATTTTTGCTACCGAGCCGGTTGGCGCGAGGTTGCCATGCAGAATAACCAGATGCGAGTCCTTTTTGATGGGCCTGTCGAACGGCATAATGATGTCCTGATCGGCTGGATAGTCGCTGACGTTGGCCAGATTCTCGGCCAGCGTTTTACCTGTCACAGTCAGCACATCGCCATGCAGTAACCCCGCGTCGAGCAAGCGCTTCATCAGCGGTTGAATACCGCCAATGGCAACCAGTTCAGACATCATGTACTTGCCGCTGGGGCGCAGGTCAGCAAGCACCGGCGTGGTCTTGCCGATCGCGGTGAAGTCGTCCAGCGTCAGCGGCACATCCACAGCATGAGCCATGGCCAACAAGTGCAGCACGCCGTTTGTGGAGCCGGCCAGCGCGATGATGACGCGGATGGCGTTCTCGAAGGCTTTACGCGTCATGATGTCGCGAGGCTTGATGTCGCGAGCGATCAGTTCCAGCACCTGCTGGCCAGCTTGGTAGGAGTCCGAGGTCTTGTCGCTGGAGATGGCTTCCTGTGCCGAAGAGCCTGGCAGCGACATACCTAGTGCTTCAATGGCCGAGGCCATTGTATTGGCGGTGTACATGCCGCCGCAGGAGCCTGGTCCGGGTATTGCGGTCTCTTCGATATGCTTAAGCTGGATCAAATCAAGCTCCCCTTTGGCCTGCTGGCCTACGGCCTCGAACACCGAGATGATGTCGGTGTGGCCGCTGCCGGGCTTGATAGTACCGCCATAGACGAAGATGGCTGGGCGGTTCAGTCGCGCCATACCAATAAGGCAGCCAGGCATGTTCTTGTCGCAGCCACCCACGGCAACGAGGCCATCGAAACCCTGGCAGCCAACGACGGTTTCGATGGAATCGGCAATGACCTCTCGCGACACCAGAGAATACTTCATACCTTCAGTGCCGTTGGCGATGCCGTCGGAAACAGTGATGGTGTTGAATATGACCGCCTTGCCTCCTGCCGCATTGGCGCCTTTCTCAGCTGCTTCGGCAAGCTTGTTGATGTGCATATTACAGGGGGTGACATTGGCCCAGGTCGACGCAATACCGACCTGAGGCTTTTTGAAGTCCTGGTTGGTGAAGCCAACGGCTCGTAACATGGCTCGAGCGGGAGTGGCTTCAAGGCCGTCTACCACTTGAGAAGAGTACCTGCGCATATGTTCAGTAATTTTAATCATCTCAAATCCTCAAAATAGCGTTAGCGAGCGCATGCCGCGCGAGATAAACAAGTGGCCCAAAATGCTGCTTTTAGTCGGAGTTTCAACGGCAGGTTGGCTATAGTAATGAGTGCGCTGTGCATGATCAGTAGCTCAAGGGTTGCAGTAGTCACAGCGGGTTGGCGCACCGCAATGCATGCACGGCAGTCTCGCTATGCGCTCGACGATCCATAAACCTGACGTGTTGCTGGGCGCAAGCACCTTTTCCTTGCCGTGCTGGGTGAGCAACGCAAGGGGCCGATTCTGGTAATGTGGAAGAGCAAAAAGCATGTCACTTTACTCCACATCGAGGATTCATCGACTCGAGCACTTCAACCATCACGAAGACGAGAGCCTCAAGCGAACCTCTATCTGAGCACCTTGATGCCGCAGCAATGAAAAGTCGATGGATTCCCCGTTACCCTTGAAGCGGTGTTGCTCAATGCTGGTTGTGGCGGAGATCACTTCGTGAGCGTAGCTCGCATCAGCAAAGCCCTGGACGTAGTATGCCAGTACCGCCGCGAATGGTACGTTGCCCGTGTAACGCACTTCATTGATTTTCCCTTCGTGCGTAAAGTGGCTACGCACCAAGCCGGGAAAACGCGACACCGGCCCAACATCGGTGCCACTGACATCGGCCGGTGGTAGGTCCGCGCCTACCATTGGCAGCCATCTGTTTGCCTGGTCTTTCACTCCCGCTGGGACCCACTGCTCGGCCTGTTCTCGCAGTCCTGGCGCTATCTGTTCGACCTGTGTCACAGCATCGTCGGCAAAGCGTTTGCCTAAGTCGGAAACAGTCGCTACCTGGCTAAATAGCCAGGACAGGGCCGCAATGACGGCCCAAATCAGCAGACCGATAAAAGCCAGCACCGCTGCCCCCAGAATCATCCAGGTGCGCGAGCGTATTCCTTTCAACCTCGATGCCGCTTGTGCCGGCAACCGCTCCCTTTTGACGCTATTCATAGCACCCTCTTATTGAGCAGGCAGGTCATACCCTGCAGTTTGCGATCCTGAGGGGGACCGACCATTTCAAAGTGCGATACTAGGATTGCTTCTGCATCAAGAAAAGCAGATTATTCTTTGCGAATACATCGGTGCAGACTGATTGAGAGGCTGATTGCACTATGCTTAATTACAAGCAGCTTTATTATTTCTGGAACGTCGCCAAAGCCGGCAGTATTACGCGTGCAGCTGAAAGACTGCATCTCACCCCTCAGACGATCAGTGGCCAACTCGCTGAGCTCGAGCGAGCATTGACCACGGATTTGTTTCGCCGTGTAGGTAGGCGACTCGAGCTGACGTCTGCGGGAAAACTGGCACTGACCCATGCCGACGAGATATTCCAGATAGGCTATGAGCTCGAACAATCCTTACTCAGTGGGGCTGCAGGGGGTGAACTGCCGTTTCGGGTGGGGGTTGCCGACGCAGTGCCAAAAACGCTCGCTTACCAGCTGTTGGCGCCAGCCATGGCACTCTCTGAATCCGTGCGCCTCATATGTTACGAGGACAAGTTAGAGCGGTTGTTCGCAGAATTGGCCATTCATCAGCTTGATCTGGTGATCTCGGATCGACCGCTGCCCTCAGAGCTTGGAGTGAAAGGCTACAATCACGCGCTGGGGCAGTGCGCCATCGCCTTTTATGCGGTGCCGGAATTGGCCGTGCGCTACCGGGCAGATTTCCCTCGATCCCTTAGAGGCGCCCCTTTTTTACTTCCAGGCGATAAAGCGGCGGTTCAGGCGCCCTTGATGCGCTGGTTCAGCGAGCACCAGATTCAGCCGCGTATTCTTGGTAAATTCGACGATAGCGCGCTAATGAAAGCCTTTGGCAAGGCCGGTGTGGGTATTTTCCCAGCGCCGATAATACTGAGCGATGAAATTAGGGATCAATATGGCGCCGAGGTTGTTGGTTGCGTCGATGAGGTCATGCTTAGCTACTACGCAATTTCTGTGGAACGCAGGCTTACTCATCCAGCTGTTGTGGCGGTGAGCGAGGCGGCGCAAAAAGCCTTGTTCGTGAAAGTAGATACTGTTCGGTAGTGTTGCTTATTTGGCCGAGCCAGAAGGCTAAGGGGCTATGCGAAATATAACCATAGGCCTGCAGCTACCAGCATCCAGATCAGCACTATTAAAACGGCCATCCACTCGATTGTTGGTCTCGGCATCGCGTTGTGCTCCCACTCCCTGGCACGACTTCGGCACACCTCAAGAATATCTGCGGGCATTAACCGCAACACCAACAAAATGCCTAATGGCAGGAGAATGACATCATCCAGATAGCCCAACACCGGAATGAAATCCGGAATCAGATCTATTGGGCTTAACGCATAGGCCACTACGCATATCGCAACGCTTTTCGGCAACCAAGGGGTTTGTGGGTGGCGGTAGCAGAACCATAGCGTCAGAACCTGGCGCTTAAGCGCACTGGCCCAGCGGCGGAATGACATGATTATGTTCATATCGCTAAGATCCTGTTGGTAACCAAGCTTTAATAAGTGGCTCCCAGCCTTTAGTCAACTAAAGCGGCTTAACTGCACCGGGGCTCAGTGGTGAAGGTGCGAGAAACATCCACAGCACCAAGAGTTTCAAGTGTGCGCCGCCCGATGAGTACGGGATAAATCATCTTCTTGCGGTCTTTCAGTGAAAACTGTTCGTTATAAACTTCATTGCCGATACACATCTCCATTATCACGATAGGCCGGTGTTCCGCACCACCTGCACCGCGTACCTTTACGTTCCGAACTATCTTGCGCTCAAACGGGAGGCTGTTTATTTCGCCTGTATCGCTGTCCTGAAATTCGACGTTGAAGCGCACCCACTCCGTTCCGTTTTTCTCGAACCGTTCCAGATTTTTGGCGTCCATCGAGGAGGTTAACGCGCCGGTATCGAGTTTGATCTTCACTGAGACATTTTCGGGCAGAAGAATGCCTTCCTCAACCCAGCCGAACACCGTCGGCTGCGGAATCTCAGCCGAGTGCGCTGGGAGTACAATTGATAGCGCAAGGGCTATTGCTGCTGACCATTGAGTGACTGAACCTATCATTTGTTAATCTCTGTATGGTGATGCCGTAGGTTGTACAACACGATCGATCTTATGCTGGCGCCAAGTCATCCAAGCTACCAGAGCAACGATGATCACTGCGAAGACTTCGCTGGTGTTAACCACGCCAAGCCCCAGTCCGCCTTTGCTTACGGATTGCGAGAGCCAGTCGCCACAGGATGCGCCAAAGGGTCGGGTCAGGATGTAGGCCATCCAAAAGCTAGGCACAACATCGAGCTTGAACACGTAGTGCGCCACTCCGACCAGCCCAATAGCCCCCAGGAACAGCAGCGCAGATACGGAATAACCCAAGCGCATTTCTTCCGCTACCCAGTCCCCAGTCGCTGTGCCTAGGGCAAACGTCATGAGAATCGCCAGCCAATAAAAGTATTCGCGGCGTCCACGGTAGATGTGTCGAATCGACAGGCTGCGCTCGCAGGCATACCAGAGCGCGAATGTGAGCCCTAGGGCGATGCTGAAAAATACCGAAGTGGTTGTCAGTGCCACGCCATAGGTGCCGACTAGGCTATCGGTGAGCAGTGTGCCAAATATGCTTACTTGAACCACGCATAACCAATATGCCCAAGGCTCGTAACGGATTTTGCGTAACTGAATCACCATCACCATTATGAGTAGCGCACCCATAATCAACGTGGTCACAGAAAGACCGACATGCAGCTTGAAAATCAGAAAATCAGCCCCGGTTTCACCTGCCGTGGTGGATAGGATTTTGATCAGCCAGAACACCAGCGTCACCGCCGGCACTTTATTCATCATGGTCTCTGTAGCTTGGGTATCACGCATTACTTCATCTCCATTGGATAAAGCTCTATTGAATCAATCGGCGCCTAGTTCGCTGCGTGCAACCTGCTGGGCAACAGTAGCGGGCATGCAGGCACGGAAAATATCCAGTTGTGGCTGATAGACCGATGTGCGCACGCCCATCAGACCGATCATCGAATGGAACAGGTTGTCTTGCGATACCTCCTGACTGGCCTGTTGGCGTAGACAGTCGGCGGATATGCCGCTGTTACGTTGCATACCTTCAGAGAACCACAAGACCATCGGTATATGCGTTTGCTCGCTTGGTGCCATGGCATAAGGCAGTCCGTGCAAGTATAGGCCGTGTTCACCCAGCGACTCGCCGTGGTCTGACAGGTACAGCATCGCCGTATCCAAACGTGCGGCATTGTTGCGCAGCAAATCAATGGTGGCGGCCAGCACATGGTCGGTGTAGAGCAGACTGTTGTCGTATGCATTGACGATGCTGGCGGTATCACAGCGATCGAGTTGTACCTCTTTGCACACCGGGACAAACCGTTCAAAAGCGACAGGGTATCGCTTGTAATAAGCGGGCCCATGACTGCCCTTCATGTGCAGTACCACCAGGGTGTCACGCGTTAGGTTGTCCAGATAGGTCTGTAATGTATGCAACAAGGCCTCGTCATGGCATTCGCCATCGACACAGAACGCCTCGAGGTTCAGGTGCGAAACATCTTCGGTGGGTACTCGATCGCAGGCGCCTTTACAGCCTGAGTTATTGTCGCGCCAAAGTATGTTTACGCCGGCGCGCTGCATTACGTCGAGCAAGCCTTCGCGATTTCGTGCCATCGAGTCCTGGTAATCTGCCCGGCCCAGGTCCTGGAACATGCAGGGCACCGACACCGCCGTGGCTGTGCCACAGGAAGAGGCCCGAGGGAAGTTGATCACGTCGCGCTGCGCCAGCTCCGGATTGGTAAGCCGCTCATAACCGTTAAGCGAAAAGTTCGCGGCACGGGCCGTTTCACCGACCACCAGTACGGTGACCCGCGGCCGGTGGGCGGAGCTTACTGCGCTGAGCCGATGGGCATCGGTACCGACCACTTCAAGTGTGACGGGCGTTGATAGCTCGCGTTTCAAGTATCCGTGTACCGCGCTCACTACGTTCGAGGGCACCAGCATCAGGCGTACTTCACGGTGATTACGAATCAATGAGGCATAGGGCTGGTACTGACTCATGACCAGGACGCCAAACATCCCCAATAGCATCGCCACGCTACCCAGCTTGCCAGCCAGTTCGCGCTTCCATTTCATGCTGCGAATCGGCGCGCGATAGACCAATACAGCGGGTAATATGCCTAACAGCAGCAACCAGAGAAACAAGCTGCCATTGAGCAGTTCCATGGTTTCGGCGCTGTCGGTCTGTATGGCGTTGGTGAGCATGTTGTAATCGATGACGATGCCGTAGCTGTTTATAAAGTAGCTGGCTCCGGCAGACACCAGTAACAGTAGACACAATACTGGCTTGGTCAGTCGCCCCCAGGCCAGGAGGCTGAGCAATACATACAGCCAAATCCAGACAAACAGCGGCAGGCTGAGCAGGAACACTAGGCTATCGTTACTTAGTCCGCCGACGCCCTGCCAGACGGTGCGCCAGAACGCCAGGTTCATGCTCAGCATCAACCACAGGGCAACCAGCATGGTCAGAATATTGTGGCTTATTGCTAAACACTTTGGAGTCGATTCGCTCACAGAACACCTGGGGAGATAACTAAGATGGCGCGAACTTACTCAGGCGTGTGTGAAATGACTGTCGGGTAGATGTGAAAAAACTGTGGTGTGTATTGCTCATGTGTAAACACAATCACAAGCCCTCCGTTCCTCACTCAAGCGCCCGCCGAGGAGGATGTTGAGCCTGTCATATCGACAAGTGTTAATCCTTGGGGAAATGTCTATGAACAACATGACTAAAATCGCGGCAATGTGTCTGCTAGGGCTGATGGCAAGCGTTAGTCAGGCGGCTGATGTCATAACCGGCGGCTATATGAGTCGGGTAGATGTAAGCGCAGTAAAGCAGGCGATTGCCAAAGGCGAACGCAGCACTAATCCGCTGGCCTGGTGCCGAATGAGCGCCTGGTTTATGGAGCAGATTGAGCCGTTAGCCGACTACCCCGACGAGTGGGTTGGCGATCAACCCTGGTTTGATAGAAGCCATTGCTGATTACTGTTCGCTAGTGGTGATTCTCTTTTATTCTTTTTTGATATCTGAAAATGGCGCGACAATTGTGCCGCTACCCTTCCAAGGGGCCGGTCGTGCGAAATAATATCCCTGTTGGAAAAACACGCCGGCTTCGTGCAACCAGGCACGATCATCTTCAGTTTCCACGCACTCCGCAATGACTGTCATTTTCAAGGTTTTTATTAGCGGCAAAAGGCCCTTTACTAGGACCTTAGCCCGCTGATCGAGCGCTGCCGCACGGATAAAAGAGCCGTCGAGCTTGAGCTTATCCAGCGGATATTGCCAAAGGTAGGATAATGACGAATAGCCCACGCCGAAGTCGTCGGCAGCAATTTGCACGCCGCGTTCGTGAATTGCCTTTAACGGCTCTAGCACAAGCTCAGGTGAACTGAATACTCGCTCTGTGAGCTCCAGAGTCAGCCAACGTGGTGGCAGCTTGCTCTGAGCCAAGACCCTGTCCAGGTTTTTCAAAAAGTCTGGGCCTATTATGGTGTTGGCTGTGATGTTCACCGCCACCGGCTTGCCCATGGCCATCGCCTCATGGCACGCGCGCTCAAGCACCCAGAGATCGAGATTGACGATAAGCGGCATTTGTTCAATTACTGGAATGAAGTGCCCGGGCAAGATCATCCCCCTCCACGGGTGTTGCCAGCGGATCAAAGCCTCCATTGACACTGTCTCCCCGGTGCGCGTATCAACTACGGGTTGATAGTGCAGCTCAAATTCAGCTTCTCGAAGGGCGCGCGTGGCTTCAGCCGGGACCCAGCTGTGAGCTAATACGTGATCCTCCAGAGCCAGGCTGAAAAATGCGTAATGGAAATCAGAACGCCGAGTTCGTTCAAGCGCGATGATGGCCCGCCGCTCCAGATCCTTTGCAGTTATGCCGTCTTGAGGGAAGCGGGCAATGCCCGCATTTAATTGAAGCATGAACTGGAGCAGGCCAACTTTCAGCGGTTCGACGAACAGCAAAGCCATGGCCTGAATACGCTCAACGGTATCGTCGTCATTTTTATGGTGGATGAGCACAATAAGCTCGTTGCCATCTACCCGACCAACGCACTCACCCTCGGCCAGCGAGCTTGCAACATGTCCGACAGCCTGATGGAGCGCGTGGTCACCCATATCCTGGCCAAGGGCTTGGCCAATGCGCCTCATACCTACAGTATTAAGTCGAACGATGGCCCATTGCGTCTCGGCTTGGTTGTTAAATATTTCATCAGCCTTCACCAATACCGCCTGCCGGGTTGGAATGCCCGTGGTTCGGTCCATAATCCGGCGTTCTCGTCCATCATTCTCTTGGGGATGGTCTTCGCTTAGGATAATGGCAAGCGCCAGTACTTCTCCGCCTCTTTTTGTATTCACCGGGATCAGTTCCCAAGCCACATCTATACCACCGACCCGTTGGCGACAGCTTTTTGAGTTACCGTTCAAAGCACTGGCGTGGGCCTCTCGTAGCCCGCCGTTCCCGGACGTCTCGGGGAATAGTGTGTCGATAGACTGCCCGAGCATATGCTGGTCAGGCTTAAGAACTTTGTCGATACTTTCGCCCCGACCTGCCACAAGCACGCCGGCCTGATCCAGCAGCAGCTTGATACCGGGGGTATCTTTCATTGGAAGATCGTCAAAAAATCTGTCTGGATCCCAGTGCACTGAACTGTTCGGCATGTATCGGCGTCCTTAATTGTAGTTTGCATGCATGGGTAGAGTATGAACTAGTCCAGGCAGCAGTGTGAGGGCCGCTGATGGCCGACTGTTGCTAAACACCGATGACCTATATCTATCGTCAGAGAAACTGACCGGCCCTGAATGACAATGGACCTTCTCCGCTCCATATCGTGACGGGGCTCAGCTACCGTCCGTGACACATTCGTGAAGTTTCCGCGATACACTCTTTACTCTTAGGTGATGCCCTCGTGATGGTGCGCGCCGAGGATGGTGTCGAGCCTGTCATATCGATAGGTGTTAATCCTTGGGGAATCACTATGAACAACATGACTAAAATCGTGGCAATGTGTCTGTTAGGGCTGATGGCAAGCGTTAGCCATGCAGCTGATATGACATCCGACGACGGCATGATGAAGGACGACATGAAGAAATCAATGGATCATCAGGAGATGATGAAAGATGACATGCCGGGCGCCATGGTCACTCACATGGAAGATGAGGACATGGGTATGGAAAACACGATGAAAGACGGCATGGATAACAAGATGGGCGACGGCATGGACCACGAGGGAATGCAGAAATCGGATTCCATGAATTAATGGAGCGCTTGCCAGGTACCTTGAGCCTATGACACGAAACGTATTGATCGTTGAAGATAACCCGGAAATTGGTGAGCTCGTCTGCATCCATGTGGCCGAACTTGGCCTGAACCCCATTCTCTGTGATCGGGGTGATACCGGGCTTGAACGTTTTCGTGCCGGAGGCATCGACCTGGTGGTGCTCGACTTGATGCTGCCCGGATTGGATGGTCTGTCGGTATGTCGTGGAATTCGCTCCAGGCCGGGTTATGTGCCGGTGCTGATGCTGACGGCTAAAAGCACCGAGCTGGACCGGGTGCTGGGTTTGGAAATGGGTGCGGACGACTACCTAACCAAGCCCTTTAGCGTGGCCGAATTGTCTGCACGGGTTAAGGCGTTGTTCCGGAGGGTCGATGCCATGGCGTCGGCGCCGACGGCGGAAGCCTGTGATGAAGAGCTTGTCGAGGGCGAGTTGCGTATTGATCCAGTACGCCGGAGAGTGTTTGTAAGGGATCAGCCGGTTGACCTTACCGCACGCGAGTTTGACCTGCTCTGGCACTTTGCCCGGCATCCGGGTCGGGTGTTCAGTCGTGCTCAGCTGCTGGACGCGGTGTGGGGGTATAACCATGAAGGGTATGAGCATACCGTCAATACCCACATAAACCGTCTGCGCGGCAAAATCGAAATAGACCTGGCTCAGCCGGCATTTATCCAAACCGTCTGGGGGGTGGGCTATCGCTTCCGCGAATGATCCATGCTGAAAACACTTTACACTCGCCTGGCTGCTGGGCTGTTTGTGTTGCTGCTGTCCGTCGGCCTGCTTTACACCTTCATTAGTCTGTATTCGTTGCGCGATTACAGCGCCTCAGTCAATCAGGCATTGCACCGGGATCTGGCAACCAATCTGGTATCGGACAGGAATCTGGTCAGCGAAGGCAAACTGGACCGAGTGGCCGTGCAAGAATTGTTCGCGCTATATATGACCATCAATCCCAGCATCGAAATCTACCTTCTGGGCATGGACGGACGTATTCTCTCCTACTCGGCGGATCCGGCGAAAATCAAGCGCAAGCAGGTCTCGCTGGTGCCTATACGCCAATTGATGGAAAACGTTGGCCTCTATCCGGTACTGGGCGACGATCCCCGTAGCCATGACCGACAAAAAGTTTTTTCCGTCACTCCAGTACCCTCTGCCGATGATCCACAAGGATATCTCTATGTGGTGCTGCGCGGGGAGGAATACGACGCTGCAGAAACCATGGCCCGGGGCAGCCAGTTACTGGCACTGAGTGCCTGGGCGCTGCTTATCAGTCTGGCGGTGGTCATGGTCACAGGGCTGATTATTTTCCGGCTGTTGACGCGACGCCTGACCTCTTTGACAAGTCTGGTGCAAGAGTTCGAGAACAGCAATATGAGCCAGAGTCCCCGTGTCACTTGGCGTGACAGGCGACCAGTGGTGCGTGACGAAATAGATTATCTGGGTGTGAGCTTCGACGATATGGCCCGTCGAATTACCTCCCAGATCGAGCAATTGACTGAAAAAGATGCGCAACGCCGCCAACTTGTCGCACAGGTATCCCATGATTTACGTACCCCGTTGGCTGCAATGCAGGGGTATATCGAAAGCTTGAGGTTACGACGTGAGCGACTCAGTCCGGACGAGCAGGACCGTTATCTTGATATTGCTCTCAAGGAAGGCCGACGTCTAAGCCATCTGGTAGAAGATCTTTTCGAGCTGGCTGCACTGGAAGCTCAAGAGAAGCAGCCAGTAGCGGAGCCGTTTCCGCTTGCAGAACTGGCGCACGACGTAGTTCAGAAGCATGGGCAGGTGGCGCGTGATAGTCAGTTGGAGCTCACGCTAAGTGGCGATCCGACAATGCCAGTTGCCTTCGCGGACCTGGGCATGACCGAGCGTGTACTGGATAACCTGATCGGTAATGCCATTGCTTACAGTGCCGTCGGGGGGCGCATTGAGGTGGTGGTTGGTCAGGTGGATGGTTTCCCACAGGTGTGCGTACAAGACAGTGGTCCGGGCATCCCGGAGCAGGATCTGGAGCATATTTTCGATCCTTTCTATCGGGGCCAAGCCTCTTATGGGGCGGGCCATGCCGGGCTTGGGCTAGCGATAGCGCGCAGAATAATGGTGCTACAGGGCGGAGATATCAGTGTTGAAAACCGCACCTGTGGTGGCGCCGTTTTTTGCATACGCTTACCAAGGAATCCACTTGATGCGAACGATGTTTTGAAATCGTGATAACTCGCGGATTTTGCTGTGATCAATCCCGCGCAAGCTGTGGGTATTCACACTGCAAGAGGACACCATCATGAAGCGTTATCTTTTACCGATATCCACAGCAGTTATCGTTGCCCTGGCCGGGTTCCAGCTGAACGCTGCCAGCGACATGGGTTCGAAAATGGCTTCGAAGTACGCGCCGGCTGATTCCACGCTGGCGATTGCCACATTCGCAGGCGGCTGCTTCTGGTGCGTTGAGGCCGCCTTCGAAAAGGTGCCCGGCGTGATTGAAGCTGTGTCTGGATACAGCGGCGGTGATGAGGCCAATCCAGACTACAAGCAGGTTTCAGGCGGGCGTACGGGTCACACCGAGGCCGTTCAGGTCTATTATGATCCGGCGGTTATTACCTACGACGGCTTGCTCCAGACCCTGTGGCGAACCGCTAATCCGACGGATGCTGATGGCCAGTATGTAGATCGCGGCAGACAATACCGACCAGCGATTTTTTATAACGGTGAGGTAGAAAAGCGGGCTGCGGAAACCTCGGTGGCAGCGCTGGAAGCCTCCAGTCGTTATGACGAGCCAGTGGTCATCGAGATAGTTCCTTTCGATACCTTTTATGATGCTGAGGACTATCACCAGGATTACTATACGAAAAACCCGCTGCGCTATGAGTTCTATACCTTCAACTCGGGGCGCTATCAGTTCATCGAAAAGGTCTGGGGCGAAGATCAGGCAGTGGATTATTCAAAGTACCGCCCGGCAAGTGTTGACGGGTCGCTTGGACATCAGGATCAGGTAGAGGGCTTTAATCCCGACACCTTCGTGAAACCGAGTGACGAGATGCTCAAGGTCCAGTTGACCAAAGAGCAATACAGCGTTACTCAGGAGGACGCTACCGAACCGTCCTTCAGGAACGCATATAATGCTGAGAAGCGAGCAGGGCTATATGTCGACGTGGTATCCGGCGAGCCTCTATTCTCATCCCGTGACAAGTATGACTCCGGTACGGGTTGGCCGAGTTTCACCAAGCCTGTTGATTCCGACGGTATAGTTGAAAAAGAGGATAGAGGTCTTTTTTCGGTCCGTACCGAAATACGCAGCCGCTATGCAGACTCGCATCTGGGTCACGTGTTTGAGGATGGTCCGGCACCAACCGGACTGCGCTACTGCATGAATTCAGCAGCGCTCAAGTTTATACCGTTGGCCGAGATGCAAGGGCAGGGTTACGGCGCGCTGATAAGTCAGGTGAAGGACCGGTCGTAGCCGGCAGCTAGGTTAGCTGCTCGTTCGGGGAGGCACATTCCACCCTGTCGCGGCCGTCGTTTTTGGCCTTGTAGAGCAGCCGATCGACCCGAGCCAGCATTGACTCGAGGTCGTCGCCCTTTACGATGCAGCTGACACCAAAGCTGGCGGTAAAGGTGAAGCGGCCTGTGTCTAGCTCCGGCAAGCGCAGAGTTTTTATCTTTTCACGCAGGCGTTCTGCCAACATAACTGCTTCGGAAAGGGTCGTTTCCGGTAGCAGGATGATGAACTCTTCACCTCCCAGGCGGGCAATCAGATCATTCTGACGCATGGTGGCTAGACCGAGATAATGGCGGTGTCACCGGCACCATGACCGAACCTGTCGTTAATCTGTTTGAAATAATCAATATCGAACATCACCACTGCCAAGGGACGTTTATAACGGTTGGCCCGGGTGATTTCATTGCTACCGTTAGTCATTAGCCAGCGACGGTTACCCAGGCCCGTCATGGCATCGGTATTGGCAGAAATCCGCAGGTTTTCTTCCATCGTTTTCCGATCGGTAATGTCCAGCATGCTGGACAATTCCGCGGGCTCATCATCAAAGGTGATAGGGACAATGGACATAACAACCCACCGCACATCACCCTTGAGTGCTTTCAATCGTACTTCCTGATTATGCACCACGCCTTCTTTACGGTACCTGGCGAATAGTGCTTCACGCTCCGGGCGGTCGTAGTAAAACGATGGAGCCGGATAGCCGATCAGGTCTTCTTCACTGGCGTGCATCATGTTGCACGCCAGTGAGTTTACATATAGCAAATGGGCGTCACGATGCCGGGTGACCGAGACCGGTACCGGCATATTTTTAAGAATGGAGAGCAGGCGGTTTTCACTGTCCTTCAGTTCGCGGGTTCGGCTCTGAACACGTTTCTCCAACTGACCGGTGAGGCGTTCCATTTTTTCGTAGAGTCGGGCGTTGTCGATAGCGTTGACGATGTTCCCTGCCAGCAGCTCGATGAATCCAATACGGGCTGGGGGGAAGGCGCCGTTGAGTTTATCGTTCTCCAGTAGCACCACGCCGAGCAAATCACCGCCTCGAATTAGCGGTACGGAAAGGGAAGAGCGCAGGCCTCTCTCCCGGTAATACGGGAGCCTGCCCCAGGCTGAATCCGGGCTCAGGTCTGCCAGGACTAGGCTGCGGCCATCACGTATAATTGTTTTCACCAGATCTACCGGCACCTGATCCCGCGCTGAATCAAGCAAAATCGCGTTGCCATTGATAAGAAGGTCTGGCTTTTGGGTATCCGCGCGCAACAGCCATTGATCCTCCTGACGCAGTATTATCATTGCGCGAGTTGCCCCGGCGTTCTCGGACAACACATTCAGCAAGGTGGCCAGCAAGCGCTCAAGCCTGATCTCCCCGGTGATCAGCTGGACAGACTTCATCAGGCTGTGCAGGTCAATATCACCGGTATTTGACCCGGAGCGGGGAGCAATATCTCGTTCCTCTTGCAGGCGCAGGCCCATCGATGATGCGTCCAGACACTCGACAACGGCATCTGCGCCCCAGGTCATAAAGGCAAGCCGGGCATCCCTGAATGGCACCGCTGAGGCCTTGCCCATGGCCTCAAGTAACTGCGCGCGGCTGAGGCACAGTAGTCCTTCCAGCAACGGATTGGGCATGTCTGGTCTGGCGCCAGCCAGCGATTCCAGTTGGGCATCCAGGTCAACAGATTGGCCACTGGCAAAGGTGCGCCAGGTTTCAAGCAACTGTGAAAGTAGAAGGATGTCCCGGTTGTGCTCACCCCAACGTGCAAGCTTCAATGAGGCTTCGTCAATCAGTGCCTGATGCGTCCCGGTTTTCAACTGGCAGGCTGAGACAGCGGTGAACCAGAGACAGAAGGGCATCATATACATGCCTCTGGCTGCTGCACCCCGGGCAAGCGCTCGCTCGCCCGCCTGCAAGCTGTCTTGCGGCTTTAACAGCAAGCCCGCCTTGATGCACTCGAAGGCGTCCAGAAAGAACAGTCCGGTCTGATCGCTGCGGGCTTCATAGCGAGTCCGCATGGTGTCTACGGAAAGGGCATCTACCGAAAGGCTATCAACTGAAATACCGGGTGCTTGGCTCGCGTCATTATCGCCCGCTCGCAGGGAAAATATCGCTGCCTGGGCAACGGTGAGATAATCCTGCGCCACGGGTTGGCGGATCTGCTTCAGTTCGCGGAGCTGAACGTCAAATAACGAATCCAGTTCCCCGAGGCTTTCACCACACAAAATTCGATGGTAAGCCTGCACATAGAGCGCAAGACCGGCGTGACGGAAATTACCGCAAGCCACGCCGTTATCAAACACATCGAGCAGCGATGGTAAGCCTTCTTTCGCGGGCTTCATCCAGTGATGCAAAAAAGCGTTGAAGGAAAATCCGGCATGGGCGTATACGGTCGTCCAGCCGTGACGATGAAGCATGTCCACTGACATGCGGCCCAGCTTGTAACCGAAGGGGTAGTCACCCAATAGTTCAGCGACCAGCAACCCCAGTACAGACCATGCGGACATGGCTATCGGGGCATGTCCAAAGGCCATCATTTGTCGGACCTGTAGTATCGTCAGCAACGGCAACAATGCAGGCCGTGCGATGTAGGCTGCAGCGGTCATCCTGGCGATGATGGTTAGCTGGCAGAGCGTTACAGGATCATCCAGTACGGGTGCGGATTCCAGGTGTGAGATGCCGATGTCACGGATGTGATCTGCTAATTGCGCAACCAGTACAATCAACTCTGCCGGGGTGCTTATATCCGGAGGAGTCAGCCCTAGTACTTGCAATGCTTCAAGACCTATATCCAGCGTCTGCCCGAGCTCACCTGTGGCATAAAAAGACTCTACCTGAACATCGAGAAGCCTGGCTTTTTGCAAAGCGTCGCTGCATCGTGGTAAAGCGGCTTCCACGATGGTTTGCATGGCGCTTCGACGGCCAGACAGGGATAAGGCCCTGGCGGCGCTGACACTCAAATTGCAGGCAGTCGCTGTGCTCTCGTTCCAATAGTCGCCGCCCCGCAACTCAAGAGCGATTGCGTAGAGGTCTGCTGCCACATCAAACCCACCGCTGTTCAGAGCTTCGCTGGCAATGGTTTCGTTCCGCTCAGCGAGCCAGCTCCGCTCCACGTCCGTTGTGATCAGTGCGCGTCCGCGGTTGAAATGTCCCAGTATCTCGAGCCATGCGTTGCCCCTGCCAGCACTGTTTTCTTCGAGCAGTTTTCTACCTATGCGCACATTCAATCGTGTGACTGCGTTTTCGTCCAGAAGCAAGCTAGCGGCCTCCTGGATACGATCGTGAGCAAAACGAAAGACGTCTTTTTCATCCTGTTTCAGCGATACTATTAATAAATTATCCAGTGCAGGTGCGAGTGTTGAACGGATCACTTCCGGCTCAAGCTCTTTCAGGTAGGCCAGTCTCATCAAGTCAAATTCGGCGCCCAGGCATGCCGATTCTGCCAACATGGCGCGACACTCCGACGGCAGTAACTGCAGTTGCCGCAGCATCAGGCTAACCAGAGTTTCATCGGCCTGTTGTCCAGCAATATCGTATTCAGACCAGGTCCAGCGTCCGGCTTTACGATCAAAATAGAGCAGGCCAAGCTGATATAGGTGCGTAAGAAATCGACGTAAAAACAGTGGATTGCCGCCCGTTTTCTGAAGGCATATCGCGGTCAGCAAGATAAGCGCCGGTTCCGTTGGCGGTATGTGTAATACATCGGCCAGCATCGCATTTACTTCGGACCGACCCAGGGTGGATAAGGACTGCCATATTATCGTCTCGCCATTGGTCGAGAGGTCGTTCAGCACGTCTTGAAAGGGGTGGTTTTTATCAATCTCATCGTTGCGCCAGGTGCCGATCAACAACAGCTTTCCACAGGTATTGCTCAGCGCAATATTGCGGAAAAGACGTCTTGATGTCTGGTCTGACCATTGCAGATCATCGATGAACAGCACCAATGGGTTTGCCTCTTCCGCCAGCACCGTAATCAGCTGCTGTAGCGTGTAAAGCAAACGGTTTTCGGTTTCTGCCGGCCCAAGGTCCGCAACCGCTGACACAGGGCCCAACAGCTCGCCCAATTCCGGTAGCACACTGATCAATAACGCGGCATTAGGTGCAATCGCAAAGGCGAGCTTTTGAGACCAGGTCAGCTTGTCAGCGGGTTCTTTGCGCAGCATTTCCCGCAGCGGCTTTTTTAAAGCATCAAAAAACCCGTAACAAGGCTGAACCTGGCCAGATTGGCCGAACTTGCCCAGGCAAAATCGGCCGTTACCCGCATGCATTGTTCGCACCAGTGCATCGTAGATAGCACTTTTACCCGACCCTGAGGGTCCACCAAGCATGACGGTGACCGATCCGCCTGCCGCCACTGCCCGGAATGCCTGTTCAACAGATGCCAATACCTCGTGCCGGCCATAGAGTGTGTCGGGTATTGAAAATAGCTCGGATACATCACCAGCTGCCAATATCAGGCTGTCCCGTTGCACCGGGTCATGCAGGTATTGCAGCAGGTGACTGAGGTCGCGGCGCAGTGCAGCATGGCTCTGGTACCTGTCCGCCGGGTCTTTTGCCAGAAGACGTTCAACAACGCCAATCGCCAACAAAGGTAACTCCGGTACCCATTGACGCAGATCAGGGACTGATTGGGTTAGATGCGCGTAAATGAGCTCGGCCGAACTGGTGCCTTCAAAGGGGGGGTGACCGGTCAGCAGCGCGAACAATGTGGCGCCCAAACTGTAAAAGTCAGACCGATAATCAGGATTGATGGCGGTTCGCCCGCTGCACTCCGGTGCCATGTAGTCAACGTCAACGGTGCCCTCCAGGCCATTGAAGTCGAGCGGCTGGCCTGTACCTTCAGTAGACACCCGGCAGGCTAGATGCAGGCCCCAGAGCACACATTTGTTGCTCTTTGGCGGCATCAATACTGATGCTGGCGAGAGATTGCGATGGAGCCAGCCCGCCTGATGGATTGACTCCAGACAAGACTGGATCTCCAGTGCTGCTGATAGCCAGTCACTGACTCCTAGAGTGACAGGGCAAAAGGAGCCGCCATCGTGCTTTTCCAACAGGGGGAAAGCTCCGAAGCTATCAACTACCAAATAAGGCATACCGTCGACACTTCCAGTCGCAAGATCTTGCAGTCGAAGTTCAGCCAGTTGTTCGACAGCAATATCGCGGACTTTGCTGAAGTGATCGAGATCACACTTTAACGCTGAAGTGCTGGCCAGCAAGCTGACCAGCAAGGGACGGCCGTCGCGTTCGACTTCAAACAGCCAGAAGGGCGCAGCCGAGATAATAATATGACGGACAGTCATGCCATCAAAATGTGAGCCTACAGAGGGTTGAAAAGTCTTTGGAGTCACAGTAAGTCCAATACAGCGTCTGGGCGCTGGAGTACTGGTTTGTATTTTAATCTTTGAAACTTATGACACAAAATGTGCTTATTAGCCATGTGAGAAACAGCTAAGAAGTGGCATAACGCTGGACAATCTGCTGATAACTGCCATCGGCGACCAGTATTCGCAGTACCTCGGCAAAAGATGTTAATTCTCTAGCAGCCTGCACGCTATTGTGGTGCTGGCAGTCGCACTTTTGCCCATGCATACTCACGACATGACGCATACTGGCCAACGATTTAAAATCCTCTGCGCCGGCATTTTCAGCCTTATGCTGACCCTCGGTGTCGCACGCTTTGCCTACACCCCGCTGCTTCCACAGATGCAGTCGCAGGCCGGACTTGGTGTGGCCGAAGCCGGCTGGTTGGCGGCAATCAATTATGCCGGGTACCTGTGTGGCGCGGTGCTGGCTTCGGTCATCAGCGATCTGCGCCACAAGGACTGCTTGTACCGATGGGGTATTGTGGTCGCCGTGCTCAGTACTGTGGCTATGGCTATCAGCACTGACTTGTGGGTCTGGGCTGTATCGCGCTTCGTCGCGGGCTTGAGCAGTGCTGCAGGTATGTTACTGGGCAGCGCTTTGATTCTTAACTGGTTGATGCGCCATGGTCAGCGTAGTGAATTGGGTATTCATTTTTCCGGCATTGGTTTGGGTATCGCCTTATGCGCCGCGCTTATCGGTCTGTTTGATCATTGGATTGACTGGCGCGGCCAATGGTTAGCGCTCAGCCTCCTGGCAGCGCTGCTGGCCATTCCGGCACTGGCCTGGCTGCCATCGCCGGATACGAGTGGCAAAACGACCTCCGGCGCGGCAATGCTGGATAGTCCGCCCAGTCGCCTGTACCTGCGAATATTCATGGCCGCCTATTTTTGCGCGGGTGTCGGCTACGTGGTCAGCGCGACCTTTATCGTGGTTATCGTCGATCAATTACCGGGATTGAGTGGGCGTGGCAACCTGGCTTTTTTATTACTCGGTATTGGAGCTGCGCCAGCATGCATCATCTGGGATCTGGTCGCCCGGCGCCGCGGTGAGCTGAATGCGCTGATCATGGCTGCGTTGCTGCAGGTAGTGGGTATTCTTTTGCCTGTACTGCATCATAGTTTGTGGGCCGCGCTGACGGGCGCCTGGCTATTTGGAGCCACTTTTATTGGCATGGTCAGCCTAGTATTAACTATGGCTGGACGTTACTACCCAACCCGCCCAGCCCGCATGATGGGGCGTATGACCCTGGCTTATGGCATGGCTCAGATTATTGGGCCGGCCCTCACAGGAGTACTGGCGACTCATTTTGGCGGCTATACGGTTGGGCTTTGGTGCGCCGCTGCGGCTATGCTGCTCGGCAGCCTGTTGTTATTTGCATTGAAATGTATCGAGCGTAGAGACCGACGCCGTATTCAGGCAGCTTAAGTGCGTAGCAATTCCCTGATACGAGATGCCAGTGCGGCTACTGCAAAGGGCTTGGTCAGGACGGCCATACGGGCTTTGACCTCGGAGTCGTCAAATAAAACCTGTTCGGCATACCCAGTTATGAAAAGTACCGGCAAATCGGGAAGCGTTACCCGCACGGCGTCAGCCAGTTGCCGACCATTCAGGCCCCCGGGTAGGCCTACGTCCGTCATCAATAAATCGATTTTAACACCCGAATGCAATGCATCGAGAGCCTCTGGACCGTTTGCCGCTTCAATCGTCTGGTAGCCAAGATCCTGTAGAACATCGGTCATCAGTATCCGCAACGCGGGTTCGTCGTCGACAATCAGTACCGTTTTCCCTGCAACGGCTTCAGGTAATGTCTGTATGTCCGATGAGATGCCTTCGTTGGTGGCGCCATGGTGCCGCGGAAGATAGATCGACACCTCAGTACCCACCCCAACGGTCGAGACGAGACGAGCCAGTCCGCCTGACTGCCGTGCGAATCCGTAAATCATCGATAGACCGAGTCCTGTTCCCATGCCGAGGGGTTTAGTGGTGAAGAATGGATCGAACGCTCTGGCGATAGTGTCGGGAGACATGCCGCTTCCCGTGTCGCTGACACGCAGCCGCAAGTACTCGCCCGCGGGAAGTTCAAGTTGTGCTGCGGTTTGGCTGTCGACGTTGTGGTTGTGAATCTCGATGTGAATACGGCCACCGCTGGGCATCGCATCCCCGGCATTGATGCACAGATTAAGCAAAGCGTTTTCCAGCTGTGACGGATCGACCAGTGCAATCCAGGGTTGCTGATCGCCTGAACACTCCACGGATACTCCTGGCCCCGCCGTGCGACGGATTAAATCGAGCATGCCTTCGATCAACTTGTTGGCGTCAGTCGGATGCGGGGCCAGGGTCTGTCTGCGGGAAAAAGCGAGCAAGCGGTGGGTGAGTGATGCGGCTCGTTTGGTTGCTCCCTGCGCGGCATCGATGTACTTATCGGTATCCTGAGGGCGGTGCTGGTCGATGCGCAGGCGAATCAGATCGAGGCTCGCTGATATGGCCATTAACAGGTTGTTGAAGTCATGGGCCAGCCCGCCGGTCAGCTGGCCAACGGCTTCCATTTTCTGCGACTGTCTCAGTTGTGCCTGGGCTCGCTCCAACTCTGACTCGCGCTCCTTTTCCAGCGTAATGTCGCGCCTGGCAGCATAGGTGAGATTGCCGGCGGGCGCCGCTAGCCAAGAGATCCAGCGCACTGAGCCGTCCGTGTGAATTGCACGATTGATAATTTTGGATTGCTCGCCCCGCGCCGCTTGTTTGTAGACGCTTACCGTACTGGGATGATCTTCGCTGATCACGAACTGGTTTACGTGGTGGCCGACCAGATCTTGCTGGGAATATCCCAGCAGCTCGGTCCAGGCTGGATTGACGCGTTTTAATATCCCATCAAAATCGATAATCAGCATCAGGTCCGGAGCGGTATCCCACATCAGGTCGCGTTCTCCGGTACGAATGGTCACTTCTTGTGCCAGTTGTTCGTTAAACCGATTGAGCTTTAACTCGGCGGTGGCACGTTCACGCTCGGCAATAATCTGCGAAGTGATTTCGAAACCCTGGTTGTACAGGCCAGCAACGCCGCCGTCTTCACCCCGAATAGGACAGGCGGTGATGTCCCAATAGGTTGTTTCCGGGTGGCCATGGCGGATCATCGGTAATTCGACCCGATCTTCGGCAAAACCTTCTCCCGTCGCCATTGCCCTATAAAATGGAGCTTCAATGTTTTTCCACGTATCACCCCAGACTGCCGCGACCGAGCAGCCTAGTGCTTGCGGATGACGATCTGGCATGGCCGCTATATAGGCGTCGTTGTAGAGCATGATCAGCTCGGGACCCCAGAGAATCGTTCCGAGCACGGGAGAGTTCAGACACATTGAGATAGCAGTGCGCAGCGATTGCGGCCAGTTATCCGGGGAGCCAAGAGAGGTTGCTGCCCAGTCATGTGCACGCATTCGCGCGCCCATCTCGCCGCCGCTATTGAGGAATGAAAGTTCGTTGCCCGTCACTGGCAGTTCCTTATTGTGCGCACAACGCTCTTATTTTTGGCGGTGACAACGCGTATCTATACTAGAGTAAAGTTGGCACTTTAGTTTTAACAATGCGCTGCCAGGTATCTTTTAAGGCGCTCATTTTACAACAGGAAGGACGACGCCATGCAATGGAGAGGCAAGACTATTTAGCACGTCCTAATAGAGCACGTAATGCTCTGGCAGAGGTTTGGGCCAGGCGGTTGGGCCGAGAGTGAGCTAGCCTATGTGCAACAGGAAGTACGACGCGATTATCTGGAGCTGTATATGCAAACTAAAGGGATAAACTTGGATCCGGTTATCCTTGTCGTCGAGGATCAAGCGCACCGATGCGCTTGTTCTAGGTGAGGCAGTACGTGATCTGGGTGATGTGTACACGGCCAGTGACGGCCTCTCGGCCCTGATAGTTGCGCGACAATGCAAGCCGGACCTTGTGCTCCTCGACATCGAGATGCGCGGCATGAACGGTTTTGCCGTATGCAAGGCGCTAAAAGCAGATCCGGAATTGTGCGACGCAGCGGTCATTTTCGTGACCTCACATGCTCAGACGGAATATCAGCTGCGGGCGCTCGAATATGGTGGCATCGACTTTAAACGTAAGCCGCTGAATCTTGTCTTGGCCAAAGCGCATATCAAGGTACATCTAGCTTTGCGTGTTGAAGCTAAAAGGCTTGCCAATCATGATGCGCTAACGGGTTTGCCTAATCGTGCACTGCTGCAGGATCGAACTGAACAGGCGCTGCAGGGGGCACGTCGAGGCCAGGGTCGAGTTGCAATGTTGTTTCTCGATCTGGACAATTTCAAAGGTATTAACGACTCCCTGGATAATGCCATCGAGGCGCTTGGCATGGAACATCTGGACTCGCAAGCAGGTCAGGCTGTGACGATCTCACTAGGCGTGGCGGCGATGGTACCAACGAATGATGCTGAGCCGCAGACCTTGATAGCTGAAGCCGACGACCAGCTGTATCAGGCAAAGCAGGCTGGACGCGCACGCGTTTGTTTCCGCTAGCTCTGTTGCCTGCGGTACATGTTCTGAGGTGACGAAGGGCTCTGCAGCTGAGGCCGCAATTGTTACCATAGTGTGGCCGGATCGACCTATCTATGGATTCAAGAACATGCGGATCTTGAATATAAAAAAATGGTGGGCCCAGTAGGACTTGAACCTACGACCAAGCGATTATGAGTCGCCTGCTCTGACCAACTGAGCTATGGGCCCACTATAGGGAACGTGGCGGATTATACGGATTGGTGCCGCCTCTGACCATAGCTTTGGTGACTTGAAACGAAAACGCCCGGCACAGGCCGGGCGTTTCGTTGCTACGGAGCGAGGTTACTCGTCCAGGAAACTACGCAAATGATCGCTGCGAGTAGGGTGCCGCAGCTTGCGCAGCGCCTTGGCCTCGATCTGACGGATCCGCTCACGGGTCACGTCGAACTGTTTGCCCACCTCTTCCAGCGTATGGTCGGTATTCATGTCGATACCAAAGCGCATGCGCAGAACCTTGGCTTCCCGTGCGGTGAGTCCGGAGAGTACGTCCCGTGTGGCTTCCTTGAGGCTCTCCACGGTCGCCATGTCGATCGGCGATTCCATGGTCGAGTCCTCGATGAAGTCGCCGAGATGCGAGTCCTCGTCGTCACCGATGGGCGTCTCCATGGAGATCGGTTCCTTGGCGATTTTAAGGACCTTGCGGATCTTGTCCTCGGGCATCTCCATACGCTCGCCCAGCTCTTCCGGCGTCGGCTCGCGCCCCATCTCCTGTAGCATCTGGCGGGAGATACGATTGAGCTTGTTGATCGTCTCGATCATGTGCACCGGAATACGGATGGTGCGTGCCTGGTCGGCGATCGAGCGGGTGATAGCCTGCCGAATCCACCAGGTTGCATAAGTCGAGAACTTGTAACCACGACGGTATTCGAACTTGTCGACTGCTTTCATCAGGCCGATGTTGCCTTCCTGAATCAGGTCGAGGAACTGTAGGCCCCGGTTGGTGTACTTTTTCGCGATCGAGATAACCAGACGTAGGTTGGCTTCAACCATTTCTTTTTTGGCGCGGCGGGCTCGGGCTTCACCAATCGACATGCGACGATTGATGTCCTTGACCTCAGACATGGTCAGGTCAGCATCTTGAGCCAGGCCGGCGAGTTTCTTTTGCGCGCGGATAATATCGGACTTGCGATCTTCAAGTGCTTCGGCGTAACGCGGCTTGTCAGCCAGCAGTTGGTCGATCCACTCAAGATTGATTTCGTTACCCGGGAAGTCACGCAAAAAGTCGGCCCGCGGCATGCGTACGTCGCGAACGCATAGCTGCATGATGGCGCGTTCCTGGGTGCGAATCTGATCCTGTGCGCCACGGACGCGTTGAACTAGCGCCTCGTATTGCTTGGGTATCAGTTTGATAGGCATGAACAGCAAGGCCAGCTCATGTAGCTCGGCAGTTGCCTGCTTACTACCGCGGCCATGCTTCTTCAGTGCTTTTTTGGTCTTCGCCAGTTGATCTGCAATCGCTGTGAAGCGAAGCCGAGCGACCTCGGGATCCGGACCGCCATCGCCTTCTTCTTCGGCGGTGTCGTCATCCTCTTCCTCTTCGTCGTCCTTTTCGCCTTTTTCTGCTTTGGCAGCAGGTGCCGGCGTTGGTTCGGCTGCAGGTGCTCCGCCGGACAGTCCGTCGTCGTCAGGGTCAATGTAGCCGCTGAAAATCTCAGTCAGCCGACCACTTTCTTCAACGACGCGATGGTAGTCGGCAAGAATGCCGTCTACGGTGCCAGGGAACATCGAGATCGCCGACATGACTTCACGGATGCCCTCCTCGATGCGCTTGGCGATTTCGATTTCGCCTTCGCGGGTCAGCAGCTCCACTGTACCCATTTCACGCATATACATGCGCACTGGGTCAGTGGTCCGGCCTATGTCGCTTTCGACAGCGGCCAGAGCGGCTGCGGCTTCTTCAGCTGCGGATTCATCGGCGTCGTTGTCTGCAAGAAGCAGGGCATCGGCATCGGGTGCGGTCTCGAATACGTTGATTCCCATGTCATTGATCATGCGAATGATGTCTTCAACCTGCTCCGGATCAGAAATATCTTCCGGTAGGTGGTCGTTGACTTCCGCATAAGTCAGGTAGCCCTGCTCGCGACCGCGGGCGATGAGCTCTTTGAGACGGGATTGCTGTTGCGCTTTTCCGGACATAACAACCCTTGTGGATGCCGTGGTGTACTAAAAACAAGCTGCGGATTATACCCTGATTACTAGCTGCAAAGCCAGTTGAGGACCCGGCTTACTTGTCGTCGATGTGCGTGGAGCTCCGCGTCAGTAGCTCGCGCAGTTCCTGCTTTTCCTCGGTCGTGAGCGGTATTTGCGCCGATTGGTCGAGGAGTTTCTGAATGCGTCTATCTGTTTGTTGTGACACTAGACTGTTAATGGTGTCGAAAAACTGTTGTTCAAGGTTTGCACTGGGAATATTAAGCAGCCATTCCTTCTCAGCGAGTTGGCCGAGCTGGCTGCCCATCTCGGTGCCGTGCCAGCGCGCCAGCAGTTGAACAGTACTGAGTGTAGGTGTTTTCTGCAGGGCATCAATTAACGCCACCAATAATTGCGCCTGTTCGCTCTCTTCGTTCGCGAACTCGTTGGCTTCTTTTACCAGTCCAGCAAGTTGGGGGTGGTGCAGTAGTGTGCGAGCGGCATTCAGCAGAGGGCTTTCCACGCCGCTGCGCTCTGCGCTGCGTTTGCGCTGGTTGCGAGGCCCGGTTGCGCTCTGTCTTGGCGACGGCTGGCGTGATGGTGGGGCGTATTCCGGGATGTAGTATTCGCTGTCATCGCGCTCGCCCATCATGTTGTCGGGCATATACTCGTCATTGTCGACGGATGCGGCCTGCTTGGGTACGCTCTCCAGATCCATGCCGGTCAATTTTTCCAGCTGTTGACGCAACAGGCGGCGCAGCATGCTCCCCGGGATCTGTTCGATCAAGGGTAGTGCAAGCGTCGCCAGGTGCGCCTTACCTTCCAGGCTGTCCGGGCTGGCTTCTTCGGCCAGGTGGCGGAACAGATAATCGGTCAGTGGCTGTGCTTGTTGCACCATGCGTGCGCGGAATGCGTCCTGGCCCTCGCTGCGTATAAGCGAGTCGGGGTCCTGCCCCTCGGGCAGAAACATGAAACGTACATGGCGCCCGTCTTCCATTACTGGCAAGCAGGCATTCAGCGCGCGCCAAGCCGCCTGGACGCCTGCGCGGTCTCCGTCGAAACAGAATACGATCGAGTTGACGATGCGAAACAGCCGTTTGAGGTGATCTTCACTGGTGGTAGTACCCAGCGTGGCAACCGCATTTGTAACGCCATGTTGGGCCAGGGCGATCACATCCATGTAACCCTCTACCACCAGAACGTCGTTCAGTTGTCTATTCTGCTGGCGCGCTTCGTAAAGTCCATAGAGTTCGCGGCCCTTGTGATAGACGGGGGTCTCTGGGCTGTTCAGGTACTTGGGTTTGTCGTCTCCCAGCACCCGTCCGCCAAATCCGAGAGTGCGGCCCCGGCTGTCGCGAATCGGGAAAATGATCCGGTCACGAAATCGGTCGTAACGCTTGCCGCTGTCGGGATTTTCCACCACCAGACCCGCTTCGATCAGGGCTTTGACCTCGGTGGAGTCGGTGGTCAGATGCCCCATCAGGTTATCCCAGCCGGGCGGGGCAAAACCCACATCATACAGTTTGGCAATCTGGCCGGTCAGCCCGCGCTTTTTCAGGTAGCTGATTGCAATCTCCCGCTTCGGGTGATGGCGTAATTGCTGCCGATAAAACGCCGCAGCTTGGTCCAGAATGGCATAGAGCGGGCTGTCCTGGCGCGGCTGACGCACCTCCCTTGAGCCAGGGCGCGACTCCTCCCTGGGTACGTCAACGCCCGCTTGACGGGCAAGCTCTTCTACAGCTTGAGGAAAGTCCAGGCGCTCAAAATCCATCACGAAGCTCAGCGCATTGCCGCCCGCGCCGCAGCCAAAGCAATAATAAAACTGCTTGTCAGGGCTCACGCTGAATGAGGGAGATTTTTCGTTATGGAAAGGGCAGAGGGCGGAGAAGTTTTTCCCGGTCTTCTTTAATTTCAGGCGCGAGCCGACTACCTCAAGGATGTCAGTCCGGCCGAGGAGGTCATCAATGAAGCCTTGGGGAATCATTCCGGCCATCAGAACTGCCTTGCGAAGTCGTCGGGTCAGCAGTTCTGGCGTATGCCAGACAGCCAGCGCCCGCGTCAGCTAGAGCACTAAATGAGTGCGTCTTGCAACACAACGCAAAAATCCAGCCACTTCCCTGTAATTCGGAAGGCCGGACAATTGCGTAACTCAGATTATTTCGATCCGCCTAAATCAAACCGCTCACGCGGCGACGTTCCGAGCCTGTCTGGATCCGTTGGGGGATCATCTGAATCTTAGTACAGGCGTACGTGACGACGCTGTTCGCGTTGCAATTTCTTCGCGTGACGCTTGACTGCAGCGGCAGCTTTACGCTTTCGCTCAGTAGTAGGCTTCTCGTAGAACTCGCGGCGGCGGACTTCGGCTAGCACACCCGCTTTCTCGCATGAGCGCTTGAAACGGCGCAAAGCGACGTCGAAGGGTTCGTTCTCTTTTAATTTGACGGCAGGCATTTCGTACCTTTTCTCAAAGTTTTACTGTGAGTCATGCCCCCGGCCGTGGCCAGAAGCGATTGCATTTCAAGGGGAGCGGATGTTAACCCCAATAAATGGGAAATGCAAAACAAGATTGGATGAACATAGCTCAGGACCGATTAGGTCCCGGAAAAACTGGCCCGTAAGCGGCCAGAAGATTATCATACGTTGCCAATCCAACCGCTAATTAACAGCAAAGGTCCTATGCGTGTTCTAGGTATCGAAACCTCCTGTGATGAAACCGGCATCGCCTTGTATGACAGCGAGCGAGGCTTGTTGGCTGACGCGCTGTTCAGTCAGATCGATTTACACCGTGTGTATGGCGGTGTAGTGCCTGAGCTGGCGTCGCGCGATCATGTCAAACGCCTGATTCCGCTGATACGGGAAGTGTTTGCCAGCGCCGGTGTGGCCGAGGGTGACGTTGATGGAGTGGTCTATACCGCGGGGCCAGGGCTGGTGGGCGCACTGCTGGTGGGTGGTGCCTGCGCCCGCGCACTGGCATTCGCCTGGGGCGTACCTGCGCTGGGTGTGCATCATATGGAAGGCCACCTGCTAGCGCCTATGCTGGAGGAGAACCCTCCGGCGTTTCCATTTGTTGCCCTGCTGGTATCTGGCGGTCATACACAATTGGTGCGTGTGGACGGCATCGGTCAATATGAGATGCTTGGCGAGTCTTTGGACGATGCTGCAGGCGAAGCCTTTGACAAGACAGCCAAGCTCATGGGGCTGCCTTATCCCGGCGGACCGGAGATAGCCAGGCTGGCAGCATCTGGCGTTCCGGGACGCTTTACTCTGCCGCGGCCGATGACCGATCGGCCGGGCCTGGATTTCAGTTTCAGTGGCCTTAAGACAGCAACGCTTATTACTTGGCAGCAATGTGTCGCTAACGCCGATGACAGTGAGCAGACCCGTTGTGATGTGGCGCTGGCATTCGAGCAGGCAGTAGTGGACACCCTGACAATCAAGTGTCGCCGCGCGCTCAAGGCCACTGGATTAAAGCGCTTGGTCATTGCCGGGGGCGTTAGCGCCAACCGTCAGTTGCGCCAATCCCTAGAAAAAATGGCCAGTGGACTCAAGGGCGAGCTGTTCTATGCGCGGCCGGCCTTCTGTACGGATAACGGCGCGATGATCGCCTATGCAGGGTGTCAGAGGCTGATGGCTGGACAGCATGATCAGGCTGGCATTGAAGCCCGTGCACGCTGGCCGATGGAAGAGTTGCCGCCGCTCACCGCTTAAAATGGTTTTCGCTCCCATCCAGTAACCGGCCGATATTGACTCGGTGACGTAGCAGAATAAGCGCGATCATAAGGCCACAGGGTATCAATAATTCCGGCCGCTGCCAGGCAAACCATGGCAGCAGGCCCGTGCAGGCGGCCATTGACGCTAGTGAGGCTATACGGCGCCAGGCAAAGACGCTCAGCCAAAGTAGAACGGCGATCAGCGCCATCGGCCATGACAACATCAGAAGCACGCCGGCAGCGGTTGCGACACCCTTGCCGCCCTGCAGACGATGGTATGCCGGCAGTATATGACCGCATACGGCAGCCAAGCCGATCCAGCCTAATGCTGCCGGATCAGGATTCCAGAAGCCGGCGATCCAGACTGCCAGCGCACCCTTGCCCAGGTCGCCGAGCAGGGTCGTCAATGCAAGTGAACGGCCGCCCAGGCGCAGCATGTTGCTTGCACCGGGGTTGCCAGAGCCGAAGCTGCGTGGGTCGGGCAATTTGCCTTGCTTGCTAAGCACGACGGCAAACGATATCGACCCAATCAGGTAAGCTGCGCACAGTAATAAAAAAAATTCGATAGACATGGCCTGCGCCGTGGGCAAAATCCGATTGTAGTCGACAGTGGAGTTTCGTGTGGATCAGGTATTTATCCGGGGATTGGCGGTCGAGGCTGTTATTGGCGTCTATGACTGGGAACGCAGCATTTTCCAGCCGCTGGTGCTCGACCTTGAGATGGGTTGGGACATACGTGCGGCGGCGGCCGGGGATGATCTGAGTGCGACTCTGGATTACGCCGCGGTGAGCCGCACGGTGCTGGATTATGTCGCCTCCAGTCAGTTTATGCTTGTTGAAGCTTTGGCCGAACATGTGGCTGCTTTAATCATGAGCGAGTTTGCGGTGCCCTGGTTGCGCCTACGAGTGACCAAGCCTGGTGCTGTCAGTGAGGCGGCTGGTGGCGTAGGTGTGCTCATTGAACGGGGAGCGCGCAGTCTATGAGCGCGATCTTTCTGGGTATTGGCAGCAACACTGACCGGGACTTGCATCTACTGCGAGGTCTGGAAGCGCTGCAGATGCTTCTAGGTCCGCTTGACCTTTCTGCCGTATTCGAAAGCGAATCGGTTGGCGTGCTTGGACGGCGATTTTACAACATGGTCGTCGGCGCCAACACGCATTTATCTCTGGTTGACTTGAATGCCGCCCTGAAAGCAATCGAGGCCGCCTGCGGTCGCCGGGATTCACCGTCTCCCGGACGGATTACGCTGGATATCGATATCCTCAGTTACGGTAATCTGACCGGTGAGCACGCCGGCCAGATGCTGCCGCGGCCGGAAGTAGTGCGTAATGCGTTTGTGCTGTGGCCATTAGCCTTGCTTGCGCCCAACGCTGTACTGCCAGGCACTAACCAAAGCCATGCTGAGCTCTGGGCTGACTGGCAGGGCGACCAGCAGTTGTGGCCGGTGCCTTTTCAATGGAAGGGTTGTGCTCTTACCTCGCCGGCGTTACTCGAGGCGCCTCTATTGCGATCGAGGTCGGGCGGGTAGTTGGGGGCTTTACCTAGTGAGGGTTATAAGCGGTCTTGTAGTCGGCAATAGCCTTTTCCCGTTCACGCTCCAGTGCTTTTCCCAGATCGGCCCCTTCCAGTCCCAAAGCTAGCAGCGATCCGACCCCGACGCTGCGTGCCGCCTGCGCGGCGGCGCGCAAATAGACTGCTTGCGGGTAGGGCTCGTTTTCCAGGCCTGAACGACCGCGGGCATCGGCCTCGCAGGTGTCGAGAAACTGCTCGAAACGCTCCGGGCGGCGGTAGATATCAAACGTCTTGAACAGCTTTTGCAGGGTGCCGGGCTTGAGCTCCAGCGCCCGGTGACAATGGGTACGGTATTCGCAGGTCAGTAGGGCCAGTTCCTGGCAGTCGCGTGGTGCCTTGCAGCGCTGATTGACGGCTTTAACTGCGGCGAGCCCCTTGGTTTCATGGCCATGATGCTTGGGCCAGTGTGCAGGATCGGTAAGGCCTTTACCTAGGTCGTGTAGCAGGCAGGCCCATCGGGCAGTCAAGGGTAGTTGCATTCGGGCCGCGGCTTGCAGTACCAACAGAAGGTGCTCTCCGGTATCCACTTCCGGGTGGTGCGCTTTGGGCTGAGGTACACCAAACAGACGATCGACTTCGGGCATAAGCTTTGCTAGCGCCCCGCAATCACGCAGTACTCGAATGAAAATCTCGGGATTGGGTTCCATGAGTGCACGACTGATTTCTTTCCAGCTGCGCTCTGCCGTCAGCGCCTGCAGCTCGCCGCTGTCAGCCAGTTCGCGCATCAATGTCATGGTTTGCGCTGCGACGCTGAAGCCCAGCCGATGGTAGCGCGCTGCATAACGGGCGACGCGCAGGACACGCATCGGGTCTTCAACAAAGGCGGGTGATACATGACGCAGTATGCGGGCAGCAAGGTCTCGCTGACCGCCATAGGGGTCTATCAGTTGGCAGTCGGTGTCCATTGCCATCGCATTGACTGTCAGGTCGCGGCGGATGAGGTCCTGTTCTAGCGTAACGTCAGGGCTGGTATGGAAGGTAAAGCCGCCATATCCCTGGCCGCTTTTACGCTCGGTACGAGCCAGTGCATATTCTTCCCCGGTTTCAGGGTGCAGAAAGACCGGGAAGTCCTGGCCGACAGGACGAAATCCGGCATCGAGCATGGTCTGCGGCGTAGCCCCGACAACGACCCAGTCGTAATCGCTGAACGGGTGGCCGAGCAGTTGATCGCGTACTGCTCCTCCGACCAGATAGGTTTGATAAGGCGATTTCATGGCAGCCGCATACTGTGGTTGATCGGGTGCAGTGCCGGAGCTTAGATCGGTGGAATATTCAGATCGAAGCGTGGCAACTGGTCGCCTATGCTATCGGCGCGCGGTGTGATGTGCAATTCATCCACCCGTTCGTCAGCGTCCAGACTGTGCAGGTGAATATCGAAGCCCCACAGCCGATGCAGGTGACGGAGCATCTCTTCGGTGGTTTCGCCTAGAGGTCTGCCATTGTGTCGCTGATGCCGCAGGGTCAGCGATTGATCTCCACGACGATCAACTTCCCATACTTGTATGCCGGGCTCACGATTGCCCAGGTTGTATTGGGCTGCCAGATGCTCGCCCAGCCTTCATTCATGACCTGAGTCTGCCGTTGCGGGTAGAAGTACTGCGCCGCCTTGCGCACAATGCGCACGACTTCGCGCTGCAGATGCTCTTCACGCTCATGCTGGCGCTCCTCTTCTGCTGAGATCGGATAAGGACGCTTGTAGCGGTCGACGCCATAATTCATCAAGGCATGGTCGGGGAGTCTGTCGAATCGGCTACCTGACGGAGTGGATGCCAGGTAGGATCCGGCAGGCTCCCGTTTTTACGGAAGCCGGCAGACCGATTTTGCATTAATGATTGCCTATTTCACACAATAGTTGGTTTGCTCGTCGCTGGCATCGGCAATTGGAAGAAATTGTAAGGGCCTCTGAATATCAGGTCTGTGGGGTGGGTTGGGCGATCTTGTCCGGGTATTGCTGTTGCCAGAGAGCATATCCTCCATCCAGGCTATAAACTCGGGCGAAGCCTAGATCGGCAAAATAGGCAGCTGCCTGTTGGCTGGAATTGCCATGGTAGCAGCAGACGATCAGTGCTTGCTCGCGATCAGCCGCAGTCACGAAGTCGGGCAGACTGTTGTTATCCAGATGCAACGCGCCGGTAATGTGCCCGCCGGCAAAGCTGTGCGGGTCGCGGATGTCTACTACCGCTGCACCCTGCTCAAGTAATTGCCGGGCGGGCTCCAGGCCGATACGTTCGAATTCGCTCATTATTCAGTCTCCGCATTCACAGTGGTGTCGCTCACCGGTCTCGATGTTCATTAACGTCATGCAATTGCCCCATACGCAACCGCTATCCAGAGCATGCACACCGTCGGCGTCGCTCTTGCCCTCCAGCGCCGCCCAGTGACCGAATATAACCTGGATTTCGGCGTTGCGCCGGGGGTATCTGAACCAGGGAGCGAAGCCCTTTGGTGCGGTATCCTGGCCATCTTTGGATTTCAGATCGAGAGTGCCATCGGCCTTGCAAAAGCGCATTCGTGTGAGGTAATTGGTAATGGTGCGCAGGCGTTCGATCCCGGTCAGTGAGTCCGACCAACGGTCAGGTTGATTGCCATACATATGATCAAAAAACTCGCCCGAAAGAGTCTCCGAACGTAATACATCCTCGACTTCTGCCGCATATCCCAATGCTTGTGCAACGCTCCAGATGGGTGGAATGCCGGCGTGGCTCATGAAAAACCCATGGGCGATATCCAGGTGTGCCAGCGGGCGTTGGCGCAAATTTCCAAGTAGCTGTACCCGATCGTCCGCCTTCAGAATAGACAGCAGTGTGTCGGATTTGCGCAGCCGGGTAGCGTCCTGAGCAGCTGCCAGAAGATGCAGGTCGTGATTGCCCAATACGGCGATACACGCGCCACCCAGACTATCGATAAAGCGAAGCGTCTGGAGTGAATCAGGGCCTCGATTAACCAGATCGCCCACCGACCAAAGGGTGTCGCGCGATGGATTGAAACCAACGGTCTCGAGCAGAGACTTGAGTGGTGCTAGGCAACCCTGTAGGTCGCCGACAGCGTAGGTTGTCATCTCTTTGGCCTGTATCTTACGGAGATTATGTCAGTTCAACGCGTTGGGCTTGGCCAGCCTGAACAGGATGATAGGCGCCTGAAAACTATGGCCGTCCGAAGCGCGCATACCATAGCTACCCTCCATCGTGCCCACGGGTGTCTCCAGCAAGCAGCCGCTGCTGTAAGTGTAGGTTGCGCCAGGCTCGATCAGGGGCTGTTCGCCAATAACGCCAGGGCCCTTGACCTCCTGTACTTTTCCGTTGCCATCGATAATCTTCCAGTATCGGTCCAGCAGTTGTGCCGCAATATCCCCACTGTTGCGAATACGAATAGTGTAGGCGAAGGCGTAACGTCCAGCATCCGGATCGGACTGCTCGCTGAGATAGCGCGTGTCTACTGCTATTGCGATGGAGTAGATCGAGGCGTTGTTCATAAGTTGTCGGCTTCGCTGGCCTGGCGTGTCAGGCGATTGGCTAGACGCACAAAGCCGGCCAGATCGACCTGCTCCGGGCGTAAGGTCGGGTCAAGGCCTTCGGCTGCAATGCATCCCTCGCTCAGTAGCGGCTTGAGGGTATTACGCAGGGTCTTGCGCCGCTGGTTGAATGCTTCCCGTACCACTAGCTCAAGCATGGCTGGATCATCTGCTGGATGCGGTAGCTGGGCATGGGGCGTCAGTCGGACAATGGCGGAGTCCACCTTGGGTGCCGGCTTGAACGCGCCGGGGCCCACATCAAATAGATGCTCAACGCGACAGTGATACTGCACCATGATGCCCAGGCGTCCGTAATGATTCATGCCCGCGCCGGCTGCCAGCCGCTGGACCACTTCTTTTTGCAACATAAAGTGCATGTCGGCAATGCAGTCGGCCTGTTTGAGCAGGTGGAACATCAGGGGTGTCGAGATATTGTAGGGCAGATTACCCACTATCCTGAGTTTCTCACCTGGCTGAGCCAGTTGACTGAAATCAAACTTCAGCGCGTCACCTTTGTGTAGCTGGAAGGTGGGATTCGCGCCAAAGCGGGCAAGTAGCAAGGGATGCAGGTCGTGGTCCAGCTCGACCACGTCGAGTTTAGCACCGCTGCCCAGCAGGCCTTCAGTGATCGCGCCCTGACCAGGCCCAATCTCTACCAGATGTTGCCCCTCGCGAGGGGCGACGGCGCGGAGAATATTGTTAATCACGCCAGGATCGTGCAGGAAGTTCTGACCAAAACGCTTACGTGCGCGATGGGGTGCAAAGTCGCTCATGTACGGCCTCTTGCGTCGATCATGCTGATGGCGGTCGCCATGGCCACTTTCAGGCTGCTGGCGTCGGCAGTGCCGCTGCCAGCAAGGTCCAGAGCGGTACCATGGTCAACCGAGGTGCGAATAATGGGCATGCCTAGGGTAATATTTACCGCGTTGCCGAAGCCCATGTGCTTGAGCACTGGCAGGCCTTGATCGTGATACATGGCAAGTACTGCATCGGCATCGGCTAGGTGCTTGGGGGTAAACAGGGTGTCTGCCGGCAAAGGCCCTTCCAAATGCATGCCCTGGGCGCGTAAGCGCTCCAGCACGGGAATGATGATGTCTATTTCCTCTCGGCCCATATGCCCGCCCTCGCCAGCGTGCGGGTTGAGCCCACACACCAGTATTCGCGGAGCCTTGATGCCAAACTTGGTTTGCAAATCAGCATGCAGGATATGCAACACCCGTTCGAGTAAAGGCTGGTCGATGGCATCCGCTACCGCGCGCAGTGGCAGATGGGTGGTAGCCAGAGCGACGCGCAGGCCCGCACAGGCGAGCATCATGACTACCTGACTGCTGCCCGTTAGTTCGGCGAAGAATTCAGTGTGGCCTGAAAAAGTGACGCCGGCGTCGTTGATTACGCCCTTGTGCACGGGCGCAGTTACTACGGCAGCAAAGCGGCCATCCAGACAACCACGTCCCGCCAGCTCGAGTGTGCGCAGTACATAGGCTGCATTGGCCGGGTTGAGTGCGCCGGGTTGAGATACTTCAGCCATTCTGGTGGGCAATATGCTCAGCTGTCCTGCCGCCTGAGGGCGGGGCGGGGCAAGCGGATCAAAGGGTACGAGCTCAATATCCAAACCGAGTAGGTGCGCCCGCGCTGCCATCATCTCGGGGTCGGCAATCACTACACGCTCATGGATGCAGGCTTCTTGGGCCAGCATCAGACAAAGTTCGGGGCCGATACCCGCTGGCTCGCCAGCGGTCAGGGCGATCGCTCGGCAAGTCACTATATGAGGACCTCGACGTAGGCTTCGTCGCGGATTTCCAGCAGCCAGGTCTGTAGTTCCGCTTCATACCGGCGATTCTGCAGCAGATTGACCGCCTGTTGCTTGCGCATGTCATCGGTCATGTCAACGCTGCGTTTACCTTCTACCTGCAGGATATGCCAGCCGAACTGGGACTCAAACGGACGGGAAACCTGTCCTGGCTCAATGCTGGTCATGACCTCGCGGAACTCGACTACCATTGATTCGGGTGTCACCCAGTCGAGGGAGCCGCCATTGAGAGCCGAGCCGGGGTCTTCGGAAAAGCCACGGGCCAGTGAGGCAAATGATTCCCCCCCCTGAATACGCTCATACAAGCGCTGGGAGAGTCGCGCGGTTTCTTCTGGACTGCGGATTTCGCTGGGCGATACCAGAATGTGGCGCACACTGAACTGATTCACCATCTGCTCTTGGGCGCCACGCTGATCTTGCAGCTGCAGAATATGGAAGCCCATTGGTGAGCGTATCGGCTGGGTAACTTCACCGGTCTTCAGCTGCGATACGGCAGCGGCAAACGGGCCGGGAATTTCACTGGCCTTGCGCCAACCCAGCTCACCACCTTCCAGTGCTGTGTCGCCGTTGGCGCGGCTGACTGCGAGCTGGGTGAAGTCAGCGCCATCGCGCAGCTCTTGATAGATCTCGCTGGCGGTTTTAGCAATGCTGAGAATTTCCAGATCGCCCGCACTCTCGGGTACCGGTAAGACAATCATGGCCAGCCGATATTCGGGCGCCGTTTGCAGCTGGCCGGCCTCTGAGTTAAGGAAGTTACGGACTTCCTGATCGCTGATCTGAATGCGTTCGGCCACGCGGCGTTGACGTACTCTGTTGATGATCATCTCGCGGCGAATCTGATCTCGCGCCTGGTCGTAGCTGATGCCATCGCGTTCCAGCGCTGCGCGAAACTCCTCAAGTGAGACGTTATTACGCTGGGCCAGCTGCTGCATGGTTTGATTCAAGCTGGCGTCGTCGATTCGAATGCCGGCGCGCTCGCCCATCTGCAGTTGGATACTTTCCAGTACCAGTCGATCGATAACCTGTTCACGCAGCACAGCTTCTGGAGGCAACTGGGCGCCACCTTCCTCTAGTTGGACGCGAACTGCGTTCATGCGCTCAGTCACCTGACTGACCATCACCACGTCGTTATCGACGATGGCTGCCACGCGATCAAGTGGAACGACCTCGGCATTGACTGCGCTGCTCAACACGAGACTCGCGCACAAGCCCAGGATTGCTGGATATAACTTAGAAACCATTGTTATCACGCTCTCTGTAACCAGGGATGCCTTCATCAAGAAGACTTTCAACACGGTTGCCTGTGACGCTGCCCAGTCCCTTGAGTACGATCTGCAGGAATATGCCGGTATTTGCGGTGTCACGGGCGACCGACTCGCGTTCGTTGTAATCAAGCCAGTAGCGATTAATGAAACGCACCTTCCAACAACAGCTGTCGTATTCAAGACCGCCAAAGGCTTCCAGTGTCCTGTCGTCGGCAAAATCATGTTGCCAGCGTCCAATTACGCTCCATTGCGGATTCAACGGCCACATGAATGACATGTCGGATTGATCGATGCGTTGATCCAGGTCGCTCAGGAAGTTTCCGGTAAGGGAGTCAAAGGTGTTGATGCGGTTACGGTATCGATACCCCGCATTGAATATCTGGCCTCCCCCGGGCTGGTAATTGGCGATCAGGCTGCCGGCACCGTTGGTACTGTTGTCCGGATCCCAGAGCACGTTGCCGCGTACTCGCCATGCTTGATTGATGCGGTACATGGCTTCTGCAGCGTATGCGGAGGAGGAGTCTGTTTCATCTGCTGCCGACGTGCCTTGATTATCGAGTAGTTGAACACGACGATCGGCAAAATAAAAGACCTGACCCAGGCTCGCACGGGCGCGCTCAAGGCCGTTGGCTTCGAGCGTTCGGCTGGTAACACCGATAGCCAGTTGGTCTGCATCCGCTGTACGGTCATTACCGCTGAAGCGGTCATCACGGAACAGCGAGTTATAGCTGAAGGTGTTGCCGTTGGTATCAAATAGCGGCTGATCGCTCTGATTCTCATTGGGCGCGTAGAGATAGTAAGCTCGAGGCTCAAGAGTCTGACGCATGCTTTTGCCGAACCAGTTGGTGTTGCGGTCAAAGTACAATCCAGCGTCCAGGCTGGCGACAGGGATGGTACTCGACGGATTGGTGTTGGCGTTGTCGTAATCAAAGGGGTCGGCGGCACGAGCGTCAAAGTCTAGATCATAATAGACCGATTGAATGCGGGCCGCTGGCGTGACAAATGCCCAGCTGTTACGCCATGGGTAACTGATTTCCGGGCTCAGGCTGATGCGGTGCCCAGTGGCGCGCTGCAGCCCTACCAAGTTTTCGTCGGGCTCGGCAAAGGAGAGACCGTCATCGCCGGTGATCGTGCCTCTCTCCAAGTCACGATCGAAATAAGCATACTCTGCACGATAATCGAGTTTGAACCCTGAATCTGCCAGATAGTTGCTGCCGTCCAATCTCAGCTGCGGCAGACGCTGGTAGGGGGTGAGCGATGCGATAGTGGCCAGCTCATAGGCATGTAGAGTGCCACTTAAGCTCCAGCTGTTGCCGCGATAGGTTATAGCCGCGCGCTGATTTACGAAGGTGCCACTTCGCGTATCGAGGGAGCTGTTTAGGTCCTGAAAAAAGAACGGATCACTGATGTTGGTGTAGTCGACTTCAGTGACGATCCTGCTGGCCAGACCGCCTTTGTGGTTCAGGCCGTAAAGCCAGCGATTTTCGTCGTACTCGCGATCGTCGAGGACGCTGGCGCTGAACACCGTGAGCTCGTCGGGACGCATGTAGCGCAGGTCGCCTTCCATTTGCAAGCCACGGCGCGACATCAGGCGTGGATACAAAGTGGCGTCGTAATTGGGCGCCAGGTTGAAATAGTAAGGGGTGACCAGTTCGGTGCCATTGTCCGTCGAATTGCTTATGCTGGGGGCGAGCAAGCCGGTCTGTCGCCGGTCGTCCAGCGGGAAATAGAGGTAGGGTGTGTAAAACACGGGGACGTCCTTGACTCTCAGCGTCACGTGCTTAGCTTCACCCCAGCCTTTCTCGCGGTCCAGTTCAATGTCGTCGCTGTGCAGTGCCCAGGTGTTCTCTCCGGGCTCACAGGTGGTATAGGTGCCTTCGGTGAGTACGATTACGGCGTCATCGCGGCGTATCAATTTGCTCGCGGTGCCACGCGCGCTGGCATCGTGCACTACATAACTTACCTGATCGATTCGGGCCTCGCCGCTGTCGATCTGCATGCTGGCTTTCTCGCCGGTAACCAGTACGCCCTGATCGCGCAGGCGCACGTTGCCATCAAGAAGAATCTGATTGTTCGGTTGGTCGAAGCTGGCTCGATTGGATTGCGCCTGCAGGCGGCCCTGACTCAGGAGCACATCGCCCTCTAGCGTGCCCGTCTGAGTACCCTGTTCGAAACGACTGGAATCGGCGCTGGCGTAAACCGGCAGCTGATCGAATGGGGTTGCATCATCGCGGCCTGCCCGTGGAGGTTCTACGTACATTCCGCTGCAGTATGGAGCAATCTGGGCGCGTTGAGCGTCGCTTAGCTGATCACGCGACACCCAGTCCATCTCGGTTATCGGCAGCGCAGTGGCGCGTAATGCGAGCTCTCCGGGTGCCGCCACAATAGCGTCCCCGGATCGCGGGTTTGCCGCCCTTGACTCCGGCGCATCCGAAAGGCGTTCCTGTTTCGGCGCCACTAGGGTGGCAGCGGGTCTGGCCGGTCGTGGTGGCAGGTTGGCCGGTGCAGAAACGGGTTCGCAGCTCCAGCTGCCCCCGTCGGCACTCGGGCTGCAGTCTACCTGGGTGCTGGCCAGGCTGGTCAGCGGCTGGGCAAACAGGAGGCCGCTGACCAGCAGCAGTGGGAAAGCGGGACGATACGGAGGAATTCGGTTTGCCATGTTGTAGTTATCCAGGCTTCCAGTCGGTTGTAGCGCGCAACAGCTTGTGCGAGATGAATGCAATATGCATGCTGCGTGTATCCAGCAAGATGAGGGATAATAAAGCATTGTATGACGCCAGAGCCAGCTTCGGTCGGTATGGGATGAAATGATGGATTCAAGATGGGTGTTGCTTCAAGCCTGGTTGCCTTCGGTATTGGCTCAGGCATACCAGGCACAGGGCTGGGGTGAGGTGGGTGAAGGCCTGCTGGAACCAGCGAGTGCGGATGCCAGTTTTAGGCGATACTTCCGCTGGCGGGATGGCGTGCGCAGTCTGATTATTATGGATGCGCCGCCGGAAAAGGAGGACTCTCGGCCCTTTGTTGAGATAGCCAGTCTGCTGGATAAGGCGGGTGTGCGGACGCCCAGCATCCTAGCTGCGGATCTGGATCAGGGGTTCCTGTTGCTTGATGACATGGGTGCCAGTACCTACCTGCAGACCATTCAGGCCGGCGTCGCTGACGCTGAGCTTGACAGGATGTTCGATACCGCGGTGAGCACGCTGGTGCGCTGGCAATCTAGCAGTCGGCCCGGTGTCTTGTCCGAGTACGACGAGGCGGTCCTGCGCCGCGAGCTGCAGTTGTTTCCAGACTGGTATGTGGCGCGTGAAACGGGCCGTGAACTGACTGCGCCCGAACGGGAAGACTGGGAGGCGCTCTGCCGGCTGCTGCTGGATAGCATTCTGACCGAAGAGAGAGTGTTCGTGCATCGCGATTATATGCCGCGCAATCTGATGACTGGACCGGGCGAGCCTGGCGTGCTGGATTTTCAGGATGCACTCTACGGTCCGATCAGCTATGACATTACCTCACTCTTTGCCGATGCATTCTTTAACTTGCCGCTGGTGCAGCGTGAAGCCTGGCTACATATCTACTGGCTTCGCGCGCGGAAGGCGGGCCTGGGCGTACCGGCAGATTACCCGGCTTTCCTGGGTCAGTCTCGGCTGATGGGTGTGCAGCGGCATCTCAAAGTGCTTGGGATTTTTGCGCGGATATGCCATCGGGACGGCAAGCCGCACTATCTCGCCGACGCGCCACGTTTTATCGGCTATCTGCAAGAAGCCTGTGCTCGGGATATACGTCTGGCTCCGCTGCAGCGTTTGCTGGCCAGTCTGGGGAGGCCGTCATGAAGGCGATGATCCTGGCGGCGGGCAAGGGTGAACGTATGCGGCCACTGACGCTGCATACGCCGAAACCGCTTATTCCTGTGGCGGGCAAACCGCTGATTCAATGGCATATGCAAGCACTGGCCCGCGCCGGCTTGACCGATCTGGTCGTCAATCATGCCTGGCTTGGCGAGCAATTGGTGGCTGCCCTGGGTGACGGCACGCCGTTGGGTGTGCGCATTCAATGGTCCGCCGAGAGCGAGCCGCTGGAAACCGGTGGTGGTGTTCAGCGGGCCCTGTCATTGCTTGGTGGCGAGCCCTTCGTGCTGGTAAATGGCGACATCTGGACTGCATTCGATTTTACCGGTTTGTGCTTGCCACCCGGCAAGCACGCTCACCTGGTGCTGGTCGATAATCCAATACACAAAGCCGTGGGCGACTTTCACCTTGAAGGGGTGCAGGTAAGCAATCCCCTGGAAGGTGCGTCCACTCTGACCTATTCGGGTATCGCGGTGCTCAGTCCTCAGCTCTTTGCCGGATATGAAGCCGGCGCGTTCGCCCTGGCGCCGCTCCTCCGCGCTGCAGCCGACCGGGGTCTGGTCAGTGGTGAGTATTTCTCCGGTATCTGGCTGGACGTGGGTACACCGGAACGCTTGGTCGAGGCCGAGCGCCTGGCTGGGCGAGGCTGACCGGCATGCTGTGGCCTGTCACTATCATCGGTGCGATTATCGGCGCCTGGATCGGCGATGTGCCGGGCGCCATTCTGGGTGCGGTGCTCGGTCACGCGCTGGACCGTCACTGGCGTCTCAAGCGTTGGGCTGAGTTGCCTGAGCGCCTGCGTCAGACCTTTGGCTCGGAGCGCGCGACTTTCGAGCACATTCTTTTTCTGTGTCTGGGCCGTTTAGCCAAGAGCGAGGGACGGGTGTTGCCTGAGCACCTGCAACTGGCTAGGGACCTGATGCAGCATTACCGAATGGATGAATCGGGTCGATTGCAGGCAATGGGCTGGTTCAACCAGGGCAAGGATGCGGGTGATCGATTGACGCCAATGGTACGCAAACTTCTGCGCCGTGAACCGGCCCGAACGGCTGAGTTGCTTGATTGCTGCTGGCGGATGGCGCTGGCAGATGGCGCCTTGGGCCAGCGCGAACGGGAGTTGCTCGATCAGTGGGCTAGCAAGGTGGGTTTCGGCAGTGCCGAGCAGCAGCGAATGCACCAGCGGTATCAGCGCCAACGCAGTGAGCGACAGTCGCGCCAAGCGCCTGTCACCAGCCGCGACAGTTTGAAGGCCGCTGGCCGGCTGCTTGAGGTGGATATCGATGCCAGCCCCGAGGAGATCAAACGGGCGTACCGAAGACAGTTGAGTCGTCACCATCCTGACAAGCTCATTGCTCGCGGTAGCGGCCATCAGGCCGTGGACAATGCAGGCGAGCGGATACATCAGATTCAGGAAGCCTATGAGCGCCTGCGTCGTTACCGCGGATTTCGTTAAGGCTGTTGCGCGACCGCTTTATTCAGCCACCCCTGCAACCGCTTGACGAGCATTTGTTGGCCCAAAGCCGACTGGTCCTGGTGGGGTAGCATAAGCTGTTGATATTGTGTATTGCCCTGTCGGCGAGCATCCAGCTCATGCTTACGGGCACGATTTTTATTGGCTTTGTGCTGGCCATTAAATATCTCGTACACAGGCTTTTTCCATTGCGCCAGGAGTTCCTCGATTCTGGTATCGCTACTGTCGACTCCTAAGGGTGGCCGGGTCTGGTACAGGATCAGCGCGTCAGCATCGACGGACGGTTCGGCGGTGCTGGAAGTTGCATGGAGCGCCCAAAAAGCACCTTCACCTCGGCCGAGTATCACCAGTACCTCGCTACCCTCGGCAGCCAATGCCTGCGCAGCGGCATTGATCCGCCTGGTGGCTAGTGCCTCTCTCTGGGTCGCCAGCTCAATACGCACTGACTCCTCCAGGTTAGAAGCTCCGGTTGGTGCGTTTGGCAGGCTGATCGAGAGGGTATGCCAGCCTAGCGTGCTGAGCTTGCGGCGTGCCGGGCCGGCCAGCTCCGGCCAGTCTGCATGTTCGTTGCGATCGGCAATCAGTAAAATGCCTCCCCGTGGACGCGGCTGCGCCGCAGCCAGAAACAGACCCAGAAAAGTATCGTCGCCGACGTCCAGCTGACGCTGCTCGGCTATGGGCGTGAGCGTGCGCAGGGCTTGTTCTTGACGCTCCGAGCGCGTCGGGCTGGTTACTTGAGCTACTTCTCCGGCGGCTGCTTCGACGTTTTCAGTCGGCTCTTGCGAGTCCTGGGCTTGCACGGTGGCTAGCTGCGCGGCCAGGCCAAGGCACAGATACAAGAAAAGTCGAGAGCGGCGCATATGACGGTAACCTGGGAGAGTAGGCGGGCAGTATAGCAGCGCGGCAAGCACTTGCTGGGTTAGACTAGGTCATCCGTTTACAGCCGAGGTTCGTCATGTTTGATTATGCGATTGCCCCTTCAATTCTCGCCGCCGACTTTGCCCGACTGGGTGAAGAGGTCGGCCAGGTTCTGGCCGCCGGAGCCGATATCGTGCATTTCGATGTGATGGATAATCACTATGTTCCGAATCTGACGATCGGTCCGATGGTATGCAGCGCGCTGCGCAAATACGGCATTACAGCGCCAATTGATGTGCATCTGATGGTCAAGCCGGTCGATCGTATTATTGGTGATTTTATTGATGCCGGTGCGTCGTTTATTACCTTCCACCCTGAAGCCAGTGAGCACATTGACCGCTCGCTGCAACTGATCCGTGAGGGCGGTGCCAAAGCCGGTCTGGTCTTCAATCCCGCCACCTCGCTGGACAGCCTCAAGTACGTCATGGACAAGGTCGATATGGTGCTGTTGATGAGTGTGAATCCGGGTTTCGGCGGACAGAAGTTTATCCCCGGCACGCTGGACAAGCTGCGTGAAGCGCGGGCGTTGATCGAAGCAAGTGGGCGGGATATTCGGTTGGAAGTCGATGGTGGCGTTAATCTACAGAATATTCGTCAGGTAGCCGAAGCGGGTGCAGACACCTTCGTTGCTGGTTCTGCGATATTCAGCCAGCCAGATTACAAGGTTGTGATTGATCAGATGCGTGCCGAGTTGGCCCAGGTAAAGCGTTAAAATGAATTTGCTGCGCACGCTCTATGCAGGGCAATTGCCGGCGTTGGTGATCTTCGATCTGGATGGCACGCTGCTTGATTCGGTGCCGGATCTGGCGGCTGCGGTCGATATTATGCTCGTGCATTGCGGTAGGGCGGCGGCCGGCGCTGAATGTGTGAAGGACTGGGTCGGCAATGGCTCGCAGGTGCTCGTGCGCCGGGCCTTGGCCGGCAGTTTGGATCACTCGGGCGTGGACAATATCGAGGCGGATGAGGCGCATCAGTATTTTCTCCAGGCCTACTCAGGTGAGCATCCGCTGACCCGGGTGTATCCTGGCGCGAGGCCTCTGCTCGACTGGTTACAGCAGGAGGGTGTTCTGATGGCTGTGGCGACCAACAAGCCGGAGCGTTTTGTTGCACCATTACTGGCGGAGAAAGGTCTGAGTAAGTATTTCAGCTGGCTGGTGGGTGGCGATACGTTACCAGCACAGAAGCCAGATCCGATGGCGTTGTACTGGATTATGCAGCGGGCTGGCGTAGAGGCTCACAATACCTTGTTTGTCGGTGACTCGCGCAATGATGTGCTAGCCGCTCGGGCTGCGGCAATAAAGGTGGTAGCCGTCAGTTACGGCTACAATCACGGCGAGCCGATTGCCGCGCAAAACCCGGATTTGCTGGTTGATTCGCTGGACGCGCTCCTATAGTCTTTCCGCCCTGACCTTAAGCCTTTTCGAGACGAATCAGCCGTGTTTGTCAGCAATCGCAAACTGATGAGAGTGATCAAGGCGCTCGCCCGCTGGCGTTGGCGCACCTGATTCTGCCTGCCCGCGCTCGGCGTGGGCCTTTTCCGTTTGTGCGACAATTACCTGCCCCATGAGGCTGATCATGACCCAAGACGAATTCCAACGCCTGGCCCGCCAGGGCTTCAATCGCGTACCGGTAGTACGTGAAGTGCTGGCCGACCTGGATACACCGCTTTCTACTTATCTGAAGCTGGCTGACGCTCCCTATTCCTATTTGCTCGAATCAGTTCAGGGCGGCGAAAAATGGGGGCGATATTCTATTCTCGGATTGCCCGCACGTACCGTATTGCGCGTATATGGCCACAGCGCGCGAGTGCTGGTCGACGACATCGAGGTTGAGCGCTACGAGTGCGAAGATCCGCTGGCCTTTGTCGAAGACTTCAAGGCCCGTTACAAGGTTCCAACTATTCCCGGTCTGCCGCGCTTCAATGGGGGGCTGGTAGGCTACTTCGCCTATGACTGTGTGCGTTATGTAGAGCCACGTCTGGCGCATTGCCCAAATCCCGATCCGCTGAATAACCCTGACATTCTGTTGATGGTGTCCGATGAGGTTGTGGTGTTCGATAACCTTGCAGGCAAGCTGCACGCGATTGTGCTGGCTGATCCGGCCCTGGAAAATGCATTCGAACAGGCCAATGCGCGCCTTGAAGAGCTGCTCGACAGGTTGCGTCAGCCGCTGGCGCAACGCCGTCCGTTGTCCCTGGAGAATCCACCGGATCGGGACATGGACTACCGCGCCAGCTTCACCCGTGAGGATTACGAGCGCGCCGTCGATACCGTCAAAGAATACATCCTGGCCGGCGATTGCATGCAGGTGGTGCCTTCCCAGCGGATGAGCATCGACTTCACTGCTGAACCGATCGACCTGTACCGTGCATTGCGCAGCCAGAATCCGACGCCCTACATGTACTTCTTCAATTTTGGCGATTTCCATGTGGTGGGTAGCTCGCCGGAAGTCCTGGTGCGGGTTGAAGACGGTGAAGTCACCGTCAGGCCGATTGCCGGAACTCGCCCACGAGGCGTCACTGAAGAAGACGATTTGGCACTGGAGCGCGATCTGCTCTCTGACGCCAAGGAGATCGCAGAGCACCTTATGTTGATCGATCTGGGCCGCAACGACGTGGGTCGGGTGGCTAAGATAGGGCAGGTCAAGGTCACCGAGAAAATGGTGATCGAGCGTTATTCCAACGTTATGCACATCGTTTCAAATGTGAAAGGCCAGTTGCTGGATGACTTGAATGCCATGGACGCATTACGTGCGATCTTGCCAGCGGGCACCCTGTCTGGCGCGCCGAAAATACGCGCGATGGAAATCATCGACGAGCTGGAGCCAGTCAAGCGGGGCGTCTACGGTGGCGCGGTTGGCTACTGGGCGTGGAACGGTAATATGGATACGGCTATTGCGATTCGCACTGCAGTGATCAAGAACGGAGAGCTGCATGTACAGGCCGGCGGCGGTATTGTTGCAGATTCGGTGCCGGCGCTGGAATGGGAAGAGACAATAAACAAGCGTCGCGCCATGTTCCGAGCCGTGGCACTGGCCGAACAGTCGGTAGAGTGAGGAGCAAGACATGTTACTGATGATCGATAATTACGACTCCTTTACTTACAACGTAGTGCAGTATCTTGGGGAGCTCGGTGCGGACGTCAAAGTAATCCGCAACGACGAAATGACGATCGCGCAGATTGAAGCACTGGAGCCGGAGCGCATCGTTATCTCCCCGGGTCCTTGTACGCCTAATGAGGCGGGCGTCTCCGTTGAAGTGCTCAGGTATTTTGCCGGCAAACTGCCTATTCTGGGTGTCTGCTTGGGTCACCAGGCGATTGGGCAGGCTTTCGGTGGTGAGGTGGTACGTGCGCGCCACGTCATGCATGGCAAGACCAGTCCGGTATTTCATGCGTCTCAAGGGGTGTTTGCCGGCTTAGCCAATCCGCTGGTGGTTACCCGTTATCACTCGCTCGTGGTGCGAAGTGAACATCTGCCGGACTGTCTTGAAGTGACCGCCTGGACTCAGCATGAAGACGGCTCGGTCGATGAAATCATGGGATTGCGTCATCGCGATTATGTAATTGAGGGCGTCCAGTTTCATCCCGAGTCGATACTGACCGAACAGGGTCACGAGCTGCTCGATAACTTTCTCCAGCAGCAGGGCGGCCAGCGCGGCTGAACGAATCAGGGAGTATGTATGGATATCAAAACAGCATTGGCCCAGGTTGTTGATCATATTGACCTGAGCACTGATGAGATGCGCGATGTTATGCGCGATATCATGACCGGGGCATGCACCGATGCACAAATCGGTGCTTTCCTGGTGGGTCTGCGCATGAAGGGCGAGAGTATTGATGAAATTACCGGGGCGGCAATGGTCATGCGCGAGCTGGCATCCGGCGTATCGGTTCCGGGTGATCGGGTGGTCGATACCTGCGGCACCGGAGGCGACGGCGCTAATATTTTCAATGTCTCCACTGCGGCGGCTCTGGTAGTGGCAGCGGCGGGCGCCAAGGTCGCCAAGCATGGGAATCGCGCGGTATCGGGCAAGAGCGGTAGTGCTGATCTGCTGGAGATCGCGGGCGTCAATCTGAATCTCACACCCGAACAGGTCGGGCGCTGCGTCGATGCCGTGGGCGTTGGCTTTATGTTTGCCCCAGCGCATCACAGTGCCATGAAGCATGCGGTGGGTCCGCGCAAGGAGCTGGGTCTGCGTACCCTGTTCAACATGCTTGGGCCCATGACTAATCCAGCCGGCGTGCGTCACCAGGTAATAGGTGTGTTTACGCAACGGTTGTGCCGGCCAATGGCCGAAGTGCTCAAGCGTCTGGGCAGCGAGCATGTGCTGGTGGTGAGTGCCCATGATGGTTTGGATGAAGTGAGTCTCGCGGCGCCAACCCATGTCGCAGAACTCAAGAACGGCGAGATACTGGAATACGATATCAGCCCCGAAGATCTTGGAATCGCCAGCCGCAGTCTGATTGGTCTGAGCGTAGACGACGCTGCGGGATCACTGGTGTTGATCAACGATGCGCTGGGCAAGCGCAAGACCGAAGCCGGCGAAAAAGCAGCCGACATGATCATCCTTAATGCTGGCGCGGCCTTATACGCCTGTGATCAGGCTGCGACTTTCCTGGAGGGTGTTCAGCTGGCGTCTGATGCATTGCATTCCGGACTTGCCCGAGAAAAGCTTAGCGAGCTCATCGCCTTTACCGAGATTTTTCGCGAGGAAGCAGCGCTATGAGCGTACCGACGATTCTGCAGAACATCATTGCCCGTAAGCACGAGGAAGTAGCCGAACGAAAGGCGCTTATCCCGCTGGCGGAGTTGCAACTGATTGCCGCTAGCGCCGACGCGCCACGTGGTTTTGCCGCTGCTATCAAACGCGCTGCTGCAGCTCGACGCCCAGCGGTGATTGCTGAAATCAAAAAAGCATCTCCGAGCAAGGGTGTTCTGCGCGAACATTTCGTTCCAGCCGAGATCGCAGCCAGCTTCGAAAAGGGCGGCGCAGTCTGCCTTTCCGTGTTGACTGATATCGATTTCTTTCAGGGCAGTGACGATTACTTGCGCCAGGCCAGAGCGGCCTGCAATCTGCCGATTATCCGTAAGGATTTTCTGGTCGACCCTTATCAGGTGGTCGAGGCGCGAGCGATGGGTGCTGATTGTATTCTGCTGATCGCCTCTGCGCTGGGCGATGCTCAGCTCGCGGATCTCGCTGCGGTGGCACGGGAGCAGCGACTGGATGTGCTGGTGGAAGTTCATGACGGCGAAGAGCTGACGCGAGCACTCAAGCTGGATACTCCGCTGATCGGCATCAACAATCGTAACCTGCATACCTTCGAGGTAACCCTCGACACCACGCTGGAATTGTTGCCGCAAGTCCCGGCCGACCGCTTACTAATTACCGAAAGCGGGATTCTCAGTCGCGCGGATGTCGAGCTTATGCTCGCTCATGAGGTTTACGGTTTTCTTGTTGGTGAAGCGTTTATGCGAGCGGCTAATCCGGGCAGCGAGCTGAAGCGGCTATTCTTCTGACTATCTGCCTCAGTGGCGAATGCATCTATTTTTTTGATAACTTCTAGCTAATCATTACGCTTTCAGTTTGCCTGGTTCGATGTGAGAATCATTTCATGTTAATACAGGGCTAGCATGATGCGTGTTAGAAATACGAAAGTGACCTACGGGCTGATGGCTATCAGCTTGCATTGGATCATTGCGCTCGGCGTCATTGGAACTGCCACTCTTGGCCTGTGGATGACCGGTCTGGATTACTACAGCAGCTGGTATCGCAGTGCGCCGTTCTGGCACAAGAGCATAGGCTTCACTCTTGCAGCACTGATCACTCTTCGCCTGCTATGGCGCTGGATCAATCCCAGGCCGGCTCCACTGCCTCACTACAAACGCTGGGAACGTACTTTAGCCAGCGTGGTTCATGGCGCACTCTATATTCTATTGCTCATCATCGTCTTCAGCGGCTATCTGATATCCACTGCTAAAGGGCAGGGTGTCAGCGTTTTTGGCTGGTTCGAAGTCCCTGCATTAATTACTGGACTCCCTTCCCAGGCTGATCGTGCCGGTTTTGTTCACTATTGGCTGGGTGTCAGCTTGCTTGGGTTGGTCGCTTTGCATGCGCAGGGTGCCCTTAAACATCACTTTCTGGATCACGATAATACTTTGCGGCGCATGCTTGGCATGCAGTCGCGCACAACTGGGGAGAGAGACGCATGAAAAAAATAATTGCCAGTATGGCGCTGACCGGGCTAGTCGCCCTGAGCGGTGGATTGCAAGCGGCTGAGTATGCAATCGACAAGGAAGGCCAGCATGCTTTCGTCAACTTCAAGATCAGCCACCTGGGTTACAGTTGGCTGTATGGCGGGTTCAATGATTTTGATGGTTCCTTCACCTGGGATGCTGACAAGCCCGAAGCGAGTTCAGTGAATGTTGTGATCAACACGGCTAGCGTTGATTCCAATCATGCCGAGCGGGACAAGCATTTGCGCAGTGACGACTTCCTGAGTGTTGAGAAGCACCCGCAAGCGACATTCAAGTCGACCGGAGTGCAGATGACCGGTGATGAGACCGCAGATATTACAGGCGATTTGACTCTTAATGGCGTGACACTCCCTGTCGTGCTTGCAGCGCGCTTTATTGGTGAGGGGCAGGATCCATGGGGTGGTTACCGTGCCGGGTTCGAAGGCAGTACCACGTTAAAACTGAAGGACTTTGACATCACCAAGGATCTGGGACCCGCTTCTCAGGAAGTGGAGCTGATCCTGAGCGTTGAAGGCGTTCGCCAGTAAGACGGGTTTGCAGTGCCTGTATTCATATGATGTTCAGGCGGATCGGTATCGGGCCGCTTCTTCCACTATCCAGTCTCGAAATGCTTGCAGAGTGGCAGACTCGGCTTTTCGTTCAGGAATCACCAAGTGGTAGGCGTGATCGCTGTCGAAGCTGTGCATGCACGGGGTAATCAGGCTGCCACTGTCCAGTTCGTCGCGAATTAGAAAGGGTGGAATCAGCGCAACTCCCATGCCATGTGTTGCCGCCTTGGCAAGCATCGAAAACAGCTCCAGTCGGGTTCCATTCAGATCATGCTCTACGCGCATGTCCAGAGAACCAAACCAGTGCCGCCAGGCATAGGGTCGGGTTGTTTGCTGCAGCAGCGGTAACTGGGCAATCTGTTCGGGCGTCAATTGCGTTTGCGGAGCAATCAATTGTGCACTGCAAACGGGTATTGGTGATTCCTTCATCAGAAAGTGTGCTTCGGTGCCCGACCAGTCACCATCACCAAAATAGATTGCTGCATCGAACTCCGTGTCTGCGAAGAGGAAGGGTCGTGTGCGATTGGTCAGGTTGACGGAAACGTGGGGATGTTTACGTAAAAAATCGCCGAGACGTGGTAGCAGCCATTGGGTGCTGAACGTCGGGACAGCGGCCAACTCCAAGGTAGCCGTGCCCTGATTGCCCATGACTGAGAGCGTATCTCGTTCCACCGCATCAAGCCGGCTGCTTATTTGGCGGCTGTACGTCAGACCAGCCTCGGTCAGTTTGACACCGCGTCGAGTGCGCCGAAACAACTGCACATCCAGGAACCCTTCCAGATTGGCTATCTGGCGACATACTGCGCTTTGGGTCAATGAGAGTTCTTCGGCTGCTTTAGTAAAGCTTTCATGGCGGGCCGAGGACTCGAAACAGACTAAGGCCTGTGTAGGTGGTATTTTGCGACGCAAAGCAAAGCTCTCCTTTTTACGGAATTCCAAAATAGCACACACGGCTGAGAAAAACGCGTTTGCTGTAAGCGCTGCACAGGTCTAATCTTAGTCCATTAAATACGCCCGCTGGCGTTCCTGTTCTATCATTATCACGGAGTTCACATGGCCGAATCCAAAGCACAGTTCAACTGGGTCGATCCCCTTCTGCTCGAGCAGCAGCTTACTGAAGAAGAGCGCATGGTGCGTGATACGGCCGCTGCATACTGCAACGAAAAGCTGATGCCGCGCGTGCTTGAGTCTTTCCGCCATGAGCAGACTGACGCAGCGATCTTTCGCGAGATGGGCGATCTCGGTTTGCTTGGCGCAACGATTCCCGAGGAATACGGCGGCAGCGGCCTTAACTACGTCTGTTATGGACTGATTGCACGCGAAGTAGAGCGTGTCGATTCCGGCTACCGGTCGATGATGAGTGTCCAGTCCTCACTGGTAATGGTGCCGATCAATGAGTTTGGTAGCGAAGAGCAGAAGCAAAAGTATCTGCCCAAGTTGGCCAGCGGTGAGTTCATCGGCTGTTTTGGTCTGACCGAGCCCGACCACGGATCCGATCCAGGCTCGATGGTTACCCGTGCTAAGAAAGTCGATGGCGGCTACAAGCTGAACGGCGCAAAGATGTGGATTACCAATAGTCCTATCGCGGATGTGTTCGTGGTCTGGGGCAAGACCGAGGATGATGTTATCCGCGGCTTCATTCTGGAAAAAGGTTGGAAGGGTCTTAGCGCTCCGGCGATCAAAGGTAAGGTTGGCCTGCGTACCTCAATCACTGGTCAGATAGTCATGGAAGATGTATTTGTCCCAGAAGAAAATATGCTTCCTGGGGTAACGGGTCTGAAAGGCCCGTTCACATGCCTCAACTCCGCTCGCTACGGTATTTCGTGGGGCGCACTCGGCGCTGCCGAATTCTGCTGGCACACCGCCCGCCAGTACACACTCGACCGCAAGCAGTTTGGCCGTCCGCTGGCGCAGACTCAGTTGATTCAGAAGAAGCTGGCTGATATGCAGACCGAGATCACTATGGCTCTGCAGGGTTGCTTGCGTCTGGGTCGCATGAAGGACGAGGGGACTGCTGCGGTAGAAATTACCTCGATGATGAAGCGTAACTCTTGTGGCAAGTCACTGGATATCGCTCGCGTTGCGCGTGACATGCTCGGTGGCAACGGCATCTCCGATGAATACGGTGTGATCCGTCACGTGGTTAACCTTGAGGTCGTCAACACCTATGAAGGCACACACGATGTACACGCATTGATTCTGGGTCGTGCCCAAACGGGCTTGCAGGCGTTCTTCTAAGCAATAATATTGCATCATGAACGACGACGGGGCTGGTGGACAGGTAACTGACCGCCGGCCCCGTTTCGTTTGGGAGCTCAATCGGGAGTCTCGGAAATGGCCGACGCATTGGCTGGGTTGAAAGTACTGGATCTTTCCCGCGTGCTGGCGGGTCCCTGGGCTGGGCAGATGCTCGCGGACCTTGGCGCGGATGTAGTCAAGATAGAGCGCCCGGGCTGCGGTGACGATACCCGTGCCTGGGGGCCGCCTTATTTGCAGGATCAGAATGGGCAAGATACGTCGGAGGCGGCTTATTACTTGTCGGCAAATCGTAACAAGCGCTCGCTGGCAGTGGATTTCACCCAGTCGCAGGGCCAAGAGACGGTCCGGCAACTGGTCGCTGGCGCTGATGTACTGATAGAAAATTTCAAGGTGGGCGGTCTTGCTGTTTACGGATTGGACTATGCAAGCCTGGCTGCGATCAACCCGCGGCTGATTTATTGCTCGATAACCGGTTTTGGTCAGGACGGGCCCTATGCAGCTCGGGCCGGTTACGACTTCATGATTCAGGCGGTTGGCGGGCTTATGAGTGTAACCGGCAAGGCTGATGACGAGGCGGGTGGCGGACCGGTCAAGGTGGGCGTAGCGGTAACCGATATTCTCACCGGTCTGTACGCGAGCAACGCAGTTTTGGCTGCATTAGCGGAGCGTGAACGCAGCGGGAAGGGGCAGCACATCGATCTGGCGCTTCTGGATGTGCAGGTGGCTTGCTTGGCTAATCAGGCTTTAAATTACCTGACCACTGGAAAGACGCCCGGCCGCATGGGTAACTCCCACCCCAATATTGTCCCCTACCAGGACTTTCCCAGCGCCGATGGTGACTTTATCCTGACTATAGGTAATGACGGGCAGTTTGCTCGTTTTTGTGCTGTCGCCGGGCACCCGGAATGGTCAGACGATCCGCGTTTTGCGACCAATGTGCAGCGCGTTGGTCACCGCGAGGTACTCATACCATTGATTCGTCAGGTGACGGTCTTTCGTACTACGGCGCAATGGGTAGCGGATCTCGGCGCGGCCGGCGTTCCGTGTGGGCCGATCAACAATCTGGCCGAGGTGTTCGACGATCCGCAAGTACGCGCCCGAGGCTTGAGGGTCAGCATGGATCACCCGCTTAGTGGTAAGGTCGATCTGGTAGCCAACCCGATAAAGCTTTCCCGCACGCCGGTGCGCTACCGCTCTGCACCACCGCTGCTCGATCAGCACGCCGCAGAGGTCTTGTACGACTGGCTTGGTCTCAGCGTTTGAGATCGCCGGCGATACGGGTTGGTAATCAGGGAATCAGAATCACCGGGTTGTGACTTTCACGGGCCACGTATTCGGCAACGCTGCCCAGCGGCAATTCGCTGATGGGTGTGGCGCCACGCTTGCCGATTATGAGCAACGTCACCTCCTCCTGTTGTGCGGCCTGCACGATTTCCTTGCCCGGCGAGCCTTTCAGCCGTTGCACAGACACGCTGCTGTATTCATCACCAAGCCCATCGAGCCTATCGGTGGGATAAGTTTTGCCCTCATCCACCCAGGCCACCAGGCCTTGGCCGCCCCTATCCATGAAGGATCGGAAGCATGTTTCGGCGTTCTGGCAGGAAGTGGAACCGTCGGTGGCTAGCATGACGGTTCCGTCGGGTTCGGCCACCTTGCTGTCCATAGGCAGAATCAATAATGGGATACGGGTCATTCGTGCCAGATTCAGAGCGACATTGCCGCGAAAGAGTTCGCGTCCTGAAGAGTGGCTGCGGTTGAGCGCTATCACCAGATCGGCTTTGACTTTGCGCGCCGCATCCAGCAGTTCCGACGCGGCAAAGCCATGGCGCAAGCGATAATCTACTTCCAGATTCAACTCCGAGGCCAATTGTTCGGCGAGCTTTTTCAGCCGCCCCTCGATGGCTCCTTCACTGTCCTCGATATGCTGGCGACGATGCGTTTCGATCACATGCACCAGGGTCAATTGCCTCAGGCCTAGCAGTCTGACGGCGGCCGGCAGATGGTCGAGCGTCTTTTCCCAGCCGTCGGAATAATCAACGCTTAGAATGCAATGTTTCAGCATGGATAAAAGCTCCTTGTAAGGGTAAAGCGTGGCCCTGCGTTCCGGTCCGATTTTTATGGGAGGGGTTCCAGGTCCGCGCAGTTTTTGGACAACCAAGTGGATACCGAATTGTATTCGATAGCGACGGGCTGATTTTTAGCTAGCTCCGGTATCGCGGGCGGCCTCTGCCAGGAATCCATTCTCATGGCACCGGTACCGGTGAAGCTGGAGCGCATTTCACGGCGGCTGACTATCGTCAATTCGCCCTGCATCTCGCCGGCGTATCCTTCGCTTCCGGCGCAACTGCCGGCGATGGCCAGGAGCGCATCCTGACCATTGATAAGCGTGGTCGACTGGTGCTGCCACAAGCCCGGCTCTGGCTTCGGAGACAGTGTCTCTGCCTGTGCCGTGGCGAGGGTCGAGAGCGCGGCGAGCACAGCCAAACAGCGGCTGCGTTTCATAGGTCGGTCTCCTTGGGGCAAGCCATTACTCAGACTATAGACTGCCCGGCCATATCCAACCAACAATCGCTAAACAGTGCATGGCAAATAAAAGCCGCTTCTATGTGTAACCAGGCAAGACAATGACCGGACATTCCAGTTGGAATGTCTATACTTCTGTTGCTCCATCACCAATCCCATAGCACAAGAGGTACTGGATATGCGACGTTTAACCCTGTTTTTGGCCGCGGCTGTGATCAGCACACCGCTGTTTGCGATGCACTGTCCGGCTGATATGGCCAAGATTGATGCGCAGCTTGAGAATAATCCGCCGAGCGACCCTGTAGTTCTGGAACAAGTGCGCAGCCTGCGTGAAGAAGGGCAGGCACTGCACGAGGCTGGCAAGCATTCGGAGTCTGTCGAGGTGCTGGGTCAGGCCAGGGCTTTGTTGCTGGAAGAGTAGGCAGCGCTGTATCTGGCGCGTAAGTAGTCTCTTGATCAGACAAATGGGTCACCTTGGGCGGTGACCTGCTTGTTATGGGCCGCCAAATAAATCTCTTTATGTGCCGCATTTGTAGTCGCGTGTCAATTTTCCACGATTTTGGCTGGACACTCTCTAATATCATAGTAAGATTTTAACAATACCAATAAGCCATCACTGTTCCTGTGACTGGTTTTTAATGATATCTGCGCGAGAGAGGTGAGTAATTGATTTGCTCAGTAACTTAGTGGGGAAGAGAATTGTTGCTTGCTGGTTTTCCTTCGGCTTGTATTTCTTTTCCTGCCTTGCATTAGCCGGTCAGTCCTATAGCGATCTGATTGAGCAAGCACGCCTTGGCGAACACCAGCCTGCGCTCGATTATCTGCGTCAGCTACCTGCGTTGACCCCGAAACAACAAATCGATCTTCTACTGATTGCCAGCTGGGCTGGTGAAGATGAAGACGTGTTGCGGCTTTATCAAGCCAATCCCGCCGTTTTTGAAAAAAATACTGATGCTGTCGCGGCAATGGCGCGCATTCGGCGCAATCGAGGTGAATGGGATGAAGCCCTTAACGGCTTCCTGCTCGCTCGCTCTCTGGCACCAATGCGGTCGGACCTGCTGCAGGCGCAGCTGATGACGATGGCTGATATGGGGCAGGCGCCAGCCGCCATCAAACGTGCCCGGGCCTGGACCGATCAGGCTCCCAGGCAGTTGGAAGCGCGTCTTGCGCTGGGTTACGCATTGATGCGTGACTGGCAGCAGCACGCCTCGCTGGCAGAGTATGACCGGGCATGGCAATGGGCTCCAAGTCGTCGCGACGTGCTACGTGAATATCTGTTTGCCCTGCAGCGGGCGGGCCTGCCAGTGCTGGCATTGGGCATCGCTGAGCAGCATCCGGAGCTGCTGGGTGAAGAGGAGCTGCGTACCATGCGCGCAGATGCCCTGGCCGAGCGCGTGCGTCTGGCAGATACCTCCAGCCGCTCTGAAGCCGAGCGCTTTGTGATTGCCGATCGGGCGCTGGCCGAGGCCGACGCGATGATCCTGGAATGGAAAGCGTTACCTGAGGCGAAGGCTGATCTCTTGCGCGTGCGCGTGGACCGCATGGGTGCGCTGCATGATCGCGTGTATATGCAAGACGTCGTCGATGAGTTCTATGCGCTTAAAGATATGCAGGTCGCCTTGCCGCCTTACGCATTGCGCTGGGCTGCCAGCGCGATGCTCTATCTGCGCCAGCCTGAACCGGCTGTGGAGCTTTACCGTCAGGTGATTGCTGGCAGAAATGACAAGGACCAAGACTGGGTGAGTGATCACCAGAGCCTATACTATGCACTGATAGAAAGTGAGCAGCTGGAAGAGGCGGACCAGCTCAGCAAGCAGCTGGCTGAGGCCCTGCCGGCGCGCATCTATCCTTTGGGTTTGCCCCAGGGACGAGCAAACAATAACTGGCTCGACAGCCAGGCCCTGGTCGGCAATAACGCGCTTTACCGTGACAACCTGCAGGCAGCTCAGCAGGCTTTCGAGGGGCTGTCCGATGCGGCTCCTGGCAACGTGTCGTTGCGCACCAGTCGTGCCAGCGTCTACACGGCGCGGGGTTGGCCACGGCGCGCTGAACAGCAGTTGAAAATAGCTGAGAGCACTGCGCCCAGAATGGCAGAAGTCGAGGCGTCACAGGCGACCAATGCCTTGGCACTGCAGGAGTGGCGTCAGGTTGACCTGCTGGCGGATGACCTGGTCGAACGCTTTCCAGAAAATCTCCGCGCGCAACGTGTGGATCGGCTGCGTGATGTACATCACATGGCCGAGTTACGCATCGCCGGCTACCGCGGTAGAAGTTCTGACGACAGCGCGTCCGGTAGCGGTGACTTTGGCCTGGAAACGGCCTTATATACTTCACCGTTCAAGGAGGATTGGCGGGCTTTTGCGGGCGCAGGTACTGGCCGGGGTGAGTTCCTGGAAGGCGATGCCCGGCATGATTGGTTGCGCGCCGGACTTGAGCGTCGTATTCGCAACCATACCTTGGAGGCAGAAGTCTCCAGTCATGAGTACGGTTTTGGCCGCCGCGCAGGCGCTCGATTGGCCGGCGTTCATGACGTCAACGATATCTGGCAGTACGGCTGGTCTGCCGAACTGCTCTCCGGCTCAACACCGCTTCGCGCACTCAACAGTAATGTCGATGCCGACAGCCTGTCCGCTTACGCCCGCTGGCGAGAAAGCGAGCGTCGTGAAATCAGCCTGTCGATCCTGCCCGTGCTCTTCAGTGACGGTAACGACCGGCTAAGCCTTGTGCTTAATGGTAATCAGCGACTGTTTACTGCCCCGCGTATGAAGGTGGATGCCGGGCTGGAGCTGTCGACTAGCCGCAACAGTCAGGGTGGGGAAGGCCCCTACTTCAATCCGGAATCGGATGTCAGCGTGTTCTCTACGCTGAATCTGTCGCACGTTCTGCATCGCCGCTACGAGTCAGTCTGGAGCCAGGACCTGCAGTTCGGGTTGGGTTACTACGACCAGCGCGACTTTGGTGGCGGTGGTATGGGTCTGATCGGCTATGGGCAGCGGCTACGTATGAATGACGTGTTCGACAGCGGCTTTCTGTTGTCTGCTTTGAGCAGACCCTATGATGGGGAGCGCGAGCAAGAATACAGACTTGTCTTCGATATCAACTTCCGATTCGAGGGGCTGTGATGATATTGCTCAGGCGAATATTCCTGTTATTGACCCTGTTGCTCGGCTCAGCCTGCGCACAACAGCCGCTGCCGTTCACGCCACCGCAAGACCGGCCTGAAACTGGTCGGGAGGCGCCATGGCCGGAAAATCATGTGCTTGCCCTGGCTTACCATGATGTGCAGGACGCTGATCCGGATAATACGTTTCTTTCTGTTCGTACGCTCAATCTACTCGACCAGCTTGCCTGGTTGCGCGAGAGCGGCTATCAGGCCGTCTCGATCGATCAGATTCTGCAGGCGCGCGAAGGGGGCGCTGTTCTTCCGGAAAAAGCCATATTGCTTAGCTTCGATGATGGCTTCAGTAGTTTCCGCGAGCGGGTTCTGCCGTTATTGAGGGCCTATCAATGGCCGGCAGTATTCTCGCCGGTAGGCGTTTGGATGGACACTCCAGCCGATCGGATGGTTGATTTTGGTGGTGTTCCAGTTCCCCGGGAGCGTTTCGCTACCCGTGCGCAGATTCGCGAGGTTGCCGCTTCGGGCTTAGTGGAAATAGGCGCCCATACTGACAATCTGCACTTTGGAACTCTGGCTAACTCTCAGGGTAACCAGTTGCCAGCGGCGGCCAATCGGCTATATGACCCGCTGACGGCTCAATACGAAACGGCTGAGGCCTACCGGGCACGCCTTGAAACCGACGTTCAGCGGGTCAGCCAGAAAATACGCGAGGTCACCGGCCGCAGCCCAAGAGTCTGGGTATGGCCCTACGGTGCGGCCAACGGCATGGCGCTGGAGGTACTGGACAAGAACGGCTATCAGATGGCGTTAACGCTGGAAGGTGGCTTGGCGACAGTGCAAAGCTTGCGTGATACCGGGCGCCACCTGATCGGAGAAGACCCGTCGACCCAGAGCTTTGCCGCCGCTATTAGCGCAATGCAGGACGAACCGGCGATGCGCGTTGCGCATGTGGATCTGGATTACGTCTTTGATGCCGACCCGGTGCAGATGGAGGCTAACCTGGGCTTGCTGGTCCAGCGCATTGCCGACCTGCGGATCAATACTGTCTTCCTTCAAGCCTATGCCGATCCCAAAGGTGATGGCACTGTCAAGGAACTGTATTTCCCCAACCGCCATCTGCCTATGCGTGCTGACCTGTTCAATCGGGCGGCTTGGCAGTTGCGCACGCGTGCCGGCGTTAACATCTATGCCTGGATGCCGGTCTTGAGTTTCGACCTAGATCCGGCATTGCCGCGCGTGACAGCGATTGATCCCGCTGGAGATGTCGATGCGGCAGTGAATCCAGTGCAGTATCAGCGACTTTCACCTTTTGACCCGACGGTGCGCAAACAGATCGGCGAGATCTATGAGGACTTGGCCGGGCATTCCAGCTTTAAGGGTCTGCTGTTCCACGATGACGCATTGCTTTCCGACTTTGAGGATGCCGGCAGCGCAGCGCGTCAGGCATATGCTGCCGCCGGTCTGAATCCGGATCTGACCGCTTTGCGCGCCGACTCTGAGCAGATGGCCGCCTGGACACGTTTCAAAAGCCAGTATCTCATCGACTTCACTCTAGAGTTGGCCGACAAGGTAAAAGCCATCCGCGGACCGCAGGTAAAAACAGCGAGAAATATCTTTGCTATGCCAATCCTTGAGCCGCAAAGCGAGGCCTGGTTCGCGCAGAACATGCATGATTTTCTGAAGCATTACGACTGGACCGCGATCATGGCCATGCCCTTGATGGAGGGTGTCAGCAAGGCAGATTCGCAAGCCTGGTTGTCGCGCTTGGTGCGCGAGGTCAAGCAGTATCCCGGGGCGCTTGATAAGACCCTGTTCGAGCTTCAGGCGCGTGACTGGCGGGCAGGTCAGGAAGGTCCGATAGATAGCGATTTGTTGGTGAGCTGGATGCGTCGTTTGCAATGGGAGGGTGTGCGCCACTTTGGCTATTACCCGGATGATTTCCATACCGATAACCCGCGTCTTGAGCTGGTACGTCCGGCGTTGTCAAATGCATGGAGTACCCAGCGATGAGAGAACGGACATTGGCCATCCTGGTCTTGGTGCTGGTGTTGCTCGGTCCTTTGGGAGTGGCCCTAGTTCTGACTGGAACCTTGCTGCTTAACTTCGTATTTTTCTATCCGTTGTTGATGTCGGCACTGTGGATCGCCGGGGGGGTCTATTTCTGGCTGCACTGGGAACGCAAGTGGCCTTGGTCGCGTGAGGGTGATGTACCAGCCCCGGAGCTGCTGGGCAGTCCACTGGTATCCATATTGATCCCCTGCTTCAACGAAGGCCCCCAAGTGGCTGAAACCGCCACCGCGGCGTTGGCTCAACGCTATCTCAATATTGAAGTGGTCGCGATTAATGATGGCTCGACGGATGACACGGGCGACATCCTCAATGAGCTTGCTCGGCAATACCCGCTTTTGCGCGTGGTGCACCTGGCCAAGAATCAGGGCAAGGCGGTGGCTCTGCGCATGGGGGCATTGGCCGCTCGCAGCGAATATCTGGTATGCATTGATGGTGACGCGCTATTGGCTGAAGATGCTGTAGCCTACCTGGTGGCGCCGCTGATCGAAAATCCTCGCGTCGGAGCGGTGACCGGTAATCCGCGTATCCGCACACGTTCAACGTTGATAGGTCGGATTCAGGTGGGCGAGTTTTCCTCGATCATCGGTTTGATAAAGCGCACTCAGCGCGTATATGGCCGGGTATTTACCGTTTCTGGCGTGGTAGCTGCTTTTCGTCGTAGTGCGCTGGATCGGGTTAAGTATTGGAGTCCGGATATGATCACTGAGGATATCGATATCAGCTGGAAGTTACAGTTGGATCATTGGTCGATATTCTACGAGCCTCGCGCACTGTGCTGGATCTTGATGCCTGAAACCTTGCGCGGCCTTTGGAAGCAGCGTCTGCGATGGTCGCGGGGCGGAGCAGAGGTCCTGCGTAAGAACATTGCCAGTATCTGGAAGTGGCGTTTTCGTTACATGTGGCCGTTACTTATCGAGTTTTGTCTGTCCGCCTTATGGGCGTTCACTTTCGCCATTACTATTGTATTGTGGGCATTGGGGTTGATTTTCGTGCTTCCTGAAAATCTTCAGGTGGTGCGCATTGTTCCCCCTGGGTTCACCGGTTTGGTACTGGCGTGCGTTTGTCTTATGCAGTTCAGCCTAAGTCTGGTCATTGAGCGGCGTTACGAGGAGCGGCTGGGTCGTACCTTATTCTGGATCATATGGTATCCATTGGTGTTCTGGACGATCACGTTGTCCACCACCTTGGCGAGTTTTCCTAAAGTCATGCTCAAGCCGCGGCAAGAGCGTGCACGCTGGACCAGTCCGGATCGTGGCATAGCAAGGAGCGACGCATGAATCTGATCCGTACCCCAAGGCATTGGCTGCCCCGGCTGTTTGACATCACCCTTACCCTGATCGCCTGGGTGGTATTTGCCTGGCTGTTATATAACGGGATCATTGAGCTGATAGCGGATCAGCGGCAGGGTCCACGAATTGATACGGACACACAAATTCTCTCAGGGCTGAACAGCTTGCTTTTATATTTGGTCCTGGGTCTGTTGGTTGCCTGCATTCTGATTGTCTGGGCGAAATACCGAAAGAAACAGGCGGCGGGGTTCGAGCGTCGCAAGCGCGTTCCCATTATGAGCGATGCAAGCTTGTCGAGCAGCTTTGGAGTGGATCCGCGGTTATTGAAGCTGATTCAGAAGCAGCAGGTGCTGACGGTACACAATGATGATGAGGGTCATTTTTTATCGGTTGAAATGCCTGAATTGAAGAAGCATTACGCGGCTCGAAAGAAGCAGGTAAAGTCGGCGTTGTTTACCGAGCCGCCTGTTTAACAGGGCGCTGACCAACGGTATCGTCACAACGAAAAACCGTTTTGCTACTTGATTAGGAACAAAAACGGGCCCGTTCAGGCCCGTTTTTTATACTGCGACATCGCTCTCATCGACCGAACAGAGCCGGTTTTTCGCGTTGTGGACGGTTGCCGGCCGGCTTGCGTGGCGCATCGGATTGCGGGGTGCTCGGCACAATGCGGTTGCCGTGTGCCTGATGACGACGCTCTTCGCTCACGCTGTCCTGTGGCTCGTTGTTTGGGCGTGCTGCGCGGGGCGGCTGATTAGTGCGTGGCCGATCCGTACGAGGCTTTTCACCGCGCGGCTTGTCGCTGCGAGCTTTGTCGCCACGGGGTTTTTCACTGCGCGCCTGACCACGACCTGGCGCGGCCGCCGGACGTTGGCCACGGCCGTTGGACGGTGCGCCGCGGGCGCGTTCGGGGCGGTCGCTGTTCATCTCGGCTTGGGCAGGCGGCTCGAATCCAGCCAAACTACCCTCGTCGATTTTCTGCTTGGTCATTCGCTCGATGTCACGCAACAGCTTCTCTTCATCCGGGCTGACCAGCGATACAGCACCCCCGCTGCGACCCGCACGACCGGTACGACCAATACGGTGCACATAGTCTTCCGATACATTGGGGAGCTCAAAGTTGACTACGTGGGGCAATTGGTCGATATCCAGACCCCGGGCTGCGATGTCGGTAGCAACCAGAATTCGTAGTTTGTTGGCCTTGAAGTCGGCCAGCGCTTTGGTCCGTGCGCTCTGGCTCTTGTTGCCATGAATCGCTGCGGCCGGAAGACCGTTCTTGTCGAGATACTCGGCGAGGCGATTGGCGCCATGCTTGGTGCGAGTGAAAATCAATACCTGTTCCCATGCGCCCATGGTAATCAGGTGGGCGACCAGCGCACGTTTGTGGCCAGCCGGCACGCGGTACACGGTCTGTTCGATACGCTCGACAGTGGTGTTCGGCGGAGTGACCTGGATGCGTGCAGGGTTGTTCAACAGCTTGTTCGCCAGATCAGTAATATCCTTGGAGAATGTCGCCGAAAAAAGCAGGCTCTGCCGCTGGGATGGCAGCTTGGCAATGACTTTTTTCACGTCATGGACAAAGCCCATGTCGAGCATGCGGTCTGCTTCGTCAAGTACTAGAATTTCAACTTTTGACAGGTCCACGGCGCGCTGGCCGACCAGGTCAAGAAGTCGGCCCGGGCAAGCTACAAGAATATCGAGGCCGGGTGCAATCGCTTTCATCTGTGGATTAGCGCCGACGCCGCCGAATACACAGGCAGTCTTGATCGGTAGCTCGCCTCCGTAAGTACGAAAGCTTTCATGTACCTGGGCCGCGAGTTCGCGGGTGGGCGTCAGGACCAGTACGCGGACTTGCTTTGGTGCGCGGCGCTGGTTGGCGTCTGGTTTGCCAGCCGGATACAGCTTTTCAATGATCGGTAACGCAAACCCTGCGGTTTTGCCGGTGCCGGTCTGGGCTGCAACCATGAGGTCGCGGCCTTCGAGAACTGCGGGGATGGCCTGGGCCTGGACGGGGGTAGGGGAGGTGTAACCAGTGGCAGCAACGGCGCGCACAAGCACGTCGGACAAGCCGAGAGTAGCAAAGGACATTCAGATAACCCTGTGATGGCCGTTTGCGGAGCAAATATGTCCGTGCGGCCGATGATGTAGAAAATGAAGGAGTGATAGCCTAACAGAAATTCGACAAAACCGCAGCTAAAACCTGCCGGGCAGTATATTCAGCCCAGTAGCCACGACACTGACGCCGCAGGTAGGTACACCAGTGAGGCTTATCGGGTCGGCACGACTGCATGCGCCTGCGGCGCTCACCGTACCCCTGATAGGTTAATCAGGGGTAGCGAGAGTGAGCTTGCCATCGACGCTTTCCAGATGATACTGACGCAGGATATGGCTGTACGCATCAGTTTTTTTGAAGGCCTTTAGTGCCTTTGAAAAAGCACGCGCTGGTTCTTCCCAGGTCGATGTACGGTTAAATACCAGATAGAACTCGCTGTGACTTAGGGGTATGGGGTGATAGCTGACACGATGGTCGATGCCCAGTGCCCTGCTGGTATAAACACCGACTGGGCGGCTCAAGGCAACCAAGTCCACTCGGCCGCGCACCAGCTTTTGCAGGTTGGCCTCAAAAGTTGGGGCTGGCTCGCGCCGAAAGGTATCAGAGGTAACGAACCGGTGGTTGTTATAAAGGTACCCAGGAGACACACCAACGACCAAACCACTCAGGTCATCGATGTTCCTGTAAGCAAGCGGTCGATCCATAGCGTAAAACAACATGGTTTCGTGGCTGGAAAGGGGCTCGTCGGTAAATAGATACGTTTTCAGGTGAATTGGGTGAGGCGCGATATCCAAGATCGCGTCTGCACTGCCGTCCTCCGCTTCACGTAACACTCGACGCCAGGGCATCAGGCTCCATTCCACCTGATAGCCAAGTTGGCTGAGCAGGTATTCGGTCACGTCCTTGTCGGCGCCTTTGATATGCCCGTTTTCAGCGTAAATAAAGGGAGGCCACTCTTCACTGACAATGCGCAGAGGTTCCGCATTGACCCAGCTGCCCAGCAATAGTGAAGATAGCAGCAAGACTGTTTTTAGCTTCATATTTAGGCAACCGGTGTGTGCAAAAATAAAAATCAGCTCAGCCGCCGTGCAAGTTCCGCCACACTGCAAGACTTGGCTCCGCCTGGTTCAGTGTATAAAAATGCAGGCTTGGTGCGCCGCCGTCAATCAGCCGTTGGCATAACTGAGTGATCACGTCGGTTCCGAAAGCGGCGATGCTCTCGCTATCATCACCGTAGGATTCGAGTTGCTTGCGAATCCAGCGCGGGATTTCTGCGCCACAGGCATCCGAGAACCGGGCGAGCTTGCTGTAGTTGGTTATCGGCATGATGCCCGGAACTATGGGTATTTCCACTCCAGCCTTGCGGGCACGTTCGACGAAATGGAAATAGCAGTCGGCATTGAAAAAGTATTGGGTGATTGCGCTGTCTGCGCCGGCGTTGGCTTTGCGCACGAAGTTGTCGAGGTCGGCGTCAAAGTGTCTGGCCTGGGGATGCGCTTCGGGGTAGGCAGCTACTTCGATATGGAAGTGATCGCCGGTCTCCTTGCGTATAAATTCGACCAATTCGTTGGCATAACGCAATTCGCCTGACGCTTGGCCCATGCCTGAGGGCAGGTCGCCTCGCAGGGCAACTATGCGCTTGATGCCCGCTTCGCGGTATTCGCCGAGCAGGCTGCGCAGATCTTCCTTGCTGTCGCCCACACAGGATAGATGAGGTGCGGCAGGCACCTTTACCTCCTGATCGAGTTGCAGCACGGTATTGCGCGTACGATCCCGGGTTGAACCCCCGGCACCGTAAGTGACGGAAAAGAATTCGGGGTTTTGCTCTGCCAGCACGTGGGCGGCAGCAATCAGCTTTTCATGCCCTGCGTCGGTCTTGGTCGGGAAGAATTCAAAGCTGACGTGATTAGTGTGTTCGGTCATTGCAGTTCCTTGGGAGCTACTAACGCCAGACGGCGTGCCGCGGGGGCACACCGGCTGTCGTTGTTTAGTAGCGGTAGCTGTCGGGCTTGAAGGGGCCTTCGACTTCAACGCCGATATAATCGGCTTGGATTTTAGTCAGCTGGGTGATGACGCCACCGAAGCCCTTGACCATTTCCAGTGCAACTTCTTCGTCGAGCTTCTTCGGCAGAACCATCAAGGTAATGTTTTTGGCCTTTTCTGTAGCAGGCAGATCGGCGAATTTTTCGTTATACAGATGAATCTGTGCCAGCACCTGGTTGGCAAAAGAGCCGTCCATGATCCGGCTTGGGTGTCCGGTGGCGTTGCCCAGATTGACCAGACGACCTTCGGCCAGCAGGATCAAATAATCATCGTTCTGTACGTCGATATCCTTGCCGGTGCGGTGGATCTTGTGTACCTGCGGCTTGACCTCTTCCCAGCCCCAGTGCTTACGCATGAAGGCGGTGTCGATCTCATTGTCAAAGTGACCAATGTTGCAAACAATCGCACGTTTCTTAAGTGCTTTGAGCATGCCTGCGTCGCATACGTTGGCGTTGCCGGTAGTGGTTACGATGACGTCGATCTTGCCCAGCAGTGCGGCGTCCACACTGGCTTCGGTGCCGTCGTTGATGCCATTCAGGTAAGGCGACACGACTTCATAACCGTCCATACAGGCCTGCATCGCGCAGATCGGGTCACACTCGGTCACCTTGACGATCATGCCTTCTTGGCGCAGGGACGCAGCGGAACCTTTACCTACATCGCCGTAGCCGACAACCAGGGCTTGTTTGCCAGACATCAAATGGTCAGTGGCGCGCTTAATGGCATCGTTGAGACTGTGACGGCAACCATATTTGTTGTCGTTCTTGCTCTTGGTGACCGAGTCATTGACGTTGATCGCCGGAATTTTCAGCGTGCCGTCTCTCAGCATTTCCTGCAGACGATGCACACCGGTGGTGGTTTCTTCAGTCACGCCATGGACGCGCTCAAGCACCTGTGGGTATTTCTCATGCAGGATCTGGGTCAGATCGCCGCCATCGTCCAGAATCATGTTTGCATCCCAAGGCTTGCCATCCTTGAGAATAGTCTGCTCGATACACCACTCGTACTCTTCATCTGTTTCGCCCTTCCAGGCGAATACCGCAACACCCTTAACAGCAAGGGCTGCGGCGGCTTGGTCCTGCGTCGAGAAAATATTACATGAAGACCAGCGTACTTCAGCTCCCAGGGAGGTGAGGGTTTCGATCAGCACTGCGGTCTGGATGGTCATATGGATGCAGCCGAGAACCTTCGCGCCCTTGAGAGGCTGCTCGACATTGTATTTACGGCGCATTGCCATCAATGCCGGCATTTCAGACTCGGCGATGATGATTTCACGGCGGCCCCAGTCGGCCAGTGATATATCCGCTACTTTGTAGTCGGCTACTTCTTTATGTTTCATGACAGCACTCATGCGATTACTCCATTCGTCGTTAGCGAATGGGCGCGGTTAGGTGTTTAGTGACAACATCCGAGCCTGACGACACTGTGGCGTAGATACGCCCGGTCGCTGCAGCGCCCCTCGGATGGGGTCAGAATAGGTTTACAGTCCGGCGTCGGCCTTCAAAGCTTCAGCACGGTCAGTCTTCTCCCAGGGGAAGGTAGTGAAAGTATCGCCTTTCACTGTGATTTCCTCCGGGGTGCGGCCAAAGTGACCATAGGCCGCAGTCGCTCGATACATCGGGTGCAGCAGGTCGAGCATGCGCGTGATGGCATATGGACGCAGATCGAAGTGTTCACGCACCAGTTGTATGATCTTGTCGTCGCTGATCTTACCGGTACCAAAAGTATTGATCGACATCGACGTCGGTTGGGCTACGCCAATGGCGTAGGACACCTGTATTTCGCATCGCTCGGCGAGTCCTGCCGCGACAATATTCTTGGCCACGTAACGCCCAGCGTAGGCTGCGCTGCGGTCAACCTTGGACGGGTCCTTGCCTGAGAATGCGCCGCCGCCGTGCCGTGCCATGCCACCATATGTATCGACAATGATCTTGCGGCCGGTCAGGCCGCAATCGCCCACTGGACCGCCGATGACGAACTTGCCGGTCGGGTTGATATGGTATTGGGTGTCAGCATGCAGCAGTTCGGCCGGAATGACATGGCGGATGATATTCTCCATCACCGCTTCGCGCAGGTCGCTCAGGCTGATTTCTGGATTGTGCTGGGTGGAGAGGACAATCGCATCAATACCCACGACCTTACCGTTGTCGTAGCGGCAGGTAACCTGGGACTTCGCGTCCGGACGCAGCCAGGAGAGGGTGCCGTTTTTGCGGATCTCTGCCTGACGTTCGACTAGGCGGTGGGCAAAGGTAACCGGCGCAGGCATCAATACATCGGTTTCGTTGCTGGCATAGCCGAACATCAATCCCTGGTCGCCGGCACCCTGATCTTCGGGTTTCTGGCGGTCTACGCCTTGGGCGATGTCGGGCGACTGTTTACCGATGATGTTGATCACGCCACAGGTATCACCGTCGTAGCCCACCTCAGAAGAGGTATAGCCAACATCCTTGATTACGTTGCGAACCAGGTCTTCCAGATCGACCCAGGCGCTGGTAGTGACTTCGCCGCCGACAATGGCAACGCCGGTTTTCACCATGGTTTCGCAGGCGACGCGTGCGTGCTTGTCTTCGCTGATGATAGCGTCAAGCACGGCATCGGAAATCTGATCTGCCAGCTTATCCGGATGGCCTTCGGAGACCGATTCGGAGGTGAATAACGAGTAGTCGCTCATGGTGCCGTACCTCTTGTTGACAATTCGGGTGTGAAATAGTGTTGCAGTTGTATCTGGAAACCGTTGCGCAGTCCGATATACAGACTGCCGCCCGGTACCAGACCTGCGTCAATAGCCCAACGGTTCAGGTCGTCCTGATCGAAACCCAGCCAGAGGTCGCCGCAGGTGTCGCGCACCCAGCTTTGATCGTGGCTGCACAGTTCGGTCAGAATTAGACTGCCGCCGGGCTTGAGTAGCTGAGTGAAGCGCTTCAGTGCTTCCGCTGGGGCCGGCATGTGATGCAGGACCATATTAGATACAACGCAATCAGCCAGCGGCAGTGTTGGCTGGGCGGCCAGGGCGTCAGCAAGCAGGCACTCGACGTTGTCCAGCCCGGCGTCTGCGCATTGCTGACGCGCTCGGTCGAGCATAGAGGCTGCGTTGTCGAGTCCTATTACTCGATCGAAGCGTGCAGCCAGGTCCGGCAGGAACCCGCCTTCCCCTGGCCCTACTTCGATGGCCTGCTGGTGAGCGGGTAGACGTAAGCCGTCAATCAGTCCCAGCAATGGCTCTCGATACAGTCCGAAATGCGCAATAAGGTCTTGCTGGGCTGACGTACCATCAGCGAAACGAGCAAAAAATTGGCGAGACATGTCCGCGCGCTGGCTGTGGATAACATTGATTGCCTGTTGCAGATCGGTACCCAGTGGCAGTTCGTCTAGGCCGTTGAGCAGCTGCTCATGCACACCTGACCAACGTTTCGTAGCATCAGGCAGACTGCGCCGGTAAAAAATTGAATTCCCTTCGCGCCGGGTGCGAACTAGCCCCGCATTAGCCAGCACCTTCAGATGATGGCTCATGCCTGATTGACGCATAGCGAAAATTTGCGCCAATTCCAATACGCCAAAAGAGTCGTTGCGCAACGCACGCAGGATGTCCAGGCGTAATGAATCGCCAGCGGCCTTGCATAGTGCGGCCAATGGGTCGGTGAGGCTGGGCAAGGTGGATGCGAGCTGCGCGTTCTGTGTCATGACAGCAGTGTAGGCGGGCAGGAGGGCGCGCGCAATACCTATATCAAAATAATTTGATATAGGATTCTAGAGTGCAGGTGGCAACTGAATGGCACCCGGGTGGATCACTAACGGGGGTTTTCATTGCCCGTTGGCGTCGTTTGCGCGAAAATGCCCGCCCTTGCAACTGGTCGAAGATTATCCGTCGGCCAGTCAAACTGTCTGTCTCACAGGAGTTACCCATGCCCAGCCGTCGTGACCGAGCCAATGCCATCCGTGCCCTCAGCATGGATGCGGTGCAGAAAGCCAATAGCGGCCATCCCGGTGCGCCAATGGGCATGGCCGATATCGCCGAAGTATTGTGGCGTGACTATATGAAGCACAACCCGCTCAACACCCAATGGGCCGACCGTGATCGTTTTGTACTATCCAACGGGCACGGCTCTATGCTGATCTATTCGCTGTTGCATCTGACCGGCTACGACCTGTCGATTGACGAACTGAAGAATTTTCGCCAACTGCACAGCAAGACACCAGGCCACCCTGAATACGGCTATACACCAGGCGTGGAGACCACGACCGGTCCGCTAGGCCAAGGCCTGGCGAATGCAGTCGGTTTCGCGCTGGCCGAGAAGATCATGGCAGCACAGTTCAACCGGCCCGGCCATGATGTGGTTGATCATCATACCTATGTATTCATGGGCGATGGTTGCCTGATGGAAGGTATCTCTCACGAGGTCTGCTCGCTGGCCGGTACCTTGGGACTGAATAAGTTGGTCGGCTTTTATGATGACAACGGCATTTCAATCGACGGTGATGTACAGGGCTGGTTTACTGACGATACGCCCAAGCGTTTTGAATCCTACGGTTGGTTGGTCATTCGTAACGTCGACGGCCACGATGCGGATGAGATCAAGATGGCGATCGATACAGCCCGCAACAGTGATAAACCGACTCTGATTTGCTGCAAGACCATCATCGGTTTTGGCTCGCCGAACAAGCAAGGTAAGGAAGAATCCCACGGTGCTGCGTTAGGTGTTGACGAAATTGCTCTGACCCGGGAGCAGCTGGGCTGGAAACACGGACCTTTCGAGATTCCGGACAATATTTACGCCGAGTGGGACGCACGCCAGGCTGGTAGTCAGATGGAGCAACAGTGGAATCAGCGTTTCGCAGCTTATCAGATTGAGTTTCCTGAGCTGGCTACAGAGTTCTTGCGTCGCATGGCCGGTGATCTCCCCGCTGACTTCTCCGAGAAGGCTTCTGCATTCATTCGCGACGTGGCTACCAAGGGTGAGTCGATCGCCAGCCGTAAAGCCAGTCAGAACTCACTTAATGCATTCGGTCCTTTGTTGCCGGAATTACTCGGTGGCTCGGCTGATCTGGCCGGCTCAAACCTAACCTTGTGGAAAGGCTGCAAGGGGGTGACGAAGGATGATGCCTCCGGCAATTACCTGTATTACGGTGTGCGCGAGTTCGGCATGAGCGCGATCATGAACGGCGTTGCGCTGCATGGCGGTCTTATCCCTTATGGCGCGACCTTCCTGATGTTTATGGAATACGCCCGAAATGCAGTGCGCATGTCGGCGCTGATGAAGGTTCGGGTGCTGTATGTGTTTACTCATGACTCGATCGGTCTGGGTGAAGACGGTCCAACGCATCAACCGGTGGAGCAGCTGACCAGCCTGCGCAGTACGCCAAATTTAGACACTTGGCGTCCCGCTGATGCCGTCGAAGCGGCTGTCGCCTGGAAGTATTCGATCGAACGCAAGGGTGGACCCAGTGCCCTGATCTTTTCGCGGCAGAATCTGCCGCATCAACTGCGTGATAATGAGACCGAAGCGGCTATCGCCCGAGGGGGTTATGTGCTCAAGGCCTGTGAAGGCGAGCCGCAGTTGATCCTTATCGCTACTGGCTCCGAAGTTGGGTTGGCAATGCAAGCGCATGGGAAGTTGACCGAGCAGGGTTACCGAGTACGGGTAGTATCTGTGCCCTGTACCAGCGTGTTCGATCAGCAGGACGCCGAGTACCGCCAGGCTGTGTTGCCGCTGGAAGTGGGTGCTCGCATCGCGATAGAAGCCGGCCACGGCGACTTCTGGTACAAATACGTGGGTCTCGACGGTCGGGTCATCGGTATGAATACCTTTGGTGAATCTGCGCCGGCATCTGCGCTGTTTGAGGAGTTCGGCTTTACCCTGGAGAATGTGCTGGCAGTAGCCGACGAGTTGCTCGAAGAGTGATGCCAAAACCTGCTCCTTTTCGTATCGCCCTGAATGGTTACGGCCGGATAGGGCGCTGCGTGCTGCGTGCGTTGCACGAGCGCGGCGGCGAAAGTATGCAGATTGTTGCGCTGAACGATCTCGCTGATCAGGCTAGTATCGAGTATTTGACGCGTTTCGACTCAACCCATGGCCGTTTTCCGGGCAGGGTGTCAGTCGACGGCAATAACCTGATGGTTGACGGTGAGCCTATTCAAGTGCTGCGTCAGACGGAGCCGGAAGGTATTGACTGGCGGGCACTGAATATCGATATGCTGCTGGAGTGCTCGGGGCAATACACCACCCGGGAAGACGCCATGCGCTTCACTAATGCCGGGATTCCTCGGGTGTTGTTTTCTCAGCCGATGGCCAATGCGGAGGCTGTGGACGCCACCATTGTTTTCGGGGTCAATGAAACGCAGCTGGACGACAGTTCCCGGCTGGTGTCCAACGCATCCTGCACAACCAATTGCAGCGTGCCTCTGCTTAAACTGCTTAACGAGCAAATCGGGCTGGAGTATGTGTCGATTACTACTATTCATTCGGCGATGAATGACCAGCCGGTGATCGACGCTTACCACCATGATGATTTGCGGCGAACGCGGTCGGCTTTCCAGTCGATGATCCCGGTATCCACTGGTCTGGCGCGGGGCATTGAACGACTTCTGCCGGAGCTGTCTGGTCGTGTTCAGGCCAAAGCGATAAGGGTACCAACGGTCAATGTGTCGGCATTGGACATAACCTTGCAGACATCTCGGGATACCAGCGCGGAGGAAATCAATCAATTGCTGGCGCAGGCCGCTCGCGGAGCGTACCGGGGTCTGCTTGACTATACCGAGCTGCCCCACGCCAGCTGCGACTTCAATCATGATCCCCACTCGGCGATTGTGGATGGTAGTCAGACGCGAGTGTCTGGTCCGCGGATGGTCAACCTGCTGGTCTGGTTCGATAACGAGTGGGGCTTCGCCAACCGGATGATCGACGTGGCGCAATACTGGTTGCGAAGATGAGTATGGCGTACTCCCGAGCGCGGATTCAGTAATAGATAACTTTGTATTTCACAACAAGGAGCCGGTAATGAGCGTATTGACGATGGCCGAGCTGGATTTGAAGAATCAGCGTGTGCTGATTCGCGAGGATCTGAACGTGCCGGTCAAGGATGGCAAGGTGCAAAGCGATGCGCGTATTCTGGCGGCGTTGCCGACAATCAAGCGCGCCCTGGAGCAGGGCGCCGCGGTGATGGTCTGTTCGCACCTCGGACGCCCCGAAGAGGGCGTATTAACCGAGGCGGACAGTCTTGCCCCGGTCGCTGCTTATCTGAGCAAGACGCTGGGTCGCGATGTACCGCTGATCCGCAACTACCTTGCAGGGGTTGAAATTGAGCCAGGCGAGCTGGTGTTGCTCGAGAACGTGCGGTTCAATCGTGGTGAAAAGAAAAATAATGATGAATTGGCACAGCAGTATGCGGCGCTGTGTGACGTTTTTGTCATGGATGCCTTTGGTACGGCCCATCGGGCTCAGAGCTCTACCCATGGGGTAGCCAAGTTTGCCCGGGTAGCTTGTGCTGGCCCGCTTCTGGCTGCCGAGTTGGATGCGCTGGGCAAGGCGCTCAAGTCACCGGCCAGACCCATGGCCGCCATCGTTGCCGGATCGAAGGTTTCCACCAAGTTAGAGGTGCTTAATGCCTTGTCCGAGAAGTGTGATCAATTGATTGTCGGCGGTGGTATTGCCAATACTTTCCTAGCTGCAGCCGGCTATCCGGTGGGTAAATCACTGCATGAAGCAGACTTGCTGGATACTGCTCGAGACATAGCCGCTCGTGTCAGCGTACCCTTGCCTACCGATGTAGTAGTGGCCAAGGCGTTCGCAGAGGATGCGCAGGCGACTGTTAAACTGATTGACGATGTGGCCGACGATGACATGATTCTCGATATTGGTCCGCAGACCGCCAAACATTTTGCCGAACTGCTCAAGTCCGCAGGCACTATTCTCTGGAATGGGCCTGTAGGTGTATTTGAGTTTGATCAGTTCGGCGAGGGTACTCGCGCACTGGCATTGGCAGTAGCCGAGAGCCCTGCGTTTTCCATAGCCGGTGGCGGTGACACATTGGCAGCCATCGACAAGTATGGCGTGGCGGATCGCATATCCTATATTTCGACCGGTGGCGGTGCTTTCCTGGAATTTGTCGAGGGTAAGGTGCTGCCTGCCGTACAGATACTTGAAGAGGCTGCAACGAGTCCCATCAAGCTGTGACGCTAAGTTCGTTGCGTGATGCTTAGCAGTCCAGTGTTGATGACAACTTGCAGCCAGGCCTCCGGTGCGGCAGTCTGATATTCATATTTTATAATTTTTTGTTCAGGAGAATATTCATGGCTCTTATTAGTATGCGCCAGATGCTGGATCACGCGGCCGAATTCGGTTATGGCGTGCCCGCTTTTAATATCAATAATCTGGAGCAGATGCGCGCCATTATGGAGGCAGCAGACAAGACCGATTCGCCGGTCATCGTCCAGGCCTCTGCAGGTGCTCGCAAATATGCTGGCGCGCCCTTCTTGCGCCATTTGATTCTGGCCGCGATCGAAGAATTTCCGCATATACCGGTATGCATGCATCAGGATCACGGCACCACCCCGGCGATCTGCCAGCGCTCAATCCAGCTGGGGTTTTCGTCGGTCATGATGGATGGCTCGCTGTGCGAGCTGGGCAAGAATCCGACCGAGTATGATTATAATGTTGATGTAACCCGTCGGACCGTCGAGATGGCTCACGCCTGTGGCGTATCGGTTGAGGGCGAGCTTGGCTGTCTGGGTAGTCTGGAAACCGGACAGGCCGGCGAAGAGGACGGCATCGGTGCGACGGGTATCCTGGACCACAGTCAGATGCTGACTGATCCCGAAGAAGCAGCTGATTTCGTCAAACGCACGCAGGTTGATGCATTGGCGATTGCTATAGGCACCAGTCACGGCGCCTATAAGTTCACCAAGCCGCCCACCGGTGACACGCTGGCAATTGATCAGATCAAGGCGATCCATGCGCGCATCCCCGACACCCATTTGGTCATGCATGGCTCTTCGTCTGTGCCGCAAGAGTGGCTGGCAATCATCAATCAGTATGGTGGCGACATCAAGGAAACCTATGGCGTCCCCGTTGAAGAGATTGTCGAGGGCATTAAGCATGGCGTACGCAAGGTCAATATCGATACGGACCTGCGTCTGGCATCGACTGGCGCCATGCGTCGGCTTATGGCGCAGAATCCGAGCGAGTTTGACCCACGCAAGTTCTTTGCTGAAACCGTCAAGGCCATGCGCGATATCTGTATCGCTCGTTATGAGGCGTTTGGCGCTGCCGGAAATGCTTCAAAGATCAAACCCGTCAGCCTGGAAGTCATGTATCAGCGTTACGCTACCGGTGAGCTGGATCCGAAGATCAATTGAATTGGCAGACTGATAATAGCTGATCGGAGGAGGGGGTATGAGCGCACCTGAAGAAGAACCGGATGAGATTTTTGCCCGGGAGAGACTGGTGGAAGCACTGGAGAATCAGCTTGCCGTTGACCAGCCCCCGGCAGCTCAGGCCACGTTGAACAAGCTGACACTGGTGGGCTACTCACGGGAAGATAGTATCGAACTGATGGCGCAGGTACTCGCGCACAGCATAGGTGTGATGCTCGACCGTGATACAGCCTTTGATATGTCTGCTTACGAGCAGGCGTTGCGCAACTTGCCCGAGCTACCCGAAACGACCTAATGAGCGGCTTTTGGTGTACCCGGGTAGCATGCAATCGGAACAACAAGAACAGGAATACAATCTATGTTATTGACGATCTTGCGGGTGATTTTCTTCTACCTGGTGTGCGTTTTGCTAGCGACCATATTGGGGACTGTTGCGCAGACCCAGCTTAATTTGTGGGAACTTCAGCAGCTCGGAGTACCCATCCCCGGGGCCGAACGACTGGCAACCACACTCGGTGATCTGAGTGGGTTTACACCCTTTTTCAGTGTCATGGTCGCCGCCGCATTTTTGCTGGCTCTGCCTGCGGCTCATGGTTTCGGCATGGTTTTCAAACCTTGGCGCTGGTTGCTGTTTTTTCTGGCGGGCGCAGTGGGTATCTGGGTGTCGTTCCTCGTCGCCAACTATGTATTGCCGATGCCGACCTTTATCGCCGCTACGCGTCATACCCCTGGACTACTGATCGTCATGGCAGCCGTAGGTATTGGCAGTTTGCTGTTTGGTCGGTTTACCCGCCCGCCAGCCAGACGCGGCTTGCGCGTTCTGGGCTGAGAATTGTCTTTTGGAGATTTGAGCATGAAGAGCAAAAGCGCTGTGCTGACTGCATCACTGGCAATGACCTTCGCGTCGGCCGTATATGCAGCGGACTATCAGATTGAAACAGTGGCACAGGGGCTGGAGTTTCCATGGTCCCTGGCTTTCCTACCCGACGGCGGCATGCTGGTGACTGAGCGCGCCGGAAGGTTGCGGTATATCAACGCCCAAGGTGAGCTGAATCCGGTCGCTATCGAAGGAGTGCCTGAGGCGTTCATTAGTGGTCAGGCAGGGTTGTTTGAGGTCGCACTTGATCCCGAGTACGCCAGCAATAGCCGGATTTTCTTGACCTATGCCTGTGGCACGCTGGAAGCAAACCATACCTGTTTGAGCAGCGCGACCTTCACGGCAACAGGTTTGGATAATGTCGACGAGCTATTTCGCGTCAAGCCTGCCAAAGCGGGTAATGCCCACTACGGTGGACGCATGGCCTTTTTGCCGGACCATACGTTGCTGCTGACGCTGGGCGACGGTTTTGATTACCGTGAAGAAGCGCAGAAGACGACTAGCCATTTGGGATCGATAGTACGTCTCAATCGTGACGGCTCAGTACCGGATAATAATCCCTATCTGGGCCAGAGCGGTGTGTTGCCAGAGCTATACAGTATCGGTCATCGCAGCGTACAGGGGATTATTTATGACGCGGAGAATGATCGCGTTCTGAGTCATGAGCATGGACCGCGCGGTGGTGATGAGCTTAATCTGATCAAGCCTGGCAATAATTATGGTTGGCCGAAGATCACCTATGGCGTGGACTACAACGGATCAATCATCAGCCCTTACACGTCGCTGCCGGGGCTCGAGCAACCGCTGGTGCAATGGACGCCTTCTATCGCCCCCTCAGGTATGACGCTTTATCGTGGTGAGCTCTTTCCTGCCTGGAAGGGCAGCATCATGGTGTCCGCGCTGGCGGCACGAAACGTGCGCAGAGTCGAGCTGGATGGTAACCGGGTCACTGCTCAAGAAACCCTTTTCGAGGAGCTGGGGACGCGCTTCCGTGATGTGCGCAGCGGGCCCGATGGCGCACTCTATCTGCTCACCGATGCGGCCCAAGGAAAGATTCTGCGGGTAGTACCTGCCAACTGAGGATGCGTATCGGGCTGGTCGCGGAGAAGCTTATAACGTTCTATTGCCGGTATCTGCCGGTGAGTGAAAGCTGACCCCGCCCCGGCCACTGCGCTTGCGCGAGTAACGTGCCATATCGGCCTGGCGCAGTAATGTTGGCATGTCCAGTTCGGCAGCATGGGTCAGTGTCACACCAATGTTTATCCCCAGTGAAATACTCTGATCATCTAATTCAATGTTTGGCGTGAAGGTGTCCAGTAGTCGCTCGGCAATCAATTGGGCCTGCTGAGTATCTGATACATCATCGGCTACCAACACGAACTCGTTACCTCCCAAGCGTGCTACAAAATCGGTCTCGCGGGCTACCTCTGCCAGTCGTTTAGCGACAGCACAGATAATTCTGTCGCCGGTATCATCGCCCAGTTGATCATTCAGCTGTTTGAATCCATCCATGTCGATCAGCATCACTGCTAACGGTGTATGCCGCCGCTTGCTTCTTCTCAAGGTCTGATTGATATGCAAATCCAGAGCGGCACGATTAGACATGCCTGTCAGCGGATCCTTGAGCGCCATGTTTCTCAGTTGTGCTTTAACGTCTTCTAGCTGCTGAGTGGATTCGAGTAACTGTTGTTGCGTGGCAGCGTGGGCGTTTTGCAGACCATCGATAGTGGCATTGCGTTCGTATAGCTGCTGTTTGCTCTCTGCATGAGTTCGGCTAGACAGCGCGATTGCGACAACAAGAAGACCTGCGGCGCTGCTGCCTTGTACGGCTAAATCGGTTAACAGGTATCCTGGCACGATGCCGGTTGCGCGCAGTGCGAACAAGGCGATGCTGAGTGCCATCAGGCCTGCACCTAGCAGGAAAAGGCTTGCCGCAGGAACCTGCTCTCTTATGGCCCGCACGATGCAGCAGATCGATAGTAGAGTGATCAGCAGCGCCAGCCAGGGCATGGCCCTGCTAATCCAGGCTGGAAACAGAAAAAAACCACCGAGCGCCATCAGGGAGCTGGTGATCGCCAGTATAGTCAGCAAGCTTCGCCAGACGTCAGGCCGATTGGCTCGGGTAAAGAGGTCACGTAGCAGCAGAGCGACGCATGCAGCGCCTGCCGTCAGGGCGAAGGGAAGCAGTCGGGTACCCCATTCGCCCGCCTGAGGCCAGAGATAGCGCCCGCCCAGTCCGGAGAAGGCTGTCACGCTCAGCACGAAGAACAGCACATAGCTGCCGTACAATACATAGTGGCGCTTGCGCTGCAAACCGCCAATCGACAGGTACAGTAAGCCCAGACCCAGCATTAAACCGCAGTACAGCATGATCATCGCGGTACTGCTGACGCTGTGACTTGCAAAGGCCGCACTGTTCCAGATTTGGCTGGTAATCCCAAGATTGCCAACGGATTTGGCACTCAGATACAGTGTCTTTTGCTCTCCGGGCGCCAAGCGAAGCGTGAAGGCCGGATTACGATGAACGAAGTCGCGTTGAGCGAGGGGCACGCCCAGACCACTAAGCCTTTCAGGCTGGCCTGACTCGAACAGAACAACCCTGCTAAGGGATGAATAAGGGAAATAAAGATGCCAGATCATTTCCCTTTGAGCTGCAGACGCGATGTCTATCTTCATCCAGAGTACATCGGAACTGTAACCAAAATGCATGCTGCTGTAATTGGACGCGGAGGTCCACGCTCCGGGTCCCGAAAGGATCTCCTCAAAGCTCGTATCACTTCGGGTGCGACGAAGTTCCATCCAGGGTTGTAGGTCCAGACCTTGCTCGGTGCCATCGAGTGTCAATAAAGTATGGCTTGGAAGTGAGGCGGACACCGGTGACGATAAAAGCATCACCAGAGTGCAGAGGGCAATTAAAGGTGCCCAGACAAGATATCGTCTTGCACCCCGTCGGATTATGCTCATGCATTGGTTCCCACTGGCAGGGAAGAGGTATGCAGTACTACCCCGTGCCGGCCGCTGCGCTTGCGTTGATACATAGCCTGATCGGCCTGACGCATTAATGTCTCTATGTCAGGTTCAATGCCGTTGCTCAGACTGATGCCCACACTGGCACCCACACTGACGCTGGCTCCATCGAGTTCCAGCGGCAAGCTCAAGGCATCGAGCAGCCTTTGGCCCTGCATTAACGCATCTTCCTGATCAATGATGCCCTCACTGATTAATATGAATTCATCACCACCTAGACGCGCCACCAAGTCAGTTTGCCGGGCACAACTCTTCAGGCGACCGGCGATGCTAATGAGTACCTGGTCGCCGATATCGTGCCCCAATTCGTCGTTGATTGCCTTGAACCCGTCAAGGTCGATGAGGATCAGCGCCAGCAGCTCCCTGCGGCGTTTAGTACGATGCATGGCCTGAGGTACGTGACGGGCCAGTGCGGAGCGATTACCTAGACCCGTTAATGGATCCTGCATGGCTAACAGTTCGAGCCGCTTGTTGGCAGCGGCCAGCTCTTCGGTTCGCTCGGCGACACGCAGCGCAAGGACACGCTCTTGATGGACCAGGGCCTGAACAACCTGTTTTTGTGATGAGAGCGCCTGCAGCTGGGCCTGCTCCTTGAGCCGCTTGAGTTCGTTAAACCGGGCTGCGAGGCCTAGCGATAGCAGAAGCATTTCGACTGCCGAGCCAATCTGCATGGCGTTGACTGTAATGACGTTGGACGGAATCAGACCAAAATTGCGCAGCGCCAGAAGCATGCCGCCTACCAGCAGCATCAGCCAGGCGACGACAAAAATACGTGCCCCTGGAATGCCCTTTATGACGCAGACAATACCGGTGGCTAAGAGTACCAACGTCGTTGCCAGCCCAACGATGGACATCAGCTGCAGGGCAGGCTGGATGGCGATAAATAAGATTGCCAGCGTGGCCAGCATGGCAACCCAGGCAAACAACGCTAGAGCTGAATCAAGTGATGGGCTGCGCCTAGCCGTATCGAGAAAGGACCGGGTAAAGAGGACACCAACGGCAGCAGAGAGACATAAGCTGAACGGCAGAATACGGTTGCCATGCTCGCCCAGGGTCGGCCAGATAAATTGTGCACCCAGCCCGTTAATGGCTGCGACACCGGCACCGAAGGCAATTACGAAACAGACATACAGGAGGAAGGAGCGCTCACGGAGCACAGCGAATAACAGCAGATTGTAGATAGCCAGAGCTAGTAGCATGCCAAAGTAGATTGCCAACAGCGCATAGGTACCCTGACTATGCTCATAGAAGTGTTGAGCTTTCCATAACTGAAGATCCAGCGTGAGACTTCCTTCGGACTGGGCGGAGATGTACAGCGTGCGGGTTTCGCCCGGTTCAAGACGGACCATGAAAATAGGGTTGCGGTGCTTCATGTCTCGCTGCTGGTAAGGCAACGTGTCTCCCTGATGCTGGACTTCTCCGCCACCGGAACCGCCGCTAAAGAGGCTGACACGGTCCAAAGAGGGGTAGCGCATCTCCACTATCCAGTCGGTGTGTGTTTGCGCGGTGGACACAAGTTCGGTCTTGAACCAAACCCGGTCATGGGTATAGCCAAAGTTCAAGCCCGTGCGCTCGGACGCCGAGTGAAAAGCCGAGGTCTGGGCGATGATATCTTCCAGCCCCAAAGCGTGGCTAGGGTCGGATAGGTAGCTAATATGGGGCTGCAGATCGGATACCAACTCAGTAGTGTCGTCGACGATCAGCGGTTTCGCGGCGAATGCGGACAAGCTGGCCAGCAACAGCCAGATAAAGAGAAGAGCATGCGAAGCAGACCCGCATAAGGCCTGGCGGGGGAGTAAGATGGGCGGCGATAGCATATGCGAAATGTGACCTGAATCCCTGGTTTTTCATCATCGAAGACCGGCGTCTACTGCCGGACTGGTTTGATATTTCTATCAGTATGTTCCGTGATCCATCAACACTAAGTCAAGACTGTAGGTCTGCGCCACTACCCGCGTCAAACCTGGATGAAACTTGAGCTGCTTGCTGGCGAAAATCCCGTGGTGTTACCCCTAGCCAGCGGCGGAAAGTTCGGCTGAAATTGGTCGGGTCCAGGTAGCCTAGCCGTTCGGCCACACTTTCGATGCTCAAAGTGGTTTGCGATAGCAGCCAGCAGGCGAGATCGCAGCGAACATCGTCCAGCAGTGTCTGGTAGCGCACGCCCTCATCGTTGAGATGGCGTATCAACGTACGCGGTGCCATATGTTCGTGAACGGCCATCTGCTCGAGCGTGGGATACTGGTCAGTGCTGCCCAGCAGTCGCTGCTTGATCCGCTCGCTCAGGGATCCGCCGCGCACTAGCCGTTGTAGTTGGTTCTCGCAATCGCGAAGCGCTAGCCGCTCGGCATCAGGGTCAGCAGCCAGGCAGGGGCTGTCGAGATACCCCGAGGGTAACTCCAGGCGCAGTTGATCGCTACCGAACACGACTGTGCCGGCGACCTGGTGGTAGGCCTCGGAACCATCTGTTTCGGGCATAGGCCAATGCAGTGTGAGTTCCTGGTGCAGTGGTAATCCGGTTGCAGTCTCCAGTAGGCGCAAAATTGCTGTCGTGAAATGGCCGAGCAGATATTCGCGCAGTTCCGGCAGGATCAGGCGCTCATCAAGTACCAACATGGCTGAACTCTGCGGATCGATTCTGAATGCGGCAATGTTCTGGCGCAGGCTGGAATAGCGGTTGATGATGCCCACTGCTGAGCGCACATCATCGGTGACAATGCTGGCGTAGCCAGCCGCGCCATGGGCCGATACATCGGTGTGTCGACCCACCTCGATGCCCAGCCAGGAGCAGTCGCTGAGGGACAGCGCATGGAGAACCAGGCGATGCATCTGGTCGAAGCTGAGAAAGCGATTGTCATGGTGCAGCGTATGCCAGCTCAGGCGGGTTCCATGCAGGATCTGGAGATCGGAAAATCCACGACGCCTCAATTCGGCGCATATCAACCGCGCGTAAACCGGGTGAATCGACGGACTTAGCCAGATTTGCTGATTGAGCATGAACAGAGCCATCCTTGCATGAAGGTGTCACAATATGACGATTTATTGCCCGTTGCAACGGTAGGCGCCACATTGACGCGAGAGCATGATCAACGGGTAGCTGGTGAGTCCCGTGATAACAAAAAAAGGTAATCAAGATGAACACTGCCGCCCCTGCCCTCGAACCAAGCTCGGACTATATAGATCGTAAACGACACCTGTGGCTTTTTTCGCTGCTGGTTCCCTGTATCGCCCTTGTCGGTCCATTGATGTACCTGTTGGTGTCGCCCAAGTTGTTATGGCTCTGGCTACCAACGCTTTTTTCTTATGCGGTCATTCCAGTTCTTGACGCGATCATTGGAGAGGATCGAAGCAATCCACCAGAAGAGGCCGTCGCGGCATTGGAGGCAGATCGATATTATCGGTATGTCACTTATGCTCTGGTGCCCATTCTCTGGGCCAGCTTCCTGGTAAGTGTCATCTTCATTGGCACGCATGATCTGCCTTGGCATGGCGTGTTGGCCGTTGTGCTCGCCGCGGGAGGCACTCTGGGCTACGGATTGAATCTGGGCCACGAGATGGGCCACAAGAAGACGACCCTTGAGCGCTGGCTGGCAAAAGTCACACTGGCCCTTGGTTTTTACGGGCACTTCTTCGTGGAACATAACCGCGGACACCATCGGGACGTGGCGACGCCTATAGATCCTGCGTCATCACGCATGGGCGAAAGTATCTACCGTTTCGTTTTCCGCGAGATGCCCGGCGCGTTCTTTCGCGCTTGGGATCTGGAAGCTGAGCGGCTCGATCGGTGCGGGAAATCAGTATGGAGCCTGGAGAACGAGATTATCCAGCCAGCTCTGATAAGCGTAGCATTGTACGGCGTCCTGATTGCGTTTCTAGGTGTGGGAATTATTCCAGTACTGATGCTGATTGCGTTCTGGGGTGCGTTTCAACTGACTCAGGCCAATTATATTGAACATTATGGCTTGTTGCGCCAGCTTCAGCCCAATGGCCGATATGAGCGTTGCCAGCCCTATCATTCATGGAACAGCAATCATCTGTTCTCGAACTGGGCGTTGTTCCATCTGCAACGGCATTCTGATCATCACGCGCACCCGACCCGTCGCTACCAAGCACTGCGTGACTTTCCTGATTTGCCGCGCTTGCCGAACGGCTACTTCGGTATGTATCTGGTCGCCTTCATTCCTTCATGGTGGTTTAAAGTCATGGATAAACGTCTGCTGGAAGCGGTCGGTCATGATCCATCGAGGATCAATTTCGAGCCGGCCAAGCGTGAGCAGCTAATACGCCGCTATAACCTGAATAATGCGCAGACTTTTACCGCCGACTTAGAGGTCGCTGCATGAGCCAGTATGTGTGTCCTGAGTGCGGCTACCGTTACGACGAAGCGGTCGGAGATGCGCACATGGGCTTCGCCGCAGGCACGCCATGGGTTGACTTGCCCGAGGATTTTGTCTGCCCTGATTGCGCCATCAGTTACAAGGAAGACTTTACTCTTAGCAAGTAAAGTCGGGTCTATAGCGGCCAGATCCAAAGCAGTAGTGGGATGCTGACCGCTATGACGATCAGTTCTACCGGTAGGCCGAGCTTCCAGTAGTCGCTGAAGCGGAAACCACCGGGACCCAAGATCAGCGTATTGTTCTGGTGACCGATGGGTGTTAGAAAAGCGCAGGATGCGCCGATAGCGACGGCCATCAAATAGCTGTCTGCATTTACCCCGAGCAGTTGCGCGATACTCAGCGCAATAGGACACATGACTGCAGCAGTAGCTGCATTATTCATGAAATCTGACAACATCATGGTGATAACCAGTATTAACGTCAGACCTACTACCGCATTACCTTGCGCGACCTGTTCAAGCAGTGTTCTGGCTAGAAGATCGGCGGCTCCAGTCTCGGCCATCGCCCCGGCCAAGGGCATCAAAGCGCCGAGCAGGACGATGATTGGCCAGTCTACCGCATCATATATTTTGCGTAACGGAATGACCTTGGTCAGCATGTAGCCCAGAACCCCCAAGGTAAAGGCCAGGGCGGCAGGCAGAATACCAGTCGCTGCAAGCAGTACCACGCCCACCATTATGGCGACGGCGGTAAAGGCTTTCTTTTGGTCAGGGATCAGAATGGTTCGCGGTGCCAGAGGAATACACCGGTATTCGGATGCAAACATGCTTATGGCCTCGGGCCTGCCCTGCATCAGCAATACGTCGCCGGCGCCCAGAGGGGTCCAGCGCAATCGGCGGATGGAGCGGTGGCCCTGTCTGGATATGGCCAGCAGATTGATACCGAAGCGTGATCTTATCTGGAGATCGGTGGCGCTGCGATCGAGCAGCAGGGAGTTACCTTGGACGACCAGTTCCTGCAAGGTAATGTCGTCTTCACTGCTCCTGCCCTTCTTGTCGTCTTCGTCTGCCTTCCTGTTTTCTGGATCGGCGGGCGTCAACTCTGTGGTCGTCTCGATAGTGGAGTGCGCCTCGGTATCCTGTGCTGCCTCACCCGCACGCTCCTCTTCAGGCTCGTCCGATTCATCGCTGTTTTCTTCTCGCGTATCCACAGCCTCCTCTAGTTTGAGGCCGAGCGTAGTGAGGGTGGCTCCCAGTGCGTTTGGATCCGCTTCTATTACCAGTATGTCACCGGCTCGCAATATGTCGCCGGGCAAGGGCGAGACGACACGAAAATCATTGCGCACCAAGCCTGCTATTTGAGCATCTTCTTTATCGAGGAGCTCTTCAACCTCCCGCAGCCTGAGGCCCACCAGTTTAGCTTCTTCACCGATGCGTACCTCGGTCAGATAGGTTCCCGTATCAAAATTTTCGCCATCGTGCTTCTCCCGGTGCGGGACCAGCCAGCGTCCGAAGATGACAACAAAGATGACCCCTGCCAGCGCAACGGACAAGCCCACAGGCGTGAAATCAAACATTGTGAAGGGCGTACCCATTTCGACCCGGCGAAAATCGGCAACGATCAGGTTTGGTGGAGTACCGATCAAGGTAGTCATACCGCCGAGGATGGTGCCGAACGCAAGAGGCATCAACACTTTACCCGGTGCTAACTCCTGTCTTTTGGCGATTTGCATCGCAATGGGCATGAGCAATGCCATTGCACCGACATTGTTCATGAAGCCTGATAGTGTAGCGCCGAGAAGTGTCAGTGCCCCGATACTTAGAAGCGGGCCGCTGTCACGGGGCAGTATTTTTTGCGCCAGATACTCCACCGCGCCGGTGGACTGCAGGCCATAACCGAGGATCAACACAGCGGCGACGGTAATGACGGCGGGTTGCGCGAACCCATCGAATGCTTCCGTGCTTGGCGTGAGGCCGAGCATAACGCAGGCCAGTAGTGCTGCGAGTGCGATGATGTCGTGGCGCAAGCGCCCCCACAGGAACAGACCGATCGTTGCGGCCAGAATGCCGAAGATCAAAGCTTGATCAAGATTCATGATTTACTCGTAATGATGAGGCTTTTGAGCGATCGGGACCATCACATTAATCGGACCTTGAATCGGCGCCCCTTGATCTTGCCCTGCTCTAGGCGCTGCTGTGCAGTGGGGGCCAGGTCGCGCCTGACCGCTACCAGGGATTGATAATCAGTGATGCTGATCTTGCCGATTGCGTCGGCAGGCAAGCCTGCCTCCCCGGTCAGCGCGCCCAGCAGGTCGCCCGGGCGTACCTTGTCCCGACGGCCACCCGCAATTGCTAGTGATCGCATGGGCGCTATCAGAGGGGTATCCAGTCCGGCGGGCAGCGTCGACAGGGCATGCCAATCCAGCGGCTGTCCCTGCATGCTTTCGATTGCGTTGGCTCGACCGCCTTCGGAAGGGGCTACCAGGCTCAGTGCAAGGCCGGGCTCTCCCGCTCGACCACTTCGCCCGATACGGTGCGTGTGTACCGCTGGATCAGGAGACAGTTCCACATTAATGACCGCGGCGACACCGGCAACGTCGATACCCCGTGCAGCGACATCAGTAGCAACCAGTACGCTGCAACTCTGGTTGGCAAAAAGAGCCAGCACCTCATCACGTTCGCGTTGCTCCATATCGCCATGCAGCGTAAGAGCGCTTACCTTGTGGGCTTGCAGATGGTGCAGAAGATCCTGGCATTGCTGGCGGGTATGACAAAACGCAATGCAAGGTTGCAGGCGCTCGGCCGCGAGCAGGCGCACCACAGCTTGCATGCGCTCAGCCGGCACGATCTCGTAAAAACGTTGTTTGATGGGGTTTTGCGGCTCAACTTCTTCGATGCTGACGCGCTGGGGTGTTTGCAGAAAGCGACCCGCGAGTGCCTCTATCGACGGAGGAAAGGTGGCGGAGAACAGCAGTGTTTGGCGTCGTTTGGGTGCCAAATCGATAATTTCACTGATTGCGTCATGAAAACCCATATCGAGCATCCGGTCAGCCTCATCCAGCACCAGGCAATTGAGTCCCTTGAGTTCGAGAGTGCCTCGGTCCAAATGATCCTTGATCCGGCCGGGCGTGCCGACGACGACGTGCGCTCCCTGTTCCAGAGAGGCAGCTTGTGGACCAAAGGGCGTGCCACCGCAAAGCGTGATGATCTTGATGTTGGGCATGGCGCGAGCGAGGGTGCGCAGAGCGGTAGCGGTTTGCGCAGCCAGTTCGCGTGTGGGGCTCAGCACCAACGCCTGACAGCCAAAGAATGCAGGGTTCAGGGGTGTCAGCAAGCCTATACCAAAGGCTGCAGTCTTGCCGCTACCTGTACGTGATTGGGCGATCAGATCATGCCCGGCGAGAATCAGCGGAAGAGCTTGAGCCTGCACGGGGGTCATATGCTCAAACCCCAAATGTTCCAGAGTGCCCAGTAAGGCGGCAGATAGAGGCAGGGAGGAGAAAGAGGATGTCGACACGGGGCTTACCTGAGGCTTGATGGTCACCCAGTGTACCAGAGCGGCCTCTTCGCTGGCCGCGCAAATTTGACGTTTAGCGGCGGATGCGCGACTTGCGAAAGCCCCCATGGCTGGCGAAGGAGCCGGTATCTCCGGTGATCCAGAAAAGCGTGGCACGGAAAAAAGCGCTTGATCGGGATAAGTGGTAGCTGCGCGTCTTGTTGTACGCCTAGAACCAGCCCCGGCTGTTACTACTACTGCTCATGAAAATCACTCCTTGATGATCATTAAAACGGGAGATAAATCAGGCTATCCATACGGCGTGACAATATAACGGCAGATTCATCGCTCTGTGCTTTTATATGTCTTTTTAGTGACGTGTGCACTCCGGCGACGCATCTTACGTCAGAGTGATATCACATTAGAAGGGTAAGATTAGTTATTAGAAAAAATGATCGAAATGCGCCGTTTATTAGTCATTTTCGGCGACGGTAGTGCAATTTCGACCATTTTCCTTGGACTGATAGAGTGCCTTGTCTGCGGCCTCGATCAGTAGCGTGTGGTTGGGCATGTTGTCCTTCATGCTGGCGACGCCCAGACTGACGGTGACTTGGAGTACTTGACCTGCGTGGTCGATCTGCAGAGCTTCGATGGCCGTTCGCAAACGCTCAGCAAACTGGAAGGCGCCGTTGATAGCGGTGTCAGGAAGCAGAACCGCGAACTCTTCACCCCCGTAGCGTCCAGCGTAATCGGTTTCCCGCGCTAACAGTCGGGTGATTCGCGAGACCTCACGAATGACCTCATCGCCCAGCTGGTGGCCGTAGGTGTCGTTAAATTTTTTGAAGTGATCAATGTCGAACATCAATAGGCTCGTTGGGCTTTCGTAGCGCATGTGCCGCGAAAACTCGCGCTCCAGACATTGTTCCCAATAACGACGGTTAAGCAGTCCGGTGAGTCCGTCGCGCAGCGCCAGTTCCTGTAGCTGTGTGTTGGCTGACTCCAATTGTCGCTTGTTGACAGCAACATTGGTGACGTCATAGATGATCAGGCAAACGTGATCACTGACTCCGTTAGTACTGCGTAGCGGAAGAATTGTGACATTCTGGTACATCTCATCTGCCAGCCCGGTAATGGGCTGATAGCTCTTGAAGTGCACCAGGTTGGGCCGTTGTTCCCAGATTGTGAAAGCGCGCGTACCAAGCATTACTGCTGTTTCGACCTTGCGGCTGAACCAGTTACGTTCTATTTCCGGAAAAACCTCGAATAGCGTGTGCCCGGCAACCTCATCCGCACCGCGACCGGAATGATTTTCCATGAAACTGTTCCAGACTTCGATCTGGTATTCACGATCCATGACTACCACGCCGACATCGATGCTCTGAACCACGTCCAGAAGCCAATGGAGTTCGGTGATGTCAAACTGGGCGGGCATTATCCAATCCTTTTCCTGCGGTCAATTGATCATGTAGTCGAGTTTTTCGCGCAACCGGGGTACAGAGTCCTCGGTGAAAAGCAGCAGCAGGTCAAAATGAATGTCCAGATCTTCCAGTCCGTAAGTGATTTCCACGGCTAGGGTTCGTTTCCAGCGACGCTGATTAATTCGCACCAGGTCTTCGATTGGACAATGCTGGCCCAGTACCAGAGGGTGACCTTGTGACAAGCTGATATTCAACTGTTCCGAGAGGCCATTGAGGCAGGCACCAATGATAATGCTGGCCAGGTCGAGCAACATTTCCAGTCGAACCGATTCGTCTTCCTGAGCTTCCAGCAGCTTGGCGACATCATTCATTTCGGCGTCGTGGAATATCAACAACGCTTCTCCGGCCACACCGCCGCCGATGTAACCCTGGCAGATTGCGGTCAAGCTTTGTCCGCGCTGAGCGTCAGCCAGCGTCATGTGCAATTCGCCGACTTCCAGGATGTTGACATTGGGTATGGGCAACTGGATGAAAACACCCAGCACCTTGCTCAGTAGGTTGGCAGCCTGCCCCATTGCGATATTGGTCACTTCACGAAAAGCATCGCGAAAGGACACGTTGGGTAGGTCAGAAAATTCTGAGGTATTCTCCGATGGTGTCCGGGTCAGGGGTATTTTTACCCCTAGGGCACTGAGTGCATCAGCCAACTGCATGGGGTCGGCCGGCTTCTTGATGAAGGCTTTTGCACCAAGGGCTTTGGCCCTGCGGACGGCCTCGTCTTGAACGTCACCGGACACGACGATGACTTCAGCCTGGAGGCCTTCCTCGCGTAGCCTGCTGAGTACGCCAAAGCCATCCAGTTCAGGCATTGTCAGGTCGAGCAACACGATCTGGCCGGCACCCTGGCGTATGGCTTCCAGCCCCTCCAGTCCATTGGTGGCCTGGGTTATTTGAAAGGGCCAGTTGGCTGGTAGCGAGCGTATAAGCTGCTTACGCGCCATATTGGAGTCGTCACACACCAGCAGTGGTATGGTGCTCACATCCACTATCCTTGTTACATTAGTTTGTTTTTGGAGAAGTTGTCGCCAAGTGACGCTTGCCTGGGGCAGGCATTTGGCCATATTTTGCACAAGAATGCCAAAATGCACGGTCATTGAAAAGTGCTTGTGTGAGAAAGTCGAGCGTTTTTTGCCGATTTCAGGCCGATAAATGCGGGTAGATCAGAAAAGCCGGAACAGGAGTGGGCGGATGAGCGAGGGATTGGAGAGCAGTCAGCAACATAAGCGTCTGGTACTCAAGGTATTGTTATGGACCACAGTGGCTGGTGGGGTTGTATTTGCTGGCTTGAATGTTGGGCGTGGAATATGGTTGCTGGCAGCCGGCGAATGCGTTTTTGTTCTTTTCGTGCTCCTGGTCTTGCGCATTGTCGACCGCACGACACATTTCACATTAGTGACCGTCGCCTATCTGATCCCCTTCTTTACCCTGATGGTGCTTGCATTACTGCTCCCGCGAACTTCATTTACCGTATTTGCCTGGATCCAGATGATACCCATTATCTGCTATCTGCTGCTTGGGTTGCGCGGTGGATTCTGGATGTCAGTGGTATTCGTCAGCTTGGGTGTTGCTGCATTCAGTTACCGTTACAGCGGTGAAGAATATTTGTTGAGCTTAATGATGCTGGCGAATATCTGGATCAGTAGCATGGCGATCACGATGTTTTCCCACATCTATGAGCGCAGTCGGCTGGCGAATGAGGCCCGACTCATCGAGTTGGCCAGTACGGATAACCTGACCGGCCTAGCCAACCGCATGAAGCTTTCTGAAGTGCTTGAGCGCGAACGCAGTCATGCTTTACGTGATAATAAGCCGCTATCGCTGGTCATGCTTGATGTCGATTTTTTCAAGCGCGTTAACGATCAGTTTGGCCATAATGGTGGCGACCGCGCACTCTGCCATCTCGCTGAGGTGCTGAGGTCTCGCTTGCGAGACACTGATCTGCTGTGCCGGCTGGGTGGTGAAGAGTTTGCCGTACTGTTGCCTGGTGCAACTCTTGAGCAGGCGGCAGAGCTGGCTAATGATTTACGCCGGCATTTGGCAGCGCATCCCTTAGATATCGAATCGACTCAACAGATCATGACCTTTAGTGCCGGTGTCGCTACCCTCGGAGAGGATGGGCAAAGTCTGGACGAGTTAATGCAGACGGCAGATCGAAGGATGTATGAAGCCAAGGGTGCGGGCCGCGATCAGGTGGTGGCAGCTGGCCAGCAATATCCGCTTACTGCGCCTGTTTTGCAGACGCCATGACCTGTCTTTTCAACACAGCATACCTCTAATAAAAGTACGCACGCGTTGCACTCTTCTACACTCATGATATGGGCATGGAGTTTGGTCATGAATGTGAAAAGGAGAGCAATATGCAAATCGGTGTGCCGCGGGAAATCAAGAATCACGAGTATCGTGTAGGACTCACTCCCGCGGCTGTCGCCGAGTTGGTGCGTCAGGGTCATGGGGTCACGGTAGAGTTCGGCGCGGGCGCCGCCATTGGGTTTTCCGACGCCGATTACCAGTCAGCTGGTGCACACCTGGCGGGCGTTGAGGAGGTATTCGCCAAGGCGCGGATGATCGTCAAGGTCAAGGAGCCGCAGGCGAATGAGCGTGCTCGCCTTGGACCCGAACATACTTTGTTTACTTATCTCCATCTGGCGCCGGATCGGCCGCAGACCGAAGAGCTGCTGGCGAGCGGTGCTCTGTGCATTGCTTATGAAACAGTCACCGATGCACGCGGTGGACTGCCTTTGTTGGCGCCCATGTCGGAGGTCGCCGGACGAATGTCAATTCAGGCGGGAGCAAGCTGTCTGGAAAAAGCGCGCGGTGGGAGGGGCGTACTCCTTGGTGGAGTCCCGGGTGTACCGCGCGGACGTGTAGTCATCCTCGGAGGTGGCGTGGTGGGCAGTAACGCGCTGGCTATGGCCGTTGGTATGGGCGCTGATGTAACGGTCCTGGACAAGAATCCAGACGTTTTGCGGCAGCTTGATTTGCTCTACGGAAACCGCATTAATACGCTGTACTCCACCGCTGCGACGCTTGAAGAACAGGTGCTTGGTGCTGACCTGGTTATCGGCGCGGTATTGGTTCCAGGCGCCGCTGCGCCCAAGCTGATCAGCGCTCGATTGGTTTCGTGCATGCAAGAGGGCGCAGTGTTGGTGGATGTGGCTATAGATCAGGGTGGTTGCGCCGAGACGTCGCATGCGACTACCCATGCCGACCCTGTCTATATCATCGACGGGGTTGTGCATTATTGCGTAGCCAACATGCCTGGTGCCGTCGCTCGCACTGCCACTCAGGCGTTGAATAATGCCACCCTGCCTTTTGTGCTGGCGCTGGCTAACAAGGGAGTGAAAAAGGCCTTGGCTGATGATTCCCATCTGCGCCAGGGCCTAAATGTGATAGCGGGCATGCTTACGAATGCAGGCGTGGGTGCAGCTCTCGATATACCGGCCAAGTCACCAGAGGCAGGACTGGCTGCGATGTCCTGAGGGGCAGAAACAGATGTCTATGGAATTGAGCCTCGTTGCTCAGGTTTCTGCGATCCACATCACAGCCTGAGCGTCGAGTGGTTGGCAATCTTTGATCCGCAGGTCATTCTTCAGGCCTCGAGCGACCAGCATCACCCGTCAAGGTGATTGTTTCTGGCTATGTTTGTACTTACCCTCTTGCTTCAATAATTTGCGTATGTGTGCGCGGTAACCTGTCTGCACAGGCGTGCCTTGGAGATCTTGCGCGATGCTTCGGTCTGTCATTCCTTCAAATGCCGCGGACGATTCGGTATTACGTGACGGTTCGCGAGTACGCACAGAGTCACTTTTACAGAAAATCGCGCTCGCATTGCTTAGCGGAGTGCTAGTTGGTATTCCCTGGTTGAGCCCGGAGCTATATGCCACCGCGTGGTTTGGTTGGGTCCCATTGCTATTCGCCTTGCGCCACGCGAGCCTACGGGTAGCTTTTTTTTGTGGTTGGGTGACTGGCACAGTCTGTTTTGCTATCGCCAGCTACTGGATGCTGGATTTTGTTGCTAACCTCGATACGTTCTCTGCGCCACTCACAACACTTTTAAGTATAAGTTTTTGGGTATATGCCGGGCTCTCGCTTGGTTTTGGCTGTCTGGTTTTTCGCTGGTTGACGGTGCGACTGGAAGGCTGGGAACTGGTGGGATTTCCCTTGAGCCTAGTCAGTCTTATGGCTGTCTACCCGCTGCTGTTCCAGACTCATTTCGCCGAAGCGCAGGCGTCTTTTCTGAGTGGTCTGCAGGGTGTTGATCTGGTCGGTGCCAAAGGGCTTGACCTGCTGATGATGCTCTTCAGTGTTCTGGTATATCGGTTGCTGGTCGGCAGTCGGCGCAGAGCTATGCGGGGGAACATGGCTGCCCTCGGAGTGGTAGTGGCCTGGTTTGCCTACGGCGTATTCAGCCTCGCGTCCTGGGACAGCCGCATGCAGGATTGGGAGTTACGGCGCATTGGCCTTGTGCAGCCCAATGATCAAGTCACCTTGGATGTTCTCGAGCCGCCGAGTGGATTTAGCCGGGAAGAGCCCGAAGAGATGGCAGCCACCCGGCGACTCGCCCGTGCGGGTGCGCAAGTAGTTATCTGGCCTGAAGCACGCTACAAGGGGTATTTCGACAATTTCAGCGTGCGCCAGGCTTACGCCAAAATCTTGAAGCAGAGCGGTGTCGCGCTGATTTTTCATGATGCGGAGCAGCGCTGGCAGGACGGTCAGCCGATCAATTTTAATTCGGTTATACATATTGATCAGGAAGGCCAAGAGTCTGGTCTTTATCGCAAGATGCAGCGCATGCCCTTCGGCGAGTACCGTCCAGAGTCGTTCAGCATGCCGGGTCTGAATGGGCTAACCACATATCTGTTTGGTGAGTTCTTGAGGCCGCTCGCGGCCGGAACCCGCCATGCAGAATTTGCTGTCGACGGTATGCGTGTTGTGCCTAAGGTCTGTTATGAGACAGCCTTCCCCAGCGATGTGGCGCAAGCCATCGGCAGCGATGCAGCCGGCAAGGTGCTACTTTTCATCTCTCAAGACAACTGGTTCGGTGAAACGACCCAGCCGTTCCAACATCGGGCGATGTCGGTCGTGAGAGCAGTGGAGAATCGTGTGCCGATGATTCACCTAATCAACAATGGCCCCTCCGTTGTCACTGCGCCCAACGGCCGTACGCTTTCGTCCACTCAGGCTTTCTCTCGCGCTGAAGTAATAGCTGATCTGAGTTTTTCACCGACTTCAGGCGGTAGTCTCTATAGCCGTTATCCTCACGCTTTCGAGCGGCTCATGTTTGTTGCCCTGGCACTATTATGTTTAGCGGGCTTGGTATCCGGCCGCCGTCGACGTCGCGCTGCGGCTGTGGATTAGACGAACAGCCCGGCGGTATGGCCCGATGACCAGGCCCACTGAAAATTAAAGCCGCCCAGATGTCCGGTGACATCAAGCACCTCACCAATAAAGTACAGACCAGGCTGGTGTTTTGTTTCCATGGTTTTGGAGCTGATGCCCGATGTGTCTACTCCGCCGAGAGTGACCTCGGCGGTCCGGTAGCCCTCGGTCGCCGAGGGTTTCAGCATCCAACCGTTCAGCCGCGTGCCGATCTCCTCCAGAAGTCGATCAGACACTTCTGCCAAAGGTGATTCCTGTGCCTGGGGCCACCATAGCGCCTGCAGTTCTGTCACCAGCGCCTTGGGCAGTTTCTGTCCCAACAGCGTGCGAAGACGGGTTTTTGCATGCTGCTGTTTGGCCTGGAGCAGCCACTGGGTGGCGGCTACTCCGGGCATCAGGTCTAGACTCAGGGGGTCTCCGGGATACCAATAACTGGAAACCTGCAATATGGCCGGACCGCTGAGACCGCGATGGGTGAAGAGCATGTTTTCTGTGAAGCTTTGATTGTTACATGTGGCCGTTACTGCCACGGCCAGTCCGCTTAGTCGCTCACACAGGGACTTCATGCTGTCACTGAACATAAATGGCACTAGTCCAGCCCGCCGCTCGGTCAGCGCCAGGCCAAATTGCCGGGCAATGTCATACCCTATGCCGCTGCCGCCTAGCGTCGGGACTGATAGCGCGCCAGTAGCGACGACCAGAGATGTACATTGCATGTGTATTGCTTGTCCTGCTTGCTCCATCGCTAGACGATACATCGGCGCTTGGGCGTCGGGCGCAGTAACGGAAGAGAGCTCGCAGTGGGTTATCACCTCCACGCCGGCGTTGTCACATTCGGTCATCAGCATGGCGACAATATCCTTTGCCGAGTCCGTGCAGAACAACTGGCTATGGTTGCGCTCTTCGTAGCCTATGCGGTGCTGCTCGACCAGAGCAATAAAATCCCACTGGGTATAGCGGCTGAGGGCTGATTTGCAGAAATGTGGATTGGCCGAAAGGAAGTGCTCCGCTTCGACAAAGTGGTTGGTGAAGTTGCAGCGTCCGCCACCGGACATCAGGATTTTTTTGCCGACCTTGTTAGCTTTTTCCAGTACCAGCACGCGTTTGCCCCGGCGTGCTGCGGTGAACGCGCAGAGTAATCCCGATGCACCGGCGCCTAGAATGATGACGTCGTACTGCGGTATGGTCGATTTGGCTGCTCGAGACACGCGATGTTCCATGAAGATGGTGTAGCAGTATAAACAATAGTGTCCTGCGCTTCAGCGTTCGTCTGCGGGTATTTGCGCTTTTACTCGGACGCGATTGTTGGTATCGCGGCTCTGGCGGATCAACTGTTCACTGCCTGCCGCGTGGGAGGATTTCGCCAGGCGATCGTACAGTACCACATTGACGGTCGCTGCCAGATTCATGCAGCCGGTAGTCGGAATGAAAACAACCGAATCGGCCCGGTCGATCAGCATCTGATCAAGACTGCCGTCTTCAGGGCCGAATAGATAAAGAGCATGATCCGGGTGCACAAAAGCAGGCAGGGCAATGGCGCCTTCCACCAGTTCGACACAGACGATTTTTACCTCTGCAGCCAGATTCTCGGTGATGTCGCCAACGGGCATCAGCGGGATGCGTAACCTGGCATCACCCGTATCGGTATGAAAGCGCGCAGCTCGAGCATACCGGGCTCCGGTGTAGCGCACGGCGTTGGCGCCATAACACCCGGCAGCGCGCATCACCGCACCTACATTGGTAGGGCTCTTGGGATTGATCAAGCCGATACAAATGGACTGGTTCACGGGTTAGGGCTCGTCGGGTATTGACCGCCGTTGGTCGGGCTGCTGGTTGAGCTCACCGTGTAGACGGGGTCTGTAAAAGGTATAGTACGTATTATCAAATACTAACATGGTAATCGCATGAAACTCCTGATCCGCAATCTGTCGCGTACGACCACTGAAACCGAACTGCGTAATCTGTTCGAGGCGCATGGCCTGGTTCAGTCCTGTGCCCTGGTAATGGACAAGCAAACGGGCAGCTCCAAGGGATTCGGTTTTGTCGAAATGCCGCGCCACGATGATGCCAAATCAGCTATTAAAGCGCTGAACAATCTCGAGGTGGCCGGCAGCCGCATTCGCGTCAAGCGTGACGAGTCTGCTGAGGCCGATAAGAATGCCTGAGCAGCATGGGCACGATCCTTTGCACGGGCTGACCCTGAAGCACATTGTTAGCTGGCTGGTCGAGACCTACGGCTGGGAAGAGTTGGGACGGCGGATCAACATCAAGTGTTTTACGACTGATCCGAGCGTGGCATCAAGTCTGAAATTCCTGCGCAAGACACCCTGGGCAAGGGAAAAGGTAGAAACTTTGTACCTGAGCAGTCAGCGTTACTCCGCGCGATAACGGCATTGGGTAAACCCTCAGGCTTGAGGCTTTACCTGAGGTAGTTTGCTGGTGCTGTCGGCCCTCTTCGACTGGTTGCCGCCGCTTCTTTTAGCCGCGTACATGGCGCTGTCGGCCAGATCAAGCAAGCTCTGTTCGTCATGACCGTCATCGGGATAAAGCGCTATACCGATGCTCGGAATAATAGGCACTTCCCTATCAGCGAGAACTATGGGATGGCTCAGCATATTGCGAATCTTTTCTGCTATGACATTTGCCTGTTGCGGGCTGTCGAGGGTTTCGAGCAAGACGACAAATTCGTCGCCACCGATGCGCGATACGGTATCTGACTCCCGGACACATCGGGTGATTCGGTCAGCAACGGCTTGAAGTAACTGATCGCCAATGGCGTGCCCGTGGGTATCGTTTACATGCTTGAACTTGTCCAGATCCAGATACAAGAGCGCAGTCTTGCCTTTCTCACGTCGCGCCCGGGCCAGTGCCATTGCAATCCGGTCGCTGAGTAACAGCCGATTGGGCAGACTGGTTAGCTGATCGTAACGAGAAAGAAATTGCAGCCGTGCTAAAATGCTCCAGCGCTGGATAGCCGCCGCTATCTGCGTCGAGACATACTGCAGCAGTTGTTGGTCCTGGTCGCTGTAGGAAGGAGCCCCTGTTCGGTTCTGGATCACCAGTGCGCCGTGTGTTCCTTCCGGTGTTGTCAGCGGGACGGCGAGCCAGTCGTGTTCACGGTCCATAATGGCTGAATGACCGTCCCGACCAGTCTCAGTACTTCGTGCCTTGAGCAGTAGCGGCAAGCCGCTTTGAATAACCTCTGCGCTGAGCGCAAGCGCGTCCTGGCTCGCGGACACCGAGTCGGCATTCTGATCATTCGCGTAGTAGGGGTAGGTCGTTTGCCCCGTCTGTGGATCCTGTAGCGCTATTGAAAAAGCGCTGGAAGGAAGCAAGCCTATTATTATGTTGTGAATGCGGCGAAACAGCATAGGTAAGTTCGCGGCGCCCGCCGCGGCTTCCGAAATCGCGTACACCGCTGCTTGCATTGCTTCGCTGTGCTTGCGCTCGGTAATGTCGTGCGCCACTGCGACTCGCCATTGCGCATCTTCCGACCAGTTCGCTGACCACATGATATGGGCGACGCTGCCATCCTTGCGGATGTAGCGATTTTCGAAATGATTAGTCAGGGTGCCGAGCATCACCTCCCGGGATGTGGCCAACGTGGCTTCATGATCATCGGGATGAACCAGGTCCATCATCTCGGTGCCGATCAGTTCGATGGGTGTATAGCCAAAAATCTTTTCGCAGGCGCCGCTGACATAGACAAAATGGCCTGCCGCATCAACCACGCAGATAGCATCAAGCAGCAAGTCCATGACAGAGGGAGAAAGTACAAAGGGATGATCTGGCCTGTTCTCCATGTCATGCTTGTGTGTAGCCACCCTGTATCTCCTTGGATTTTTGTATAGCTTATGACTTAAGAATACATCAGGGGGCGTCGTAAGTCCGTGTGACTGCATCAAAACAGGACAGAATCAGATATGGCTTCTTTTTTTTCCGGCAGTGCGATACAGGGCTCTTAACGCTTTTTCTGCCTTGCCGTCACCACTGCCATGGGTTCCTAGTATCCGACTCCATATGTCCTGTTTCTCTTGCGGAGACAGTTGTTTCCAGGTTTTCTTCTCTGCATGGGTGCGGCCGCATGCCTTGCACACTTTACGTCTGTTGAAGTCACACATATCGATGCAAGGTTTCTTGGTAATAGGTTCGCTCATGTCATCTCTGCAATGGGAGAGTCTCGGTGCTCACAACTGAGAATCAGTGTGTTGGTGTGGGCGGGTAGAAACGTATCTTGCTGTGCACAGTAGTCCCATCGCTCGACTCGGCATTCATGCAGACCCAGTGAGTACTCATGCATGACTAGATTAACCGAGTTGGGCGTGTCGCCACGAACGCGCGTGGAAAGGGCAGTGCCCGCCTGGGCAGTCCAGCCCTTACGCCCGGATTTGCCGTGGTGTCCATGTAAAGGCCAGACGTAGGGTAAATGAATATGCCCGCCGATCAGCAGATCAAGGCCCGCATCCACCCACGTAGGGACGGCCATTTCGCGACCGATCAGCAGGTTGCTCATATCTGATTCTTCACGGGCACGCACTGGATGATGCTGCATGATCATGCGTAATTGCTCTGGTCGCGATTCGCGAAGTCTTCGGCTGACTCGGTCGATCTGAGCCCCGCTAACTGCGCCGTCCTTGTGGCGCGACGGGCGTGAGGTATTCAGGCCAATGACCAGGAGCCCGTTGCTTTCGTATTCCGGTTCAAGGTTGCTGCCGAACGCCTGCTTGTAGTTGCCGTAAGGATTGAAGGTCCGCGCCAAGAGCTTGAAAAGCGGGATATCATGGTTGCCTGGAACGGCTATGACCGGAGCTGGAAATTGCTGGACAAACGCACGCGCTGCGGCGAACTGGGTGCGGCGTGCACGTTGGGTTATGTCGCCGGTGAGCAGTGTGATTTCGGGTTGATGTTCATGTGCCAGACGGAGCAGAGATAGCATTACAAGGGGTTGCTCGGTTCCGAAGTGAGGATCGGAGATATGTAATACGCAAGTCATACTCGTTCACGCTTGGCGGGATTCCGAGGGACCAATAAGGACAATTTGTCCGGCGCGACACGAAACTCAAGTGGGGCATTCATCCAGTAGATTTCGCCATCCATGGCTACCTTTACGCGAGTACGCCGACTCCGAGGACGCACCGTCATGGTGTCAAAACCGAAGCTGATGACGTTTTCATCATCGGCCAGTCGGCTCAAGAAGCCCCGGATCAGCAATCCATTCAGCGCGAGGCGGCCCTTGTGCATGACGCCATCGCGACTATGTAATGGCGTTTGATCTCGTCCACTCGATTTATTCCAAGCTGTTCTAGCTGAAGAGAGTTGTTGCCGACCACGATGGTGGGGGTCTTCATGTGACGCCGGGGCTCACCTTCGAGATCAATCTGCACACGCAGTGACCGATGCGCGTGCGCCAGAGTGACGATTGCTGACCGCAATGCAATTAATCTGCTGCGTCCATAGCGTTGCTTGTACGTTTCGCGATCCTCCAGCAGCTGCGGATAGAGTCGCAGACTGGCGTTGACCAGAAATACTCGGTCGTTTAGCAGGCCTACATCGACCGGCAGGACGACGGCATCCTTCAACGCATCAATGGCGCTCTCGGTTTTCTGCGAGATCCCTGCGGTGCGGCCGAAATAGTTGAATGTACCCTGAGGGAGTATGCCCATAGGTATGCCGCTACCGAGAACAACCTCACTCACAGCGCTTAGTGTGACGTCGCCGCCCACGGCGACCACTATTCCGCCTTGTGCCCTGGCTTGTGCCAAGGCCTGCTCTGCAGTCACCTTCAACTGGGCACCGTCGTCCACGGTCATCAGCGTGTGTTGTCTACCAGCTTCGGATAATCTTCGCTCAATGGTTTCTCGAGTTTCCTTTGCGTCGTGATTCCCCGAGGCGTTGTTCGTTACGATAAATAGGGGCTCATTACCGGTGAGAGGGCTACTGGGATATCCTTCGTTTATAGCCTTTACCGTGTTGTTCATCTTGCCTGCTCAGTATGCATAGCAATGAAGGTCATATATTTTTCCGTGAAAGAGGGATGGCGCGCTACCCGACAAAGCTCAACGCAACTGGCTGTCTTTGCTGCCACGCCGGTTGTATGAGCCGGTCGATGCGTCGCCTGTATCGCGCGCTTGCTGACAAGCAACGCATAGCCTGACTCCCGGCAAGGCCTTTCGTCTGGCCTCTGGGATTGGGTTGTCGCACTCTTCGCAATGCAGCAGGCTCTCGCCTTTGGGCAGCTTGCTACGTGCACGCTGGACTGCCTCGTCGACGGTGTCATCGATTTGCTCTTGCACCGCTCCATCTTGTGCCCAGCCGGTCGCCATGGTCACCTCCGGATATCTCAAGGTTGCAGGCAGTGCTTACCTGCGGCGTATTACACCACCAGCATAGACGCTTTTTCGCCAGGGGCTCTGTCAAATTCAGGACAAGATGGGAGCCGGAGAGCACTGCAGTTGCTATTTCCAGGACTTCAATCTTGCAGCATGGACCAGATGCCGATTGCGCTGACCGTCAGTAGAACGCCACCTAGTACACGGAAAAACACAGGGGTCTCCGCATGCATGATATGTGTATGAGCGCGGAGCCCGATCAGGTGGCCGATCGCAGCGCAGGGTAGTAACCAGAGATGATGTATCAATTGCAGATCGACGCCAGCGTAGAGAAACGCTGCCATTTTGATTGTGACAAGGATGAACCAGAGAGCAAAAAGCGTATCGCGAAATTGCTCCTTGGCCAGATGCTGGGCAGCAACAGCAATAATCAGCGGTGCACCGATCAGTGAGGTGCCACTGACATAGCCGCCTAGCATCAAGAAAAGCGTATCGACCACACGACTGTTGCTGCGAAAAGGTCGATTGCTGATGTATGACAGTGAGTAGGCGGCCACGATCACGAAGATGATGATGCTCATGATGTTGCCGGGTAGCGTCAACAGGCCCAGCACGCCGATCAGCTTTGGCACAATCATGATGCCCAGAATGCGTCCTAGATAACGCCAGTCGACGGTGCCGGCCCTTTTCGGCGAACCGGAAGGCTGGCGACGATTGTTCAGGGCAATGGTAAGAGACGAGAAAAACAGTAGATGCATTGCGATCAGCGGCAGAAAAACCAGCGGATCATTGTGTACCAGCAGCAGAAAGGGTAGCGACAGAACGGCACCGCCGAACCCCAATCCGGAGCGGACGAAGCCGCTCCAGACGAAAATCAGGCCGATAAGCGCGTATTGATAGGGCAGCAGATCAGCCATGAAAAACAGGTCTCGAGACAAACAGGAGCGCCAGTGTAAACGTTAAGGAGGCAACGCCCAACCTGCACAAGCAAGGTCGAGGGATTCACTAGCCCTTGCTTTGCGATGCATTTCCCGCTGTTTGAGGCTACACGTCTATTGCCAGATGCCAGCGGGTATTATTCTGGTCCAAGCTTTCGAGTATCCGTTGATACTCAGCCAGTTCTGTAAGTATTTCCTGTTGGCGATCCAGTTGGGCCGGGTGGCTATCAAGGTACTCTCTCAAGGTGCGGACTGTCAGCAGACCGTCTTTGGCCGCGAACCACTCCTCCTCAGGCGTATCCAGAGGTTCATCATCTGTATCAAGGTAAGCATGGAGCTGCGCTTCGGTTTCGTCCGGGTCGACACTGAAGAAGTCCATTAGCGGACGCACCCCCAGGGTTTCGCACAGGCGTTCGAGATGGGCCTCATCGGCATGGGCAATTGATTTGCCATTAAAAAATGTCTCGAGGCCGGCAACGTCATTTTCTGCAGCGATATACCAGGCAAGTCCCATGGTTTTCTCTCTCTGGGTTGGCGGCGGATGCACTATATGGTGGTGTTTCAACGCAGTTCGCCATCAATCGATGATGCCTGCTGTGCTGAGGGTCGACAACATGATTAGTGTGAGCCGTGTCATGTCGCGCAAGACCGGACAGGGCTTGACGTTCAGAAAGTCATGACTGCAGGGGCAATCTTAGCCTCGCATGGGGAAATGAACTAATCTGGCACTATCGAATGTGTGCGCGATCACGCGCCTAACCTAGCCGGTCCGAACCATTGCAGGAGCACGCCATGAACATCGCATTGACGCCATTGATTTCTCTTATTGCCGGTATCCTGATTCTGCTGGTTCCGCGTCTGCTGAACTACATCGTCGCCATATATCTAATTATTATCGGTCTTGTCGGTATCTTTGGTGGTGGGTTCAACCTGCGCATGTAAACTGGCTCGAACCCGAACACCTCTTTCGGGTTTTAGGGTCAGGCAAAGCTGCGGGGTTGCCCCGCAGTCAGCTGCTCCAGTCATAGGGTTTTCTTTTCCTCCGCGGGCGTATTCGTTTCACCCTGCGCTATCATTTTAGCCTCTTCGGTTTTCGGCGGTGTCAGGCTCAGCACCTGCCAGCCTGGCTTGGGATCAAGCTCGCCCTCGTCGACGAACACTTCCAGACGCCCCTTGGGCGATATTGCGAAGAGTGGTACCACCTTGCCATCGTGCCACTGAACGAGATTGGTGAAATCAAACTCTTCACTCAGCTTGGTGACGCGAATTTCCCAGCCCTTGCTCAACAGGCTGGCCAGCTTGCTGTAGCTCATGTCCTTGTCAAACAGGGTGTGGCCACGGTGCTGTGATCCCAGCTTGTGTTTCTCCGCCTTATCGGTTTCTGTGCTTGCCAGCAGGGTGTACACCTTGAAGGTACCAAACTCGGTACTGTAACGCATGCTGGCTACCACGTTGATTCCCAGACTCGGCGATAGCGCCAGCAATCGACCGATCCCTATCAGGTCCAGATGCTGGTCGGCATAGGCCGAGACCGCATTACCATAAAAGGTTTCCAGGCCTTCCATGCGCGCATCACGGATAAAGTCCCATTGAGTGTCGGTCAGCAGGACCCGCACGCCACTTTTTTGCAGCGCCTTGGCAATGGCCCGCGCCACAGGATTCGCCCCTACTATCAGGAAGCCGGATGCAGCCGGCTCTGCAACGCGTAAGAGGCGAGCAAGGCCTCGGGAAGTAGCGCTCTGCAGAACCACTGTGCCGATAATGATCGAAAAGGTCAGGGGCACCAGAATCCCTGCCTCAGGGTGCCCGGCTTCTTCAAGCCGAATGGCGAATAAAGCGGATACCGCCGCGGCGACAATGCCACGAGGTGCAATCCAGGACAGCAACGATTTTTCCTGCCAGGTCAGGCTGGAGCCAATCGATGACATCCAGATGGATACCGGGCGAGCAACCAACTGCATAACCAGCAGTAATAGCAGGGGCGTCCAGCCTAGCGCCAGTATGTCGTCAAGTGTGAGACGAGCCGCCAACAGGATGAACAGACCGGAAATCAGTACAACACTGAGATTCTCCTTGAAGTTGAGGATCTCGTTGATATGCAAGTCTTTCTTGTTGGCCAGCCACATACCCATCAACGTCACCGCCAGTAAGCCGGATTCATGGGCCAGATGGTCGGAAATACTGAAGGCGGCGAATACCACCGAGAGTGTTGCCAGGTTCTGCAAATAGTGAGGTACCCAGCCACGCTTGAGCACAAAACCGAGAAACCATCCGCCTGCAATGCCGAGAAACGTCCCCACTGCCATGATCTCGAGAAAGGCAAGCAGGCCGTGGAGTACACCTGCACTCTGACTTTGCGCCACCACAAACTCGTACACAACCACCACCAGTAGTGCCCCGATGGGGTCGATGAGAATACCTTCCCAGCGCAGGATGTTGGATATATTGCGATTGGGTCTTACCGTGCGCAACATGGGAACAATTACGGTGGGTCCCGTTACCACCGCCAGCGCGCCGAACAGGACGCTAAGCTCCCAGCTGACCCCGATCAGATAATGTGTTGCAATGGCGACGATCAGCCATGTCAGCGCCGCACCCACGGTAATTAGGCGCTGAACCACGGCTTTCTGCGATCGTATTTCGCTTATGTTGAGGGTCAGGCTTCCCTCGAACAGAATGATCGCTACTGACAGGCTGATCAGTGGGAAAAGCAGGTCGCCGAACAGTAAGTCCGGATCAATGACCGAGGTAAATGGCCCAAGCACAATGCCCGCGCCGAGCAAGAACAGAATCGCGGGGAGCTTTACTCGCCAGGCCAGCCATTGGCAGCTAAAGGAAATCATACCGATGAGGGCGATGCTGAGACTGGCCGATAGCAGCATGGAGTGTCCTTGGGTGGTGCGGGTTACAGTGAGAAGGGAGTGTAGCGATAGCACCGGGTAAGTACAGTCCTCGCAGTCAAGAAAAGCGGTGGCTTGTCCGCGATTCGACCGAACTGTCATTAGTCCGTAGGCTTCATCCGTGTGTCGGTAGACTAGAATGATTCTGCAAGCGAGAGACCAACATAATAATAATTTTATAAAGAGGTGAATTTATGTCAATTCGTGAATCCCTGGACGCGGTTCTGCGCCGTGCTACTGATAGCGGTGATATACCCGGCGTCGTGGCAATGCTGACTGATGGTGAAAACGTCCTCTATGAGGGCGCTTTCGGCAAGCGGGCTCTGGATGCGAAGGCGCCAATGACGCTGGACAGCGTCGGGCTGATTGCATCGATGACCAAGGCGCTGACATCCACCGCGATATTGCAGCTGATGGAGCGTGGCAAGCTGGACCTAGATAGTCCGGCAGCGACCTGGTTACCGGCCCTGGGCGATGTTCGTGTACTGGAAGGCTTTGATGCGGCGGGTGAGCCGCTACTGCGGGCGCCGGCGCGTCCGATTACTTTGAGGCATTTATTGACGCATACCTCTGGTTTTGGTTACGAGTTTCTCAGCAAGGATCTCCAGCGCTATCAAGCAGCGCGCGATATTCCCGAGTTACTTAGCGGCCAGAAAGCGGGATTGCAGCTGCCTTTGCTGTTTGATCCCGGCGAAGCCTGGGGCTACGGCATAGGACTGGACTGGGCCGGGCTGGTGGTTGAGGCGGTTAGTGGGCAGTCCCTGGGCGAATATTTTGCCGAGCACGTGACAGGTCCTCTCGGCATGAAGGATACCGCTTTCACACTGCGGCCTGATATGCGCGAGCGCCTGGCTAAAATCCACCAGCGTGCGGATGATGGCAGTTTGATGCCGCTGGACATGGAGATGCCCCAAGACGCCGAATTCGAGATGGGTGGGGGCGGGCTTTACGGCACGACAGGCGATTACATCAAGTTCATGCGCATGATCCTCAATCACGGTCGAGGTGAGACAGGTCAGGTGCTGCGACCAGAAACAGTCCAATTGCTTTCGAGTAATCATATTGGCGAGCTGGAGGTTGGCTCCTCTAAAACAGCAAACCCATTGCTGACCAATGATTTCGAATTGCCGCCGGGCATTAGTCACAAGTGGGGGTTGGCAGCCATGATTAACGCGGATGCTCTGCCTACGGGTCGTCCGGCTGGCAGTTTGATGTGGGCGGGTTTGGCCAACTCCTATTTCTGGATCGATTCTCACAATGGAATCGCAGGTGTCATGCTGACCCAGATCTTTCCATTTGCCGACGTGAAAGCGATGCCGCTGTTCATCGAGTTCGAATATACCGTCTATCAAAATCGCTGAACATCAAGGACGTCGTCATCAATGATTCCGCACGAGTGGTTCAGTCTGGCTTGGGTATACGGTCGCGGGGGTCTCCACCAGCATTGGGTCCGCCAGTAGGTCCGGTGTGACTGTCCAGGTCCGGCTCGCGCCGGGCCAAACCTTCGGCTGAAACGATATGCAGATCTCTTTGTGGGAAGGGAAACCCGATATCGTTCTGATGAAAAAGGTCCCATATAGCGAGCCGAATTTGGCTGGCAACGTTTACCAGGCCCTGTTGGGGGTCGCTTACCCAAATACGCAGCTCAAAATCCACTGAGGAGTCACCGAAGTCGACCAGGTGGGCCAGTGGCTTATGCTGGTCGTCGTGCAGTACGCGGGTTTGGGAAAGAGCCGCTTCGATCATCAGCTCGATGGCCTTGTGTACATCGGAGTGATAGGAAATGCCAATCTCGATTTTGAGGCGTACGGCGGTATCGGAATAGCTCCAGTTGATGACCTGCTCGGTAATCAGTGTTTCATTGGGAATCAGGTACTCCTTGCCGTCACGGGTTGCCACTGTTATGGAGCGGGCGCCCATCTGCTTGATCCAGCCGTAAGCATCGCCGGTTTCGATCACATCTCCGGGCTTCAGTGAGCGGTCGAGTAGCAGTATGATGCCGCTGAACAGGTTGGAGACGACTTTCTGCAGGCCAAAACCCAAACCGATACCCAGTGCGCCAGAAAAGACCGCCAGGGCGGTCAGGTTGACGCCAACAAATGTCAGCGCAACGATGACGGCCACCAGATACAAAATGATGCGCAGGACTTTGCCAATCAACACTCGGGCTGCCGGAGTGACGCCTTCCAGGTAAACCAGACGGCTGTCGACGAGGCGCGCCATCAGATTGGACAGCCATATGAAAATGCTCAAAAGCAGAAGTCCATTAACGAACCCCATCAGCGATAACCGCATGTCGCCAATGTTGAAGGCAATGGAATTGAGTAGATCAAGGAAGGCCGGTAGCCAGCCGAGGATGGCTAGCGCAGTCACGAACCAGACAACGGCAGCGATCAGCTTGGCCCAGCCTGGTTGGTGCAGCAAACTGGTGGTCAGGCGGATGACGACCCAGGCAGTCAGCAGATTGGCGGCAATGCGCAGCAGGTCACTATCGAGCCCGATCTTCTCGCTTATGCCATGGGCGATCCAGGTCAGCAAGGCCGCGGAGCCCGTGCTGGTAACGAGTAGCAGACGACGGAGGGTGTAACGCATGCTTGGCAAGAGCGCTTCGCCCGCCAACATTCTGTCGATGCGAGGCACAACCATCCGATGGAGTATAAATGCAAACAACACAATGGTTGCCAGCATCAATGCCTCGATCAGTGTGCCGGCGGTGAATAGATAGTTATCGGCCCAGTTATCGATCATTTCGATGCTGTCACCCATGGAAATGGCCGGAACGTCCAGTGGACCTTGCTTGTCTTCTTGTGTCATAAAATGAGTGCAGCATCTTTAGTCGCGGTTGTCGAGTTGATGGATGAACAGGTGGCAAATGGTTCATCTTGACCGAAGCTGTTAAACCAGAAACGGTTTGCCTGTTGCTGGCGCCTTGCAGCCGTGTCCATACTGCAGGAGGTGTGACCATAGTTGCGCCTTAAAACAAAAACAAACTGTTCAAGGAGAAATATCATGTCTTTTATCGAGCGCGAAGCTCCAGGGTTTTCTGATGAAGCGGCAATTATCGAGCTGCAACATCTATTCTCTGTGCAAAAAAAGGCCTTCCTGGCCAATACCTTTCCTACGTTGAAAGAACGCCTGACGTTACTCGAAGCACTGGCCGGAATGATGCTCAGCTACCGCATTCGTATCCAGGAAGCGCTTGCTGCCGATTTCAGTTCGCATCCCACCCAATTTTCCGATCTGGTCGAATGCCTGGGCATCGCTGGCCGGGCGAAATTTGTTTCCGAGCACCTTGAAGAGTGGATGAAGCCGCAGTCGCGCCATGTCGATCCGGCGCTGTTCGGCAGTGCCCGCGCTTACGTTCTACAGCAGCCCAAGGGAGTTGTCGGCAATATGGTGCCCTGGAATTTTCCTTTCGATATAGGTATTGGTCCGGTTGTTGAAATGCTCGCGGCGGGTAATCGGGTCATCGTCAAACCTTCGGATCTGACGCCTGCCTGCAGCGAGCTAACGCTGGAAATGATCAAGGCGACCTTCGATCAGGATCAGGTCGCGGCCGTCGCCGGCGGTATTGAACTGGCCAAATGCTTCCCAACGCTCGAATGGGATCATTTGATGTATACCGGCAGTACCGAGGTCGGCCGGCTCGTGGCAGTGGCTGCGGCAAAAAATCTCACGCCAGTCACGCTGGAGCTAGGCGGCAAGTGCCCGGCCGTGGTGACCGAAGACGGTATCAACGCGGCGACGATTGAACAGATTGTCGGTTGCAAGACGATCAAAAATGGTCAGATGTGTGTGACGGTTGATTACGCGCTGGTTCCCGAGGCACAACGTGATCATTTTGTCGGTCTGTTGCAGCAGCGGTTGGAGTCTACCGTACCCGATTACGCTAACCATAAAGACGTGACCGGAATCATCAACGAAAGACATATGGATCGATTGCTGCGCTATCTTGACGATGCCCGCGACAAGGGTGCGACGTTAATAGCAATTGGCGGTGAAGCGGATCGGGCTTCGCGGCGCATGCCTTTGACGCTTGTGCTCGACCCCAGCGACGATATGGAGTTGATGCAAAACGAAATATTTGGCCCGATTTTGCCGATCAAGACGTACCGCACACTGGACGAGGCGATTGACTACATCAACGCCCATGACCGGCCGTTGGGGATCTATGCCTTCAGTGATACGCCATCCAGCGCACAGAAGATCCTCGATCGGACGGTGTCCGGGGGTGCCTGCGTTAATGCCGCAGCAATGCATGCCGCTCTGCCATCATTGCCCTTTGGCGGCATCGGTAAAAGTGGTACCGGCAGGCATCACGGCCATGAAGGCTTTCTCGAATTTTCCAATCCCCGTGCGGTATTTGAGCGCGGCAGCGACGATCTGATTGCGGCAATGTACGCGCCATACGGAGAGCTGTCCGACGCAGTGATCGCCGGTGCCTTGGAAGGCAATCATTAGATCTGTTTGAGTGCGACTAGAGCGTCCCTGGGGATGGGGCGTTATCCGGCAGAGGCCGTGAGAAGCCTCCAGCCGATACCTATTGCCGCGCATGTGCCTAGCAAGGGCAGCATGCGCATTCTTGCAACGAAAACCAATACAAAGGCGATCATGGAGATGCTCAGTAATGGCAAATTCACACTGGCCAATCGTGGTGTCAGCAGGTCAAGACCGAAGTCGGTCAGTCGCCAGTGCTCTGCAAACAGTGCATTGAGTGCAAACCACAACGCCAGATTGGCGATCACACCGACCACCGCGGCGGTGATTGCGGCGAGTGCTGCGGACAAGGCTCGATTGCCGCGCAATTTTTCTACATAGGGCGCACCAGCGAATATCCAAAGGAAGCAGGGCAGGAAAGTCACCCACAGTGTCAGCATTGCGCCCACCGTGGCCGCCAGCAAGCTTGGCTGCAGACCGTCGCGTAATGCTGCAAGAAAACCGACGAACTGGGTCACCAGAATCAGCGGGCCGGGTGTGGTTTCTGCCATCGCCAGGCCATCAAGCATTTCACCCGGCTGCAGCCATGCGTAATGCTCAACGCCCTGTTGTGCGACATAAGAGAGAACCGCATAGGCGCCACCGAAGGTAATGAGTGCCATCTTCGAGAAAAAACTGCCTATCTGGGTGAATACGCTTTCATCGCCCAGCACCGCATGCAATACGGTCAGCGTTCCGATCCACAGCAGCAGACATGTAAGCGCCGCGCTTCGCGTTCCGGGTCGCACAGTAACGTCCAGATCAAGTTCGACGGTCGTGTTCTGTCTGCCGGGGAATAAACGTGCGCTCAAATAGCCGATAAGCCCCGCACTGATCACAACCAGTGGAAAAGGCAAATTGAAGGCGAAGAGGGCGACAAATGCGGCTATGGCCAGCAGGGGTTTGAGAGTGCCTTGCAGTGCTCGGCCGGCGATACGCAGCAACGCCTGTGCAACGATCGCCAGCACCGCGGCCTTGAGACCGAAGAACAAGCCTTCTACCAGGGTCAGGTCACCCAGTAATACATATAGCCAGGACAATATCAGGATCGCGGCGGCGCCCGGCAGGATAAACAATACGCCAGCCACCACACCCCCTTTTACACCGTGCAATAACCATCCGACATAGGTTGCCAGTTGCTGCGCCTCCGGCCCCGGCAACAACATGCAGTAGTTAAGTGCGTGCAGGAACCGCGCTTCATCGAGCCAGCCTTTTTCCTCCACGAGAATCCGGTGCATCAGTGCGATCTGTCCGGCCGGGCCGCCAAAGCTCAGCAAGCCAATGCGCCACCATACGGCGGTCGCTTCGCGAAACGATATTGGGGTCATTCCGGTCTCACTCAAACGGTTGGTGTTCAGCTTGTAGCACAGATTTATGACGACAGCCGTGCCTGGTTCGGTAGTGAAATATTTCCGTCGCTGCTGGTCGTTTTTTATCTAGCGTCTATGATTTGTAATATATTCATTATTGACAGAGGGCAGACCATGGCAGTGACCGCAACCGACCCGATCAAGATTATATTTTCCATTCTTTTACCGCCCGTCGGTGTTTTTCTTGAAGTAGGTTTTAAGGGCCATTTCTGGCTGAACATTCTGCTTACGCTGTTCGGGTTCATTCCTGGCATCATCCATGCCCTGTATGTGATCCTCAAGCATTGAAAAATAGCTTGAGCGTTGCACAAAAAAACCCGGCCTGAGCCGGGTTTTTTGTGCAACGTTATCAGCAGCCGTAGCGTGCCTTGAATTCGCGGCGCCGACGGTGCAGAACCGGCTCGGTATAACCATTTGGCTGAATGGTGCCTTCGATGCACAGCTCGATAGCGGCTTGGAATGCAATGCTGTCATCAAAATCTGCAGCCATTGGCTTGTAGGCAGAGTCGTGCTCGTTCTGCCGGTCGACCACGGCCGCCATACGCTTCATGGTCTCCATTACCTGCTCTTTAGTGCAGATGCCATGGCGGAGCCAGTTAGCGATGTGTTGGCTTGAGATGCGCAGGGTCGCACGGTCTTCCATCAGGCCGACGTCATTAATGTCTGGAACCTTGGAGCAGCCTACGCCATGGTCAATCCAGCGGACCACGTAACCGAGGATGCCTTGGGCATTGTTATCCAGCTCCTGCTGGATTGCCTTGGCCGACCAGTCAGTCTTTTCCGCCAACGGAATAGTCAGGATGTCGTCGACTGATGCCGGGGTGCGGGTAGCCAGTTCGTCCTGACGCTGGGCGACATTGACCTTGTGATAATGCAATGCATGCAAGGTTGCCGCGGTGGGAGAGGGAACCCAAGCAGTGTTGGCGCCTGCCATCGGATGCCCGATCTTTTGCTCTAGCATCGCGGCCATCAGGTCGGGCATGGCCCACATGCCCTTACCGATCTGGGCGCGGCCCTTGAGCCCGGTTGCCAGGCCGATGTCGACGTTGTTGTTCTCGTAGGCTCCAATCCACTTGGCGCCCTTGATTTCGCCCTTGCGGATGAACGGCCCTGCTTCCATCGATGTATGGATTTCGTCACCGGTACGATCGAGAAAGCCAGTATTAATAAAGGCTACCCGCTCGCTGGCAGCCTTGATGCATGCCTTGAGGTTGACCGTGGTGCGCCGCTCCTCATCCATAATGCCAACTTTCAGCGTGTTGTGAGGCATGCCGAGCATGTCTTCCACCCGACCGAACAGTTCGGTGGTGAAAGCAACCTCTTCGGGGCCGTGCATTTTCGGCTTGACGATATACACCGAACCGGTACGGGTATTCTTGCGGCTGGTATTGCCGTTGAGGTTGTGCATCGCGATCAGGCTGGTCACCACGCCGTCCATGATACCCTCGGGCACTTCATTGCCGTTGTTGTCGAGAATGGCATTGTTGGTCATCAGGTGGCCAACATTGCGCACAAACAGCAACGAGCGGCCGTGCAGTGTCAGTGTTGAGCCATCAGGCTGGGTGTACTCGCGATCCGGATTCATGGTGCGGGTGAAGCTGCTGCCGCCCTTGGCGACGCTCTCGGCCAGGTCACCTTTCATCAAGCCCAGCCAGTTGCTGTAGATGATGGTCTTGTCCTCGGCATCGACTGCTGCAACCGAATCTTCACAGTCCATGATGGTAGTCAGTGCAGACTCCATCAACACATCCTTGATCCCGGCTGCATCGGTCTGGCCAACGTTGCTGGCCGGATCAAACTGAATTTCGAAATGCAGTCCGTTATGCTTCAGCAATACGCCTTGGGGCTGGCCGGCCTGGCCGCTATAGCCAGCCAGTTGGTTGTTATCCTTCAGGCCTGTGTGCGTGCCGTTTTGCAGTGCAACAGAGAGCTGACCGTCATTGATCACGTAGCCGGTCGAGTCCACATGGGAACCTTTCGCCAGTGGTGCTGCCAGATCTAGGAATGCTCGGGCGAATGCAATGACCTTGTTGCCGCGTATTTCGTTATAGCCTGGGCCTTTGGTGGCGCCATCGGCTTCGGAAATGGCGTCAGTACCGTACAACGCATCGTACAAAGAGCCCCAGCGGGCGTTTGCTGCGTTCAATGCAAAGCGTGCGTTCATGACAGGCACGACCAGTTGTGGGCCAGCCATCGTGGCAATTTCTGCATCGACATTGCTGGTAGTGGCCTGAAAATCATCGGGCTCAGGGAGAAGATAACCGATATCCTGCAGGAACGCTTTGTAGGCGGAAGCGTCATGAGCCTGACCCGCGCGCTGCTGATGCCATGAATCGATTTGCGCCTGAAGGTCGTCGCGCTTGGTAAGCAAGGCCTTGTTCTTGGGCGCCAGATCGGTGATCAGGGTTTCAAAGCCGGACCAGAAGGTCGCAGAATCGACGCCGCTGCCTGGAATGGCTTGCTGATTGATGAAATCGTGGAGAACCTTGGCAACCTGGAGGCTGCCGACTTGGACGCGTTCAGTCATGGAAAACCCTCACTCTGCAGACAACCTGCGCAAAGGTGCGCCAGGTGTGGAATTTGGAAACGCAGCATGTTACACGATGATCGATTGCAAATCATGTTAGAGACACGCATACGGATCGCTCGCTGTATTGGATTCAGGAAAAACGTATCGGCCCATTAAAAAACGGGCTTTCGCCCAATGACCCGTCGAGATGTGAATGAATCAGGTTTTTTTGGACTTGCTGGTCGAGCAGTTACCCGAATTGGAACCCGGGCGAAAGCTGGATGCGTCAGCGCGGCGTTACGCCGCTTATTACGGTATTGATTTCAGCGATCAGGTGCACCAGCATCTTGGACGTATTCAGGTTGATGAGTTCAGTGTCGCCGTACAGGTCTGGTTACCACCCCAGCCCCGTGGCACGTTGATCATCCTGCATGGTTATTACGACCATATGGGGCTTTACCGACATCTGATCAACTGGGCGTTGCAGCGTGATTTGGCGGTCATGGCATTTGATCTGCCAGGTCATGGTCTGTCCAGTGGCAAGCGGGCCAGTATCGACTGTTTTCTGCGCTATCAAAAGGTGCTTGATGAGGTGCTTATTCATGCTTCAGGCTGGCGACTGCCGGCGCCTTGGCATTTGCTGGGTCAGAGCACGGGTGGGGCGATCCTGATTGATAAGCTGCTCCATGGCCCATTACCGGAAGAGCTTGGGCGTACCGTTCTCATGGCTCCGCTGGTCAGGCCGCGCAAATGGGGTGTCTCACAGGTCAGTCTGCGATTGCTCAGTGGCTTCGTACAGCAATTTGGCCGACGTTTTACTGACAATTCGACGGATCAGGCATTTCTCGACTTCATTCGCGAGCGAGACCCGCTCCAGTCACAGGTCCTTCCGGTGGCATGGGTACTGGCGCTGGAAAAATGGATTCCGCGCATCGAACAGGCAAGCCCCAGTGGATTACGCCCGCTGGTAATACAGGGCCAGATGGACGGTACAGTGGACTGGCAACACAATATGCGTGTGCTGGGCCAGAAGTTCGATAAGCCTGAGATTTTCTTTCTGCCTCATGCGCGCCATCACCTGGCAAACGAGGGCGAGCTTATCCGTCGGCAGTATCTAGCCTGGCTCGCCCACGAGCTGGAAATCTAAGACGCGCATGCCGGTCAGGGATTGAGTGCATCCTTGGCAGCTAGCTCCATGGCGTGGAAAGTGGCCTGTCCCGCCTCCGACTGGCTCCAGTTTAGATACTCTTGTAATTCCGTGTCGCTCAGGTCGCGATATACATAGGCCAGTGTGTCGGGTAGGTCCGGCGCCATCTGGTTGCGGATATCCTGGCGTCGGGTGCTGACCAGATCAACAGGCACTTGAAAAAGACCGCCTAGCAGTTCATTTGCACTTTCTGTGGCCAGCCCCGCCAAAGCCATGGACACCTCCACGCCGACCTCCAGCGCCGGCAAGCTATTACTTAGCTGTCGAACCAGAGTGTAGCGCTGCGGATCAACTTGTTGCTGCGGTATACCGCGCTGCATTTCCTTTACCGAAGTCGGTGCTGTCGCGCGCGTTTCCAGCGTCACGACCTTGCGGCCAAGGGGGCTACGATAGAAGTCCATCGCTTTAATATGGGCAGCATTGGGCAACGAAACCGCCAGACGGCTCCGGGCGCGGTCCTGCATGGCTACGGGGTTGAAACGCAGGTTGCTTTGCCGCACTAGGGTGGCGTGTAGATTGGCAGGCAGTTGCTGGGCATACCGTTGTTGAGCGGCGCTCAGTGCGTCCTGGAAGTGTTTCTGGTGAGTGGCCATGCCTGACACATCATAGAGCTGCGCTGGCGCGGGGGATTGGGCGCGGGCTGACATGGCGATGAGGGCAACACTGATGAGCAGTGTCATGGCTAACAGATGAATCGGTTTAAGGCGCATAAGATCTCGCAATGGTGAGTAGGGGTGATTCCATAAGCCTCAACAGGCTTGCTGCGCCAGCGCCAGAGGATACAATGCGCCGGTCCTGCGGCCTGGCTGGGCGTCCCTGTGATTTGGGCCCGACGACTTTTCCTAGCGTAACATTCAACGCAATATTCGAGTTCATTACCATGTCCGAGTTCCCTACTGCACTCAGCGATTGCTTCGAGCGCATCGCCGATGATCTTGTGGTCCGCCACTGGTCGGTTCAGGAGAGGGTGTTGCCAGACGCTTTGATCGATCAGCTTGGCGCCATCTGTCACGCGTTGTGGCATCAGGAAGATCTGACCCCGGCGGCTGTAGGTCCAGCTGGAGAAGAACTGATTATTCCTTCCATCCGGGGGGACTACACTCGTTGGTTGGATGATTGTCCGCCCACTGAGGCCGGGGCCAAGTTCCTGCAGATCATGGATGACTTGCGGGCGGCGCTAAATCGCAGTCTATTTATTGGTCTAGACAGCTTTGAAACGCACTATGCGCTCTACCCGCCCGGAGCGGGTTATCGCAAGCATCTGGATCGATTTAAAGGTAGTCCCCTGCGTCAGGTTTCGGTTGTAGTGTATCTCAATCGAGCGTGGCTGCCAGGCGATGGGGGGGAGCTGCGGCTGCATCTGGAGGAAGGAGCGCATGATGTAGCTCCACGCGCTGGAACGCTGGCGGTATTCATGAGTGAGAGCATCGTGCACGAAGTGCTGGCGGCTAACAGGGAGCGCGCCAGCCTGGTGGGCTGGTTTCGCCGGCGCCCGGACAACCCGCTGTTGCGTTAGCAGATCGCCCGAGCAACGTAGGCTTAGAACAATACGCGCGCCCGTATTGTACCTTTAACCTGCTGAACCTTTTCCAGTGCCAGTTCCGACGCGGCTGCGGCTACGTCGATGACCACATAGCCGACCTTTTCGTTAGTCTGCAAGAACTGCCCGCATATGTTGATATCGTTGGCCGCGAATACTTGGTTGATCTCGCTCATCACGCCAGGCACGTTCTGGTGGATGTGCAGCAGGCGATGCATGCCCGGATGCGAGGGCAGCGCCACCTCGGGGAAGTTGACCGAGGTGATGGAAGTGCCGTTATCGCTGTAACGCACCAGCTTCTCGGCCACTTCTAGTCCGATATTGGCCTGGGCTTCCAGTGTTGAGCCGCCGATGTGGGGGGTCAGGATGCAGTTATCAAACTCGCGCAAGGGGCTAACAAATTCTTCCTTGTTGGAGCGTGGCTCGACCGGAAATACATCGATTGCTGCACCATTGAGGTGCTTGTCGCGTAACGCATCGGCAAGAGCATCGATCTCTACCACGGTGCCCCGTGCTGCGTTGATCAGAATGCCACCGGGCTTCATTGCCCGAATTTCCTTCTCGCCCATCATCCACTTTGTGGCAGCAGTTTCCGGTACATGCAAGGTAACTATATCGGCCATACCCAGTAATTCATGCAGCGATGCAACCTGCACAGCATTACCCAGCGGCAGCTTGGCGACTACGTCATAGAAGAAAACTTGCATGCCAAGGCCTTCGGCCAGAACAGACAACTGAGTGCCGATCGAACCGTACCCCACAATCCCCAGCTTCTTGCCGCGGATCTCGTATGAGTTGTCCGCGCTTTTGATCCAGCCGCCGCGGTGGCAGGAGGCATTCTTTTCCGGGATGCCACGCAGCAACAGGATCGCTTCAGCCAATACCAGCTCGGCTACAGAGCGGGTATTGGAATAGGGTGCGTTGAAAACCGCTACGCCCATTTCCATTGCGGCGGTCAGGTCGACCTGATTGGTGCCAATGCAAAAACAGCCTACCGCGACCAACTTATGGGCATGACTGAACACCTCAGCAGTCAACTGTGTGCGCGAGCGGATGCCAATGAAATGCGCTTCCGCTATCGATTCCTTGAGCTGGTCCTCCGGCAGCGATCCGGTGTGATATTCGATGTTGGTGTAACCGGCAGCCTTGAGCGTATCGACGGCGGTCTGATGCACGCCCTCGAGGAGCAGAAACTTGATCTTGCTTTTGTCCAGCGAGGTTTTGTTCATGATGTCGGATACCCGTAATGCGGATTAAGATAGGCGTGCAGGATTCTGTGACGCTTTTTGTCGCAGCAACAGTCCTGTTTCATAAGCTGCGTATGCTAGCATAATCTCTCTTTTTTGCTGCCTGTCCCTGGATGAAAAGTCTTCAGGTGCCGCATGAATTCCGTTCGAGAGCCGACCATGACCCTAGATGCGATTATTGCCATCCTCAAAACGCTGGTAGATGCCGATAAGGTGCGCACCGATGCTGAGTCGTTGAACACCTGGGGTAAGGACTGGACCAAGCATTTTGAGCCCGCGCCGCTAGCCATTGTCTTTCCCAAAAGCACCGAGCAGGTGCAAGCGCTGGTCAGGTTTGCCAATGAACAAAAGCTGGCGCTGGTGCCTTCGGGTGGGCGCACAGGCCTGTCCGCAGCGGCAGTGGCGGCCAATGGCGAAATTGTCGTGTCCTTCGACTACATGAACCAGATCACCGAATTCAACGAGTTCGATCGCACCGTGGTCTGTCAGCCTGGCGTGATTACTGCGCAATTGCAGCAGTTCGCAGAAGACAAGGGTCTTTATTACCCGGTGGATTTTGCATCCGCTGGCTCCAGTCAGATCGGCGGTAACATAGGCACCAATGCCGGCGGTATCAAAGTGATTCGCTACGGTATGACACGCAACTGGGTCGCCGGTCTCAAAGTAGTGACCGGGGCAGGTGAGCTGCTGGAGCTGAACAAGGATCTGATCAAAAATGCGACTGGCTATGATCTGCGTCAGCTATTCATCGGCGCGGAAGGAACCCTAGGTTTTGTTGTAGAGGCCACCATGCGGCTAGAGCGCGCGCCACGCAATCTGACTGCAATGGTGCTCGGTACGCCCGACTTTGATTCGATCATGCCGGTACTCCACGCATTTCAGAACAGGGTCGATCTGACCGCATTCGAGTTTTTTTCCGACAAGGCCATGGCCAAGATTATGGGTCGGGGCGATGTGCCCGCGCCTTTCGAAACCGATTGTCCCTTCTATGCGCTGCTCGAATTTGAAGCATTGAATGAAGATATAGCCGACGAGGCGCTCGCGACGTTCGAGCATTGCGTCGAGCAGGGTTGGGTGCTGGACGGCGTAATGAGTCAGAGTGAGCAGCAACTGCAGAATCTTTGGAAGTTACGCGAGTTCATCTCCGAGACCATCTCGCACTGGACTCCCTACAAGAACGATATCTCGGTTACCGTGGGCAAGGTTCCGGCATTTCTGCACGACATTGATGCCATTGTCGCCGAGCATTATCCAGATTTCGAGATCGTCTGGTTCGGTCATATCGGCGACGGTAACCTGCATCTGAACATTCTCAAACCCGAGACGCTGTCCAAGGATGAATTCTTCACCCGCTGCGCTGCGGTGAATAAGTGGGTTTTCGACATTGTGCAGAAGTACAACGGCTCTATCTCCGCCGAGCACGGCGTAGGCATGACCAAGCGCGATTATCTGACCTATAGCCGCAGCGAAGCCGAAATCGCAGTGATGAAAGCGATCAAGCAGGTATTCGATCCCAACGGAATCATGAATCCGGGCAAGATATTCCCCTGAGCGTATTCGTAATGAGCGAGCAAGGAGTTTGCATGTCGTATCAGCACCGTTTTACCGATGGGACAGCTGCTGACTTGCCATCAGGTAAAGTCGTGTGTGTGGGTCGCAATTACGCGGAACACGCGCGGGAACTGAATAATCCGATACCCGCCGAGCCGCTCTTATTTATCAAGCCGACGACGGCTGTTGTACCTCTGGCCGACCCTATTGTGCTCCAGTCCCGTCGCGGGCCGATTCATTTCGAGACCGAAATTGCATTGCTGATTGGTAGCACCTTATCCGGTGTAGTAAGCGAAGCACAAGCAAGGGCAGCTATTGCCGGGGTGGGGCTCGCGCTTGACTTGACGCTACGCGAGCTGCAAGACCAGTTGAAGAGCAATGGCCACCCATGGGAGCGAGCAAAGGCGTTCGACGGTGCTTGTCCCTTGTCACTGTTCGTGCCGGCGGCTTCGGTGCCTGAGCTCGATAATATTGGCCTGCAGCTACAGATCAATGGGGAGGTGCGTCAGCAGGGCAATAGTGCGCAGATGATTACCCCGATCCTAACGCTCTTATGCCAGATTGCGACGGTATTTACCCTGTTGCCGGGTGATGTTGTTATCACTGGAACGCCCGCCGGGGTAGGTGTGTTGCGTGCGGAGGACTCTTTACGGCTGCAGATCCCGCAGATGCTGGACCAGTCAACGGATGTCACTGACTAGATTGCCGCAGACAAGTGCCGGCTACCGGTTTGGGTCGGTTCGTCTGCACCTCCGCTCTTCAATTCAGAAGAGTTGCCATCCATTTGGGCTTCAATGAAAAAAACCATACTAGCGCTTGTCTTGCTGTGCCTGGCAGTTGCTGCCGGCTATGTGCGGTTCAACAATCTGGACGTCCTCTGGTGGCAAAATTGGAATCTCAATCGTCAGATAATGCCTGAGCAGGCATTGGCGCTTGGACGCTATCGTGTGGATATTGACGGACTTGAAGTCCCTGGCGTGAACGATGATCTTTCGGCGCTGACGTATAACGCTGATACCAATACACTTTTTGCGCTACTCAATGGGGAGGCTCTGGTGATCGAGCTGAGCTTGGAGGGGAAGCTACTGCGCAGCATCCCCGTGGTCGGCGCTGGCGACATGGAGGGCTTGACCCACGTGACGGGCGACCGCTATGTCCTCGCTGAAGAGCGCACGCAACGCCTGTCACTGGTCAACATAAGGGCCACGACACAGAGTCTGGATATTGGCTCTGCGCCCAGTCTTGTGATCGCGCTCGATCAGCCGGGCAACAAGGGATTAGAGGGTTTGTCCTGGGATGATGCAAGGCAGCGTTTGCTGGTTGTCCGCGAGCGTGATCCGATGCGTGTTCTGGCCGTCACCGGCTTTGTCGAAGCGCTGCCTGGTGAGCCGATTGCGCTCAGTATTACCGAGATCAAGTCCGATAACTCCCGGCGTCTTTTCATGAGTGATCTGTCTTCCCTGGCTATGCATGCGCCGAGTGGTCATCTTTTGTTGCTCAGCGACCAATCACATATGGTCGTTGAGTATGATCTCGAGGGGCAGCCGCTCAGTCTGCTGGGGCTCTGGAAGGGCATGAACGGCTTGCGCGAAACGGTCAAGCAGGCCGAAGGTCTGGCCGTTGACAACCGCAAGCGGATCTACGTGGTAAGCGAGCCTAATCTTTTCTACCGTTTCGTGCCGGTCGATTAACTAGCGCTTCAGCGTTTTGACTCCCTCAAGGGTACCCAGCAAGAGGATGTCTGCTGGTCGCGCGGCGAACAATCCGTTGCTGACCACGCCGACAATCCCATTGAGTTGGGCTTCCAGTGTGCGGGGATCATGGATCTGCATGTTATGTACATCCAGAATCACGTTGCCGTTATCGGTGATCACGCCTTCGCGATAGACCGGATCGCCACCCAGCTTGACGATCTCCCGGGCCACGTGACTGCGTGCCATCGGGATCACCTCGACGGGGAGCGGAAAGGCGCCAAGCGTTTCCACCAGCTTGCTGCCATCGGCAATGCAGATAAAGGTACGAGCTACCGCGGCAACGATCTTTTCCCGGGTCAGCGCCGCGCCGCCGCCTTTGATCAGCTCTAGATGCTTGTTCGCTTCGTCGGCGCCATCAACGTAGTAATCAAGATTGGCAACACTATTGAGGTCATGCACTTGAATACCGTGTTGCCTCAGACGTTCAGCGGTTGCCTCGGAGCTGGCGACCGCGCCATCAAAGAACCCTTTGTGCTTTGCCAGGGCGTCGATGAAATGGTTGGCGGTAGAGCCCGTGCCCACCCCTATGATGCTACTGTCCTCCAGATGGGGTAGCAGAATATCCACGGCGGCCTGGCCGACGGCCTGTTTCAACTCATCCTGGGACATGGTCCATACCTCTGGTCGGCGTTATGTGTAGTCGCAAATTATACGCGTACTGGCATGGCGCCGTGTAGTCGCAGGACGGTCGATTCGCTAGACTGGCTTTTTTCACCGGAATAAGTCGAAGCCCCATGCTGGAAACCTACGTAAAAAAGATCCTCAGCTCCCGTGTATACGATGTCGCGGTGGAGACGCCGATCCATGCTGCGCCCTTTCTGTCCGAGCGGTTGGGTAATACGGTATTGCTCAAGCGCGAGGACCTGCAGCCGGTTTTTTCGTTCAAGATTCGCGGGGCCTACAACAAGCTTGCGCTGCTCAGCGATGAGCAGCGTGCCTGCGGTGTAGTGACTGCCTCGGCGGGCAACCACGCCCAGGGTCTGGCGTATGCGGCACGGCATTTGGGGGTCAAGGCGACCATTGTGATGCCGTGTACTACACCGGAAATCAAGGTTCGCGCTGTACGGGCCTGGGGGGCCAAAGTCGTTTTGCACGGCGATGCTTTTGACGAGGCTCTGACTTTCTCGCAGAAGCTGATCAAGGAAAAGGGGCTCGTCTATATCCACCCCTTTGATGATCCCGATACGATCGCCGGGCAGGGCACTATTGCGATGGAGATTCTGCGTCAGCATCAGGGTCAGCTGGACGCTATTTTTGTTCCTGTTGGCGGCGGCGGACTGATCGCTGGGATTGCGGCGTACGTAAAATACCTGCGCCCGGATATTCGGGTAATCGGTGTTGAGCCAGAGGATGCAGCCTGCCTCAAGGCGGCGATGGCAGCCGATGAGCGTGTTGTGCTGAGTCAGGTCGGCTTGTTTGCCGACGGCGTGGCGGTTGCGCAGATTGGTCAGCACACCTTCGAGGTCTGTCGTCATTACGTCGATGAGGTGATTACGGTCACCACTGACGAGATGTGCGCGGCGATCAAGGATATCTACGATGATACGCGCTCCATCTGCGAACCAGCTGGATGTCTTGGCGTGGCAGGCATCAAGAAATACGTTGAGCGGGAGAATTGCAGCGAAAAGGTATTTATCGCAATCGACTCTGGCGCTAACGTCAACTTTGACCGCTTACGCCATGTGGCCGAGCGTGCCGAAATAGGCGAAAAGCGTGAGGCGCTATTGGCGGTGACCATCCCGGAAAAGCCGGGCAGCTTCAAGGCGTTCTGCCAGGCAATCGGCAAACGCTCGATCACTGAATTCAATTATCGCTTTCACGATAACGCCGAGGCTCACATCTTCGTCGGAGTGCAGACGCATCCTGACCTCGACCCCCGTGATGTATTGGTGGAAACTCTGCAGAAACAGGGATTCCCAGTCCTTGATCTGACCGATAACGAGCTGGCCAAATTGCATATCCGGCATATGGTCGGTGGCCATTGCGAGCAGGTGACCGATGAGGTGGTCTACCGATTCGAGTTCCCTGAGCGGCCGGGGGCACTGTTCAACTTCCTCAACAAGCTGGGCGCTCGCTGGAATATTTCGATGTTTCATTATCGCAATCATGGCGCGGCTTATGGTCGGGTCGTCGTCGGCTTGCAAGTTGCCGAGGCGGAGAGGCACAAGGTGCCGGAGACTCTGGACAGCATCGGCTACATGTATTGGGATGAGACGGATAATCCGGCATACCGTTTGTATTTAGCCTGAAAGGACTCGGCGCAGTACCGATTCGCTCGCTGCGGTCGCATCTGCGCCTGGTTACGTCCGCCGGTCGTGGCCTGATAAAGGGCCTTGTTAGCCATTTCGATCAGTTTCCCGGGGTCGGTCTGGGCCGATGGCTGCACAGATGCTGCGCCAATGTTGACGGACAGTCTGTTGTTGCCGCTCGCGGTATAGTCTATGTGCAAGTCTGCCGCAGCTTGTTACAAATACTCGGTCACCTTACAACACTGCCCGCGATCTGCTCCGAGCAGGATGACGACAAACTCTTCGCCACCACAGCGGCGAACGGCATTTCGCTCACGCAGTAAACTGCCGCTGAGTGCTTCGGCCAGTCGCTTCAACGCGTCGTCGCCCGCTTGATGGCCAAGCGTGTCGTTGAAAGGTTGGAAATGATCGGCGTCGATCATCAGTAGACCTAGACGACCTTTGTGACGGGTCAGGCGGCGCCATTAGATGGTCATGTCCAGAATCAGAGTGAGCCGAGCCTGGTTTTATTGCAGACTTTCTTCGATTGCCTGGCGCCGGTCGACTTCCAGCCGAAGCTTGTCGTTGCTTGCGCGCAGACCGGCGATGAGCATCATCAGCGGCAGGTGATTGGTGGTACTGGCAATCAGATTCGAGAGGGGCCTGGCCTTGAGGCGAAAAGATTTGTTATCTCCCAGCGTGACGGGACTACCCACCACCCATTTGACGTCGAGGTCTCCTCCGACATGTTGACTGAAGAGGGTCTTGTCGTGCTCTATCAACGCCATGCTCAGATGAAACTTGCCGTTGCCACGCAATAACTCCTGAAGTGCATGATCCACTCGGAACACGCCGGAGATGAGAACATCAAAGTGTTCAACGTCAATTCATCCTGTCATCACATTGCGATACACGGGCACATAGTAAGCAAGGGCGGCTTTGCCTTGGGGCAGCAGAAACTGTTAGTCAGGACGTTTGAGCCATCTTTAGTAACAACGTAATAATTGTCCGCGTTAAGCGGGGGTGACAAACGACTAACCGCGCGAGCATTTTCGTTTTCCGGGTTTGACATACGAAAGGGTGTGGTTTAAAAACGGGTTCTTGTTCACGCAATTACTTCGCTTCGTTTGCGGACACCTTAGGTGTTGGTGCCGACGATGGGGGCAGCACCTGTGTGACATTTACTTGAGCAAACGGTTTCAAATAATAATAAGTAGTTTTTTATAGAGGTGCTTTGTGCGGCGCAAACCTGATTTGCTTTGGATTCTGGTTGTCGTGTTCGGTCTGGGGGTAGTCACGACGGGTTACACTCAGGGTTTTCTGAAAAATGTATCGTCGTCGATACAGGTTATCCCGCCATCCTTATGACGTGGAGAACAGGATGCACTCTGCGTCGGTGACGATGCCGTTCAGCGGAATGTCCCAGGATTTTACCGGGAGGACTTCTACCTTCTGGCAACTGTGCGCCAGTCCCAGTAGTTGCGGGCCTCCCCAGCTACTCCGCATGCGGCGATAGGCGAACATTCTGTCATAGAAGCCGCCGCCCATGCCGAGTCTGTTGCCGTGCTCGTCAAAGCCCACCAAGGGCATGAGGACCAGGTTCAGTCGCCAGGGTCGCGTTTGGGCTTTTCTGTCTGTCTTGGGTTCGGTGATGCCAAAACGATTGCGGCTCCAGCGCTGACCGGGACGGATGCGCTGGAACCCCATCCGCGTGGTCGGCCATTCGCTTAATACCGGCAGATAGCAGATCTTGCCAAGCCTTTGTGCGTAATTGAACAGCAGGCCGGGGTCGATCTCGCCATCATTGGCCAGATAAAAAGCAATGTGGTGACTTCGAATAAAGAGTGGATGTTGCGCCAGGCGCTGAAACAGCTGTCTGCTGGCTCGATGTTGTTGGGCTGGGGTAAGTGCCCGGCGCGCGGAACGCAGTTCCTTGCGTAACGTCTTACGTCGGGAAGATATCATGTTAGGGTCCCCGGAGATGCCGCTGCCGGGCTAGCCCTTGAACCCGAAAGTTCAAGGTGGGGGACACGGCATTGTCTCAGGCTTTCCGACATGCGGACATGCACACTGACAATAACGCGTGGCCTCCTTCTACAGGAGTATCGGCTCAGGGACATCACCTGCTGGCAAACATCCCAGGGACAAGAAACACTATACAGAAAAATTAGCACAGGTTCACGATTGATCAGGGTTGATGACGCGAAAGTGCCTGATCGAGCCGGTTGACCAGTTCGCCGATCTGCCGTTGTTGGTTGTCCAGCTCGCTGTCCTGCTTGCGAGTGCCAGTCAGCATGTCGTGGCTTATATTAAGCGCGGCCATGACCGCGATACGCTCTACGCCAATGACCTTGCCGCTGTTACGTATGTCGCGCATGGTCGTGTCCAGGTGCCGCGCGGCCTGCTCCAGATTGCTGCGCTCCTCCGGAGGGCAACTGACACGGTATTCCTTGTCAAGAATGTTCAATGTGACTGTCAGGGCGGTGCTCATGCATCATGCTCCAGGGATTTGAGACGAGATATCATGGCTTCGACCTTCTGACGGGCCAAATCGTTCTTTTCAATCAGTTGCATCCGCTCTTCTTTCCAGGATTTCTCCTGTACGTGCAAATGCTGGTTCTGCTGCTGGAGGCGGTCGCAGAGGTCTATCAGCTGGGCCACTTTCACTGTCAGTTTGTTGATATCGGGTTCTTCCATTTTCGCCATTCTGTCTTCCCGGTGTTGGGCAACTATAGAGTGGCGCCGCAGGGCGGTCAAACCTGTGTCAGACTGACCTGCATCCGCTAGCGCAAGCCCGAGGTCTGCTGCGCTAGACCCTGCTGTCCGGGGGCAGTAGATTACGCAACATAATGCTCCTTCCTTAAAGCCTATTTGCTTTTATAATGATTACGTTGACTTTGGAGGCTCTGATTTATGGCATTGATGCCAGCGGTATTTGATTTTGACCGTTACGCCCAGCTTTTTAACGATCTGGGGGCTTCGGTACTCCCGGCTGAACTGCATGGTCACCTTGTGGGCCGGCTGTCTGCCGGCGCCCGGTATGATCACGGGACCTGGCTGAACGTAGTGCAGGAGCTGCTTGATGCCCGTGTCAGTCTTCCTGAGGCGGCAAAGGTACAAGTTATTCAGCTTTATGACGCCAGCCTAGCTGAGCTGGCCGGCAGTGGCTTCGACATCACTCTTTTGTTACCTGATGACAGCGTAGCTGTGGATCGACGGACCCAAGCGTTAGGGCAGTGGTGCGAAGGGTTCCTGGGTGGCTTTGGTCTGGTCGAGCGCAGCAACGAACTGAGCGAGGAGGCGGATGGGGCGCTGCACGACTTTGCTGCCATTGCCCAGGTGCAGACCGACCTGGAAGAATCCGAGGCCAATGAGGTCGATTTCATGGAGGTCATGGAGTACGTGCGTATGGCGGTGTTGATGTTGTTCAGCGAATGCCAGCCCGACGCTGACAGCGAAACCAAGCCCCCTGCATCATTGCATTAAAATCCCAGAGGTAGGCATGCACATATCCAGACAGGAATACGCACGGCGCCGCAAGGCACTTATGTCACAGATGGAGCCCAACAGCATAGCTGTGCTGCCGGCAGCCCCGGCCCGGATACGTAACCGGGACGTGGAATATCAGTATCGTCAGGACAGTGACTTCCAGTACCTGACGGGCTTTCCCGAGACTGAGGCTGTGGCGGTGCTCATTCCCGGCCGCGAGCATGGCGAATATGTCTTGTTTTGTCGTGAAAAGGACAAAGAGCGGGAGTTGTGGGACGGTTATCGCGCCGGGCAGGAAGGCGCAGCCAGCGAATATGGCGCCGATGATGCTTTTCCTATTACGGATATCGATGACATTCTGCCCGGGCTGATTGAGGGTCGCGAACGGGTTTACTACGCGATGGGTGCGAATCAGGATTTTGATCGCCTACTGACTAACTGGATCAATGTGATCCGCAGCAAGGCGCGGCTCGGGGCAACACCGCCGAACGAATTCGTTGCTCTGGATCATCTGCTGCACGACATGCGCCTGTACAAAAGCGCCGCAGAAGTGAAAGTGATGCGTGAAGCAGCGCAGATATCGGCTAAAGGCCATATCCGCGCTATGCAGGTATGTCAGCCGGGCACATGGGAATATCAGCTGGAGGCCGAGCTGCAGCATACGTTCATGCGACATGGCAGTCGCTATCCGGCCTACTCTTCAATCGTGGCTGCCGGTCGCAATGGCTGCATCCTGCATTATACGGAAAACAGCAGCCAGATTCGCGACGGGGACCTGGTTCTGATCGACGCTGGCTGCGAGCTCGATTGCTATGCTAGCGACATCACCCGCACTTTCCCTGCGAGCGGACGCTTTTCTACCGAACAGCGCGCGATCTACGACATCGTGCTGCAAGCTCAGGCTGCCGCGTTCGAAGTGATTGCCCCTGGTCGTAACTGGAATGAGTCGCACGAGGCGACGGTACGGGTCATTACCACCGGCCTGGTTGAACTGGGTCTGCTTCAGGGCGAGATAGACCAGCTTATCGCCAACGAGAGTTACAAGCGGTTCTACATGCACCGTGCCGGTCATTGGCTGGGCATGGATGTGCATGATGTGGGGGATTACCGTATTGGCGGAGCCTGGCGGGAGCTGGAGGCCGGTATGGTTATGACGGTTGAGCCGGGCATTTACATCGCACCGGACGATGAAACGGTTCCGCGCAAATGGCGGGGTATCGGCATCCGCATAGAGGATGATGTGCTGGTCACCAAGACGGGTTGTGAGGTTCTCAGTGCCGACGTACCCAAGGGCGCAGATGAGATCGAAGCTCTCATGGCTCTGGCCCGAGAGCCTGCTGGTGAGCCTGCGTGAGCGGTGATCTGACGATCGTTGGCGGGGGTATGGTCGGGGCTTGTCTAGCGCTGGCCCTGCAAGACTGCGCGCGTCAGAGCGGTTGGCGGATTCGCTTGGTCGAAGCTCAGCCGCCGGTGAAAGGTCAGGTCCAGCCAAGCTATGATTCACGCTCCACCGCCCTGTCGCACGGCAGCCGCCTGTTATTGGAACGTCTAGGCGTTTGGGATCAGCTGGCTGCTACAGTCGAGCCGATCAAGCACATTCATGTGTCTGATCGTGGTCACCCCGGAGTGACTAGATTGCACGCGGCAAGGGAATCGGTGCCGGCACTTGGCTACGTGGTGGAAAATGCTCGGCTGGGCGAAGTTCTGCTGGCAGCACTGAATAGCGACGCGGTTGAGTGGATGGCGCCGGCACGCGCAACGTCGGCGCGCGCTATGTCTGATGGCTACGAGCTTGATGTGGAACTTGATGGCAGCAGTCAGACGGTCAATGCCGGTCTATTGGTGCTTGCCGATGGCGGTCGCTCAGGTTTGCTCGATCAGTTGGGTGTTTATCGTGAGATTAGCCCCTATGGTCAGACTGCAGTAGTAGCAAACATTTCTAGTGCAATGGGCCACGGTTCGGTAGCTTACGAGCGTTTTACCGAATCCGGACCACTTGCCTTGTTACCGCTCGCTGGTCAGCGCAGTGCGCTGGTATGGACCTTGCCGGAGCATCAGGCACATGAAATCGCGGCATTGCCCGACGATGCGTTCCTGCATGCGCTCCAGCAGGCTTTCGGCTACCGGATGGGGGCGCTTACCCGAGTCGGCGCACGCGTTTGCTACCCGCTTCATCTGATTGAGGCCCAGGAACAGGTCAGGGCGAATCTAGTCGTGCTCGGTAATGCCGCGCACAGTCTGCACCCGATCGCCGGACAGGGGTTCAATCTGTCCCTGCGTGACACGCTCGCGCTGGCAGATAAGCTGATCGCTGCCAGCAACAAGGGTATTGCGCTGGGCGACCTGCAGGTGTTGCAGGGGTATCTCGACGGTCAGCGCAACGATCAGCAGTTGACCGTGGCTTTCAGTGATTACCTGACACGTTTGTTCAGTAACCGTCAGCCATTACTGACGGTGGGACGGAATCTAGGATTACTTGGGCTTGACCTGCTACCGCCAGCGCGTCGAATGTTTGCGCGCCAGGCAATGGGTTTGAAGATTTAAGCCGGTATACCGCCCTTTTAAGAGATAGATGCCATGGCGCAAGACTATGATCTGATTATCGTTGGTGCCGGAATGGTTGGCGCCACGCTGGCGCTGGCGCTGGCTGACACTGAGCTGAAGATTGCCATCGTGGATGGCTTGCCTCTGGATCAGCCTGAGCAGTCGGCCCCGACCTCGTCTGGTTATGATCCACGGGTGAGCGCATTAAGTGCGGCTTCCGAGCGCATATTCAGTCGTCTTGGCGCCTGGCCGTCGATTGTCGCCGAGCGGTGCTGCTCCTACCGGCAAATGTGCGTGTGGGACGCTGAGGGTACCGGCGAGATTCGTTTTGATGCCCATGAGCTGAACGAAAATCGTTTGGGTCATATCGTCGAGAACAATCGTATTCAGCAAGCGCTGCTTGACTGCCTGGCCCAGACGCCAGTGACCATGCTTGGTGGGCGCCGCATCGAGACGCTGGTGCGTGAGGAGCAGGGCTGGCGGTTGAAGCTGACCTCGGGCGACACAGTGTCTGCGCCGTTAGTCATCGCTGCCGATGGAGGCAAGTCCAAGGTCCGCGAGCTTGCCGGTTTTGCACTGCGGGAATGGGATTATCTGCACCACGCTATTGTGACCACCGTACGGGTGGCAAAGCCGCATGGAGAAACGGCCTGGCAGCGATTTTTGCCTACCGGTCCGTTGGCTTTCCTGCCGTTGATGGATCAGCAGGGTGCGCATTACTGCTCGGTTGTCTGGTCATTAGTGCCCGAGGCCGCAGACCGCATGATGGCATTGGACAATGGAGCCTTTGCAGCAGAGATAGAAACGGCCATCGAGCACCGTCTGGGACGCGTCACGGTGACTGATCCACGTCACCGGATAGCCCTGCGCCAGCGTCATGCGAAAACCTATGTGATGCCTGGCTTGGCTCTTGTGGGTGATGCGGCACACAGTATTCATCCGCTGGCAGGGCAGGGGGTGAACCTGGGCTTGCTCGACGCAGCGGAACTCAATGATGTGCTGCGGGAGGCAATTCAGCGCGGTGAGTCGATCGCAGACCTGTCCGTTTTGCAGCGTTACGAGCGGGGGAGGATGGGCAACAACCTTGGAATGATGGTGGTCATGGAAGGATTCGAACGGTTATTTCACGCTGATGCACTACCTCTGCGCTGGCTGCGTAATGCCGGTATGCAGTGGCTCGAGCAGCAAGGCAAGTTGAAATCCATGTTAATTCGGCGTGCCATGGGACTCGACGGCAGTCTCCCGACACTGGCGAAGGATCTGGCACTGGAAAAGGAAAGTGATTAATCATCTGGTTGCTAAACTAAATTCGAATCATTATCATCTAGGTTCTGCTTATCCATTGTGAGGCGCAACCTATGTCCGCTATCCGTTCCATCGCTGCACTGAGTCTGGCCCTAACGACCTTCGCCAGCATCGCCCAAGCCAAGGAGCTTGTGGTTTACTCGGCCCGTCAGGACCATTTGATTCAGCCGGTCTTCGATCTTTATACCGAAAAAACCGGCGTGAAGATCAACTTCATTACTGACAAGGAAGCGCCGCTGCTCGCTCGACTTCAGGCCGAAGGCAAGAACACGCCGGCCGATCTGTTGATTACCGTTGATGCTGGTAACCTCTGGCAGGCCGAACAGCAAGGCGTACTGCGCGAAGTTAAATCAGATGTCATTGAGACCAATATTCCTGCCCAGTACCGCGCTGAGAGTGGTCAATGGACGGGGCTTTCCCTGCGCGCACGGACTATTGTGTACTCGACCGAACGCGTCAATCCGTCCGAGTTGAGCACCTACGAGGCGCTAGCTGACGACGGCTGGAAAGGGAGGGTCTGCCTGCGTACCTCGAAGAAAGTGTATAACCAGTCCTTGACCGCAACCATGATCGAGACGCTCGGTGCCGATCGCACCGCCGAAGTCATCGATGGCTGGGTCAGCAATCTGGCCACGCCGGTTTTCCCTGATGACACTGCCCTGATTAATTCAATCGATGCGGGCCAGTGCGATGTAGGTATCGTCAATACCTACTATTTCGGTCGGTTGCAGAAAGATGATCCCGCAATAAAGGCAGCTTTATTCTGGCCAAATCAGAGTGACCGCGGCGTTCATGTCAATATTTCCGGTGCCGGTGTTACCCGCTATTCGCAGCAGCCTGAAGAGGCCATCAAATTGCTGGAGTGGATGACTACACCCGCAGCTCAGGAGGTCTTTGCTGAGGTCAATCAGGAGTATCCGGCTAACCCGGGTGTGAAGCCGTCGCAGGAAGTAGCTGCGTGGGGTGAGTTCAAGGCTGATCAAATTAATGTCGAAGTGGCGGGTCGTTTGCAAGCCGAGGCCATTATGATGATGGATCGTCAGGGCTGGAAGTGATATGACGCAGGCCTGAGCCTTTGGCAGCATTTCCCGATATACTGAACGCCCGGCCACGCGCCGGGCGTTTGCATTGTTCAGGGCCGCTGTTATACGGCGCGGCTGTTTACCGAGCGCAGGAGCCGATGTGCACCAGGTTTTGACCCGAAAAATGCCTTACTGGCGAGTGGTGGCTTACGGCTCAGCAGCGTTGGTGCTGATGCCGTTGCTGGTGCTGCTGATCAGTTGGCAAAGTATCGATACCGTTATCTGGGGGCATTTACTGCAGACGCAGATGCTGCAGTTAATTGGCAACACCTTGATGCTGGTGGCTGGCGTGGGTGCGGGAGTCATTCTGCTCGGCGTCAGCCTGGGCTGGCTGACCAGCATGTGTGAGTTCCCCGGACGACGCTGGCTGGATTGGGCGTTGATGTTGCCGTTCGCCATACCCGCCTATGTACTTGCCTTCGTGATGATTGGGCTGCTGGACTTTGCCGGCCCGTTGCAAACCCTTCTACGTAGTTGGCTTGGCAGCGACTTCCGCATGGTATCCATCCGGTCCACCGGCGGCGTGATTATCGTGCTGGTATTGGTTTTCTATCCCTACGTGTATTTGCTCGCTCGCAGCGCCTTTATGGCTCAAGGACGTGGCTTGATGGAGGCTGCGCGGGTGCTCGGGCAGACGCCCTGGCAAGGTTTTACCAAGATAGCGCTGCCGATGGCGAGGCCAGCGATAGGTGCCGGCGCTGCGCTGGCTATTATGGAAACGCTAGCTGACTTTGGCGCAGTTTCGGTATTCAACTACGACACCTTTACGACAGCCATATACAAGACGTGGTACGGGTTTTTCAGCCTGCAGACAGCAACCCAGCTGGCCAGTGTATTGCTGCTTTTTGTCTTTCTCGCCCTGTTTGCCGAGCGCCGAGCGCAGGGTAGTCGGCGATTCCCCGGGGTCGATCGGCCACGCCCCGGCGCAATTTACCGGCTACGCGGGCCTAAAGCCTTGCTCGCTAGCGGTTACTGTTTGCTGGTGCTCTGCGTCGCTTTTATCATTCCCGTTATTCAGCTGATTTACTGGTTGATAGAGGGTGGTATGGCTCATCTGGACAGTCGCTACTGGTCACTCATACGCAATACCTTGTTATTGGGTGCAATGGCCGCGGCACTGACCGTGAGTCTGGGGGTTTTGCTCGCGCTTTCCAGGCGGTTGCAGCCGATACGGCGTATACGGACTGCCGTCGCCGTCGCGAATCTGGGGTACGCACTGCCCGGTTCGGTGCTCGCGGTTGGTATCATGTTTGCCTTCAGCTGGATCGATAACGCGCTGCTAATTCCGTTTCGCGGTTGGCTTGGAGTAGAGCAGCCTGCTCCTTTGTTACTGGGCAGTCTTTTTGCGCTGTTGCTGGCCTATCTGATTCGTTTTATGGCGGTGGCCTACGGCCCAGTGGATACGTCCCTAGCACGCATTCGGCCCTCTTTGCCGGAGGCTGCCCAGAGTCTGGGTCAGTCAGGCTGGGCGGTGTTGCGCAGGATATATCTGCCACTCTTGTTGCCGGGTATCCTTAGTGCCGGGTTGCTGGTATTTGTTGACGTGCTCAAGGAAATGCCGGCAACGCTGCTAATGCGTCCTTTTGGCTGGGATACTCTGGCGGTGCGCATTCACGGTTTGACCACCGAGGGCAATTGGCAGCGGGCTGCCTTGCCCGCATTAACCCTGGTGCTGGTAGGGTTGCTTCCGGTAATCGTATTGATTCGTCGCTCTGGTCGCCGATAGGGTAGTCTCGGCGGCTGCAACCGGTGTCGCCGGCAATTCGCAGCAAAGGCTGCACAGCCCGCCTGATTTTGGCTACAATTCACAGCCGATCACCTCTCTTTGCATTAAGGAAAACGTCGAATGGGTTCGCGTACTCCGCTTTACGAGCAGCACTTGGCCGCCGGCGCCAAGATGGTTGATTTTGGCGGTTGGGACATGCCATTGAACTACGGTTCGCAAATGGAGGAGCATCACCAGGTGCGCAGCGATGTGGGTATGTTTGATGTCTCCCACATGACAGTGGTCGACGTTGCGGGCACCGATGCAAAAACTTTCCTGAGATACCTGCTGGCCAATGACGTGGCGCGCCTGGTGACAGCTGGAAAAGCGCTCTATAGCGGGATGCTCAATCAAGATGGTGGCGTGATTGATGATCTGATCGTATACCTCACCGACGAAGGTTACCGGCTCGTCGTTAACGCCGCGACACGGGACAAGGACTTGGCCTGGATGAAAAGTCAGGCAAATGGTTATGCAGTGACCGTTCAAGAGCGCGCCGATCTGGCTATGATCGCCGTGCAAGGCCCGCGCGGCCGCGAGTGCGCCGCCAGCGTGGTAAGCGACAACCGTGCGGCGCTGATGAATGACTTGCAGCCTTTTCAGGGACTACCTGAAGGTGACTGGTTCATCGGCCGCACCGGTTATACGGGTGAAGACGGGCTGGAAATTATTCTGCCCGCCGGGCAGGCTGCCGCGTTCTGGGACGCACTGCTGGCCGCTGGCTGCAGACCTTGCGGCCTGGCCGCCCGTGATACGTTGCGTCTCGAAGCAGGCATGAACCTGTATGGTATGGATATGGATGAGACGGTTTCTCCGCTGGCAGCCAATATGGGCTGGACCATTGCCTGGGAGCCGGTTGAGCGGGACTTTATTGGCCGCAAAGCCCTTGAAGTCCAGCGCGCCACAGGTGATCAGCTGAAGCAAGTTGGCTTGGTAATGAGTGAGAGAGCGGTGCTGCGCGGACATCAGAAGGTGATAGTCGAGGGCGTGGGCGAAGGTGAAATAACCAGTGGCACCTTCTCCCCGACGCTGAGCTGTTCTATTGCTCTGGCCCGCGTTCCGCGAGGAACCGGCGACAGTGCGCAGGTTGAGATACGTGGCAAGTTACTGGATGTACGCGTGATCAAGCCTGGTTTTGTGCGTAACGGCAAAGCCGTATTCGAATAAATTTCATTTTTCTTCCGAGGACCGTCCCATGAGTAAAACCCCCGCCGAGCTTCGTTACGCCGCCAGTCACGAATGGACCCGCCTGGAAGCAGATGGCACCATTACCGTTGGCATCACCGATCATGCTCAGGATCTGTTAGGCGATGTCGTTTTCGTCGAGCTGCCCGAAGTGGGCCGCCAGGTGAACGCTGGCCAGGAATGTGCCGTGGTCGAGTCAGTGAAAGCCGCTTCGGATATCTACGCTCCGGTCAGTGGAGAAGTGATTGCCATCAACGAGACGCTCACTGAAAGTCCCGAGCTGGTAAACAGTGAGCCCTATGCCGGTGCCTGGTTTTTCCGTGTTAAACCAACTGATGCGGCCGAGCTCGACAAGCTGATGGACGCTGACACATATAGCGCTTCCATCTGATGGCATCGGGCGGTTGCCGCCCGCTGCACAGGCTCTGAAGCGCCAGATCGGTGCTTCAGATTCGTGCCACTCATTTTCTAAGCGCCAGGGCGCAGGCAGTCCGTTCATAATGATTGCTGGTTGTGCACCAACCCTGCCTCGCATATTTTTAATTTCCGACAGGTAATCCCATGAGCAATACGCCAAGCCTCAACGATCTGGAACAGACAGATGCCTTTGTGCGTCGCCACATCGGCCCTGACGCCGCAGAGCAACAGGCGATGCTCGATACGCTGGGCGTCGAGTCGCTTGACGTCTTGATTGAGCAGACCGTGCCTGGCAGCATCCTGCGCAAGGAATTGCTCAATATGCAGGGTCCGCGCAGCGAAGCTGAAGTGCTGGCTTATCTCAAGGGGATTGCCGGCCGCAATCAGATATTCACTTCCTGCATTGGTATGGGTTACCACAACACGCTGACGCCGACGGTCATCCTGCGCAACGTGTTGGAAAATCCGGGTTGGTATACCGCGTACACCCCCTATCAACCAGAAATCGCCCAAGGTCGACTGGAAGCGCTGTTGAACTTTCAGCAGGTGTCAATCGACCTGACTGGTATGGAGCTGGCCAGCGCATCCTTGCTCGATGAGGCGACTGCTGCGGCCGAGGCCATGGCCCTTGCCAAGCGGGTAGCCAAGAGCAAGAGTAATCTGTTCTTTGTCGACCACGATTGTCATCCCCAGACTATTTCTGTTGTACGCACCCGTGCGGAGGCGTTTGGCTTTGATCTGGTGATCGACGACGTGGCCACCTTGGGCGAGCATGATGTGTTTGGCGCCCTGTTTCAGTACCCCAATACCTGGGGCGAAATCCGCGACCTTAAACCGCTGATCGATCAGGTACATGGCATGAATGGCCTGGCTTGCGTCGCGGCCGACATTCTCAGTCTAGTGCTGCTCACTCCGCCCGGTGAGTTGGGTGCCGATGTGGTCTTTGGATCAGCTCAGCGATTCGGTGTGCCGATGGGCTACGGCGGCCCCCATGCGGCGTTCTTCGCTACCCGGGATGCCTACAAGCGGGCGATGCCCGGCCGGATTATCGGCGTTTCCGTCGATACCCGAGGTAATCGTGCGTTGCGGATGGCGCTGCAAACACGTGAACAGCATATACGGCGCGAGAAAGCGAATTCGAATATCTGTACCGCTCAGGTGCTGTTGGCCAATATGGCCAGCTTTTATGCGGTGTACCACGGGCCGCAGGGTCTGAAGACCATCGCTGAAAGAATACAGAGACTGACCGCCATCCTCGCCACAGGCCTCGAAGCAGTTGGAATCAAGCGCTGCAATCATCACTTCTTCGATACTCTGACGCTGGATGTGCCGGGTCAGGCTCGAGATATTGTCGAGCGCGCGCGCGCCGCCAAAGTGAATCTGCGTTTGATTGACGCTGATAGCCTGGGCGTCAGTCTGGACGAAACCAGTACCCGTGCGACTGTCGAGAACCTTTTGGCGATATTTGCTGGAGAGGGGCATAACCAGGAAGTGGGCGCTTTGGATGTCGCAGTGGCTGGCAGCGAGCTGGGTATACCCTCAGGACTGCGTCGTCATTCGGACTTCCTGACGCACCCGGTATTCAACAGCTATCACTCTGAAACCGAGATGCTGCGCTATATCAAGTCGCTGGAGAATAAGGACCTGGCGTTGAACCACGCGATGATTCCGCTGGGCTCCTGCACGATGAAGCTTAACGCGACGACCGAGATGATTCCGGTCACTTGGCCCGAGTTTGGCCAGATGCATCCCTTTGTTCCATTGGCACAGGCCGAGGGTTACAAGGTGATGATCGATGAGTTGGAGGAAATGCTGCGCCAGATTACCGGTTTTGATGCCATCTGCATGCAGCCAAACTCCGGGGCCCAAGGCGAATACGCTGGGCTGTTGGCGATTCGCAAATACCACGAAGCTAATGGTGACGAGCACCGTAACGTATGCCTGATTCCAACGTCGGCTCATGGCACCAACCCGGCGTCGGCGATGATGACCAGTATGCGGGTAGTGCTAGTAGCCTGTGATGATAAGGGCAACGTCGACATCGCCGACTTGCGTCAGAAGGCAGAGGACAATGCCGAAAACCTGTCCTGCCTGATGATTACCTATCCATCGACTCACGGTGTGTATGAAGAGGGCATACGACAAATCTGCGAAATCGTTCACCAGCAGGGTGGACAAGTCTACATGGACGGGGCCAATCTCAACGCCCAGGTGGGCGTAACGCGTCCGGCTGATATTGGCGCCGACGTATCGCACATGAACCTGCATAAGACCTTTTGCATACCCCATGGCGGCGGTGGCCCCGGAATGGGACCGATCGGCGTTCGCGCCCACCTGGCGCCTTATGTTGCTAACCATTCTGTGGTGCCGTTGGACGGTCCTGACCCAGAGAACGGGGCAGTCAGCGCCGCGCCCTGGGGCAGCGCAAGCATCCTGCCGATCAGCTGGACCTATATTGCACTGATGGGTGCTGTCGGGCTGCGCCAGGCCACCGAAGTGGCGATCCTGAATGCCAATTACCTGGCCAAACAGCTTGGCGAAGCCTATCCGGTTCTGTACAGCGGCACTAACGGACGTGTTGCCCACGAGTGCATCATCGATATTCGACCGCTGAAAGCAGCGAGCGGTATTAGTGAGGAAGACGTTGCCAAGCGTTTGATGGACTTTGGCTTCCATGCGCCGACCATGTCGTTCCCGGTAGCAGGCACATTGATGATCGAGCCCACCGAGAGTGAGTCCAAGGCCGAGTTGGATCGGTTTATCGATGCCATGTTGACTATTCGTAGCGAAATCAGGCAGGTCGAAAAAGGTGAGTGGAGCGCTGAGGACAATCCCTTGCACAACGCGCCCCACACGCTTGCGGACATCACTGGTGACTGGGAGCGAGGATATACGCGTCAGCAGGCGGTGTTTCCGCGGCCCTGGGTGGCGGCTAACAAATTCTGGCCGAGTGTGAACCGAATCGACAACGTATACGGCGATCGCAATCTATTCTGCGCTTGCCCGCCAATCGAGAGCTACGAGGATTGATATTCGTGTGCGCTCCATCGCGGCGGGCCCTCCGGGCTGCCTTAACTGCTGCCCGGAGGCAAGACAGGAGTGAATAACCGCTATGACTGATGACAGCGACCACGCGATTCATACCGGTCAGGAAGTAATTGTCGAGGCGCTCGCCAAGGGCAAGCTCAAGCGTGTGCGCAAGCTGTTGCGTCCGATGCATCCGGGCAAGCTGGCCAGTCTGCTCGAAGCGCTGGAGCCCGAACAGCGTCAAGCGGTGTGGCAACAGGTTTCCGATGAGCACGAGGGCGCTGTGCTTCGCCATCTTGATCCGCAGATGGCAGCAACCCTGCACCGCGATAGCGAGCATGGTGATGAGGACGCGCCTTTGCATGAAGATGAGGAAAACATCTTCACTCACATTGGCAGTGTTCGCGATGCGCTTGAAGCCGGCAAGTTCAAGCGCATCGGCAAAGTGTTTCGCAATATGCATCCTGCGAAGGCGGCCGGCTTGCTTGAGGCGCTCCCTCCAGACGAGCGTAGCGTCGTCTGGGAGACGCTAGACAGTGAGCGGTCAGGCAAGGTGCTGGTCCACCTGCATGAGGAGGTCCGAGCCAAGTTAGCGCTGGAAATGGGCGATGACGAGCTGGTTGCTGCGGCTGGCAAACTCGATCTGGATGACCTGGTTGATCTGATTCAGGCCCTGCCCAGCGGGCCAGGGCGGCAATTACTGCTGTCGATGGACGAGCAAAAGCGCATGCAGATCGCCGAGATGCTGTCTTATGCGGAGGATTCGGCTGGCGGTCTGATGAACGTAGACCATATTTCGGTACGTGCCGACGTCCGTATTGGATCGGTATTGCGCTACCTGCGTTTGTTGGAGGATCTACCAGATCATACTGACAAGGTCATGGTCGTAGACCGCAGGAATCGTTACCTGGGTGTTTTGCGGTTAAGCCGCATGGTCACCAGTCTGCCGGAAGCCAAGGTCAGCGAGGTGATGGATCAGGAATTCAGGTCCATTGACGTGGCGCTGTCCAGCCATGAGGTGGCGCGCCTGTTCGAGGATCTTGATATGCTTTCCGCCGGCGTAGTGGATGCCGACGGGCTTTTGCTTGGCCGTATCACCGTCGACGACGTTATGGATATCATCCGTGAAGACTCCGAGCGGGCGATGATGAATATGGCGGGCCTGGACGAGGAGGCCGACATGTTTGCGCCTATTCTCACCAGTACCCGGCGGCGCTCAGTCTGGCTAGGCATCAATTTGCTCACTGCCTTCCTTGCTGCCTGGGTGATCGGTCAGTTTCAGGGTACCCTCGAACAGGTTGTTGCACTGGCAGTTCTGATGCCGATCGTGGCGAGCATGGGTGGTATTGCCGGCAGTCAGACGCTTACCCTAGTGATTCGGGGGCTTGCTTTAGGGCAGGTGGTTGGTGGCAACGCGAGGGTCTTGTTGGTCAAAGAAATGGGTATTGGTTTGCTCAATGGCTTGCTCTGGTCGGTTGTTGTTGCCGGGTTGGCGATCCTCTGGTTTGGTAGCTGGCAAATTGGCGGCATAATTGGGATCGCCATTTTATTGAATTTGTTGTGTGCCGCTTTGGCGGGGTTAGTGATTCCCCTGGTTTTGCGCCGATTTGGCATTGATCCGGCCTTGGCTGGTGGTGTAATTCTAACCACCGTAACCGATGTGGTTGGTTTCTTTGCTTTCCTCGGACTGGCGACGCTGCTGCTGATCTGATTGGCCGAGGCAGCGTGATATCTTCCCTTTTGGCATAGGCTTGCATACCGCGTCAGATGGGTTGTGGGATAAGCTTGTGGGTCAACGGCAGCAAGGGGAGGTTTGAGGTGGTAGGCAGCGATGACGAATTGAATATCTCCCAAGTCGATTGCTACTCCAAGGCGCTGTCCACATACTTCGAATTTTCCCTGGATGATGAGGGCGAATTTACCGATGCGGCCAAATACACTAAGGGTGACGTTGTTATAATCGATATCGGCGGTTCTACCAACGACGTGGTTTAATCTGTTATTGATGACACTACTGCGATCAATAACAGCTAATTTGGATAACCGGTGGTGGTTCGGTGGTATTCCATCACAGGCTTACCCAGGCGTTCCCCCATCCATTCGGATGTCGGTTGATCATGCATGTGCAACCGCTTATTTCTCGTTCGAATGCGAGCCAGCTGCTCCTTCAAGGCAGGGCTGGATTACAAAAGGAGCTATATTATGAAACAGTCATTATTTTCAACCGTCTCCGGCGGACGAGCGGCAGTTAGTGGCTTGCCGACATTGACCGCAATTCTGTTTGCAACTTTCTCCGCTCTCATGCCCGCAGTAAGTGTTGCCGAGGATGCCAATAGCGCTGGCGAGTATGACAACAAGGTTGCCGTTATCACGGGCAGCAGTCATGGCCTGGGTCATGAGCTTGCGATGCTTGGCGCCAGCAAGGGCATGAAGCTGGTGTTGGTAGATATCCGTCCCGAGGGCTCGGAAATCCTAGCAAAGCAGATACGTGAGGACGGAGGGCAAGCCATTGTGTTTGAAGCGGATCTCGCCAGCGTGGAGCAACGGCCTGGTGTTATTGCCGCAGCGATGAGCGAGTACGGTCGTATCGATTACCTGTTCAACAATGCTGGTTATTCCTATCTTGCCACGCACGAACAAATGGATCTGGAGCAGGCGCACCAGTTGTTTGAGGTTAATTACTGGGCCTACGCAGACTTGGCACAGCGGGCAATCCCGATCATGCGCAAGCAGGGCGGTGGGACCATTGTAAATGTGTCGTCAATCCTGGGTATGCGCGCAGCTCCACCGGCGCTCGGTCATTACGCGGCGACCAAGCATGCCTTGCATGGCCTTTTTCAAACCAGCGCTCAGGAACTGAAGAAAGATAATATCAAAGTATTTCTGGCCGCTCCCGGTGGCATGAAAACGCTAATCAGTCAGCACGCTGTTGGGCCGATGGCTGATCCGGAAAGTGACCGCGCCGCCAGCTGGGAGGATCCTGCAATAGTAGCGAAGGATATTTTCGAGGCTATGCAGGGTGATGAGGTGATATTCAACCCAGGTTATGAAGGGCGTTAGTAGCAGGCTCGGCGCTAGAGTGTTTCGCCGAGCTGTTTCATAATCAAGCTGCTTCAACCATCTTGATTTAGCTCGACCATCAAGTCGTCGGCCAAATTCTCCAAGTCGTTTCTTAATTCGTCGAGGTCGGTTTGCGGGTATACACCCAAGCGAGCTCGGGCTTTAAAAAGCAAGTCTGCGCTCATGGGCGCCGGACTACACTCGGTTTCCAGCTGCTCGACGTTTACGCCGTGACGGGCCAGTACCTGAGACACCTCATGAACAATGCCTGGACGATCGTTACCTATTAATGTCAGGTGCAGGATGTCCTGCTCTGGGGCATCTGCCTGACCACTCACCGCCACCTGAACGTTAATGCCCAGACTGGTCAGACCGTCGAGATCAATGCGCAGGCCCTCGACTTTATCTGCGGCGATGTCTACCCGCAGTATCCCGGCAAATTGCCCGGCCATACGAGCCATTCGGCTTTCCAGCCAGTTACCGCCATGGCGGTTGATTACCTGGGCGATGCTTTCCACTAGACCAGATTTGTCAGCGGAAATAACCGTTATAACGAGTGGTGTCGACATTCAATACTCCTTGAATCGGTATGTGTGCTCCGCCGTCAGTCCTGATAGTACCTGCCTTCGCCGGTTGCCACCATTTCCCGGCAATTAATCTCGAGATTTTCATAGTCGTATTCGGTCAGGCCGACATATTCGAGAATCTCCCGACCTACAGCATCCCACTCGTGATCGAAGGGTTGGTTGGCCAGTACGCGGTGGGCCTGACAGATATGTTCGGCCATTTTAAGGATCGCGAGCAAATTCTTCAGACCGGCATCGTGGTTGTCTTCACGAAAGATCTGCTCGGCGTTGTGGTGGCTTGCAATGGCTTCACAGAGGTGGAGGGGGAGCAACCAGGACTTGGCAGTAAAATAACCTACAACCGCATGATTAGTATTGAGTCGTTGGTTCTCGACGTCAACGATGCGTTGCCCTGCTTGTGAGTACGACTCCTCCATGACCTCGATATAGTATGGAAATCGTCGCAGCATCAGAGGAATACCGCAATTATGAAACAGGCCAAGGGCGTAGGCTTCGTCGGGCTCTAAACAGCCGATCTTTTTTGCCAAGGTCATGCACGTCATAGCGACGTCTTGGGCGCTATCCCAGAAGCGGTTGAGATTGACGATATTTTCATCAGTCATTTCGCCACGAATTGATTGGGCATTGATGATGTTGATCACTCGTCGAACGCCCAGCAGATTGACTGCCTGCTGAATCGATGAGATACGATTTGCCAGACCAAAAAAAGACGAATTTACCACCTTTAGCAAGCTCCCGGACAGGCCTGGGTCCTGGCTTATAAGACGTGCGATCACCCTTAGATCGGGATCAGGCATGACCTGTTCCATCTGCAGGTCCACCATGATCTGCGGCTGTGGAGGAACGCTGATGCCTTGCAGGGCATGTCTGATCTGCTCTTGCGTAAGATCCTCAACCATTTTCACTGATCCGCTATAGTGCCTGATATCTGAGTTTAGCCGCAGACTGCCGGCCTGCACAGCCTGTACAATGCCCGTCCGGTGGAATTCACTGCCGTTTGAAAGAGGAGCTCCCCCATGACACTGCCCAGCTTGCGTCTGAAATCCAATAGTGACCGCCGTATCAAGGCCGGCCATCTGTGGGTGTTCAGCAATGAAGTGGACACGGTACAGACTCCTCTGACGGCATTCGAACCGGGCCAGGAAGTCCAGCTTGAAAGTGCTTCTGGCAAGCCACTAGGACTCGTATGCATGAGTCCAACGAATCTCATCTGCGCACGCATGCATAGCAGGGACACATCCACGCTGCTAGATAAATCCCTGCTGGTACATCGGGTGCAGGTTGCCCTCAGCCTGCGCGAGAGACTGTTTGACAAGCCTTTCTACCGACTGGTCTACGGTGATGCCGATCTGCTGCCTGGGTTGGTAGTAGACCGCTTTGGAGACTACCTCGTGGTACAGATAGCAACCCCCGGCATGGAGCGCGTGCGTGCAGCAATCGTTGAGGCGCTGGTTCAGGTGCTCAAACCACAGGGCATTTTGTTCAAGAACGACAGCGGCGCACGCACTGCCGAGGACCTCCCGTCCTACGTCGAAGCTGCCCACGGCACCGTTCCCGCCCGAGTGGCCCTGGAAGAAAATGGCGTGCACTTCGAGGCGCCGGTATGGGAAGGCCAGAAAACGGGTTGGTTCTACGATCACCGCATGAATCGCGCTCGCCTGGCGCCATATGTCAAAGGTAAACGCGTACTTGACCTGTACAGCTACATTGGTGGCTGGGGTGTGCAGGCTGCAGCGTTCGGCGCCAGCGAAGTCATGTGTGTAGACAGCTCTGCGCCGGCTCTGGATCTGGTCGAGCATAATGCAGGCCTCAACGGTGTTGCGGACCGCATGGCGGTGGTTGAGGGCGACGTAATGGATGCGTTGCGCGAGCTCAAGTCCGCTGGTGAAAAATTCGATGTGGTCATCACTGATCCGCCGGCTTTTATCAAGAAGCGCAAGGATCAGCGCAATGGCGAAGCGGCTTATCGTCGCTTGAACGAGCAGGCCATGCGGTTGTTGAACAAAGACGGCATTCTGGTTTCTGCCTCATGCTCCATGCATCTGGCCGAAGATACCCTGCGCGACATCCTGCTGGCGTCAAGCCGGCACGTGGATCGGAATCTGGTCATCACCGAGCGTGGCTTCCAGGGGCCCGACCATCCACTGCACCCCGCGATCCCGGAAACCGGCTATATCAAATCACTTTTTTGCAGAGTGCTGCCGGTCTAAAGCGCAAGCTACCCGCTTTAGACTTTGGACAGCCAACCACGCATCACACCGATGCGCGTTAAGCGCACAGCTTGGCAGGGTTGAGAAAGTGTCGATAACAGGGACGTTATCGTAAAGCCTCCAGGGATTGATACACGGCGTCTTTCGCAACCCTGCCAGGCTTGGAGCGATTAGCCCGAGCTTGTGGTTTTTCAGGGTTCACCAGTGGCTTAACTTCAGCCGCGCAAACTTAACACCGGCCAGCCGTTGTTCTGCGCATGCTCACGCAAGGTATCATCGGGATCGACCGCCACCGGATGATCGACCATTTGCAACAGCGGCAAATCATTGTGTGAGTCACTATAGAAATAGCTACCGTCGAGTTTCCTCCCGTTTTCCATCAGCCAGCGCTCCAGCCTGGTTACCTTGCCCTCTCGAAAGCATGCAATATCCGTGGTCCGACCGGTATAACCATTGGCCTCTTTCTCACATTCGGTGGCAAGCAGGATATCAATGCCCAGACGAGCAGCAATCGGACCAGTGATGAAACGATTGGTCGCCGTGATGATCATCAGGGTATCGCCAGCCTCACGGTGTTTATCGATCAGAGCCAAAGCCTGGGGCAGGATGATCGGCTCGATTCGCTCCGTCATGAACCGCCCATGCCACTCATCGAGTTGGGATTGCGTGTGTTCAGCCAGTAATTGCAGGCAAAAGTTGAGGTAGACCTGGATATCCAGCCGGCCCTCCAGATACTCAGTGAAGAATTTATCGTTCTGCGCCTGATAGGCCTGCGCATCGACAATATTGTTCTGAACGATGAACTCGCCCCAGCTATGGTCACTGTCGCCGCCAAGTAGCGTGTTATCAAGGTCGAAAATGGCCAGTGGCACGGTGTACTCCTCAGTATAAAAATCAACAAGCTTCAAGGATAAGCCAGACCGCCGATAAATGCTTGAGCCGCAGAGTAACGATGTTTCAACTATGCAATTGCTGCGCCGCGCGTCTTTGTGGAACAATGCAGCGATCATCAAAGAAGGAATAAGGCAGTGATTGACCCTGACGGCTTCCGCCCTAATGTAGGCATTATCTTGACCAACGGGTCTGGGCAGGTGCTGTGGGCGCGTCGTATAGGGCAGGATGCCTGGCAATTCCCGCAAGGTGGAATCCAGCGGAATGAAACGCCAGAGCAGGCTCTGTATCGCGAGCTGCATGAAGAAGTAGGTCTCATGCCCGAAGATGTTGAAATTATTGCCTGTACACGCGGATGGTTGCGTTATCGTCTACCAGCGCGGTTGATTCGCAGCCATTCGCAGCCGATCTGCGTCGGCCAGAAGCAAAAATGGTTTCTGCTGCGCCTGACGGCGGATGAACAATGCGTTTGTATGACCAAGACCCCCAAGCCTGAATTCGACGGCTGGCGCTGGGTCAGTTACTGGTATCCGCTGGGGCAGGTGGTGGCATTCAAACGGGATGTCTATCGGCGCGCCATGAAAGAGCTGGCGCCCAGACTCCCGCTGGAACTGGTGCAGTTTTGAGTATGCTCAACACGTTGCGGCGTATTGTTCAGGAGGTCAACTCGGCCCGGGACCTGCCCACTGCGCTGGATATCATTGTTCAGCGCGTGCGCGGTGCGATGGGCACGGAAGTCTGCTCGGTGTATCTGCTCGACCCAGTCACGACGCGATATGTCCTGATGGCGACAGAAGGCCTGAACAAGGATGCGGTCGGCGTGGTCAGTCTGGCCAGCAATGAAGGCCTGATTGGCTATGTGGGTGCCCGGGAAGAGCCGGTCAATCTGGAAGACGCTGCAGCCCACCCCAAATTTCGTTACTTTGCCGAAACCGGCGAAGAACGCTACGCCTCGTTTCTCGGCGCACCTATTATCCATCACCGCCGGGTAATGGGTGTGCTGGTCGTACAGCAGAAAGAGCGACGCCAATTCGACGAGTCGGAAGAGTCATTTCTGGTCACCATGAGCGCGCAACTCGCTGGTGTGATCGCCCATGCGGAAGCAACTGGATCCATCCGAGGGCTAGGCTGGGGCGGCGAGCCTGTGCAGGACACGCGCTTCGATGCCGTTCCGGGAGCACCCGGTGTGGCCATCGGTCAAGCCGTGGTCATTCTGCCACCTGCTGACCTCAAAGCCGTGCCGGACAAGGCTGTCCGCGATATCGATGCCGAAATTGCGCTGTTTCGTAGTGCGCTGGATGCGGTGCGAAAGGATATGCAGGATCTTTCTACTCGGCTATCAACGCAACTGCGTCGGGAAGAACTGGCCCTGTTTGACGTATATCAGATGATGCTTGACGACGCCGCGCTGGGTAACGAAGTGACCAATGTGATTCGTGGTGGACAGTGGGCCCAGGGCGCACTGCGCGAAGTGGTCAGTTCCCATGTCGGTCGCTTCGAGATGATGGACGATCCTTACTTGCGTGAGCGTGCCTCGGACGTCAAGGATCTGGGCCGTCGAATTCTTGCTTATCTGCAGGAAGCCGGCAAACAGGAACTGGTTTTCCCCGAGCACACTATTTTGGTCGCCGAAGAGCTGTCACCGGTCATGCTGGGTGAAGTCCCCAAGGAAAAGCTGGTGGGCTTGGTCTCCGTGCTGGGTTCGGGTAGCTCCCATGTGGCCATTCTGGCCCGTGCTATGGGCATACCCACCGTCATGGGCGCGATCGATCTGCCATACACCCGTATGGATGGATTGGAGCTGATCATTGATGGGAATCACGGTGAAGTGTATGCCAGCCCATCACCGGAGTTGCGTCGACATTATCTTGAACTAGTACGTGAAGAGTTGGAGCTGGTTCAAGGCCTGGAAAAACTCAAGGAAGTACCCTGCGTGACCACCGACGGTCATCGCATGCCTTTATGGGTCAATACCGGTCTGCTTGCCGATGTAGCGCGCTCCCTGGATCGGGGAGCTGAGGGCGTCGGTTTGTACCGCACCGAAGTCCCGTTCATGATTCAGGATCGGTTTCCTAGCGAGAAAGAACAACAGGTCACGTATCGCGAACAGCTAGAGGCTTTTCATCCGCTACCGGTGACCATGCGCACTTTGGATATTGGCGGCGACAAGGCGTTGACGTACTTTCCGATCAAGGAAGACAACCCCTTCCTCGGCTGGCGGGGTATCAGGGTCACGCTGGATCACCCGGAAATTTTCCTGCTGCAGACCCGCGCAATGCTCAAGGCGAGCCGCGGCTTGAATAATCTTCGCATCATGTTGCCCATGATCAGTAATGTTTACGAGGTAGAGGAAGCCTTGCACCTTATTCACCGAGCGCACAGCGAGGTCTGCGATGAGGGTGTGGCTGTGCTTATGCCGCCTGTAGGCGTGATGATCGAGGTGCCCGCCGCGGTCTACCAGGCACGCGAGCTAATTCAAATGGTTGATTTTCTATCAGTTGGCACCAACGACCTGACGCAGTATCTGCTGGCTGTCGATCGTAACAATCCGCGTGTAGCCGATCTTTATCACTCACTTCATCCGGCGGTGCTGCAGGCGCTACTCAAGGTGGCGGCTGCCTGTCGTGATGCCGGTAAGCCGATGAGCGTGTGTGGTGAAATGGCGGGTGATCCGGCCTCGGCAGTATTGTTGATGGCCATGGGCTGTGATGTGCTGTCGATGAACGCCACCAACCTGCCTAAGGTAAAGTGGCTGCTAAGACAGATCAGCCTGTCGGATGCTAAGGCGTTGCTCGATGAGGTGATCGAGTTGGACAACCCCTACCTAGTGCAAAGCACTCTGCATTTGGCATTGCGCAATATGGGGCTTGAAAAGGTCCTGCGCCAGGGCCGTTAGGCCATTTGCCAGCACGATTCACCTGTCAGTACGCCCATTGGGCCGAAGCGTCTCTCCACGAACGTTAATCCACCGTTCTTGGTCAGCTTGAGCAAGGTACTGGCACGCGTGCCGTATTGCTCGCCGACAATGAATGCCGCCGAGAGAAGACGTTCCAGTTCCAGTTTGATGCCGGTGCTGGGTAGTTCGCTATCGGGGTAGATACGCTTGTCAGCGAGCAATTCGAGCAACGCCGCAGGATCGCCATCGGGATCTGCGGCCAAGCCGTCACGAAGACGCTGTTGTTTCGGCCAGTCACTGCTCAGGTTGCCATTGGATAAACCATAAACGCCCGGCCCGATCTGCTCCGCCTTTTGGTCCTTGCTGTTGAAGTACCACAGTTGATCAGCGTCGCCAATCAGCAAATTGAACCCACCGTACTGTTCGGCTACCCCGGTTAAATATTCAAGATAGTCTTTGGCAGTGGTTGTCCCTGCAAGATAATCCAGAGCTAACTGGCCGCGGGAACGCAGTGCCGCCTCAGCGCCCGGCGCACGGATGTTTGTTAGTGCAGCAAACCGCTGACCCCGGGTCACACCTAGCCAGGTCCCTCCCGCATCGAGATCCTTGCCAGCGAGCAAGTCTGGTAAGTCTTCATTAATCCAGAAATCCGCGTCACGGGTAGGGCGTGCGTGAAATTCGTCCCGGTTTCCCAATAGCGTGAGAGGGTGATCGCCCAACTGCCAGGCAAAGGCCATAAGACACATATATGCGTTTCCTGTGTTGTTCTTGTTGAGTTCAATTGCAGCTGACAGGGTGTGATGTCGGCAATCAGGTTCTAGGTTTGAATACTACCTGACTGCCAGAAAAAAGACCGTTCCTGAGAGGGTCGGCCTTTTAGTGATGCTGATGATTGGAACGTTTGAAGGAGCGCTGGCCTAAGGAATTCGGCTACACTAGCGGTCCCCGCTAGGCGGGGTGTGAATCAAATGAGGGGGGGTTCGTGGAGTTTCTGGTCTATCTGGTTCTGGGCGGTTTCGCCGGTACGTTGGCTGGTCTGTTCGGTGTGGGTGGTGGCATGATTATCGTGCCGGTACTGGTTTACAGCTTTGCAGCCCAGGATTTTTCGGCCGACGTGCTGACTCATATGGCCGTGGGTACCTCGTTGGCTACCATTGCGTTTACCTCGATCAACGCTATTCGTGCACACCATCTGAAAGGTGCCGTCCGCTGGCCTCTCTTTATATGGATGACCCTGGGTATCGTCTTTGGTACCGTGTTGGGCGCATTCACTGCAGCGCTGATTAGCGGTCAGCTATTGCAGAAGATCATCGGTATATTCGCCATTATTGTGGCAGTACAGATGGCCTTTGAGCTGAGGCCGAAAGCGTCGCTGGACGTTCCAGGCAAACCTGGTCTGAGCTTGGCCGGTTTGTTTATCGGTTGGGCTTCGGCGATTTTCGGTATTGGCGGTGGTTCGTTGACAGTACCCTTTTTGGTTTGGCGAAGTGTGCCTATGCAACAAGCTGTTGCGACGTCCTCTGCCTGTGGCCTACCGATTGCCGTGGCCGGGGCGATCAGTTTTATTATTACTGGCTGGGCGGTTGAGCCTCGTCCTGAGTGGAGTCTGGGCTACGTGTACTTGCCGGCAGTCATTGGGATTGCTGCTACTAGCATGCTATTTGCCGGATTTGGTGCGCGCCTTGCGCACCGCTTGTCCCAGCGATTGCTCAAGCGTCTCTTCGCGCTTTTGCTGTTGTGTGTGGGTATCAATTTCTTAATGTAGGAAACCGTTATGCTGGCTTATCCGCAGATCGATCCGGTAGCAATCGCGCTGGGCCCGTTACAGATTCATTGGTATGGGTTGATGTACCTGATTGGGATCGGTGGCGCCTGGTTTCTGGCCAGCCGCAGGGTACAGGCGTTTGATCCATCCTGGACCAAAGAGACGCTATCGGACCTGGTTTTCTGGGTAGCGCTTGGGGTTATGGCGGGCGGGCGAGTGGGTTACATTCTGTTCTACGACCTGCAGTCCTACATCGCTGATCCTTCCCTTGTGTTGCAGGTATGGAAAGGGGGCATGTCTTTCCATGGTGGGCTTCTCGGCGTGCTGCTGGCGGTTTGGTGGTTCGCACGGCGAACCGGCAAGCGGTTTTTCGAGTTAATGGATTTTATCGCGCCGCTTGTTCCGATTGGTCTGGGCGCTGGTCGTATCGGCAACTTTATCAATGCTGAACTCTGGGGCAAGCCTACAGATGTCTCCTGGGCGATGATATTCCCGACCGATCCGCTTCAGTTGGCGCGACATCCCTCACAGCTCTATCAGTTCGCACTGGAGGGAGTGGTGTTGTTCGCCATTTTGTGGATCTATTCCAAAAAGCCACGGCCGACCATGGCTGTATCCGGGCTATTTGGTGTTTGTTACGGTGTGTTCCGTTTTGTTGTCGAGTTTGTGCGCGAGCCGGATGCTCACCTGGGTTATCTGGCATTTGGCTGGCTGACAATGGGGCAGTTGTTGTCGCTGCCCATGATTTTGATCGGCGCTGCGCTTATGGCGTGGGGCTACCGTAGCGAGGGTGCCAAGCGTGAAACAGTATCTTGATTTGATGCGCCATGTGCGCGAGAACGGAACCTTCAAAAGTGATCGCACCGGTACCGGCACCTACAGCGTGTTTGGTCATCAGATGCGTTTTGATTTGGCCGAGGGTTTTCCGTTGGTTACAACCAAAAAATGTCACCTCAAATCGATTATCCACGAACTGCTCTGGTTTTTGCAGGGTGACACCAATATCGCCTATCTCAAGCGCAATGGCGTCTCCATCTGGGACGACTGGGCTGATGAGAACGGCGATCTGGGTCCGGTGTACGGGTATCAGTGGCGATCCTGGCCAGCACCCAATGGTGAGTCGATCGACCAGATCAGTAAGTTGCTTGAGATGATCCGCACCAATCCGGATTCACGTCGACTGATTGTCTCTGCCTGGAATCCAGCTCTGGTCGATCAGATGGCGCTGCCGCCTTGCCACGCGCTGTTTCAGTTCTACGTGGCGGACGGCAAACTCAGTTGTCAGCTGTATCAGCGTTCGGCCGACATCTTCCTGGGTGTGCCCTTCAATATTGCCAGCTATGCGCTGCTCACTTTGATGGTCGCCCAGGTATGTCAGCTGGAGCCGGGTGAGTTCATCTGGACAGGTGGTGACTGCCACTTATATGCAAATCATCTGGATCAAACAGACCTGCAACTGACGCGCGAGCCATTCCCGATGCCAGTTATGCGATTGAATCCGCAGGTAAAGGATCTGTTTGCATTCACTGCCGAGGATTTCGTCCTGGAAGCCTATCAGGCTCATCCACATATCAAAGCACCGGTGGCTGTATGAGCGGCGCTTCGAATCCGCGCATTGCCTTGATTGCAGCCATGGGCAAGAATCGGGTGATAGGCCGCGATAACAGCCTCCCGTGGCACCTGCCGGAAGACTTGAAATATTTTCGTAGTATGACCTGGGGTAAGCCGATAGTGATGGGTCGCAAGACCTTTGATTCCTTGGGTCAGCCGTTGCCTGGGCGTACCAATATTGTGATAACCAACAAGGCAGGCTTGCAGATCCCCGGTACCTCAGTGCATACAAGCATCGATGCTGCGCTGTTGCAGGCCTCTCGTCAGGCAGTGCTTGATGGGGTCGAGGAAGTAATGGTTATCGGTGGCGAAACCCTTTACCGGCAGCTGTTGGATCGGGCTGATCGATTATACCTCACTCTGGTCGAAGCGGAGCCGGAAGGCGATGCCTGGTTCCCTCCGGTAACTGCCGACGATTGGCAGTTGGTCAGCAGACGCGACGTGCCCGGCGCTGAAGCGTATCCCGCTCACTCCTATCAAGTGCTGGACAGGCTCAGAGGTTGACCTATCACGTCTTCCAGCGCGCGTGGTTTGCCAATCCAGAAGCCTTGTAGAAAATCCCCACCCCAGCTGGACAGCTGATCGGCGCTCTGGGCGTTTTCTACGTAATTGGCGACGACCTGCTTGTCCATGCCCCGTGACAAGGTGACCAGGTTGCGTAAGTAGGTGGCATAGCCATCGTCATCATCACTGGACAGCTGTCGGGCGTCCAACTTGATGCCCTTGATCGGTAATTTGGCGAGATAGCTGAGCGCGCCATACTCTTCGCCGAAATGATCCAGCCAGATATCCACGCCTAGGGCGGAGAGGGTCTTACACAACGCTTCAGCCTGGCCTGCATGCTTGAGCAAGGCGTCTTCGCGCAGTTCCAGCTGGACCATTGTGGGGTCTATACGATGCTTGATCATCAATTGTCGAAGTTGATCAGCAAAACGGGGCTGTTTCAACTCGCGGTCGCTAAGGTTGATCGAGAGCCGGCAATTGATGCCCGCGTCGCGCCATTGATTCAGTGCTTCAAACGCTTTGCCAATGACCCAGTGACCCATGGGCAGTATCAAACCGCTGTGCTCCGCCAGTCGCAGAAAACCATCAGGGGTCAATAAGCCTAATTGCGGATGTTGCCAGCGCAGTAACGCCTCCCAGGCAACAGTATTGCCATTGCGCGTATCGACGATGGGCTGATAATGCAGACGAAATTGACCCTCCAGCAGGCCGTGTCGCAGCCCCTGTTCGATATCAAGATTGTGCTGTGTTTCGGCGTCTTCCTCGGGACTGTAGAATCGGTAACCATTACGACCACCCGCTTTGGCTCGGTATAAAGCCTGATCGGCGTGCGCGAGTAGCTCTTGGGCATTGCCGCCGTGCTGCGGATGGGTAGCAATACCGACGCTAGCAGAGATTAGCAGATGATGGCCGTTCAGGGTGATTGGTTCGCTGAGCGCGTGGATAATCTTGCCGGCTATGAGTGCTGCGTCGTTTGCGTCGTGCAAGTCGGTCAGTAGTGCAACGAACTCGTCGCCACCAATTCGGGTAATCAGATCAACATCGCGCATGCTGCGTCGCAAACGGTTAGCGATTACTGCGAGCAGCAAGTCGCCTAATCCGTGTCCGAAGCTGTCGTTGATTTGTTTGAAATAGTCAAGATCGATGTATAGCAAGGCAAAGTTGGTGTGGCTGCGTTTGCTGCGAAGCAATAATCGGTCGAGCTCCTCTTCGAGCATGGCCCGATTGCCCAGCCCGGTCAGCGGATCCTGTTTGGCCTGAAGCGCGAGCTTGCCCCCACTTCGCCTGCGCCAGCTGGCGTGCAGCATAGCCCGCTCAAGGCTTGATGCGGTAACGCTGGCTCGCAGTAGCACTTCATCCGCGCCGTCGTTGATCGCTTGGCTGTCGAATTCCGGGGAACTGTCATCTCGGACCATCAGACAGAGGGTAGGCTGGGAGACACGGCGTAAGTCGCGCAACAGGGCTAAGTCGTCAGGGATAAGACAATAACGAAAGTCACCATTCGCCAAGCGATTGAGCGCTTCTTTTGGTCGTGTGCATACTTCAATTTCGAGCGCCATACCGCTCAGGGTTCGGAGCAGCTCGAGCAGATGCTCGCGCTTCTCCGATGCCGCTTCAACCAGCAGTACCCTGTTTTCAGCTGTATCCATCTGATCAACGCCCGGTTAACGTAAACACTATGTCAATGTGCCACCTATATATATATCGTACCGCCATCGTTCTTTGAGGGCTCACTATGATCCGCGAGCGGACGATTTGTCCGACGGAAGGTAGTAAATCCTTGCCCGATGGTAAGTTCATTGACGAATTTTGCATTAATCGGACTGCCTGACATTTATTTGGCGCCAACTGGTTGGGTGGCACTTCAGCCGTCAAGCATGGCTTTATCGCATACTGCGCCCTTATCGGCGCTTGTCGCCATCGCATACCAGTCCAATGGCGCCGCCAGCGGCTGCTTCTGGGGAGGCATGGCCGATCGACAGACCCGAGGTGCCGCCCGAAAAGCGACCATCGGTCGGCAGCGCGCGGGCTGTACCCAGACCCTTGGATTTCAGGTGACTGGTAGGGTAGAGCATTTCCTGCATGCCGGGGCCTCCTTTGGGGCCTTCGTAGCGGATAATTGCGATGTCGCCGGGCTTTACTTCGTCGGCGAGAATGCCTTTCACCGCGCTGTCCTGGCTCTCAAAGATCTTCGCATTGCCTTTGAACACATGGATCGATTCGTCGACGCCGGCGGTTTTTACCACGCAGCCATCTAGCGCGATGTTGCCATAGAGCACGGCTAGTTCACCCTCCTGCGAGTATGCATGTTCGACGCTGCGGATGCAGCCGCTCTCACGGTCCAGGTCCAGGGTATCCCGGCGGGTGGACTGACTGAATGCCGTCTGGGTCGGGATGCCTGCCGGGCCGGCGCGGAAAAAAGGTGTGTACCGACTCATCGTCGGTTACCGTGATATCCCATTTGGCGATAGCCTCTTCTTTGCTGGCACTGTGCACCGTCGGCACGTGCATATGCAGTAATCCGCTACGGGCCAGGGAGCCGAGGATGCTGAAAATACCACCAGCTCGGTGTACGTCTTCCATATGGTATTTCTGGATATTCGGGGCCACTTTGCACAGTTGCGGCACCTTGCGCGAAAGACGATCGATATCGCGCAAGTCGACTTCAATTTCGCTTTCCTGAGCAATGGCCAACAGATGCAGGATGGTATTGGTGGACCCGCCTATGGCGATATCCAGTGTCATTGCATTCTCGAAGGCCTCAAAGCTGCCAACGTTGAGTGGCAATACGCTTTCGTCGCCATCGGTGTAATAGCGGCGGCATAACTCGACGATAGTGCGGCCGGCCTGGAGGAACAGTTGCTCGCGGTCGCTGTAGGTCGCGAGTGTAGAGCCGTTACCCGGTAAAGCGAGGCCGAGTGCCTCGGCCAGGCAATTCATCGAGTTGGCGATGACCATTGCATCGACCAGGTCCAGACCATGACTGGCGAGTTTGGTCTTGCCGGCTTCCAGCGGGCCACCGGAAAAGAACACCACCGGAACGTTCAGGCGCATGGCAGTCATCAGCATACCGGGAGTGATTTTGTCGCAATTGGATATACAGACGATCGCATCTGCACAGTGGGCATTGACCATGTATTCGACGGAATCGGCGATGATTTCACGGGAAGGCAGGGAATAGAGCATGCCGTCATGCCCCGTGGCGATGCCGTCGTCGATAGCGATGGTATTAAATTCCTTGGCCACCGCGATAATCGGTTTCTTGAAGTCTTCATCTTTCATGCCGGTGGCACGCCATAGCGCGCGGGCACCGGCCATGTTGCGACCGAAAGTGGATGTTTTCGAACGGTAATCAGGTATGACAGTTGTCTCGTTGACCAGCTATCGCGCAAGCATATCAATGTGCTGCTGGGCATGCAGCAGAGCAAATCGAAGAGTGGCTGACAGGTCTGTTCTAAAGCGCCTTTTCGAATACCTTGGAGTTTCGTTGGTAGTTGTATAATGAGGCGCGTGCGGCCGGTAAACGTTCGACCGAGCTGGGCACAAAGCCGCGCTCGCGGAACCAGTGTGCGGTGCGGGTAGTGAGCACAAACAGGGTCTCAAGCTTGAGCGCGCGGGCCTGTGACTCGATGTGCTCGAGTAACTGGTCACCGCGGCCGCCATGGCGGTAATTAGGATCTATCGCTACGCAGGCCAGCTCCGCAGCGCTGGATTCCTCCAATGGATACAGCGCGGCGCAGCCAATAATCATGCCATCGCGTTCTACCAGGGTAAACTGACCGATCTCGGTTTCCAGAATCTCCCGGGAGCGGCGGACCAAAACGCCAGCCTCTTCCAGAGGGCGGAGTAATTCCAGCAGGCCGCCAACGTCTTCTATCGTCGCGGTGCGGATGACTTCGAATGCTTCCTGGGTCACCAGCGTACCGCCGCCATCACGAGTAAAAAGCTCGGTAAGTAGCGCACCATCGTCGCTGAAACTGACGATGTGAGCCCGCCTGACGCCCTTGCTGCAGGCTTTGCAAGCGGCAGCCAGCAACGAGCCAGGCAGGCTGTTGCCCAGCGCGCTGAGCAGTGGCTGAGCCCGAGTCGGTTTGAGTTCACGCAGCAACTCGCCGCCGGAATTGAATATGCCCTGATCGGGCCCAAACAGAATCAGCTTATCGGCTTGAAGGGCGCTGGCTGTGCTAGTGGCTACGTCTTCGCAGGCCAGGTTGAAAACCTCGCCAGTAGGCGAATAACCGATCGACGACAGCAGCACAATGGCATTTTCATCAAGGTGTCTGCTGATGCCCTTGCGATCGATCCGCCTGACCTCGCCGGTATGGTGGAAATCCACGCCGTCGACCACGCCGATCGGCTTGGCTGTCACAAAATTGCCACTGACCACCCGCAGCCTAGATCCCTGGCCGGACGCCGAGGGCGCCGAACAGAGTTGCGCTTCGATAGCGATGCGCAGGCTACCGACCGCATCCATGACACAGGAGAGTGTGTCACTGTCTGTTACGCGCAGGTCGTTATGGTAGTTTGAGGAAATGCCCCGGGCACTTTGGCGCTCTTCAATCTGCGGACGCGAGCCATGCACAAGGACCAGTCGGACGCCAAGGCTGTTGAGCAGGATGATGTCGTGCACAATATTGCCAAAATTGGGGTGCGCGAGGGCCTCGCCCGGCAGCAGCACAACAAAGGTGCAGTCGCGATGGGTGTTTATATATGGCGTCGAGCGGCGGAACCAGTTGACGTAATCGAGCATGAGCGAGGATCCGAGCAAAACGGCATTTTAGGGACTTTGATAGACCCGCTTCAAGCGCTGATTACATGTAAGCTTCGCGCTGGTCATGACCGCGGGCTTATTTGAAGGCAAGATAGGGCCATACTGACCTGCAAGAGAGAGCCTGACGTGACTGCACAAGACCCAGAATTCATCATTGTTCACACTCCGGATGAGGCAGTCGATCGTCTGGCAGAGCTCTATAGCCAGGCTACAGAGGCATTGAGCCAGGCGTTGAGTTGTTATCTGCTGGATCGAAGTCCACCCGATGAGGCTCAATCGTGCCTGTTTCGTTATCCCGAGCTGCGACTGACCTATCGCTCACAGGGTGAGGCTGCCGCGACTGTACGCGCCTATGCCAAGGTGCAGGAGCCAGGGGTGTACCGGGTCACCGTTACCCATCCAGCGGCTTTTCGTAGCTACCTGCTTGATCAGCTCTGCCCGTTGATGCGCGACTTCACGGTGCAACTGGAGGTAGGCATAAGCGAACAGCCCATTCCCTATCCCTACGTGCTCGCGTATGAGGACCTGGCCGCGTCCGGTATTACGGCAGGTGAACTTGCCCGAGTCTTTCCCAGTACTGATCTGTCTGCGGTCACCGATAGTATTCCGGATGGCCTGTATGACTGGGAAAATACCGATCAGTTGCCGCTGGCGCTGTTCGACGCCGCACGGGTGGATTTCTCGCTTCGTCGGTTGGTTCATTACACTGGCAGTGACTGGCGCCACGTCCAACCGTGGATTTTATTGACCAACTATCATCGCTATGTCGATCAGTTCATTCGTCACGGATTGGATATGCTCGCCCAGGATTCGCGATTTGAGCGCATGGTCCTGCCTGGCAACGTGATAATAGAGCGAGGTGTGTCGGAAGAGCAGGCGCAGGCGTTGATAGCCGGTGTGCTCTGGCATCGCTACCAGATGCCGGCATATCACCTGCAGGCTGGCGAGGGCGACGGCATCACGCTGGTTAATATCGGGGTCGGACCATCCAATGCGAAAAACATTACGGATCACCTGGCGGTTCTGCGTCCGCACTGTTGGCTGATGATCGGCCACTGTGGCGGGTTGCGGCAGTCGCAGACCATCGGAGACTATGTCTTGGCCCACGCGTATATGCGCCGCGACGGGATTCTTGACAGGGTGTTGCCACCCAATATTCCGCTGCCGGCGCTGGCTGAAGTCCAGCTTGCGCTGCAAGAAGCGGCAGCTCAGATTACCGGAGACAGAGGCGATGCGTTGAAGCGCCGTCTGCGAACCGGCACGGTGCTAACCTATGACGATCGCAATTGGGAACTGCGCTGGGCACAAGAGCGTCCTTTGATCAATCAGGCGCGGGCGATTGCGGTGGACATGGAAAGTGGCACCATCGCCGCACAGGGGTATCGACTAAGGGTGCCCTATGGAACCTTGCTCTGCGTATCCGATAAGCCGTTGCACAGCGAGATCAAGTTGCCTGGCGCTGCCGGTGCCTTTTATGAAAAGGCGGTTACGCAGCATCTGCATATCGGCATCGCCGCGCTGGATCTGCTGCGCAGCCAGTTGAATGCGCTGCATTCGCGCAAGCTGCGCAGTTTCGACGAGCCGCCGTTTCGTTAACACTGATATGTCTCAGGCCAGGCAGAACTGTTCGATCAGGCCGCGCAGGATCTGGACGGTCGGATCTATGCGGTCCATCTCTAGGTATTCATCGGGTTGGTGGGCCTGGTCGATATCGCCCGGGCCTAGGATCAACGTCTGCATGCCGAGGCGGTTGAGGTAGGGGCCTTCGGTCGCAAAAGCGACGCTGCCGGCGGTGTAGCCGGTGAGTTTTTCACACGCCTTGACAATCGCGGTATCGGCTGCGGTCTCGAATGGAGGTACCCCGGGGAACAGTGGATTGTAGGTTATATCCACGGCCTGCTCAGCGGCGATAATCTTCAACTGTGCCCTGATATCGGCCCGCAGTGCGTCGGGATCCATGCCCGGTAGCGGGCGGATATCGAACTCCAGCGCACATTTGCCACAAATGCGGTTGGGATTGTCACCACCATGAATGCAGCCCAGGTTCATCGTCGGCACGGGTACGCCGAACAATGGATCATTCCAGCGTTTCTGCCACTGCGCGCGCATCGTCAGCAGATCGCCGATCACCCGATGCATGGCTTCCATCGCATTGCTGCCCAGCGAAGGGTCGGAGGAGTGCCCGGCCTGGCCGATGATGTCGATACGCTCCATCATGATGCCTTTATGCACTCTGACCGGTTTAAGCCCGGTAGGCTCACCGATAACGGCATAACGGGCGTTTGAAAGATCACTTGCAGCCAATGCCTGGGCGCCACTCATGGAGCTTTCTTCGTCAGCGGTGGCGAGAATGATCAAAGGGTGCTTAAACGGATGGTTGGCATACTCTTTGAGCGCTTCGATGATCAAGGCAAAAAAGCTCTTCATGTCGCAACTACCTAGGCCGTACCAGCGCCCATCCGCTTCGGTCAGCTTGAATGGATCGTGTTGCCATAATTCCGGATCGCAGGGCACGGTATCAGTGTGCCCCGCCAGTACCAGCCCCCCGGGACCGGAGCCCAAAGTGGCGATCAGATTCGCTTTGTCTGGTGCGTTGGGGATTGTCTGGATCTGACATTTAAAGCCCAGTTCTTCAAGCCATGTGGCGAGCAGATGGATAACACCCAGGTTGGACTGATCGAGATTCGGCTGGCTGCAGCTGATCGACTGGGTTTGGAGCAGAGCGTCGAACTGCGCCCTGAGAGAGGGAATGGCCATAGAAACTCCTGGCAGAATAAGCTGACAAATTTAGATCAGCATAGCCCGCCAGGGTGTCAGCGTCAGCCGAAAATGGCCCGTAGGATAAAGAAAAACACAATTGATAGCCCAGCGCCGGCTGGCAGGGTTATCAGCCATGAACTGAAGATCGTGCCGATCACTCGCAGGTTCAAGGCGCCAATGCCGCGTGCGATACCTACCCCCAGGACCGCACCAACCAGAGTGTGAGTAGTGGAAATCGGCAGGCCAATGCCAGATGCACCCACTACCGTGATGGCGGTGGCCAATTCAGCCGCAAAGCCGCGGCTGGGGGTTAGTTCGGTAATATGCCGGCCAATGGTGGCAATCACTCGGTAACCATAGGTCGCCAGGCCGACAACGATGCCTATACCCCCCAAAAGCAATACCCAGCCAGGCACGACGGAGTTGCTAGCGACTTCACCGCCGCTTTGCAGCACGCCGACGATTGCTGCCAGCGGACCTACCGCGTTGGCAACATCGTTGGAGCCGTGGGCGAAGGCCATGGCGCAGGCAGTAAAGATCATCAATACGGCAAAGATCTTTTCCACGCTGGCGAAATGATAATCCTTGTCTGCCTCTGGATCGGCTTTGACCCGGGTAATCAGGACAACGCCCAGCGCGGTGATCAGCAGGCCGACCGCTACCGCGAGACCGAAGCTCTGCAATGGGCTCAGGTCCAGGCCAACGTGCTTCAAGCCCTTGGTAACTGTCATCAGGGTGACGAAAAAACCCACCGCGAACATATAGAAAGGAACGTACTTTTTAGCGTTTTCGAAAGGTTTTTCAGTATCCAGGATCAGCTTGTGTACGCTCATGAACACCAGGAAAGCGACGAAACCAGACAGTGTTGGCGAGATAACCCAGCTGGCAACAATAGGTGCCACCCCACCCCAGTTCACCGCATCCATGGATACGCCAACCGCGCCAAAGCCGATTACCGCGCCAATAATGGAGTGAGTGGTAGAGACAGGCCAGCCTTTCATGGAGGCTATAAATAGCCAGGTGCCAGCAGCCAGCAAGGAAGCCAGCATGCCGAAAATCATTTGCTCTGGACTGATCATGTCCGATTTGAGAATGCCGCTGCGAATAGTCTGAGTAACCGAGCCGCCGGCGAGATAGGCGCCAAGAAATTCAAAGACAATAGCGATCAGAATCGCCTGCTTGATTGTCAGGGCGCGAGAGCCGACCGAGGTGCCCATGGCATTGGCGACGTCATTCGCGCCAATGCCCCAGGCCATGAAAAAACCGAAAAGACAGGCCAGTATCAGCAGGATGGTGCCGTATTCTGCAATCAGGGTCATGGTGACGATACTCTGTTTGGGTGCATTTTGAAGCGATTAGAGCTGGCCACTAGCGGGCCATTAATTGTTCCAGGCGATTGCCTACGCGTTGGGCTCGGTCTGCCACATCGCCAATCCATTCGATGATCTGATACAGGAACATCACGTTTACCGGTGGCAGATCTTCCTCCAGTTTGTACAGGTCTGCGCGCAGTTTGATTTGCAGGGTGTCGGTATCATGCTCGATGCGGTCAAGCTCTTCGATCAGGTTCTCGACCAGCGTTACTTCACGGCCGGAAAAACCGGTTGCAAGCAGCTCATCAAGTTCGTCCATGGCTCGCAAAGCCTGGGACGCTGCATCAATCGAACGCTGAACAAAAGCCTGAAATGCCGGGCGTATGGGCGCCGGAATCTCCATCTTCCTGCCAAGCATCAGACCAGCTATATCCTTGGCGCGATTGGCTACTTTGTCCTGTACACTGAGCAGTTCGAGCAAATCAGAACGGGGTACCGGCAGGAACAGGCTCTTGGGCAAATGCACGCGGACATCTTTTTTAAGCTTGTCAGCATCGCGTTCAAGCTGCGAAATATGCAGTTGGAGGCGCTCGGCTTCAGTCCAGTCATTGGCGACGACAGCGTCCATGAACGGCCCCAACTGGGCAGCGCACTCATGTGCCTTGGCCATGTGTTGTTGCATCGGGCCGATCGGCGAGCGACCAAAAAGGCTAAGAAAGGGATTGCTTGGCATGAGGCCTCCGAAGTGTGTTTGCCGCAGGATTATAGGTGTTGATCCTCTGATCGTCATCAAACAGACGCGAGATCGTCATCTAAGTGCAACAATTGGGCTTCTTCAGCATCCCGGTGCGCCCTCGTCCTGACACGACACAACAGTATCTGCTACGTCAGTATTCGAAATCCGAGCCCGCGTTTGCGCGTAGGGTTTGATACGGTGAATTTTCAAAGACAAGAGACAACCAGATGGTTAAAGAAACCGAGATCAAATTGCGCGCCACGCCCGATACGCTTGCGGCCTTGCGCACTCACCCCCTGCTGGAGTCGCGTCGACTGGGCGAATGGCAGACCGGGCCGCTGCTCAATCAATATTTTGATACGCCAGCCCGGGATCTTGCCGGTGCGAAGGTGGCGTTGCGGCTGCGACGTGACGGCGACCAGTTCATCCAGACACTGAAAAGCCGTGGTCAGAGCGTATCGGGTTTGTCCGAGCGAAATGAATGGGACTGGTATCCAGATAAAGCCGAACTGGATATTAGCTTGCTGGATGACAGTTGCTGGCCGCAAGCATTGGCAGGCATGGATAAGAGAACGTTGCAGCCCCTGTTTACCACCGACTTTCAGCGCACCAAGGTGTTGCTGAAGTGGGAGCATACAACGGCAGGCAGTGTTGAGGTGATAGAAGTCGAGGCCGCGCTGGATCACGGTAAGGTGATTGCGGGCGACCGTGAAGAGATCATCTGCGAGCTGGAGCTGGAGATTCGACAGGGTCCGGCGGTGGCACTCCTCGAACTGGCGCTTGCACTCGCGGAAGATATGCCGCTGATGCCCTGTGACATCAGCAAGGCCGAGCGCGGTTATCGCTTGTTTGACCCGGCTAGCTATGATTTGCGTGTGGCTGCGCCATTGTGGCGAGCCGAGTCGACGGTGGATGAGGTGATCGCGGGTTCTGCTCGCCAGTTGCTTGGCCAGAGTCAGCGGTTTGCCGAGCAGTATCGCTATTCAAGTCAGTGGCGTCTGTTTCGCGAGATGACGACTAGCCTTGCAGCCTTGCGGGCCTCCTTCACTGTCTTCGATTTGGCCCTCCCCAAGTCGAGCGCTCAGCCCTTTACTCGGCCCTTGGATGCTCTGATTGAGCGTTTTCGGCCATTGGTACTCGCGGGCTGGGCGGACGACGACAGTGGACGCAATGTGCGTGATCAGGCGCCTGATGTCTTCGCCGAATCAGTGGCTGTCCCCGCTTGGGGACAGCTGTTTATCGGGCTGGCACTGTGGCTGGAACAGTCTGGCTGGAAGCAGAAGCGGCCGCCCAAGGGTGACCGGATTGGCGCTCTGGCCTTGACGCGCTGGCTCTTGGCTGCAGTCGTCAAGGAAGTCCAGGAACTCAAGGTGCCGCACCACAACGACTCGGACGCCGCCATTCATGAATGGATGGATCAACAGCCGCGGCTCGGGCGACTGTATTATTTGTTATCGCAGTTTCGTGGATTTCTTCCGGTACCTGAACCCGACCGCCTGTTTGGCGAGCTGAACAAACTTCAGGCACTGCTTGAGCAATATCCTTCGGTCGATGATGAACAGCGACCCCTGTTGCTGGACGCGCTGCGGCGGCAGGGTCAACGGTTGCGCAAGCTCAATGCCTGGCGCGAATTGAACGCCTGAGCACCGGGCTACAACTTGAGACAGGAGGATGCGTGGAAAAGTTGAAGCAATTGGCGATACCCGGTAGCGATCGCCCGCTGGATCTCGGTGATATCCTCGCTGTGCTGGTCGCCCAGGGGCGCCTGAAAATCGACACCGCAGAGCAGTTAAGTATGCTCAGGCGTTCCTCGACTGGCGAGACCGCCAAACTGCATCCGCTGGAATTCATTGCTGGGCAGGTGCCGGACGATGTCTCGCGTCCAGGTAAAGTTCTCGACATGGAGACGTTGGCACGCTGGCTTGCAGGCGAGGCAGAGCAGCCGTTCTACCGCATTGATCCGCTGAAGATTAACGTGGCAGCGGTGACGCCGCTGATGTCCTTTGCCTTTGCCCAGCGTCATCGCATCCTGGCACTCGAAGTCAATGAACGCGAGGTCGTTGTGGCCAGCGCGCAGCCTTTCGTCAGCAGTTGGGAAGCCAACCTGGTTCACGTGCTCAAGCGTGAAATCCGCCGCGTGGTGGCGAGTCCCGCAGACATCCAGCGTTATTCCGTCGAGTTCTTTCGTCTAGCCCGTTCGGTGACTGGGGCCAACGCCACTGACCAGAAAAGCAGTGCCGTGGGTAACTTCGAACAGTTGCTTAACCTCGGTAGTATGGGTCAGGAGCCCGATGCCAACGACGCTCATGTGGTCAACATTGTCGACTGGCTATTTCAATATGCGTTCGATCAGCGCGCGAGCGATATTCACATTGAGCCGAGACGTGAAGCAGGCAGCGTGCGGCTGCGGATTGATGGCGTGTTGCACACCGCGTATCAGTTTCCTCTGCAGGTGTCAGTCGCGGTGGTCAGCCGGCTGAAAACACTGGGGCGGATGAATGTTGCCGAGAAGCGCAAACCGCAGGATGGTCGGATCAAGACCAAGTCGCCCCAGGGTAACGAGATAGAATTGCGGCTCTCGACACTGCCGACGGCATTCGGCGAAAAAATGGTCATGCGAATATTCGATCCGGATGTGTTGCTCCGCGGCTTCGATCAGCTGGGATTTTCAGCGGATGATCAGCGGCGCTGGCAAACGATGGTGGGACAGCCAAACGGCATTGTTTTAGTGACAGGCCCTACGGGATCGGGTAAGACCACCACGCTGTACACAACGCTTAAGCAGCTGGCTACTCCGGAAGTGAATGTCTGCACTATTGAAGACCCGATCGAAATGGTCGAGGACAGCTTCAATCAAATGCAGGTCCAGCATAATATCGATCTGGATTTCGCGGGCGGCGTGCGTGCCCTGATGCGCCAGGATCCGGACATTATCATGGTCGGTGAAATCCGTGACCTTGAAACGGCAGAGATGGCGATTCAGGCGGCATTGACTGGTCACCTTGTGCTCTCGACCTTACATACCAACGATGCGCCCAGCTCAATCAGTCGCCTGATCGAGCTGGGCGTGCCGGCCTACCTGATCAGAGCCACTGTCCTGGGCGTCATGGCTCAACGTCTGGTGCGGACCCTATGCCCGCATTGTAAAGCCCCTGCTGAAGTGGATGAGCAGGCCTGGAACGAGCTGACCAAACCCTGGAACGCGCCTTTGCCAACGCGTGCTCATCGCCCGGTTGGCTGCCCGCAATGCCGTGAAACCGGCTATCGTGGACGCGCCGGAGTCTACGAGTTAATGACACTCAGTGATGCGCTCAAGCCGCTGGTGCAGGCCGATATCGATCTGAACGCGTTGCGTCGCCAAGCGTACAAGGAAGGGATGCACAGTTTGAGACTGTCGGGTGCGCAGAAAGTGGCGGCCGGTGAAACAACTATTGAAGAGGTGTTGCGGGTAACCCCTAGCAGCCAACAGGCCTGAAGGGTTCTCGCGGCCGCGCTATTGAATGCGTAGAATGCGTCGCAATCAAGCTCAGGGGTCTATCCGATGAACTACCGCCATAGCTACCATGCCGGAAACCACGCCGACGTGTTCAAGCATGCCGTCTTGCTGCGAATGTCGCAGATCATGCAGCGTAAGGAAACACCCTATTGTTATCTGGACAGCCACGCAGGCACGGCGCTGTATGACTTGCAAGGTGAGGCGTCTGGCAAAACAGGCGAATACCTGGATGGAATAGACCGCTTATGGGGTCAGACGGATTTGCCTCCTCTGCTGGCCGAGTATGTCGATGTTGTGCTCAGGCAGAACACCAATAGCGAACTTCGATTTTACCCCGGCTCTCCGCAACTGATCGGCGACGGTTTGCGGGCGCAGGACCGGATGATTCTCAGTGAACTGCACCCCGATGACGCAGCTACGTTACGTGATCATTTTGCCACCGACCCGCGGGTGGCGGTGCACCAGCGTGATGGCTACGAGTTAGCCAAGGCCTTCCTGCCAGTGGCGGAAAAGCGTGCTCTCTGGCTGCTGGATCCGCCATTCGAGCGTACAGACGATCTCGAGCGTTGCCTGGCTTCTATGCAGATAGCTATTCAGAGAATGCGTCAGACGGTGATCGCGCTCTGGTACCCAATCAAGGATGAGCGTCTGCTACGCGAGTTCTATCGGCAGGTCGCGACGGCGGGGATGCCAAAGGTTCTGCGTGTGGAGCTCAACGTGCGACCGGTCGATACCTCTCTGGGGCTTAACGGGTCGGGCCTCATGCTGGTCAACCCGCCCTGGCCACTATGGCAGGAGCTTGAACAGACGTTGCCCTGGCTGGCCAGCCGGTTGGCTCGGCCGGGTGGTGGCGGCTGGCGCCTGGACTGGCTCGCTGGTGGGCCCTGAAAGCCCTTGCAGCATATTCGTTGTGCTGGCAAAGCCGGCGCTCTTGGCTATGATGTATTAAAACTTAGCAGGCGTGGTGACTGGCGTCTGTGGAATAGAAAGGCAATCTGTGGTGGAACATGCGCTGCTTTGCACTGTCCAAAAATGGGTCCGGCTTCAAGCCGGGTGAGTTTTTTTAGGACATCAACGTTAAGGAGCTCGAACATGGCTGAAGCAAAAAAAGACACGTCTGTAGCCGCTAATACCACGGTAAACGCCGAGAGGGATGCCGGCAAGGAAGCAGTGATGGCCGCCTATAGCAATTTGATGGAAGCCAAGGACCATTTCAAACACGCAGCCGAAGCTGCAGGTCTGGACTTGAAGCATGAGGCCTCTGACCATTACTCGAAAGGCAAAGCCAAGGCTAGCGAACTGAGTAGTCAGGCCACTGGCTACATCCACGAGAAGCCGCTGGCCAGTCTCGGCATCGCCTTTGCAGCAGGCTTCCTTATCTCACAGCTGTACAGCAAGAAATGAGTGATATCCCAGGCGAAACCAACCTCAATAGTGGCGACCCTGGGAGAAGCCCCGAGACAGGGCAAGATGAAATCCAGGCGTGGGCGGACTGGTTTAGTCATGCCGTCTCGGCTGGAGGCGATCTGGCGAATCTTGCAACAATGGAGCTACGCCTGGCGCTGGGCGATACCGGACGAATTGTAGCGCTTGTCCTGGTAGCTGTGCCGTTGTTGTTGCTTGCCTGGATAGGTTTCTCTGTGCTGGTTGCGTGGCTATTGTTTCTGCCGACTCTATCGGTTGTCGCCGCAATAAGTGCCTTTCTAGTTGTGCAATTGATTCCGCTCGGGGTGATTTGGTGGAGTATCAAGCGTTACGGCAAAAGTTGGTCCTTTACAGCTACTCGTGACCATATTAGGGCTTTCAAGGAGGGTGCAGAGCGTGCCGCGAAAACAACTGATTAAGCGCATTCGCCAACTCGACGGTGAACTTTCCCTCGAACAAAGTCTGCTCAAGCTGAGTGGGCGTGAGCGTGTAGCGTCGTTGCGGGGCTTGTCCCCATGGCTTCTGATAGGCGCCGGCGTTCTTGGTGGTGCCTTGCTGGGTACCTTGATGGGCAGTAATGGTAGATCGAAACTGGCCTCAGCGGGCGTGACAGGAATGCAAATGTGGCGGCTCAAGAACCTGCTGTCATTAGCTGGCGGAGTAGGTGCAGGTCCGGGAGTAGACCCCGCTTGATCGCCGAAGACGGAGGAAAACGACTGGAGCCTTCCCAGACAACAATCGATGGCATTCCCACCAAGCGTAAGTCGACACTGTTGGTGTTGCTATTCTGGTTGCTGGCTTTAGCCCTTCTCTACACACTTTATTTTGCCAAGTCGCTATTGATGCCGCTGGTAGTGGCGCTGCTTTTTGCCCTGCTACTGAGCCCGTTGGTAGCGATCATGAAGCGGTTATATATACCCAGAACGCTTTCTGCAATTCTGATTATATGTGCGATCGGAGGTCCGTTCACCCTGTTGGCGATCGAGCTCGCCGAGCCCGCACATAAATGGGCTAAGCAGTTGCCTGAGCTTTCCGAGCGCCTGACCGATCAGTTGGATGACCTGACCGGAACAGCCGCGCCAGTTCGAGTTCAGGCGACCGCCCAGCAGGAAGATTCCGGAGGCTTTGCTTTTTTCGGATTGTTCAATAAAAAAGAAGTAAAAGCCACGCCGTCGGCGCCTGTACAGTCCTCGACGGGTGACGGGGAAAGCGTGGGCGAGCGCGTCAAACAGGGTGGTATGGAGTTGATGGTCGCGATCTTGGCAGCGACGCCGGTAGTGATTGCGCAACTGATAACGTGCGTGATCCTGATTCTGTTCCTGCTTATCTTCGGGCCGCGGCTGTTCAATGCCTATATTTATATATTCGTGACGCCGGATTTCCGCGAGCAGCGGCTCGAGCTGGTAGGCGCCATCCAGCACGAGCTTTCACGTTATATTGTCACTGTCAGCTTCATCAATGCCTGTCTGGGTCTGACAACCGGGTTGGCGCTCTGGCTGGTGGGCGTGGAAGATGCGCTCTTATGGGGTGTGTTGGTCGGTTTGCTGAATTTTGCTCCTTATGTAGGGCCTATATTCGGTATGGCTATGCTGTGTCTGGCGGGACTGGCTCAATATGGGCCTGTGCTGCTGGCGGCGCTTCCTGTTATGGTTTATTTCTCGATCAACCTGATTGAAGCGCAGTTCGTCACGCCATTGGTACTGGGCCGAAACATGCGTCTCAATCCGCTCATTCTGATTGTCTGGTTATTTATCTGGGGCTGGCTCTGGGGTGCGGTCGGAGTCTTGATTGCGGTACCATTGCTGGTATGCATAAAGCTAGCATTTAGCAAGTTGCAGATATCCGAGCGATGGGTTCGGTTGATTGAAACGCGCGCATAGCGGCTACGCTGGCTTTGGTGCGCGTTCTACCAGAGCCAGTGCCGACACGATGAGCAGGCCGCCAAAGAGCATTGGCAATGTCGGTTGTTCGGCAAACAGGTACCAGGCAAACAGGATGCCGTAGACCGGTTCCAGTGCGAAGAACAACGACGCTGCGCGGGCCCTCAGTACTTGCAGGCTGGCGACGAACAGACCGTGGGCTAGACCCGTACAGAGCAAGCCCAGCAAAGCAATCCAAAGCCAGTCCAACGGCGCCATTTGCCCGACCGCGCTGAGTGTAAACGGCAACAAGCACGTCAGGATTACCAGATTTTGCCAACACGCCACCTGCACTGGATGCAAATGACCTGCTGTATAGCGATTTCCTACCGATGCCCCTGCGAAGCACAATCCCGACAATAACGCCCAAAGCAGGCCCGCTGTAGTCTGATTGCCCAGATCAAACTCAGGTGTGACGAGCACCAGCCCAACGCAGATCAATATCACTTTCAGAAGATCCATGCGGCTGGTGGATTCCCGCCACATCAACCATTCCAGTATCACGACGAAGGCTGGAAAGCTGGCAAAGCCGAGTGTAGCGATGCCCACTCCGGCGATTTTAACGGCGTGAAAGAAGCTAAGCCAGTGAACGCCAAGCAGGAGTCCACATGCCGATAATTGCATAAGCCGTGTAAGGTTCATGTCGCGCAAGATAGGTGAGCTGAAAATGCGTGCGAATGCCAGCAGTGCTAACGCTGCGAAAAAGGCTCTGCCCAACACGATTGCCACCGGTCCAGCCTCAGTCAGTTTGCCAAAGATACCGGTCAGACCAAACATCAGCGCAGCAACATGCATGCTGGCAATTGCCCGGCGCCTGTTCATGTGCATAGGGTGTCCTGTGAGCGAAGGGGGATTTAGCGGCGCAGTCTAACCAGTCCATCCGCGCCAGCCAATCTGTGATCTGTTGCAGTTCCGCCTGGCAGTGATGGGATGTTACATTGACATTACCTTGAAGTATTTCAGGAGCTTAAGATTGAGCGATGATATACATGGCCTAGCGCAATGGACTGCCCGCCTGAATAACGCCGAATTGCCCGCGATGGCGGTGGTAGTACATGATTTGCTCCGCCTTTCCCAGTCGCAAACGGCGTCTGTCAGGCAGTTGGCAGAAGTGTTGTTGCGCGATGCTTCGCTAACCTCCAAAGTGCTTCGAGTTAGCAACAGTGTTTATTGTAATCCCGGGCGTGAGGTGATCCGCACGATTTCTCGTGCGGTGGTGGTGATCGGGTTTGATCAGGTCAGAATGATCGGTCTGTCGGTCAGCCTGCTCGATGGTTTGCTCAAGGACTCCCCACGCGAGCAACTGCAATCGCTACTCGCGCGGTCTTTCCACGGTGCGATGCAGGCCCGCAATCTCGCTGACTACCGTGCGTTAAATGAAAAAGAGGAAATATTCATAGCGACGCTCTTGCGCCACCTGGGTGAAATGGCATTTTGGAGCCATGGAGGTAAGCAGGCAGACCTGCTCGCTAACGCTCTTGCTGTAACGGGTGTCGACCGTGAAAAGACGGTCAAGCGGATTGTCGGCGTTAGCTTTGATCAGCTCACTTTTGGTCTGCTCAAGACTTGGAATATGGGTGAGATAGGCCAGCTGGTCCAAGCCAGTTATTCGTCTTCAGGGCCGGCTGCCCGGGCGGTTACGCTCGGCTCGGCGATCGCTGATGCCGCTTGCGATGGCTGGGCGGGAGAGGCGATCCAGGCCTTGCTTGATCCGATCGCAGAGTTGACTGGAACCACGCCTGAAGAAGCCATGCAACAGATCCTGGCAAGTGCCGACGAAGCGGTGCGGGTTGCAGGCACCTGCTCCAATGCCGATATGGGTGCTTGGATTCCACGAACTGACGATTTGCCGCTGGATCTGTCGGCGTTACTAAAAATGGATGCGGTGCCTGCGCAGTCGGCAAGGACGGCTGTCCAAGAGCCGCTGCTAAAGCCCAATCTAGAGATGTTCAAGCTGTCCGTCCAGAATATGGTGCTGATGACCAAAAGTCCGATCAATATTGATAACACACTAACCGGCGTCATTAATGGGTTACATTTGGGTGCGGGGCTGGAGCGCGTCATGCTTGCCGTGCTGGCAGACAATCAGACCTGTTTTCGCGCGCGTCGGGTTGCCGGCAAGGGTACCCAGAGCTGGACTCAGGAGTTCAATTTGCCCTGTGCGACCGACGCTCAGCATATTTTCAGCTATGCATTGCAGAACAATGAGGTGCTATGGATGGGAACTGCCAGTAGCAGTGGGTTGCAGGATCTGGTGACTGCCGATATGGAAAGCTGGCTTGGGGCTGGGCCGTTTTTCATTGCGCCGGTCATGGCAGGCACTAAACGCATAGGGGTGCTTTACGGCGACATGCGCCTTTCTGGGCGAACACTGACCAATACGCAGTTTGCTGCTTTCAAGCGCCTCACTGAACTCACAGGGCAGTGTCTGCAAGCGCTCAGTCGGCGCGGTTGATCAATACCCTGGTAGGCAGACTCCGGTCCCCGCGAGATTGCAGTACCCGCCTGGATTCTTGTGCAGATATTGCTGATGATAGGGCTCGGCGTAATAGAACGTTGGCGCTGTGCGTATTTCAGTGGTGACCGGTTGCTTGCCCGCTTGCATCAGCAAGTCAGAGTAGGTGGCTTTGCTAACTTCCGCTGCAGCCTGATGCGCTGGGCTGGAAACGTAGATACCGGAACGGTACTGAGTACCTATATCGTTGCCCTGTCGCATGCCCTGGCTTGGGTCGTGATTCTCCCAAAAAGTTTTCAGCAGCTCTTCAAAACTTACTTCATTGGGATCGAATACCACTAGCACTACTTCATTGTGTCCGGTCATGCCCGAACACACTTCCTCGTAGGATGGATTGGGCGTTAGACCCCCGCAATAACCCACTGCTGTGGTATGAACGCCCGGTATCTTCCAGAACAGGCGTTCTACGCCCCAAAAGCAGCCCATGCCGAAAATACCCTGTTGCATACCCGCCGGGAAAGGTGAATGCAGCGACGTACCAAGCACAGTGTGGGTCTGAGTTGTCGCCATCGGCTGGGTCCGTCCGGGTAAAGCTTGCTCGGCGGTAGGCAGGTGCATTTTATCTTCGGGTATGCGGCGGGAAAACATGAGTGCCTCCAGACGGGGTTGGCTAACTGAGTGAAAAACTAATCCTATGGTGCTCCGCGAAGCACCTGACTGTCCAGCGGCCGTATCGTTGCGGTATGTGTCTTTACTGCCCGCCCAGTTGGAGGGCAGCCAGCAGTTCTGGTGATAATTGACCTGCCGCAACGAAGTGGGGATTCAACCAGCTTTCGCGCTGTGGATAGTTGAATCGCTCTCCCGTTAGCCCCAGCACTTGGCCGCCTGCACCCTCTAAAATGGCCTGAGCCGCCGCAGTATCCCACTGGCTGGTGGGTGCGAAGCGAGGGTAGAGGTCGGCATTACCTTCGGCTAGCAGGCAGAACTTGAGGGAGCTGCCAATATTGACCAGTTCGATGTCTTGCACGGACTTCAATCGGCTGAGCAAGGCTTCCTGTTCCGGGCTTGTATGTCTGCGGCTGGCAACGACAGTCAGGCGCTCAGCGGCCTTGCGGCACCGTATGGGACTGGCCTGGCCATTGCCTATTCGGCGCCAAGCTCCGAGCGTCTGGCCGCCCCAATAGATGGCATCGCGAGCTGGCACTGCAACCACGCCGAAACTGACCTGGCCCTGCTCGATCAAGGCAATGTTGACAGTGAACTCCTCAGTGCCATCGATGAACTCCTTGGTGCCGTCCAGCGGATCGACCAGCCAGAACCGCTGCCAGCCTTGTCTGTTAGCCAGGGGTATCTCAGCATCTTCTTCGGATAGTACCGGGATATCCGGAGTCAGCTCGTTAAGTCCAGCCAGAATCATGTGGTGGGCTGCCAGATCCGCAGCAGTGACGGGCGAAGCGTCGGCCTTGGCGATCACTTCTGGCGCCTGACGCCACCATTTGAGCGTTAATGCACCTGCGCGTATGGTTAATGCCAAAAGTGCCTCGGTATCGATTGGCAGCATCATTTATTTAGCTCTCGGTGCAGTTCTCCGCGTTGCTCGAGTACATCGCGGACCAGATACAAGGCAGCCAGCGCGCGGCCTTCGGTAAAATCATCCCTCGCAGCGAGCTCGCTTAGCTCGTACAGGTCCACAGTTTCCACGCGCATGGGCTCTGGCTCATCGCCGGGTAGACGTTTTTCATACAGATCGCGGGCCAGAACCACGGCGATCTGCTGGCTCATGTAATTGGGCGACAGTGATAAGTGGGTCATGTATTCCAGACGCCGGGCACCAAAGCCTGCTTCTTCCATCAGCTCGCGATTGGCCGCATCGAGTACATCCTCGCCGGGCTCTACTAGTCCCTTGGGGACAGACATTTGGTAATTATCCATGCCGCCGCAGTATTCTTCGATCAACAGCACCCGGCGCGCGTCCTGCATGGCCACGACCATGACCGCGCCGTAGCCCTGGCTGCGGTTGACCAGGCGTTCGTAGGTGCGCTCGACGCCGTTGCTAAAGCGCAGTTGCACCTGCTCGACAGTAAATAGTCGGCTTTTGGCGACAATGCGTGCCTCGAGGGTTTCGGGCTTGTTTGGCATGTTGGCTCCGTGGTTAACAGCGGGTTGCTTGGGTATCATAGCGGCACACGTCGCTAAAGCCCAACCGCCCATGATCAACTGGAATGACATCGATACCGTGCTGCTGGATATGGATGGCACGCTACTGGACCTGCATTTTGATAATCACTTCTGGGTGGAATATCTGCCCCGGCGTTATGCCGATCATCATGGACAGTCCTTAGCCTGGGCGAAGAATGAAATCTATCCCTTGATGAAAGCAAAGCAGGGACAGCTGGACTGGTACTGTCTGGATTTCTGGACCCGCGAGCTGGATATGCCGATTGTCGAGCTCAAGCGGGAAGTCGCGCATCTGATCAGCCTGAGACCTGACGCTGATGTCTTTCTGCGCGCCCTCCAGGACAGTGGGCGAGATGTTATTTTGATCACCAACGCCCATCGCGATTCATTGTCGCTCAAACTCGAGCGTATAGAGCTGCGCACCTATTTTCAAAGGCTGATCAGCTCTCACGATTTTGGTTTTCCCAAGGAGGCCCGCGCATTTTGGGATGCACTTCAGCGCGAAGTGCCCTTTGATCCGCAGCGAACTCTGTTTATCGATGACAGTCTCGGCATCCTGCGCGCTGCCCGGGATTATGGTATTGAGCATTTGCTTGCGGTACGCCAGCCCGATAGTCGTGGGGCCCAGCGTGACACAGAGGAGTTTGACGCTGTAGAAGACTACCGCGCGTTGGCGGCAGCCTGCGAGCGATGAGGCAGGTTAGCCCTTGCCCTTGGTTCGGGTCTGATTAGGCTTGGCGTTCTTTTCGATGTATTCGATGATCAAGCCAGCGATATTGCGTCCGGTGGTCGACTCGATACCTTCCAGGCCGGGGGATGAGTTGACCTCCATCACTACAGGCCCATGATTTGAGCGCAGAATATCGACGCCCGCCACATTAAGACCCATCACCTTGGCTGCGCGTACTGCAGTCATCCGTTCTTCGGGGGTGATCTTGATCAGACTGGCACTGCCACCACGGTGCAGGTTGGAGCGAAATTCGCCCGGTTTGGCCTGACGCTTCATCGCTGCGATCACCTTGTCGCCGACTACCAGACAGCGGATATCAGCGCCGCCGGCTTCCTTGATATATTCCTGCACCATGATGTTGGCTTTCAGTCCCATGAACGCTTCGAGTACTGACTCTGCTGCCTGTGAAGTTTCACACATGACAACGCCGATGCCCTGAGTGCCCTCCAGCAGCTTGATCACTAGCGGAGCGCCGCCGACCATGCTGATCAGATCCGGGATGTCGTCGGGGGAATGGGCAAAGCCGGTGACCGGCAGGCCAACCCCTTTGCGCGCAAGCAGTTGCAAGGAGCGTAGCTTATCGCGCGAGCGTGTGATGGCGACGGATTCATTGAGCGGGAACACACCCATCATTTCGAACTGGCGTAAAACTGCCGCGCCATAGAATGTTACCGATGCGCCAATGCGCGGAATGATGGCGTCGAATCCTTCCAGTACCTCGCCTTTGTAATGGATGGCTGGTTTGTGACTGGCGATGTTCATGTAGGCACGCAAGGTGTCGATGACACGCACCTCATGGCCGCGCTCGCGAGCCGCTTCGACCAGGCGCCGGGTGGAGTAGAGGTTGGCGTTGCGCGACAATACCGCAATCTTCATGGTGGTTCCTTCAGGATTCGACGGCGAACAAAGAGGTTAAGGGTTTTTCTTGTACAAAACGGCGGCCGGGATCAATTACCAGCTCGCCCTGCAGCATCGCAGTGCAGCCCATCAGCACCCGGTAGCGCATAGCCTTACGACACGTCAGGGTAAAAAAGACTGACCAGCAACGATCGCCTAGTACCAGCGGCGTGCGGATGACATGGCGTTCCTGCATATGGCCGTTGGAGCTGCGAATGCTTTTGTATTCCACTAGAACCGCTTCGCAGCGATGGGTGCGTTGCTTTTTCTGGCTACCTACATGCGCGTTGAAACGTACCCAGGTTTCGCCGTGACGTTCAAACGTCTCGATATCGCTGGCGTGCAGCGCCGAGGTCTTTGCCCCAGTATCGATTTTCGCCATGATCTGGTCGATGCCCAGCTCGGGCAGGCCAATCCACTCGCGCAATCCGATGACGTTAAGGTGGTCAAATGTTTTCACGCTGACGGCTCCTGGTGCAGGGTGCGCGCATCATGGGGCAAGTCATGGGCGACGACAAGCCTGATACACTCGGCTCGAAACAGGAGTACAGACGCTATGGGCGATGATAGCAAGGTGCGGTTGGATAAATGGCTCTGGGCTGCACGATTTTTCAAGACCAGAGGGCTGGCCAAGGCGGCGATTGAGGGCGGCAAGGTGCAATGCCGTGGGGATCGTTGTAAGGCCAGCAAAGAACCGAAAGTGGGCGATGAGCTGCAGATTCGTCAGGGCTTTGAACAGCGTAGCGTTGTTTTACAGGTGTTGAGCGGCCAGCGGCGGAGCGCCGTCGAAGCGCAATTGCTTTACGCGGAGACAGCAGACAGCATTCGTCTGCGCGAAGAAGCCGCTGCCAAACGCAAAGCTATGGGTGCCGGCTTGTTGATCAGCGAGCATCGCCCGACCAAGAAGCAGCGTCGACAGATTCATCGGTTCCGCAATGCACGGAATTCACCGGATGAGGTTTGAGGGCGTATAATCGCTTTTTGTCGGAGGTTGATTATGGCATTTCAAGATACTAGCCAGCGTTTTCTTTTTGAAAATGTTGATGTGCGCGGTGAGTTGGTCGCGCTCGATACCAGTTACCGCGAAGTCCTGGCCAAGCATGATTATCCTGAGCCTGTTCGCGAGCTGCTTGGCGAGATGCTCGCCGCTGCGGTGCTACTGTCCACTACTATTAAGTTCGATGGTTTGCTGATCCTGCAGGCGAGTTCATCCGGTCCGATTTCTACGCTGATGGTCGAGTGTGCCAGCGACCAGGCGGTCCGTGGTATTGCCCGTTACAGTGAAGCTATTGCCGGCAACAGTCTTGCTGACCTGATGCCGGATGGGATTCTCGCTATCACAGTCGATCCCGAGGAGGGACAGCGGTATCAGGGGATCGTCGCGTTGGATGGCAGCACCCTGGCGGAAAGTCTTAATGGGTATTTTCAAAACTCAGAGCAGTTACCGACCCGGTTCCGTCTTCAGGCAGATGGTCGCACCGCCCGCGGGCTTTTGCTGCAGGCGTTGCCGGCGGATCGTCAGCGCGACTCTGAGCAGCGTGCGGCGACTTGGGAGCATCTAAATATACTGGCCGATACGCTTAGTGCTGAAGAGTTGCTCTCGCTGGATAATCAGACAGTCTTGCATCGGTTGTTCCATGAGGAGGATGTACGCCTGTTCGATCCTCGCGCAGCACGCTTTGAATGCAGCTGCTCAGCGGAACGATCCGGCAATGCATTGATCAGTCTGGGGCATGATGATGCATTGGCCCTGCTGTCTGAGCAAAATGGCGAGATTGAAATAGACTGCCAGTTTTGCAATACGCGTTATTTGTTTGATCGAGTGCGCCTTGAAGACCTGTTTCGCATCGCCCAGGATCACGCCAAGCGGCTGCATTGAGCTTGCGGAGGGTTGTTTTATGCGGATAGTGAATAGCTATCGCTGTGATGCATAAGTTGTGGTGATCAGGTTTAGCGCACATGCTTTTTTTTTGGCATAATAAAGCGCCTGCGCGCTGACCTGGCGTACATATATAGTTAAGACTGATTTGTCGGTCTTATGGAGATTTCGGCCTACGCCGAACGAGGATGATGTTTGATGACGCACAGTATCCATACGGTTTATACCGACCTGAGTATTCCACATCTCGTAGAGCTGGCTATTCAGCGCAGCGAAGGTCAGTTGGCAGACAACGGCGCGCTTGTGGTTAAGACGGGTGAGCGTACTGGTCGTTCGCCGATGGACAGGTTCATTGTCGAGGAGCCGTCAACGCGTGATTCGATCGCCTGGGGCCCAATTAATCGGCCGTTTTCAGCCGACAAATTCGATGCTTTGTGGAAGCGCGTGGCACGTTATCTGGCTGAGCGCACCAGCTTTGTATCCCATGTGCACGTCGGGGCCGATCCGGCTCATTATCTGCCTGTTGTGATGGCTACTGAAACAGCTTGGCACAACCACTTTGGTCGCACACTGTTCATCAATCCGGAAGCATTCAATCCTGCTGCCAAGGATCGTTGGCACGTCATCAACGCACCTCACTTTGTTTGCGAGCCTGAGCGCGATGGCACCAACAGTGATGGCTGCGTGATTATTAACTTCGCTGAGCGCAAAGTGTTGCTGGCCGGCATGCAGTATGCGGGCGAGATGAAGAAAGCGATGTTTTCGGTTCAGAATTTCCTGCTTCCGGCAAAGGATGTTCTGCCGATGCACTGTGCCGCCAACGTCGGTGACGAGGGCGATACAACGCTGTTTTTTGGTCTGTCCGGCACGGGCAAGACGACCCTTTCAGCTGATCCGGCGCGCAATCTGATTGGTGATGATGAGCACGGCTGGGCCACCGGTAGCGTGTTCAATATCGAAGGCGGTTGCTACGCAAAATGCATTGATCTGTCGGAAAAGAATGAGCCGGTTATCTGGAAGGCTATCAAGTTCGGCTCAATCATCGAGAACGTGGTGATCGATCCGCAATCGCGTATCGCCGATTATGCCAATGTCAGCCTGACGCAGAATACCCGCGTCGCCTACCCGCTCGAGCACGTCGAGAAGCGCGTAGTGGCTAATCGCGCCGGCGAGCCAAATGCGATTATTTTTCTGACCTGTGATCTGACAGGCGTATTGCCCCCGGTTTCGATTCTCAATAACGAGCAGGCGGCCTACCACTTCCTCTCCGGTTATACGGCTCTGGTTGGATCGACCGAGATGGGTTCCGGGGACGGCATCAAGTCGACCTTTTCTACCTGCTTCGGTGCGCCTTTCTTTCCGCGGCCGGCAGGTGAGTATGCCGAACTCCTGATCAAACGCATCAATGCGTTTGGCAGCAAGGTATACCTGGTCAATACTGGCTGGACCGGGGGTAGCTACGGCACCGGCAAGCGTTTCAGTATTCCGACTACTCGCGCGATTATTGCTGCAGTCCAGTCCGGTGCTCTGATTGGTACCGAGACTGAGCATTTGCCAGTGATCAATTTGGATGTCCCGACCTTGGTACCGGGTGTCGACACAGGTCTGCTGAATCCACGTAATACTTGGACCGATCCGGCCGAGTACGACGCTGCGGCTCAGGCGTTGGCCGAGTTATTTGTCGACAACTTCAAGAAGTTTGACGTGACTCCCGAAATCGTTCAGGCAGGACCGCAGCTCTAAGCACTTTAGCGCCACAAAGCAGCGTAAAGCAAAGCCCGCCATTGGCGGGCTTTTTTATGGCCTCAAGGCACGCTCAGGCAGTCTTATGTACCATCTTCAGGTCTTGCACTACGCCTTTGTGCCGGTACTCGGGGGTTGGGTGCGGTTTTCGACAGCTTATTTGGCAAGATAGTGTCTGCGACCGCATTTTTGGGGTTGACAGTCTGACTGCGCCCGGTAAAATGGCGCGCCTTGGCAGGGGATATGTAACGACAGTTACCGCCGCTGCTGAGATGTTTTAGGTAATTCCGCGATAGCTCAGTTGGTAGAGCAAATGACTGTTAATCATTGGGTCCCAGGTTCGAGTCCTGGTCGCGGAGCCATCTAAAATCGGATCGGGGTATAGCGCAGCCTGGTAGCGCGCCTGCTTTGGGAGCAGGATGTCGAGAGTTCGAATCCCTCTACCCCGACCACTTTTTTTATGGATGTGTCGTTCGACATGTCCTTTGAGCATGGGGTCGTTAGCTCAGCTGGTAGAGCAGTTGGCTTTTAACCAATTGGTCGTAGGTTCGAATCCTACACGACCCACCACTCAACTGCTGACATCCCACTAAATTTATACCACCGCCCGGACTTCGGCCCGCAACGCAGCGGTGCTTATTCCTTTGTCTGTTATTTCTGTAGCGCGGATGTAAGCGCTGGTGGTTGCGCTTACATCCGCTACCGGCTTTGGGTGGGAGTTGTTAATGCAGCTTGAGTCTGGGGGCAGTGCTGCTTCCGATCCGGTCACTGAGCATCAGCAACAGTGTTCGGGGTATTCCGTACAACGCCATCTGATGCATCCGATATAGCGAGGCGTAGAAAAGTCGTGCTAGCTTCCCTTCGAGCATGACACTGCCGGTCAGGTTGCCCATCAAATTGCCTACGGCACTGAAGCTTGAGAGAGAGATAAGTGACCCGTAATCTCGATAGACGTATTCCTGCAGCGGCTTGCCTTCGATTACGCGTTTAAGATTCTTGGCTAGCAGCGTGGCCTGCTGGTGCGCAGCCTGAGCACGCGGTGGGACAAATTGTCCGTCTTCACCGGATGGGCACGCAGCGCAATCACCAAATGCAAATACCCGCGAGTCCAGGGTGGTTTGTAGTGTGGTGTATACCGCAAGCTGATTGATCCTATTTGTTTCCAGTCCAAGGGTGCCGAGAAAAGCCGGTGCGCGTATGCCTGCTGCCCACACTTTCAGTGATGCGGAGATGTGCTTGCCGTTTGCGAGCATGAGACCCTCTGCTGTGACCGCCTTGACCGGTGAGCCGGTGTGCAAATGCACGCCGAGGCTTTGTAGTGTGTCGGTAACCGGCTTGCTGATACGCTCAGGTAACGCGGGGAGAACCCGTGCGCTGGCTTCGACCAGATTGATATGCAGATCTTCAGGACGAATCCGGTCCAGGCCGTAAGCCTGAAGAAGTAACGCAGCGTGGTGCAGTTCAGCGGCCAGTTCGACCCCTGTTGCGCCGGCGCCAATGATGGCCACATTGATCTTCTCGCTGATCTGCCCCTCGCTGCTGGCCTGCGCTTTCATGTATTGGTTAAGCAGCAAACGATGGAAGCGTTCTGCCTGCTCTCGGGTATCAAGAAACAGACAGTGCTCCGCCGCGCCGCTAGTATTAAAGTCATTGGTATTGCTGCCTACTGCCATCACCAGATAGTCGTAGGCGATCTCGCGCGGCGGGATCAACTCATCGCCACTGTCGTCCTGGATCGCGCTTAGTTGGATAATCTGACGCTCGCGATCGATGCCATGCATGGCACCCAACTGAAAATGGAAGTAGTTCCATTTTGCCTGCACCACATAATTAAGCTCGTCGCCGCTGGAGTTCAACGATCCAGCCGCGACCTCGTGTAGCAGGGGCTTCCAGATATGCGTCATGTTGGTATCTATCAGGGTGATGCGTGCTTTCTTGCGTTTGCCCAGGCTGCGCCCAAGGTGGGTGGCAAGCTCAAGCCCTCCTGCGCCGCCGCCCACGATCAGGATGCGAGGTAAAGACTCTGGTGATGCTACATACGACATGATGAAGACTCGACTGAAAGAATTGTTCCGGGTCGGTCAAGCTTAGGCCGTGCAGGTTATACCAATACCAGTGAGGCGAGCATACGCGCGAGCAGACCCATGCAGATGACAGATCCGAGAATGACTCCGAGCAGTAGCCAGACATTGAAAGGTTTGCGTTCTACCCGGTTTTCCGGTTGATTGAGATACGCGTCAACGCGTTTCTGGTCTTCGGGGTAGAGGCGGCTGGACATGCGGGTACCTTTGGCATGGAGGCAGCGCTGGGCTGCGGTGATGGCTTGACCTGGTTGAATACTATTCTAGACCCCCGAGCCGGATATTGCACCAGACTCATTTCGACCATGAGGCGTGGATGTGTATCCACCGACGGGCGAGTATTTCAGCGTGTTAGCGCGCCCGCGTTAGCAATGAGAATGACGTGTGCCGGTGCTATGCTCAGCGTGTTCATTAACGAGGTGTATCTATGCTTGCAGCCAGTCTGTTGACCCCGTTGCAGTTGGTGCTCGGCGCAGTACTGTTTAGCGTAGCAGCGCTGTGGTCGCTGGCACGCGTGTCCTGGATTGAGTTGTTGGCTGATGATCGTCGACAGCATCTTTTTTATGGCAGCATCTTTGTGCTTTTCGTGCTCTGGCTGGTGCGCCGGGACTTCGATAACGGCATTACCCTGCATTTCCTCGGCCTGACCGCTGTCACCTTACTTCTAAATTGGCCGCTCGCTATTGTGGCAGGCAGTCTGGCCCAGCTTGCTCTGGTGCTGCTGGGCCTGGATGACGCGGAAGCGTTCGGCGTCAACGGGATTTTACGGGTTCTTATACCCGTACTTGTTACGCTTGTGATCAGCCGTAGTCTGGAAAGGATGAAGCCACGTAACCTATTTACGTACATCTTTATCAGCGGTTTTTTTGCAGCGGCTATGGCGGTGGTGGCGACCGTGCTGGGAGGGATGGGTTTGCTTGCATGGTCTGGACAGCTTGCGATGTCGGCCAGCATGACGGACACGTTTGGTTATCTTCTTCTGGTGGCCTTCCCCGAAGCCTTTATCAACGGTACTGCAATCAGTGCGCTAGTGGTTTTTTGCCCCGACTGGCTCGACACATTTGATACGGATCGTTACTTGCAGGAGCCGTTTGATAAAGACGGCCGATCCTGAGCCAGATCAATACGTCGGTCACTCAGTCATGTTCAAATTGAATTTTTAACCGGGGATCAGAAAATGTCTGTGTACACGTTGGCCAAGAAAATCGTGCAGGAAGGTATCGATCAGGGACAACAAGCCGGGTACGGCGAACAGGAGATGGCCAGGGCGCTTATGGCTGAGGTGCTGAATGTTTATCGACGCGAACGATCGCTAGTCGATATTGCCCATGAGCTGAATTTCCTCGCCGATAATCTCGACGAGGACATCGATTACGCTTTCATGCGGCCGTGAGACCGTACTAGGCTTTTCAGGGCATGGTCACTTCAATGGTGCCATTGGCATTGAGTTTGACATCCGCTTGGCCGCCTTCGACCGACGGCGCGGCAGACTCGCTGTCTGCCATTCTGGCCAGCTTGGCTCCCTGATAAGCCATAGGCTGCATGAACTGGCTGTCCAGGCTCAGATTTACGATACGGTAACCGGTCCCGCCGAGGCTTTTTGCGGCAATGTCCGCGCGGGTACGAAAGGCCTCTATCGCTTCGCGCATCAGCTCATTCTCGGTCGCATTGCGTGCCGTCGGCGAGAGGCTGAATTGCATATCGGCCAGACTGAGATTATCCATCAGATCGCCAGTGAGCGTTGACAGGGCCGCAAAATCGGTACTTTCCAGCACAATCTCCCCGCGCTCACGCCAGCCGATAATTTTCTTACGCTTGTCGTCATACACAGGTTCGCTACTGCGATTGCCACTCGATACATTAACGCCTTCGACTTGACGGGCAGTTTCCAGGCTGTTGTTCAGGCGCTGGGTTATGCGTTGTGCAAGCTCTCCGGCGCTCTTGCTTTGCTCCTGAGCAAACATGCGTACGGTCAGCGTGTCATGGCTGACAGCCTGCTGAACTTCAGCGCGCAGCGATACCTGATTATATTGCTGCTCGGAGGCGAGCGTCTGTGTGGTACTCAATCCTAATGCAGCTCCGAGAAGCAGAATAGAAAAAGGCAAGTGGCGCATGTCGTCGTTCCTATCGATACAATGTGAAATAGTAGTGTAGCCAGTTATCCCTTCCGTCGCTGTTACATCTGCTCAAGCCCGGTTACTGCACGACTGAGTGGTTTTGTGCGACTCTGTACTGCTTAACCGTAGCCGTTGAAATTCTGACGCACGACCTATATTCCGAGGCTTCATATTTTGGTCCGACGATCCGTCCTGAACTTCAATACATTGGCGCTATCGCCGACTCGCCAGAATCTCTGGCGACTTATTCTGATCCGCTTGCTTGTGCTGCTGGCGCAAAGTATCTCGGTCATGGGTGCCTACGTGAGTGGTTGGTTTCCGCTGCCATGGACCGCTCTGCTGGTGACCTTGAGCATCTCTGCATTGGTTAGTATCCTGACGCTGTTGCGTTTATCCCGGCGATGGCCAGTGACGGATGTGGAATACGGGTTGCAGCTCGCTTTTGATGTCCTGGTGCATAGTATTCTGCTGTATTTTTCGGGCGGTCCGACCAATCCTTTCGTGTCTTATTATTTGGTTCCGCTGACGATTGCCGCAGCGACATTGCCCTGGTCCTATACGGCCTGGCTGGCCGCCTTGGCCGTGGGTGCCTACAGTCTTCTTTTGCTCTGGTATGAGCCCCTGCAGGCATTCGAGTTCACCATCGGTCGTGGTGTTATCAACCTGTATATGATCGGGATGTGGTTGAACCTGGCGATGAGCGCCGGTTTGATAACGCTGTTTGTGGTTCGGATGGCGGCGGCCCTACGTCAGCACGCCGAGCGGTTGGCGGAAAAACGCGAAGAGGGTATCCGCGATGCCCAGTTATTGGGTATTGCCAGCGTAGCCGCCGGTGCGGCGCATGAGTTATCCACGCCACTATCGACCATGAGCGTGCTGCTCAAGGATCTGCGCAGCGATTACACCGAGCCACAATTGCAGGAGGATCTTGCCGTGCTTCAGGAGCAGGTGAGTCTGTGCAAGGAGAGCTTGCAACAAATGGTGCGCAGAGCGGAGCAAATGCCTAGCCAACCTGGCCGGGCTGAACAAGTAGACCTGTGGATTAAGGCAATTCTTGCTCGTTGGCAATTGATGCGTCCCGAAGCCTCCTGGCAGCTTCTTGATCTGCCTGCGGGCGAAGTACCTCAGATCAAGGCCAGTCTGGCTCTTGGGCAGGCCATACTCAATTTGCTTAACAATGCGGTCGACGCCTGCCCTGATAACATTACCATCGCTCTGGAGTGGGACCAGAAACGCATGCGTCTGATGATTCGTGATCATGGTTTAGGGGTGCCCCTGCATATCGCTGAGCAGATTGGCACTGCATTCGTTACCACCAAAGGTAAAAAGGGATTTGGTCTCGGCCTGTTCTTGAGTCACGCCGCGGTCGAGCGGCTTGGTGGTAGCGTCAAGCTGTTCAATCAGGACGCGGGTGGCACGCTGGCCGAGGTACTGTTGCCGATTGTATGGGAGAAAGATAATGACTGATGAGCTGGAAAATGAAGAGCAGCCCCTATTGCTTCTGGTGGATGACGATCCTACTTTCACTCGGGTCCTGGCGCGGGCATTGACGCGCCGAGGACTGCGGGTCAATACCGCAGGTGATGCCACCGAAGCGATGCAGCTAGCCCGGCAGGAACAGCCCGATTTTGCAGTATTGGACCTGAAGATGGAAGGCGATTCGGGTCTGGTGCTGCTGCCGCGCCTGCTCGAGCTTTATCCTGAGTTACGGGTAGTCATACTCACTGGCTACTCCAGCATTACAACTGCTGTAGAGGCTATCAAACGCGGAGCGTGCAACTACTTATGTAAGCCCGCGGACGCCGACGATGTGCTCACTGCTTTGCTGTCCGAGCAGGCGGATCCGGACTCTCTGATGGCAGAACATCCGATGTCCGTAGATCGTCTACAGTGGGAGCACATCCAGCGCATCCTCGCTGAACATGAGGGTAATATTTCTGCCACCGCCAGAGCATTGGGGATGCATCGCCGGACATTGCAACGTAAGTTGCAAAAGCGCCCTGTGCGCCGCTGATGGCTGTGCAAGGATTTAAAGACACTGCGCAGTTCGGGATTGGGATTTTGGCTGTTAGCGTATAGGGTGGTTAGCAGGCTTACCGACAACAGGCGAAACCCATGTTTGCAGCAATGCGGTCCGACAAGATGCAGGCCCTTCATCTGTTCAGTGATGAAGCGACCGGGCTCGAAGCGATTATAGCCATTCACAATACCCGGCTCGGCCCGGCGCTGGGAGGCTGTCGCTACATGCCCTACACCAGCACAGATGTCGCCTGCGCTGATGCCATGCGTCTGGCTCGGGGTATGAGTTACAAGGCTGCGCTGGCAGGGCTGGATCAGGGTGGTGGCAAGGCAGTGATCATTCGCCCGCCCCATGTCCTGGATCGATCTGCACTTTTCGAAGCCTTTGGCCGCTGCATTGAGTCCTTGCGCGGTGGGTATATCACCGCAATGGACAGTGGCACCAGCAGTGAGGATATGGATTGTATTGCCCAGCAAACCGGTCACGTTACCAGCACCAGTCAAGCCGGTGATCCTTCACCGCATACAGCCCTTGGCGTTTTGATGGGAATCAAATCTGCAGTGCGGGTCAAACTTGGACAGGAAGGCTTGAGCGGGATACGTATCATGCTCCAGGGCTTGGGGAATGTAGGCTATGCACTGGCGGAAATGCTGGTGGCCGAAGGTGCCGAATTGTTAGTGGCCGATCTTGATGCAGGCAAGGTTCGTCTCGCAGTGGATGACCTGGGTGCGCAAGCAGTCGCAACCGATGCGGTATTTGAAACGCCTTGCGATATTTTCTCGCCCTGTGGCTTGGGCGGTGTGTTGGCACCAGCGAGCATTGCGCAGCTGCGCTGCGCTGCGGTGGCCGGCGCAGCCAACAACCAGCTGAGCAACCAGGACGCTGCCGATCTGCTGGATGCACGCGGTATCCTTTACGCGCCGGACTATGTGATCAATGCTGGCGGTCTGCTGCATGTATCGCTTACCCACCAAGGAGTGGCGTCTGGAGACATCGCGGTGCGGGTCCGCGGGATTGGTACCCGCCTCGACGAAATATTTTCCCAGAGTCTCAAGGAAGGGCGTTCGCCGTCGTATGTAGCTGACCATCAGGCAGAAACGATTCTCTATGGTGGCTGACACTGGGCAGCGGTTTCAGCGCTTGTTCAGCCCAAACCGTTTGCGTAGTTGAGCGTCAAGGATTGAAGCGGGCAACCAGCGCTTCATGCGCACCATACTGCGACTGCTCGTGCCTATAAGAGCGACTTCGGGTCGCAGCGGATTCTTGATATAGCCCATAAGTTCCTTGGAAAAGTCTCCGGCAGAGGTCGAAGTCGCCTTTTGTGACGCTTTGGCTCTTGCCTGCACCGCCTTTTCCCATGGCTTGAACCAGGAGTTCTCGGCAATGGTGATGGCTGCGCTGGCATTATTGCCGAAATCAGACGCAATGGCGCCCGGCATAACGGTAAGCACATTGATCCCGAACGGGGCCAGCTCCAAACGCATCGCGTCTGACAGAGCATGCAGTGCCGCCTTGGACGCACAATACACTCCCGAGAAGGGTGTAGTGGTAACCCCCGACACGCTGCCAATGTTGACGATCAATCCTTTACTGTCGCGCAACAGGTCGCACACGGACCGCACCATGTCTACCGGGGCGAATACGTTGGTGTCGAACTGCCTAAGCAGCGTCGCACGGTCGGCGTCCAAAATAGGGCCCATCGCGCCGTATCCGGCATTGTTTACCAGCAAGTCCAGACGCCCGGTCTCCGCGCGAAGGCGTTCTGCACAAGCCTGTACCTGAGGTGCATCGTTGACGTCCAGCTTGACTGCGATCGCGCCTCGCGTCACTAGAGCTTCGAGACTCTGTGGGTCGCGGGCGGTTGCCCAGACTTGATAGCCTTCATCGAGACAGATATTGGCCAACGCCTGGCCTATGCCGCTGGAACAGCCGGTAATTAATGCAACGGGTTGATTCATGTTATAAGCCTTTATTGTTATCAGTTAGACGTGAAGCGGGCATCCAGATCCGTTGCACGATATTGCATATCGGATGCCCGGTAGCCAGTGCGCAGAGGCACCACGGCAAAACAGTGCTGCCAGCTAGCACCCGGAGCCAGGATTTCGCTGGCGCCGTACACGTCACCAGCGACGGTAGTGTCGAGCAGATTTCGTTGTTGTCCAGGCTGGCTGGCATGTACCTGCCATTGTATATTGCTGGCGCTGAGTTCACTGCGATTGTCGATTGTTACGCTCAGGGGCTTGCCGAACTCGCAGCTCTCGGGCTGGTACATAATAGTGACATGCAGCTCCTCGAGATGCTGATTGTTCTGCCACTGGCGGATTCCAACAAACGCAGCGAGCAACAGGGCGAGACCGACCAGCACGCCGCTTGTTGGCAGCATGACCCGGGGGTAACGCAACAGCAGGAAAAGCCAGACGAGCAACAGAACGATGCCCAGGGGCATGGATGTCTCCTTCGTGCAGAGTTAAACCAAGACTTTACCAGACCTGCTGGCTCAACACACCGCAGCAGGATCCCAGCCAAATAATTCACAGCTGTTATGTAGGCATGCTCTGGCCAGGATATCGGGTGACTCGCCGCGTAATGCTGCAAGAGTGTTACAAATACGTGGCAGATTGGCTGGCGTATTACGCTGATAGGGGTTGAATGAGGGAGCCATATCGGGGGAGTCGGTTTCCAGTACCAGGCTATCGAGCGGCAATTGGGCGATCACCCGGTGCATGCGGCGCGCCTGGGGCCAGGTTCCGGCGCCACCCAGTCCGAGCTTGAATCCGAGCCGGATATATTCGAGTGCTTCCTCAAGACTGCCCGAAAAGGCGTGCACGATGCCGGCACGCTTGAGCTGCACCGTTTTGAGCAAGGCGATGGTTGGCGCGTGGGCGCGGCGCACATGCAGCAAAGCCGGTAAATCAAAATCGGCTGCCAGCTTCAGTTGTGCCTCGAGCAGATGTTTCTGGCGTTCGCGATCGAGACCTGGGACAAAGTAATCAAGGCCTATCTCGCCCACTGCGCAGCATTTTGGGTGAGCAGCCAGGCGGGAGAACATCTCACGTAGTTCTGTCAGATGGGTGTCCTGATGGTGATCGAGATATACCGGGTGCAAGCCGAATGCCGCATACAGGCCAGGATCCTGCTCCGCCAGCTCCCAGACACGTTGCCAGTTGGCCTGATGCACGCCCAATATCACAATAGGGCCTACGCCCAGACGCCGGGATTCGGTCAGCACGGCTGCACAGTCGAGCGCAAAATCTGGAAAATCCAGATGCGTGTGTGTATCGATGTAGTCCATGACTCAGAAATGCGCCGCTGTGTTCGCTGAATTCCCCGGATTGAGCTGAAGATCGTCGAGCAGGATCGGTCGGCCGATATGGAAGCCCTGAGCATAGTCCACACCGATGGAGCGGACCACTTCCAGAATTTCCGGGCTTGAAACAAATTCGGCGACGATCTTCTTGTTCAGGAAATGGCCCATTTCGGTGATGGAACGCACTAGCGCAAAATCGAAGTTGTCAGTGACAATGTTGCGTACAAAAGTACCGTCTATTTTGATGAAGTCGACCGGCAACCGTTTGATATAGGCATAAGAAGATTGGCCGGTACCGAAGTCGTCAAGTGAAAAACGACAACCAATTTCCTTCATTTCGTTTATGAATTCGGCAGTGTCTTCCAGGTTTTCGATCGCTACCGTTTCGGTGATCTCAAAAATCAGCTTGTTGCACGGAATGTTGAAGCGCACCAGCGCGGCAAAAATAAAATCCAGAAGTGAGTCGTCGTTCAACGAGCAGCCGGACAGGTTGATAGAGAATCCGCCGAAATGATCAAGATCGTCGCGATGGTTGGCCATCCACTCGAGAACTGTCTCGATTACCCAGCGGTCCACCGCGCCCATTCGATTGTATTCTTCTGCCGCTCGAATGAAGTCCGCTGGCGGCAGGTGCTCACCGTTCTCGTCGACAACGGTCAGGAGCGTTTCGTAGTGGGTGTGGGCTGAGCTTGCTCCTTTGATAGGAGATATCTTCTGACACCGCACCTTCAATAAATCATTGTCCAACGCATGGTTGATGCGGGTTACCCATGAGATGACTTCGTCGCGCTGGCGTAAGCGAGCATCGCCTGGTTGCAGCTGTTGGATCTCACGGTGTCCGGATTTTTTGCATAAGTCGGCGGCTGATTCGACGCTTCTCAGCAGCTCCATGGAGTCCGACGTTTCGGTACCGACCGTCATCATTGCGACAGCCGACTGAATGGTAAAACTGTGCTCACCACTGACAAAACGGTTCTGTTCGATAGCGGTCTTGAGTTTGACAGCGAGAGCGAGGTCCGCAGTCCTGGACTGTGCAGGCAGAAGGACACAGAACTGGTCCACGCCGACACGACCGGATATGGCGTCAGCATCCAGTTCCGCAAGAATGGTCGCGGCAATATTGCGTAAAAAATGGTCGCCGACCTCATAGCCGCAGGTGTTGTTGATCAGCTTGAACTGCAATATATCGATAAAGATCAGAACGTACTGATTCTTGCCTTCTTTTGCCTGCTCGACGCTCTGACTCAGCCAGCGGACGAACTCCCGACGGGTTCGCAGTCCGGTCAGCGAGTCTTGTGCGGTCTCATGGACGAGCTTGTCGTAGACTTTTTGCACCATCGCATCGAGACCCTGCTCCAGTGCAGGCATACTGGTATCGTTGAGAATGCTTAAACGACCATCACGCAAGCGCTCGGCAACCTCTTTCAGAGTTAAATCTGCGGCTTTCATGCCCCGATGGTTACTGAATACGTAGCGGCTGCAGGCATCAGCGACCCACGTCAGGTAAAGTAGTTGAGGTTCGGCATCGGATGTATGGCCCTCGAGCCACTGGCCAACCTTGAGGTTGCGCGCACGCTTCAGCCAGCGCAGCATCTGAGGATCCTGAACGCGATGAGCAGCAGAACCCTCCGGCAACGGACTTATAAAGCGGACCTGGTCAAACTTTGTGTCATAGGGACTGGCCAATAATGTTTCCAAATCACGTATCAGCGTTTGGTGGCTGGCACGTGAATGGGGGATTTTCGCTAGCCCGTTGCTGATCAGCGTCATCAGTTTGTTAACACTGAAGCGCAGCAGGCCCTCATCGTAAGCGCCGGAGACAGTCCGGATTATTAGTTGATCTATAACCACCAAAGTCATTTCCCACGCCAGACTCGATATTCCCTCGCGTATATAACTTAGACGCATCAACTCTTTCCAGCCATTCTCGACAAGATCGATGATAGGGTGAGCCACAGGTTGGTTGCCAAACAGACGATTTAGCTCCCAATCGATCAGTAGATTGGCCTGAGCTATTTGCTGTTGGCCTTCGCATGCTTCAGTAACCCGGCTGAGGTTACGCTCAAAGAAGTGTTTTTCGCGTCCTACAAGTTGATCCAGGCTCGCCAGGGCCTCGGTGAATCCGGCATTTTCGCTGCCTTGATTTTGCAAGAGACCGGCTATGGTGTTGAGGATCACCGGGCGGTTCTGATTGATGTTAATGCTGCGTTTATCCGACAGCAAGGCCAGGTAATTGACTGTCTGGCGAGCTGGGTGGAAGTCTGCAGTGAACAGCGTCGGATCCTCGAGCATTACTTTGAGAATTGGTACTTCCAGCTTGCGCAGCTCGGATCGCAGGTCCTCTATAACGCGCTCGTTCTGTACGATGTTGTCGAAGAGTCCTTCGACCATGTTGGCAGAATCGCACTCATGGGAGCTTACCTTGCCATTTGGGCCGCTAGCCTGCAGCAGGTAGTGTTTCAACGCGCCGGGGGCATCCAGCTGTGCCGTCCCACTTAGCACATCTCGTTGCACTTGGTGTAAGGCATCGAGTACTTCAATGGCGGCTGGCGACTGTGGTGTGAGTTCGGCCACCTCGGGTCTGCTGGTCCCAAGGGATGCATTGGTCAGTTGGCGCTGTATGGACCAGAGTCGTGAGGCGGCGGAATAGGCGGCCTTGATTCGCCTGACGGGGCTGCTTGATGCAAGCGGTCGGTCGTTGGCCAGGGGAAAAACTGACGCGGCGGCACTTTGCAAGGGTGATGACTCTGGGGTATGTGTTGCTGGCACGAATGGCTGTTCCAGCCCGGGCTCGGCGTCGGTTGGATGGACGTTCTGGCTGGCTAGGTATCGACTGATATTCAGTTCGGGCAAGACGCCTGCTTTCAGCAGTAGACTGTTAAGCTGTCTATAGATGCTTTCCAGTTCGAGCAGCACCGTCTCATGGAATACCTGAAAGACCTGTGTCAGAGCCTGATTGCCCAGATGCATATGCCGCACTGCGTCTGCCATGGCCAAACCCATTGCCCAAGGAGAGTAGGGATTGCTGACCTCGGCCGACTGTACGCTAGAGAACCCTGCGTCCATGCGTAATTGCAATTCGAGCAACTGCGCGCGTAAGTGAAGTTCTGCCTTGGAAATTGATACACGGACTACTAACCAATCCTCGAACTCGTCTTTTTCGATCAGGGAGAGCGTTGATCGAGTGTTAACGGCCGCGCCGCTGGTATTGGTTTCAACGTTGTCGGGCTCGTTGACAAGAGAGAGCGCTTCGGCTGTGACCGAGTTGATCACCTGTGGTCCAATATGCGTGTATTCCGCGCGAAACTGGGCGAGTGCATCAAGAAATGTCTGGCGCATGGCGAAGGTTTTGTGGACGCTCGATTCGTGTAACAGAGCTTGGTCCAGGCGGCGGAAAAAAATGCCCAAGTGCGTTTCAAGAAAATGACGCATGAGACGATTGGTAGTGCCAATCAGATTGGTCTGTTGCTTATGGGTCAGCGGCTTCTGCTCTTGGATAGATCGCCATGAAGTGGCACTACTGTCCGCGGCGGCTTTTTGCAGCAGGATCAGATCGTTAGGATTTTCCTGATAAAAACGCAAACCTATGCCGTTCCCGGAAACATGCGCAATAGTGACCCTGACTCGAGCGATCTCAGGGCTGTCCCCGAAAGACACCACCGCCTGAGTCGATTCTCCCCTGGGCAGGGAGTCGAGTTGCTTGGAACGACTGGCATCGTTCAGAGTAATCAGCAGGCCACCCTGGCTGAAATCTTTTATGCAGCAGTCACAGGTCTCGATATCGTCGACGCGTAAAACGGCCTCGATCGAAACGCTTTGCCGTGCGTATCGTCTTTTATCCAAAGCTGTATCCTGATTACGGCTGCTGAAACTCCCTTGATTTGCAGTCTAGCGTTGTTGCGCAGAAAAATCAGCGAATACGCTCGATCAGAATAGATTGTCACACGTTTGAGCGACTCCTTGCTCAATCAGTCATTATCATGCTGAAGCGTCAAGGGCTCAGTGGTGTTCCCGGGTAGCCAGGAAGCGAATATCTGGCCAGCGTTCTTCGGTCAGGCTCAGATTGACTCGGGTAGGCGCTAGATAGGTGAGGTGTCCGCCGCCATCAAAGGCGAGATTTTCCATCGCCTTGTTGCTGAACTCCTCGAGTTTTTTCTTGTTATCGGACTCGACCCAGCGTGCTGACCAGACATTGACTGGCTCATAGATGCAGTGGACTTTGTATTCTTCCTGCAATCGGCTGGCAACGACATCGAACTGCAGAACGCCCACGGCGCCTAGGATGATGTCATTACTGCGCTCAGGGAAAAACACCTGAGTGGCACCCTCTTCGGCCAGCTCTTGTAGCCCCTGGCGCAGTTGCTTGGATTTCAGCGGATCTTTTAGGCGTACCCGGCGGAACAGTTCCGGAGCAAAGTGCGGGATGCCGGTGAAGCTGAGACTCTCGCCTTGGGTAAAGGTGTCGCCAATCTGGATGGTGCCGTGATTGTGCAGGCCGATGATGTCGCCGGCCCAGGCTTCTTCAAGGTGTTCACGTTCGGCAGCGAAGAAAGTAAGCGCTTCAGGTATGCGTAACTCCTTGCCAGTTCGCACGTGGTGCAGTTTCATGCCTTTTTCATACTGGCCGGAACAGATACGCATAAAAGCAATGCGATCACGATGCCTGGGGTCCATGTTCGCCTGAATTTTGAACACAAAGCCTGTGAAGGGCTCTTCGGTCGTTTGTACGGTGCGTTCATTGGCTATACGGTCAAGTGGGGCGGGTGCCCAATCGATGATCGCATCTAGCACCTGATCGACGCCGAAGTTGCCCAGTGCGGTACCGAAAAATACCGGTGTCATTTCGCCGCGCAGGAATGCATCCCGGTCAAAGGCGTGACAGGCGCCCTGAACCAGCTCCAGTTGCTCGACAAAATCATCGTAGAGATCATCCAGATGCGCGCGTGCCTCGTCTGAATCCAGATTGCGGATAATTCTGCTTTCAGTACGTTCGTGACCATGGCCGGTGGCGTAGACGATGATCAGATCCTGCTCCAGGTGATAAACGCCCTTGAAATCGCGATAGCAGCCGATTGGCCAGGTAATGGGTGCTGCCTTGATATTGAGTACTGCCTCGATTTCATCCAGCAGTTCAATCGGATCACGGATGTCGCGGTCGAGCTTGTTAACGAAACTGACAATTGGAGTGTCGCGTAAGCGGCAGACATCCATCAACGCAATGGTGCGCGGCTCTACACCTTTGCCGCCGTCGAGCACCATTAAGGCCGAGTCGACCGCAGTCAGAGTACGGTAGGTATCCTCCGAAAAGTCCTCGTGGCCGGGGGTGTCAAGCAGATTGATCATGCAGTCACGATAGGGAAACTGCATAACCGAGGTACTCACCGAAATCCCACGCTGCTTCTCCATGGCCATGAAGTCGGATGTGGCATGCCGATCGGATTTGCGCGCCTTTACGGTGCCCGCCACGTTGATCGCTTGCCCCATCAATAGCAGGCGCTCAGTGATGGTGGTCTTCCCCGCATCGGGGTGCGAGATGATGGCGAAAGTACGACGTTTGGCGACTTCGGCGGCGTTGTTACTCATTTATACCCTGCAGATTGGATGAGGTGTTGGTGGTGGCCGTCGATTATACCCCATAAGCCCCGATGATCTCATGCCCCACCAGACGCTGATATGTTGTCCATGGCCCGCCCATTGTGCTTTAGCTGCGCATAACAGGCGCGTCATGCACTCCGGCAGCGCTGGTCATTTCGGCAGTGTCACATTTCTGAAATGATTTTCTCAAGAGAAACAGGAGTCTTTGGAAGTTGGTATGGGTATTGCTTTGCTTCTCGGCGAAGCAAGCCGGTAAGAACCGTGCACTGGCTTGTGTTTCATTCTCGGGCAAAGGCGTCCACCGGATATCCAACTTGATGTTTATATCCGTGGGCGCTTTTTTGTGCCCGTTATTTACCATTGGGGGAGCCAGGATGAACAAGATGATGGCAAGAAAAACAGCAGTGCGCGCTACAGTGAAGGTCATGATGGCTGGATCGTTAATGGTCGGCTTTGGTATAGCCAGTGCGCAGGCTGCCTCACTCGGGGAGGCCATTACCTCGGGCAAGGCAGGACTTGATCTGCGTTATCGCTATGAGCGGGTAGAGCAGGATAGCCAGAGTAGAAATGCCAATGCCTCGACCCTGCGTACGCGGCTCAACTACGCCACAGGTATCTTTGAAGGCTTTGGTGCATTCATCGAATTCGACGATGTCAGCGTGGTCGGTTCCGAGCGGTATAACAACGCAACGCGCCTGCCTGATGCCAAGACTCAATATCCGGTGGTTGCCGATCCCGAAGGTACCGAGGTGAATCAGATTTTCCTGAGTTATGCAGGATTGCCGGACAGCCTTCTCAAGCTTGGCCGGCAACGCATTATCTACGATAACGCGCGCTTTATCGGCAACGTCGGCTGGCGCCAGAACGAGCAGACCTATGATGCCTTTAGTGTGGTCAACAGTGCCTTTGCCGACACTCAGCTCAGCTATGCTTACATCGACAAGGTGAAACGCATCTTCGGGGAAGATTCGCCAGTTGGTGAATTCGAGATGAAGTCGCACTTGTTGAACCTGGGCTACAGTGGCTTGAACGCTGGCAAGCTGAGTGTTTACGGTTATTTTCTGGAGTTTGTCGATGCCCCTGCGGCGTCCAACCGGACGCTGGGCGCACGCTTTGCCGGAGGCTACCCGCTGGGATCCGATAGCCGGCTGCTGTACACCCTCGAGTATGCTAAGCAGGACGACTACAAAAGCGGCGCATCCAGCATAGATGCCGATTATTACCTGCTGGAACTCGGTGTCGAGGCCAACGGTATTACCGGTCGAATCGGGCACGAGGTACTGGGAGTCAATGGCAGCGCCTTTAGTACGCCATTGGCCACGGGCCACGCCTTCAATGGTTGGGCGGACGTGTTTCTCGCGACACCGCCAGACGGATTGCGCGATAGCTATCTGAAGCTTTCCGGGACCTTGGCGGGTACTGGGTTGGCAGCCGCATACCATGATTTCGCTGCCGATCGGGGTAACGACGATTACGGTACGGAGATAAATCTGCAGGCCGCGCGCAGTATCGGCAAGGTCAACTTGCTGGCCAAGTACGCTCGCTATTCAGCGGATGATTTCGCGACCGATACCAGCAAGATCTGGTTGATGGCCCAGGTCTCCTTCTGAACCAAGCGCCCATCGCAGTTTTTGAATGGACGTTACGTGTGTCCGAGCAATCCGGATCAGGCCGGGCAGGGCGACCTGCTCGAGCTGTTTTCCAATGCCTGTTTCACGCAGGCGTGAAGCGCTACAGTGTCGGCGTGCTGCAGGTGCAGGCCGAGCTTGGTGCGGCGCCACAGGATATCATCGGCGGTCAGCGCCCATTCGTTGGTCACCAGGTATTCGACTTCGCGGGCATGTAGCCCGGCACCAAAGTCTTCGCCAAGATCCCCCAGGATGCTGCAGTCCTGGAGAATGTCGAGGCTTAGGGTGCCGTAAGTCCGAACCCAGCGCTTGCGTATCTGCTCCGGCAACCAGGGGAAGCTTCTACCCAGTTCAGCATTCAAGGCCGCATGATCTATGAAGTCACCTCCCGGTAGTCTGGCGTTGCGGGTCCAGGCCGGGCCTGCATGAGGGAAAAAATCTGCCAGACTATCAACCGCTGCTTCAGCAAGTTTGCGATACGTCGTAATTTTCCCACCGAACACAGAGAGCAGCGGCGCGCTTCCAGGCTTTGTGTCCAGCTCGAAGCTGTAATCGCGTGACGCCTTCTGGGCGGTCGCCGCCTCATCATCCATCAGTGGTCGTACCCCGGAGAAATCCCATACGATGTTATCTGCGCTTAGCTGTTGACAGAAATGATCATTGACTACAGCCAGCAAATACGCAGTTTCTTCGGCTGAAATGCGGGCAGCAGACGGATCGTCCTGATAATCGACATCGGTGGTACCAATCAGTGAAAACTCATCTTCATAGGGAATGACGAAAACGATCCGGCCATCCTCATTTTGCAGAATATAGGCCTGCTCGCCGATGTCCATCCGCGGCACGACAATGTGACTGCCTTTAACCATACGAATCTGTTTGGGTGCACGTTGCTCGATTGCCTCGACGAACAGACGGCTGACCCAGGGTCCGGCTGCGTTGATCAAGGTTCGGCAGCGGTGCTCACTTGTCTGTCCGTTGATTTGATTCTGCAAGGTGACCTTCCAGATGTCAGCGACCCGCTCTGCTTTGATGCAGCGGCTGCGAGTAACTATTTCGGCCCCATGTGCCTGTGCGGCTTTGGCGCAGAGTACGACTAGCCGGGCATCATCTACCCAGCCATCGGAATACTCGAAGCCGCGGTCGATGCTGCTCACTAACGGGCTGTCGGCACCAAAGCGCACACCGCATGAAGCTGGCAGCATTTCACGCTTGGCCAAGTGGTCATATAGAAATAAACCGATGCGAATCATCCATGCTGGCCGCAGGTGTGGGCGGTGTGGGAGGCGAAAACGCAGTGGCCACATGATGTGCGGCGCGTTGCGCAGTAGTGCTTCACGCTCGGCGAGCGCCTCGCGCACCAGGCGAAATTCGTAAAACTCCAGGTAACGCAGACCACCATGGATCAGCTTGCTGCTACGCGAAGACGTCGCTGAAGCCAAGTCGTCCATTTCGCAGAGCAAGACTTGGAGACCGCGACCGGCTGCATCCATAGCGATACCGCACCCGTTCACGCCCCCGCCGATGACGATGATGTCCTGTAGGGGAGGTGATGGCTGGATCTTTGTCATCGGGCGTGCTCGCGCTGTTAGGAAGAAAGTTCTTCCAATAGTACACATCAATCGGGGCCCAGGTCATGTGCTGACGCGTCGCGGCACCACCAGGAATGTTGCAGACCAATACTGACGCCCATCCCGAGTGCACTGGGTTTTGTTATGCACCGGCTGAACGCATAACGTGCCTTGGAAAACACTTCCAGAAATATTTTTTATTATTAAAATCAATATTTTAATATTTATGGCACAAGCATTGCTTTTTACTTTTGTAGTAAGTGAGAAGCATGACCGAGTCATAACGTTCTCACAGTTTTTGGGCAAAGGCGTCCACCGGCACAATCCATTTAGGGTTATGACCGTGGGCGTTTTTTTGTGTGTGTTTAAAAAGGAGACCGACCATGAATCTTATTACTGCGCATCACACTATGCATTCGCCAGGCATCCGGCGCCGGGCACGCTCCTTTTGCATGGGCACCGGTCTGGTCTTAGGCTTCGGTTTGCTGGGAATGACAGGAGTACAGGCGCAGGACGGCCTGGAAAAGGAAGACCTGAAGTTCGGTTTTATCAAGCTGACTGATATGGCACCACTTGCCATTGCCTACGAGAAAGGCTATTTCGAAGACGAAGGTCTCTATGTGACGCTGGAGGCGCAGGCTAACTGGAAGGTACTGCTCGACCGGGTCATTGATGGCGCGCTCGACGGTGCGCACATGTTGGCTGGTCAGCCACTTGGCGCGACGATTGGCTTTGGAACCGAAGCGCACATCGTCACTGCCTTCTCGATGGACCTAAACGGCAATGCGATCACTGTGTCCAACGATGTATGGGAGAAAATGAAACCATACGTTCCCCATGAGAACGGCAAGCCAGTTCATCCCATTACAGCCGATGCACTCAAGCCGGTGGTCACCGAATACCGCAATCAGGGCAACCCATTCAAGATGGGCATGGTTTTTCCGGTTTCAACGCACAATTATGAATTGCGTTACTGGCTCGCAGCCGGCGGCTTGCATCCCGGCTATTACGCACCTCACAAGGGCGATAGCTCGGGGCAGATTGATGCTGACGTATTACTCTCGGTAACGCCGCCGCCACAGATGCCGTCGACCCTAGAGGCCGGAACCATTCATGGCTACTGTGTGGGTGAGCCTTGGAACCAGCAGGCGGTAGCCATGGGGATTGGCGTGCCCGTCGTCACCAACTACCAGATATGGAAAAACAACCCAGAGAAAGTATTTGGCGTCAGCAGCGACTGGGCAGACAAATATCCTAATACGCACATTGCGGTGGTCAAGGCGCTGATACGCGCAGCCAAATGGCTCGATGAGAACGATAACGCCAATCGTGAAGAAGCGGTGGAAATTCTCTCGCGCTCCTATTACGTGGGTGCCGACGCTAAGGTGATTGCCAACTCGATGACCGGTACCTTCGAATACGAAAAGGGTGACAAGCGCGCAGAACCTGATTTTAACGTATTTTTCCGCCACCACGCGACCTACCCGTACTACTCAGATGCCATTTGGTTCCTCACGCAGATGCGTCGCTGGGGCCAGATTCCTGAAGGCAAACCCGACAACTGGTACATGGATACTGCGAAGAAAGTCTATCGCCCTGATATTTATGCTCAGGCCGCCAATGCGCTGATCGCTGAAGGCAAGATGCAGGCGTCGGAATTCCCGGACTTTGCTAGCGAAGACGGCATGCGTGATGTTGCCAGCCAGTTTATCGATGGCATTCCCTACGATGGCAACAAGCCCAACGCCTATCTGGACAGCCTGAAAGTGGGACTAAAGGGCAACGAGTCTCTCTAGTCAATGGGCGCCCGGCAGGGTCCCAGTCCTCCGGGCCTTTTAACGCAACCGAATAGGCAGATATTGTTATGAGCAGATTCATTCATTACATGGAAATGACTGGCTTTCACTGGCTGGTGCCGGTTGTTCGTCTGGTCAAGGGCGAGAACCGTAAGGAGCAGGCGTTGGATCTGTTTAATCAGATTGGGCTGCCATTGATTGCAATTGGTATTTTCCTGCTGCTTTGGGCTGGTGGGGCCTCCCAGGTTAAAACCAGTCTGGGCGAACTGCCCGGTCCGGTGCAGGTGTGGGAGCAGGCCGGCAATCTCTACGAAGATCATCTGCGAGAGCGGGCCCGGGGTGAAGCCTTCCTCGAGCGCCAGGAGGTACGCAACGCCGAAACGCTGGCGGCAGATCCGCAGGCGGAGGTTCGCTGGCGCGAGTACACAGGCAAGGCAACGTTTATTGATCAGATCTTTACCAGCCTGAAGACCGTGTTTGCAGGCTTTATTGTTGCCAGTCTGATCGCGATACCGATCGGCGTCGCCTGTGGTCTGAGTCAGAAGCTGTATCACGCAATCAGTCCGTTGGTGCAAATACTCAAGCCGGTGTCGCCCTTGGCCTGGTTGCCGATTGTGACCATGGTGGTGAGTGCTGTCTATGTCTCGGATGACCCCTTTTTCCAGAAGTCATTCATCACCTCGGCGATCACAGTAACGCTCTGCTCGCTATGGCCCACCCTGATCAACACGGCCGTCGCAGTGGGCTCGATTGATCGCGACTGGATCAACGTCGGCCGTGTTATCCGCCTGCCATTGTCCGCGCAGATATTTAAGATCGCTATTCCTGCGGCGCTGCCAATGATTTTTACCGGACTGCGTATTTCCTTGGGGATCGGCTGGATGGTGCTGATCGCAGCCGAGATGTTGGCGCAGAATCCGGGCTTGGGCAAGTTCATCTGGGACGAGTTCCAGAATGGCAGTTCGGACTCGCTGGGCCGCATCATGGTGGCGGTGCTGACAATCGGCTTCGTTGGCTTTCTGCTCGACTGGTTGATGGTGACCCTGCAGAAATGCCTTTCTCACGACAAGCAGGCCGGCCATTGATCGGCAATCGACACAATGAGGTGAACCCATGTCAGTAATGCAAATGATCAGGAAACAACCTATTCAGATGGATGCGCAGCATGCAGCGCCATTGGAGCGCAGCAACGCGGCCTTTCTCGAGCTGAGCGGGGTATCCATCGACTTCCCTACGCGCGGCAGCGTCTTCCGAGCGCTGGACAACGTCAATCTGAAAATAGCCAAGGGTGAGTTTGTCTCGGTGATAGGTCATTCGGGCTGTGGCAAGTCCACCGTGCTGAATATTGTCGCCGGGCTCAGTCAGGCAACGGAGGGCGGGGCAATCCTGCAGGGACGTGAGGTGAACGAGCCGGGCCCGGATCGTGCGGTGGTTTTCCAGAACCATGCCCTGCTGCCCTGGTTGACCTGTTACCAGAATATTGAGCTGGCGGTGAAGACCATTTTCAAAGGACGCAAGAATCGCAAAGAGATGCGTGAATGGATCGAACACAATCTGCGTCTGGTACATATGGATCATGCGATGCACAAATACCCGTCAGAAATTTCCGGTGGTATGAAGCAGCGTATCGGTATCGCTCGAGCGCTGGCCATGGAGCCTATTCTGCTGTTGATGGATGAGCCCTTCGGTGCCTTGGATGCATTGACACGAGCGCATCTGCAGGATTCAGTAATGGCAATTCAGGCCGAACTGAAGAACACCGTACTGATGGTGACCCACGATGTTGACGAGGCGGTGCTGCTATCGGACAAGATTGTGATGATGACCAATGGCCCTGCGGCGAGCATCGGTGAAGTGCTGGAAATTCAGCTCGAAAGGCCGCGTCATCGGCTGGATCTAGCCGGTGACGTACGCTACAACGGGTATCGTGCCGAGGTGCTGCGGTTTCTTTATGAACGCCAACGTCGGCCGGAAGAAGTCTGATCGCTTTACTCGGAAACGGGTTGCAGTAGGCGCGGGTCCTCAATGATCAGATGGTCGAGAAGTCCCGGTAGTCCGTGCACATGACCCTGAGCGTAATCCACGCCTATGGACTTAACCGTCTCCAGAATGTCCTTGGCAGACACGTATTCGGCAATCACTTTTTTCTTTAGGTAATGGCCCATTTCAGTGATTGAGCGCACGAGCGCAAAATCCACATCATTGCGGGTAATGTCGCGCACGAAGGCACCGTCGATTTTGATGAAGTCCACTGGCAAGCGCTTGAGGTAGGAATAAGACGACTGGCCCACACCAAAGTCATCCAGCGAGAACCGGCAGCCGATACTGCGCATTTCGTTGATGAAGTCGGCGGCGTCTTCTAGGTTGGCGACGGCGGTGGTTTCGGTGATCTCGAAGATCAACTTGTCGCGTGGCACTTGATAACGCACCAGAGCGTCGAAGATATAATCGAGGAAGGAATCATCATTCATCGAATGTCCGGACAGATTGATGGAAAATCCGCCGAAGTGTGGCATTTGGTCCTGGTGCTCCATCATCCAGCGCAGCACGGTTTCAATTACCCAGCGGTCTATCGAGCCCATTCTGTTGTAGTCCTCGGCAACCTTGATAAAAGCTGCCGGTGGCATATGCTCGCCCTGGTCATCAATTACTGTCAGCAAGACTTCGTAGTGGGGGAGGGTATAGTCCTGCAAATTCAGAGGTGCTATTTTTTGGCAACGTAATTTCAGATTGTTCTCATCCAGTGCGCGGTTGATGCGCGTGACCCAGATCATGACCTCGTCCAGCTCCTCCAGGCGCTCATCGCCGGGCAGTACTACCTGTATATCCTTGTATCCTGAGCGCTTTGACATTTCTACTGCGGTTTCCACCGAGCGCAACAAATCCATGACCCTTTGGTTTTCATGATCGAAGCCCAGCATTGCCATAGCGCTATTGATAACAAAGCTGTGCTCTTCATGAATGAACCGAGTGGTTTCAATAGCAGTTTTCAGATCTGAAGCAAGCCGATAGCCGGCCTTGTCGGCATCAATGGGGGCGAGAATAGCGAATTGATCAGGTCCTACTCGGCCAATCAGTGCCTCCTCATCGACGAAGCTACTGATGCGGCGCGCTAAATCACGCAGGAACCGGTCACCTGTTTCGTAACCGCAGGTGTTGTTGATTACCTTAAACTGTTGGATATCAAGAAAGATCAATGTGTGAACTGTCTCGTCCTGCTGCGCCCGAGCCACGCATTGGGCCAGGCAGCGTGAAAATTCTTTGCGCGTCAATAGGCCTGTCAATTGATCGTGGGATGAGTCGAAAGCCAGTTTGTCGTAAATCGTTTGCACCAGCGCATCCATACCCTGTTCGACTGCAGGCATGGCAGCATCGTGGAGCAGCTCCAGATTGCCGTTGCGTAGGGACTCGGCAACCTGCTCAAGTGCCAGACCGTTCGTCTTGGTGCCGTGAGGGTTGGCGAACATGAACTGGCTGGTGTCATCGGCTATCCAGACTAACTGGTAGAGCTGGGTTTGTTGGCCATCATGGGTCAATTCGAACCACTGGGACACTTTCAGGTTGCGGGCGCGCTTCAGCCACCGTATCAGTTCCTTATCAGTATTTACTTGAGAGGCTAGGCGCTCCTCGAGAACGTCAAAATTCAGTTCGGCTGAACTATAGGTCGCCATCGGTGTGATGTCTTGTACGCCTGTCTCCAGCAGTTGGGATAGCTGCTCAAGGAGCTCGGCGTGGGCATGACCGTTCTCGGGTACCTTGGATAGACCCTTATTCAGCAGTTTGAGCAAATAGACCACCGCAAGGGGCGGCTGTTCCGCCGAATTGGTTTGCGGAAGCAGCTGCCAAAGTAGATTGGATATCACTTTCAGAGCCATGTCCCATGAGCCGCTGTTGATGCCTTCACGCAGATAGCTCAAGCGCATCAGGTCCTTCCAGCCATGATTTACCAGGTCGATCAAAACGGTGGGTACGGGGCGGTCGAATAACTCAGTTAACTGGCGCTCAATCTGGCGATTAGCCTGAATCAACTTCTGTTGGCCGGCGCAGGTTTCGCGTATGCGACTCAGGTTGCGATCAATGAAGCGCTGTTCGCGGTTAACTAGCGTCTCCAGGCTTTCAAGGCTTTGACTGAACGCTAGCGTATCGTCATCGCTTTCGAGAATATGTCGGACGCTGTCGCGGATTGTGCCCTTGTTAGCTTCCAGGTTTATACTGCCCTGGTCGGACAACAATGCTAAAAAATTAACGGCCTGACGCGCCGGATGAAAATCACCGCTGAACAGTTCCGGATCCTTAAGCATGACCTTGAGAAGCGGCACCTGCAGTTTACGTAGTTCCTCCTTTAGGTCCTCGGCCACTCGCTCGTTCTGCACAATGCTCTCGAACAGCGTCTCGATCATTTCTACCGAATCGTGCTCAAACTCGCTTAGGTCGATTCGAGCGCTGCCAGGAGACTGCATAAGTTGATTTTTCAGTGCGCCTGGCCCGTTGAAGCTGACCTCGCCCTGAAGTACGCGCGCTTTCATACTGTCAAGTGCTGTCAATGCCGCGTGTGAAGGTTGCGGGATGCGGTTAGCTGTTATCTGGCCTGCGGATGCTACTTCAGCAACGGCTGGGTTCAGCTGCCGTTGCAAACTCATCAGTTGGCTCGCAGCGCCATAAGCCTGACCCACGACCGGAGCAGAGTAGAAAGCAGATGGCTGCTGCTCCGTGACGGGTTCCTCGGCGCGCAGCGGCGCTGCAGGCCGGGTATCGGGATCATCAGCAATGGGCTCAGGCTCGATTTTTGCCACAGTAGGCCGTCGTTGTGGCTGCTTTTGCTGAGTCTGGGATGCCAGGTAGTGGCTGACATCCAGATCGGGGAGTATGTCCGCTTTCACGAACAGCTCGTTGAGTTCCTGATAGGCGGTTTCCAAGTGTTCAAGGATACTCGTCTGCAATACCTTGAAAACGACCTCCACGACCTTATTTTTAAGTCCTAGATGGCGTATTACTTCGAAGAAAGTATTACACAGAGCTGCCGGCGAATAAGGATTAAAGACGCGGGTAGTGCCGCGATTCCCAAATGCAGCATCAACACGCAGTTGCAGCTCGATAAGAGTATCGCGCATCTGCAGTTCGGTGCGTGACACGGCTACCCGCACCACCAGCCAGTCCTCAAAATCGTGCTTGTCGACCAATGATAAAGTAGGTTTTTTGTCTTCGTTCTGCTCGGTTATTTGTTCCGGAACAGACCGTCCCAGAGCTATATCCAGTGCCGTTTCAGCTATGCGGTTAACCGTGGCTCCAAGCACCCGCTGACGTTGTTTGCGAAATAGTGCAATTGCATCAAAGAAAGGTTGTTGCAAAGTCTGGTTTTTTTGCCGGTCGGCTTCGACCAGTAAGGCTGTTTCCAGTTCGCCGAAATAAGGAGTGAAGTGATCTTCCAGAAACAGCTTGAAAGCCAGATTGGTGGTCTTAGCCAAGTTTTCTCTGCGTTCGGGGCTAAGTTGCTGTTGTCCTGCCAGCAGCTTTCTCGGCAGGGGTGCGGAGTCTGGTCGACTGCCCTGGGTTGCTTGCTGCAGCGCGGCATAATATTCCGCACTGGGCACCGCAAGACGCAAACCGGCTCCCTGCTCTGTAAAGCGCACTATGTTCACATCCATGGTAATACTGCGGTCCGGCAGGTCCAGACTTAGGCTGGCAGGTCTTGGCTGGTCACCCCCGACGGTGCGTTTGAGTTTGGCAAGCATCAGGTCGTCCAGATTGACAAGCATCCCAGCCTGACTGAAGTCCCGAATAATGCAGCGAAAGTTATCGCTTTGGCTCAAGCTCAAAACAGCATTAAATTCCGAGTCCTTTCGGGGCCACCTTCTCTTTTCCATGAAAACACCCTATGGCAAGACTATAAGTTGTCAGAGACACTTTAAATGTGAACGGAGCAAATGTCGCTTGTCGGAATGTAACTAGGCGCCGTCTCGCATGCTGAGTAAACACTTTGGCGCAGTGAGTCAGGTTAGGCTACCTGGAAGACACTAAAGAAAGCACTTTCTCGTCAAAGTAGGCCTGTTCTGTTGCACATTGTTTATTATTGGTAAACGCTACTAGAGTAGTTTATTTTTTGGCGAATTGCTTGATTTTTAAGAATAATGCTATTATTTTGGCGTAATAGCATTTTGCTACTTAAGCATTTTTTGGCATGTTAAAAATTTTCTGGCAATCAACCTGAAATCAATTGATACCTAATCAATAATTCAGCTATTAAGCAAGGGACTCGAATGGTCGGACGTCGTATTTGCTACGCAGCAGCTCGTATCTGGGGCCAAGTTTCTATGGTTATGGATTCACCGTCTCGCTGGCCTGCTGTGTACTGCTTGGCATGATGCGGCTGAACAAGGCGCTCGATGATCTGGAATACAATACGTTCATGCTGAGCCGCTAGGCTTTGGAGCACCGCCTCGCGCTCGCAACTGGGTGAGTGGGGCGGTCACTTAAAGTCAAAATGGGTCCCCGCAAACGCGTCGATCCATCTTCAGGGTTTAGCGCACAAAGCCCATATCCTTCATGCCCGATCTCATACTGTCAGGTACTGCTGCACGAGCTCATCACTGAGCTCAGCAATGGGTCCGTCAGCCATCACCCGCCCTCGCTCCATTATGAAAAAATCATGGGCAGTGCGGCGGGCAAAGGGCAATTTCTGTTCCACCAGAAGCACGGTCAGCCCCATTTCGGTGTTCAGCTTGCGGATCACCTCGCCGATATCGCGCACGATATTGGGTTGGATGCCCTCGGTGGGTTCGTCGAGGATCAGCAGTTTGGGGTCCAGCACCAGAGCTCGACCGATTGCTAGCTGCTGCTGCTGGCCACCGGACAGGTCACCTCCGCGGCGGTGTTTCATTTCCTTGAGCACCGGAAACAACTGGTAGATATGTTCGGGTATCTGTCGCGCGCGGTCCGCCCTGGCACCTAGAGAGATTTTCAGATTTTCTTCCACAGTCAGTAGTGGAAAGATTTCGCGACCCTGAGGGACATAGCCAATACCGGCACGGGCGCGATTTTCTGTCGACATACGCGTGATGTCTTGCCCGTTGAATTGGATGTGTCCGTCGCGTATGGGTAGCAGGCCGGTAATGCATTTGAGCAGCGTGGTCTTGCCCACGCCATTGCGGCCCAGTAGACAGCCGCAGGTGCCCTCACGCAGTTCGAGATCGAGGTCCCAGAGAATGTGGCTTTGGTTGTACAGCTGATTGACCGATTGAATGCGCAGCACGTATTACTCTCCCAGGTAGACTTCGATGACGCGTGGATCGTTCTGTACCTGATCCATACTGCCCTCGGCCAGTACTGAACCCTGGTGCAGTACCGTGACCTTGCGTGCAATGGAGCGAACGAACGCCATGTCATGCTCCACTACGATCACCGAGTGCCGGCCGGCCAGCGACGTCAGCAGCTCGGCGGTCTTTTCCACTTCTTCTCCAGTCATGCCTGCTACGGGCTCATCGACCAGTAGCACCCGTGGGTTCTGGACTAATAGCATGCCGATCTCCAGCCACTGCTTCTGACCGTGGGACAGGGCGCCGGCCTCCTGCTGATAATGTTCGGTCAAACCGATCTGGCGCAGCACCTCGTCAATGCGGTCGCGCTGTTCACCATTCAGGTCATTGCGCAGCGTGTACCACACGTCTTTATTGGACGCGGTGGCGAGTTCCAGGTTTTCGAATACGGACAAGGCCTCGAATACCGTAGGTTTTTGAAACTTGCGGCCGATCCCACCGCGGGCGATCTGGTGCTCGGAGCGCTTGAGCAGATCGATGCGCTGGCCAAACCAGATGCTGCCAGCATCGGGTTTGGTCTTGCCGGTGATCACATCCATCATCGTGGTCTTGCCAGCGCCGTTCGGGCCAATGATGCAGCGCAGTTCGCCATCGTCGATATACATATTCAGGTTATTCAGTGCCTTGAAGCCGTCGAAGCTGACGCTGACGTTTTCGACATACAGGATCGGGCCGTGCTTGGTATCTACCACAGTATCGAAAGCGGGAGGCGGCTGAACGAAATCAAACACCTGGTCCCGACGCCAGATCTCGCGCAGTTGTTCGGTACTTTTCATTATTTATCCCCCTTGCCCAGCATCCGCGCGGCCAGACCTACCAGTCCCTTGGGCATGAAGAGGGTGACCAGCACGAACAGACTGCCGAGTATGAACAGCCAGGTTTCCGGCGAAAATGTGGTGAAAAAGGTCTTCGCATAGTTCACTGTAAAGGCGCCGACCAGCGCACCAAACAGGGTGCCGCGACCCCCCGTGGCCACCCACACGACCATCTCGATCGAGTTGAGCGGTGAAAACTCGCCAGGATTGATAATGCCGACCTGGGGCACATAAAGCGCACCCGCAACGGCCGCCAGCATCGCCGAGAAAACGAACAGCCAGAGCTTGTAGGACTCAACTTTGTAGCCGGAAAAGCGCGTGCGGCTTTCCGCATCACGAATCGATACGATCACCCGGCCCATGCGTGACGTGACGATATAACGGCAAGCCAGATAGCCGAATATCAACGCCAGCGCCGACGCCACCATCAATCCAGCGCGGGTAGACTTGGCACTCAGGCTGAAACCCAGGATCTCCTTGAAATCATTCAGACCATTGTTACCGCCAAAGCCCATCTCGTTGCGAAAGAACGCGAGCATCAAGGCATAGGTGAGGGCCTGGGTGATGATGGCAAAATACACCCCGGTGACCCGCGAGCGGAAGGCCAGCCAACCGAACACCAGTGCCAGCAAGCCGGGCACCAGCAAGACCATGAGCATGGCAAACCAGAACATGTCGAAGCCCTGCCAATACCAGGGCAACGATTCCCAGTTCAGCACCACCATAAAGTCCATCAACTCGGGGTGGCCGTAAACGCCTCGATCCCCGATCTGGCGCATGAGATACATACCCATGCCGTAGCCGCCCAGGGTAAAAAAAGCGCCGTGACCCAAGGACAAAATACCCGCATAGCCCCAGATTAGATCGACTGACAGCGCCAATAGCGCGAAACAGAGAAATTTACCGAGCAAACCGACGGTAAAGTTGGATACGTAGAACGGTGATTCCGGCGGCAGAGCCAGGTTTAGCACCGGCACGGAGATCGCTAACAGCGCGACCAGACCCAGCACCCACATGCCGCCTCGGTCGCTGAGTAAAAGGCGTTGTATCAGCATACTTCCCTCTCAATAATCATTGGCTTGAGCAGCACTGCACACGCTTGGGCGTGTCAGTCTGCTGCAGCGCGTCCTTTCTGTGGGAAGAGTCCCTTGGGCCGTTTCTGGATGAACAGAATCAGCATGATCAGCACCATCACCTTGGCGAGCATCGCGCCGGCATAGGGCTCAAGGAAGTTATTGATCAGGCCCAGACTCATGGCGCTGACTAGCGTGCCCCAGAGATTGCCTACACCGCCAAAGACCACAACCATGAAGGAATCGATGATGTAGGCCTGTCCCAGATTAGGTCCCACGTTGGTGATCTGCGACAACGCGACACCGGCAATGCCCGCCACGCCGGAGCCCAGGCCAAAGGTCAACGCATCCACCCAGCTGGAACGAACGCCCACCGCACGCGCCATGGCGCGGTTCTGGGATACCGCGCGGACCTTGAGACCCAGGGTGGTGCGTTTCATCACCAGCAGCAGGGCGAAGAACACCATCAAGCCAAAGATCAGGATGTACAGCCGTGTATAGGTAATGGACAGCACCGGGTTGATGACCAGCGTACCGCTGATCCAGTCCGGCGAACTGACTGAGCGGTTCAGTGGGCTGAACAGTGTGCGCACCGCCTGCTGCAGCACCAGACTCAGGCCAAAGGTGGCCAACAGGGTTTCCAACGGACGGCCGTAGAGAAAGCGGATCACGCCGCGCTCGATCAGAATGCCGACCAGGCCAGTGATCACAAAGGCAGCCGGAATCGCGATCAACAGGCTCCACTCGATTAGGCTGGGAAACAGTACCTGGACACCCCAGGTGGTATAGGCGCCGAGCATGATCAGCTCGCCATGGGCCATGTTGATCACGCCCATTACGCCAAAGGTGATTGCCAGGCCGATGGCTGCCAGCAGCAGCACCGAACCCAGGCTGAGACCGAAGAACAGGTTCTCAACGAACCGGTAGAAACTGATACGGCCCTCGATAGAGGCGAGTGCCTTTTGCGCCTCGGCGCGCAATTGTGAATCGGGGTCGTCGGCCGCGATAGTCGCCAGTTCGTTTCGCGCCTGGCGCTCCAGTGAGCCACTGAGGCTTTGTACCGCGTCCAGGCGTATTGCTGCATCGTCGCTCTGTAACTGGAACAGCGCGCGGGCAGTATCGATGGCTTCGAGTACCAATGCGGAGGTCTCGATATCCTCGCGGCTGCGCAGCAACTCAACACTCCCCTGATCAATACCGTCATAAATCAGTCGACGCACCGCTTCATAGCGCACCTGGGCGTTGGGGTTGTTGAGGCTTAGCTGGGCAATCAAGCCGCGCAGTTGAGTGCGCAGCGCATTATGCACCGGCACCCGGCGCAGGCCATCGGTGGAGGCCAGTGTGTCGCCGGTCAGCGCGTCGGTGGCCAGATCACCGTTGCGGATGGCAACGGTGGGGGGATCATTGCGGTCGGCCTGCAGATCACCTGCGGCGAGCGCGGTAAAAATAGCGGGCAGCCTTTCATCGTCGTAGGCGGCCAGTTGGGTAACGGTCTTGATGCGGCTGGGCAGGTTGCCTTGCACGAGTTGGTGTACCAGTCCTTCGAATTCGCTTGTACCTGTCTCGTCGGTTTGCGCATACAGACCGGCACTGAAGCACAGGCTGCAGATCAGCGAAAGCCAGGCGCCCAGAGCACGCAGCATGTGCCAGGATATGGCGCGGCAGGGTGTATTCATCGGGGTCTTCTCACTTGTGTGGTCGTGACAGGTCTGGCGCCGTGCCGGACCTGTGGCCGAAGACGACCCCGGAATCGGGGCCGCTTGCCTGTTGCCGATTACTCGACAGTGACACCCACGCAGGACTTGGTCTCGGTGTTGTAGTTGCCGCAATTGATTGGAGCCGTCCAGTCACCTATCAGGTTCTTACTGCTTTCCAGATAGTCGGACCAGGCGTCGCCGGGTACCAGATCATCGGTCTGCGAAACGGTCAGGAACTGGCCGTCGTCCTGAATCTCGCCGATGAGTACAGGCTTGGTGATGTGGTGGTTGGGCAACATGGTGCTGGTGCCACCGGTCAGGTTCGGGACTTCTACGCCAACCATGGCTTCGATTACCTTGTCGACGTCGGTGGTGCCGGCTTTTTCAACGGCCTTGACCCACATGTTGAAGCCGATGTAATGCGCTTCCATCGGATCGTTGGTGACGCGCTTGGTATCGCCGGTGAAGGCGTGCCAGGTTTTAATGAAGGCTTCGTTTTCGGGCGTGTCTTCGCTCATGAAGTAGTTCCAGGCGGCCATATGGCCAACCAGGGGCGCAGTATCGATGCCCGAGAGCTCTTCTTCACCGACCGAAAAGGCGATAACCGGAATGTCTTCTGCGGAGATTTTCTGGTTACCCAGCTCGCGGTAGAAAGGTACGTTGGCGTCGCCATTAATAGTCGATACCACGGCGGTCTTCTTGCCGGTGCTGCCAAAGCGCTTGATCTCGGACACGATGTTTTGCCAGTCGGAGTGGCCAAAGGGCGTGTAGTTGATCAGGATATCTTCTTCAGCGACGCCATTGGCCTTCAGGTAGGCTTCGAGGATGCGGTTGGTGGTGCGCGGGTAGACGTAATCGGTTCCTGCCAGTACCCAACGCTCAACGCCGATATTATCCTTCAGGTAGTCCACTGCCGGGATGGCCTGCTGGTTGGGCGCTGCGCCTGTGTAGAACACATTGCGCGAGGATTCCTCGCCTTCATATTGCACCGGATAGAAGAGAATGCCGTTGAGTTCTTCAATAACCGGCAGTACTGATTTGCGAGATACCGAGGTCCAGCAGCCAAAGATAGAAGCCACTTCGTGCTGCTCAAGCAACTCGCGGGTGCGCTCGGCGAACAGGGGCCAGTCGGATGCGGGGTCGACAACAACCGCCTCAAGCTGCTTGCCAAGCAGACCGCCTTTTTTGTTCTGCTCTTCGATTAGCATCAGCATAGTGTCTTTCAGCGTGGTCTCCGAAATGGCCATGGTGCCGGACAGCGAATGCAGTACACCGACCTTGATGGTTTCGGCTTGAATAGCCATTGCGCTGAGCGCCATGCTGCACGCGACGCCGAGCGTCCCGGCCTGTTTGACAATTTTTCTGATTTTCATGGGTCTTTCTCCGTGTGATTACATATCCAACTGTGTGAAATCAAGCTTGCAAACAATGGGTGCATCGCTGCGTGGCTGTGGCCGGTCGGCATGACGCTGGCCCTTCTGTATCAGCCTGACGCCGGGGTCGGCGGTTGGCTGTTGTTCTGGTTTTGGCGTGCTTCAAAAATCGTGTGCAGGGTGATTTTGCGTACCTCTGCCTTACTCTCCTCGATATGCGTCTTGAGCATTAACTGGGCTTCTTCAGCGCGGCGCTGAATAATGCTGCGCAAGATTCGGCCGTGTTCCAGATAGGTGGCTTCGATGCGCGGCTGCTTGGTGAAATCAATGCGCCGGACAATGCGCAACCGTTCGGTCACGTCATGATGAATGCGGGCCATCTCGGCATTGCCCGTGGCCTCAACCAGCTGTTCGTGAAAGCGCTCGTCCAGGGCGCAGACGGTGGGGCCGTCCTCCAGACGATCAGCTGGATCTACCAGCCAAACGGCCTTGAGTGTGTCCAGATTTGGTGGCTGCTCCATTTCGCACAGCTTCTTGATCGCAGCCATCTCCAGCACGATGCGCACGTCATACAGCTGCTCGTATTGTTCGAAATCAAATGGGCGCACCTGCCATCCGCTGCGAAAGGACACTTCGACAAACCCCTCCCGCTGCAGACGCGTCAGCGCTTCGCGGACCGGCGTGCGACTGGCTGCCACCAGATCGGCGATCTCGCTTTCGGTAAAGCGGTCGCCGGGCAGCAGCTGGAAGTCGAAGATGCTCTGTTTGAGCTGCAGGTAAATGCGCTCGGTGAGATTCTGCCGACGTTCAGGAAGTCTGGCGTTACCCTCGCCCGAACGGTTCAGCTTCAGCACGCCGGTGTCTCTCGCTGCATTCTTGTCGTTCATGTCTGCCTATTCCTCTAGGACCAGCAGCAGATCGCCGGCGTTGACCTGCTTGCCCGGCGCACAATGCACAGAGCTGATCCGGCCCGCGCGCTCGGCATTCACGGCGAACTCCATCTTCATTGCCTCGACAATCAGCAACGGCTGGTCGGCCTCGACTGTCTGCCCCGGCTCAACCAGTAGCTTCCAGATATTGCCGCTGATATCGGCAGTGACTGCCAAGCCGTCGACTTCTATCGGTTGCTCGCTGGTCTTGGCTTGTAGCGCTGCATCGACGTTGGCTTCCTCGTCGGCTTGCCAGAGCGCCACCTCTTCGGTAAACGCGCTCTGCTGGCGACGTTTGAAGGCGCTGATGCTCTCGGCGTTGTCCTGAAGAAACTGCTCATGCTCGCCCAGATCGAAGTAACTTTCCTCGATACGAATAGTCAGCCGGCCTTCGCGGAAGGCCTCGCGCTGCTCGGTGAGCTCCTCTTCGGTCACTTCGTAATAGCGCACCTGATCAAAGAATTTCAGCAGCCAGGGTTCGTTATTGATGAACACAGGGCTTTTCAGGAATGTATTCCAGATCGGCAGAGTGCGACCGACCAGTTGATAGCCTCCGGGTGAGTCCATGCCGTAGACGCACATGTACACGCCACCAATACCCACGGTGCCCTCAGCGGTATAGGTACGTGCCGGGTTATATTTGGACGTCAGCAGACGGTGGCGCGGGTCGACGGGGACCGCGCAGGGCGCACCCAGATACACATCGCCCAGGCCCAGGACCATGTAGCTGGCACTGAACAGAACGTTGCGGACCGCATTTATGCTATCCAGGCCGTTGATACGGCGCATGAACTCGGTATTACTAGGCAACCACGGCGCCGTATCACGGACTGACTGGCGGTAGCGTGCAATGGCATCCAGGGTGGCCGAGTCTTCAAAGGCCATCGGCAGGTGCAGCACCCGGCTGGGTACGCGCGGACTGGCGGCATCAGGTAGGCCGTGCTCGATCGCTAGTAGCCCGGTGACCAGATCTTGCTGGTGGAGTATGCGGCTGTCGTAATTCACCTGCAGAGAGCGCACGCCCGGAGACAGCTCGATGATGCCCTCAATCGGGTTGACCTTGAGCGCTTCCATCAGGGCATGCACGCGTAGACGCAGGCGCAGGTCGAGCACGTTGTCGCCATATTCCAGCAGAATGTATTTATCGCCGGCCTGTCGATAAGTCACCAAGGGTCGGCTACCTGCTTGCGGTAGTGACGCCAGGATGCAGGCCGACAGGCCATGATCCGGCTCAGGAATGGCCAGGGGAGCTGGGGGGGTGACCACGCTCAGGCTCTCGATTGCTTGATCCTGTGTATGCTCCATCCCCAGCGCTGTTTCGAAACCCAGGCGCTTGAAGCGGATGCGATCCCCCGGCTTAACCTGGCCTACCTTCCACAATTCGGACTTGATAATGGTCACTGGGCAGACAAAGCCACCCAGGCTCGGCCCGTCCCGGGTGAGAATAACCGGCATGTCACCGGTGAAATTGATCGAGCCGACAGCGTATTCGGTGTCGTGGATGTTCGAGGGATGCAGTCCGGCTTCGCCGCCATCGCTGCGCGTCCAGGTTGGCTTTGGGCCGTTGAGGCGGATGCCCAGACGGTTTGAATTGTAGTGCACCTCCCAGGCGGTATCGAAGAACATTGTTATGGCATCTTCGGTGAAAAAATCCGGCGCTCCATGGGGGCCATAGAGTACGCCCACTTCCCACTCTCGCGGGCCTGTATCGCCGCGGGCATACTCGGGGATCATGCCGATAGGTGCCGGGGCCGGCTCATGGCAGGGCGCTGGTGTGGTGCACGCGGTTAAGGCCGGATTGCTGACCGACAGCATGTCGGTAGCGCGCAAGATGCGGCCAGCATGACCGCCGAACTGGCCGAGTACAAAGGTGGAGCGGCTGCCCAGGTAGACCGGCACGTCGATGCCATTGCGAACCGCCAGATAGGTGCGACACCCATTATGTGCCTTGCCTACTGCTAGAACCTGCCCGGCTTTGACAGTGATCGGCGTCCAGAAGGGTACCTCGTCGCCGTCGAGTGTGGCGTTTGACTGGGCACCGGTCAGCGCGATGATGCTGTCGGTGTGAAAGCGCAGAGTAGGGCCAATCAGCGTGCACTCCAGGCCCGCCGCACTCTCGTGATTGCCAACGATGCGATTGGCCAGGCGAAAGCCGTAGTCGTCCATTGGACCCGACGGCGGCACGCCAACGCTCCAGTAGCCGGCACGGCCTGGGTAGTCCTGCACACTGGTATAGGTGCCGGGCTTGATCACCTCAATCACTGGAGCCTTAAATTCAAAGCTGGCCAGACGGTTTGTAGCCACATCGCCCTTGGCGAAGAAGTCGGTCGCAATGATCTGACGCAGGTAGTCCAGGTTACTGGCGATACCGGCGACCGAGGTACTGTCCAGGGCCGCACGCATCTTGGCAATGGCATCGGCGCGGTCACGGCCGTGCACGATGATCTTGGCGATCATGGGGTCGTAATAAGCCGAGACTTCGGTGCCGGTGGCCACCCAGGTGTCGATGCGGGCGTCCTCCGGAAAGCTGACATGGGTCAGCACGCCCGGGGAGGGCTGAAAGTCGCGTACCGGATCTTCGGCATACAGGCGTACTTCGATGGCTGCGCCTTGGGGGTTGATTTCGATATCCAGTGCCGGCGGCTGGCCAGCTGCGGTCAGAATCATCCATTCGACCAGGTCGATGCCGGTACAGGCCTCGGTAATCGGATGCTCCACCTGCAGGCGGGTATTCACTTCGAGAAAGTAGAAGACATCGCGGTGGGCGTCGTAGATGTATTCCACCGTGCCTGCAGAGCGGTAGTTGACCGCCTTGCCCAGCTCTACCGATGCGGCCATCAGCTTCTCACGCGTGGCAGCGGGCAGGTCGGGCGCGGGGGTTTCCTCGACGACTTTTTGATTGCGTCGCTGCAGCGAACAGTCGCGCTCGCCCAGGGCCAGAACGTTGCCCAGGCCGTCACCAAAAATCTGAACTTCGACATGCCGGGCGTTATCGACAAAGCGCTCGAGAAACACACCGCTGTCACTGAAGAAGTTCTGACCCAGACGTTTGACAGTGTCGAACGCCTCGACCAGTCCTGCTTCATCGTCGCAGCGGGTCAAGCCTATTCCGCCTCCGCCGGCAGTGCTTTTCAGCATCACCGGGTAGCCCAGCTGTGCGGCGCAGGTGATGGCTTCATCCAATGACGCCAGCAACCCGGTACCGGGCGTGAGGGGTACCCCGGCACGCTCGGCAATTTCTCGGGACGTATGCTTGAGCCCGAACTGACGAATCTGGTCCGGCGTCGGTCCGCAGAAGGCAATACCGCAGGCTTCGCACTGCTCGGCAAACTGAGCGTTCTCGGATAGAAAGCCGTAACCGGGGATGATGGCCTGTGCACCGCACTCCTTGGCTGCAGCCAGAATCCGGTCGGCCTGAAGATAGCTTTCAGTGGCGCTATTGCCGCCCAGACAGATTGCCTGATCACAGGCGTGCACATGGGCACTGTTACGGTCGGCGTTAGAGTACACAGCAACCGAGCGGATGCCCATGATCTTCAGGGTGCGGGCGATGCGAACAGCGATCTCCCCGCGGTTGGCTATTAATACAGTGGTCAGCATGTGACAAATCCCTTTGATATATTCAGCGTGAGGCGATGAAAGCGCGCCAGCCGCCCAGGTGCGTTATATCGGTAGCGCCATCCACGGCAGCGCCTTCGCAGATGAAACCCTTGACCTCGCGGCCATCCTTCAGTGTCAGCGTGCCGATACCCAGGGGCGCTGGCACCAGAGCAACAAAACTGCCGAACCGATCGATTGGCACATCCCACAGTTCCACTGCGATGCTGGCCCCCTCGCTGGCGCGGATCAGACCCGGTTTTGGCGGGGTCGTATTCGGCAGCGCGTATAAGCGGTAGTTGCCGGCGGTAAAGGTGCACTCGACAAAGCGCGCGTGGCGTTCGATCAGCTGGGTGTTCAGAGGCATGCCGCTAAGGTGAGCACCGACCACCGCGAGTCGTACATGCCCGGCGGGTGCCTGTGTGGATGGCGCCGCAACGGGCAACGTGCGACCAGTAGCACCAGCCCTCCAGGGCGCGAAGGCTTCCCAGCGGCGACCAAACTCCGCCAGCGCGGCGTCCTGCCAGGCGGCACCGATCACCGTGATACCAAACGGCAAGCCGTCACCGCGCAGCCCGGCTGGGAGTGCCAGTGCCGAGCAGTCTGCGAGATTGACGAAGTTGGTCCAGGTGCCGAGCTGGCTGTTGACGCCGACCGGATCGGCTTCTACCTGCTCAAGCATGGGCAGGCGAGGCGTGGTCGGTACCAACAGGGCATCCACCGAGCTCATCAGCGTTTGAATGGTGCGGGCAAGATCGGCACGACGGTACTCGGCAAGATAGGTATCGGTGGCACTGAAGTTCTGCGCCTGGGCCAGTATGCCGCGCACAACCGGATTCATCTTGTCGCCATGGGCATCCATGAATCCGGCCACTGCGGCGTAGCGCTCGGCAACCCAGGGTCCGCCGTAGAGTAGCTCGGCCAGTTGTTGCATCGGGCTGAAGTCCAGCTCAACCAGTTCGGCGCCCATCTCCCGTAGCTGCTCCAGGCTGGCCAGCCAGGCCGCTTCATACAGCGTGTCACCAAACCACTGTGGCGCCGCCGGAATGCCCAGGCGCGGCGCTGCCGGGAGCATAACGGTTGAGGGGGGCGGGGTGCGTGAATAACCGTCGGAAGAGTCAAAACCCTCTAGAACGGCGGCCACCTGCTGGGCGTCATCGACGTTTAACGCAAAGATCGAAACACAATCCAGACTGCGGCAGGCCGGCACCACACCGGTGGTGCTGAAGCGGCCGCGGGTAGGCTTGAGCCCGACCAGATTATTGAAGGCGGCGGGCACGCGGCCGGAGCCGGCCGTGTCGGTGCCCAGGCTGAACGGCACCAGTCCGCGGGCGACGCTGACCGCCGACCCTGAGCTGGAACCGCCGGAGATATAGCGGTCATCAAAGCTGTTGGACACCGGGCCGTAGGGCGAGCGGGTGCCAACCAGGCCGGTGGCAAACTGATCTAGGTTGGTTTTGGCCAGCACCACGGCGCCAGCTGCACGCAATCGGCCGACGCAGGTAGAATCCTGAGTGGCGGTGAAGGCATAGGCCGGGCAGGCAGCGGTGGTTGGCAAGCCGGCAACGTCGATGTTGTCCTTGACCACAAAGGGAATGCCATACAAAGGCAGAGTGGCAGCATCGCTCAGTGCTTCAAGGGCGTCCAGTTGCGCGCTCAACTCGCTTGCTGACAGCACATGGATGAATGCGGTGTCTTCTGTATCAAGCTGCACATGCAGCTTTTCTATTGCCGCACGGGGAGTCAGCTCGCCGCTCAGGTAGGCCGCATGCCACTCTTTGATTGTCCATCCGGATTGCTGGGCCATCGGGCCTCCTGCTTATTGTGAAAAATACCGTCTTGTATACAAGCGGGTGTTCAACACGACAGAGCAGGTAACGTGCCAATCCCTGACAATGTCAGGTGACCAGTTTCAAAAGGGCATAAAAAACAATTAACTACGAAATATTTCAACAAATGGGCATTGTTGTACTGGCCATAATAGGCGAACCATATTCACGGCAGTGCGGTCTAAAATAGTGCTGATGGTCCTGTTTTGGTGCGCCGATCACAGCACAATCAAGCATGTACAGCTGTCATGAGCCGCCGGCAAGATAAACGAAATGACAGGTCCCTATTGACCAACGGATCGCTTGGTTTTAAGGTTCGCCCCGAACGTTGAGGCTGGCACGATCCATACGGCTCAAGTACTGACGACGAGACAGCAAGAGCGGTGGCAAATCCCCGTTCTTAGTGCTTTCGGCGCACGCCTTGGGAAGTAGGCGAACCAAAGTGGGGATACTGATCAGACGTTCGCACCCCCGGGTAGTGTCCTGACACGCCCCGAATCTGGACTACCCTCTAGAACAGTTACTTTGGAGCCAATACCATGTCTATTAAACTCGACGAATACTTTGACCTCGACACTTTTAGTCGCATCAAGGCTCGCGCCGATCAGCACGAAACCCCTTTTCTCGTGGTCGATCTGAAGACTATCGATCGCGCCTATGATGAGTTGGTTGAAGGTTTTCCGATTGCCAAGATTTATTACGCAGTCAAAGCCAACCCGTCAAATGAAGTGCTCAGCCTGCTCAAGGGAAAAGGCGCCAATTTCGACATCGCTTCCATCTATGAGCTGGATAAAGTCATGGCGCTGGGTGTAGAGCCAGAGCAGATCAGCTTTGGCAATACCATCAAGAAGTCCAAGCACATTCGGGCATTCTATGAGAAAGGTGTGCGCCTCTACGCCACTGATTCTGAGGCTGATCTGCGCAATATTGCCAAGGCCGCACCGGGCTCGAAAATCTATGTGCGCATCCTGACTGAGGGCTCGACTACGGCTGACTGGCCGTTGTCGCGCAAGTTCGGCTGCCAGACCGACATGGCCATGGATCTGCTGGTGCTGGCCCGCGAGCTGGGTCTGGACCCCTATGGTATTTCCTTCCACGTGGGTTCTCAGCAGCGCGACATCGGCGCCTGGGATGCGGCAATCGCTAAGGTCAAAGTGATTTTTGAGCGGTTGAAGGAAGAGGACGGCATCACCCTGAAGATGATCAACATGGGCGGTGGCTTCCCAGCCAACTACATCACCAAGACCAATACCCTGACAACCTATGCCGAAGAGATTACCCGCTTCCTGCAGGAAGATTTTGGCGACGAATTGCCCGAGATCATTCTTGAGCCGGGCCGCTCGTTGATCGCTAACGCAGGGATTCTGGTCAGTGAGGTTGTACTGGTTTCACGCAAGTCGCACACCGCGCTCGAACGCTGGATCTACACCGATGTAGGCAAGTTCTCCGGCTTGATCGAAACCATGGATGAGTCCATCAAGTTCCCGATCTATACGGAAAAGCAGGGTGAGCTGGAAGACGTGGTAATTGCCGGTCCAACGTGCGACAGCGCTGACATCATGTACGAAAGCTACAAATACGGCCTGCCACTGAACCTTGCCATCGGCGACCGCATGTACTGGCTGTCGACCGGTGCCTACACCACCAGCTACAGCGCCATCGAGTTCAACGGCTTCCCACCACTGGAAGCGTTCTACATCTGACGCCAGAAGCAGCTGCTAGTCCAAAACCAAAAAGCCCGCACTGACTGCCAGTGCGGGCTCCAAATATCACGGCAGCACAACCAGGCTGCCGCACATCTAAGCTATCAGCTGAACTTCTGGATATTAGCCATCAGTTCACGCAGTGCCTCGATGTTGTCCTTGGGATGCACAGCACCTTCAAAGTCGCACAGCTTCTCGAAGTTGGCAGCCACATCTTCCGGCGTAAAGCCCTCATCGGGGTTAAATCCGATACCCAGCGAACGCTCCCAGCGCACCTTGCCCATCCAGCCTCCACCGACTTCAAACAAGCTGCCGGTTTCCTTGGCCTCTTCAGAACACAGATACGCTACCAGCGGGCTGACAAGTTCAGGCTTGAGCTTGTCAAAGGCACCCTCAGGGAACAAACCTTCAGTCATACGCGTACCGCCGGTAGGGGCAATAGCGTTAACGAAGATGTTGTTCTTGCGGCCTTCAATCGCCAGGGTACGGGTCAGACCATACAGACCCAGTTTGGCCATGCCGTAGTTGGCCTGGCCGAAGTTGCCATAAATACCGGAAGTGGAAGCAGTAAAGATGATACGACCAAAGTTGTTGTCTTTCATGAAGGGCCAGGCTGCATGAGTCACCTTATAAGCGCCTTCAACGTGAACCTTGTAGACCAGATCCCAGTCAGCGTCGGTCATCTTGGCGAAGCTCTTGTCACGCAGGATGCCGGCATTGTTAACGACCACATCCACACGACCAAAATTGTCCATCGCGCACTGGACGATCTTCTCGCCGTCGATCACGTTATCCGGGTTGGCTACCGCAGTACCGCCGGCCGCCTTGATCTCTTCAACCACTTTCAGCGCCGCATCACTGTTGGCGCCTTCGCCCTGAGTGCTGCCACCCAGATCGTTGACGACAACTTTAGCGCCATGCTTGGCGAACAAAAGGGCGTGGGCACGACCAATGCCGCCGCCGGCACCGGTAACAATAACGACCTTGTCGTCAAAACGAATATCGCTCATGAAATGCTCCTATCTATCTGGGCAGGGTAAAAGGTCTGCCAGTGTTAAACACTTGTTTCAATTCGGCAAGAGGCACGCGCACCCTGAATGGCCCTGCATAAACCTGAGCTGACCTTCAGAGGTGCCTTAACTCGAAGCGTTTGGAGCACTAGGCCCAGGCTTTTGGGCTATAAATGGTCTTGGACAACCCAGCACGCAGTAGATTACTCTCAAGCCAAGCAAAAGATCGCACGAGTCATCCCGCCCCTCAGGCACGTACAGCCTGCCTTCCTAGCCCACCACCGCCTGTGTTTTATTCCATTTTTTCCTGAAGTGGACAGTGCGGTAGCGTGCTTGCAGAAAAACATCAATGGGTAGCGGATGACGGTGATCAAATACTGATCCTGTCGAAGGGTTATTTGTACAGTAGTAATGAATTCACGAAATGTGGAAGCCAAGTGAATACGTCAAGCAACGGGGCTGTGGATATAGGTCTCCGTTTTGAAAAAAAAAGGACTAGGGTCTTGAAGGAATTTCCGGTGTTATACCGAAACCACCGTTATGCATTAATATCGCGTGCGATCTGATCATTGTTAGGCTCACTATATGAAAGTAATTAATACTAAAGTGGCGCATTCGGCTTCAGTAGCTTGTGGAATCACTCTTTCTGTAGAATCATTTTTTTTCTACTTTGTAATAATCATCCCGAACATTCTGGCAGGAAGCTTTAGGCTGTTACATTTCGCAACCTTACTAATTGGATTTTTAATTTTTTTTTGTTTTGGTTATATAATATGTAGGTTCATGTTGTTAATTTTATACCCAATATATTTGTGGGTATCGAAAACACTCTCAATAATAATTTTCATTCTAGTAGGGGCTTTGGTACCGATAATGACGGTGTACCTCATTGGGCCAGTATATACATCTGCATTAGACGCGCCGTTTTCTATGGATTATAAATCAATGCTAGGACATATTGTATTCGGCTTTTTCGGTTCATGTTGCGCTATTTCAGCCTGGTATGTTTTAAGAAAGCATGAACCTAACAATACATTACAGCGGACAAGCCGCTGAATACGGCGTTATCTTGAAAACTTATGAATAAAATTCAATTAAAATATGTTTTTATGTTTGGAGCCTTTCTCTTTATTTTTGGCTTGATCTATGGAATTGCTTTCGCGTTTCCGTCGCCCGATGTTCCATCAGAAAAAGTTAATGTGTCAATCTCCTTTTGGAGTTTAAGTGTTGGTGTGGTTTTGATCGAAATATCTATAATAGGTGGCATGACAAGAGTTATTTTCAATTATTTACCCACATCTTTGAGTGTTCTTTTAACTGGGGTTTTTCTGGTGGCATCAGGTTGCATATATGGAGTTCAATTTGTCTTTCCGTTACCAAGACCTCCGCCTGATGGGCTATTATGGGCATGCCATATTTTTGCCAGCATAACTCTTTTTCTGGTTGGGTTACTACTTTTAATACTATTTTTTTTAAAGAAGTTTATGGCTAACAAAGCATTGCAGCGGACAAGCCGCTGAATACGGTGTTAGGTTTTCAGGAAAAACATGAGTAATACTTTATATATTGCCTTAATTTTTAATTTTAATTGGTTGTGTTTTAGAATAAGGCTATCCAACAGAATGGAGTAGTGTCGAAAAACAGGGTAAGAACGCCCTGATATGTCAGGCTCTTACGAAAATACTGGAATTAAAACTTCTAGTGATTATCAGTCATTACTAACACAATTCTTAGGGCTTAATAATTGTGATTTTGATACGGCAAGCCTTACGATTAAAAAACTTGATAGGATCGATTGCCCTAAATAAAAAAGAAACAGTCGGAACAAAATAATTTATTTATCCAACTGACTCAGCCTGTGGCAAAGACGGGTATTGGGTAATAGAAAGCAATTATTTCATAATCGTGAAGGAGTACTAGGAAAGGAATGGAAGACCTTTTTTTGTCTATTGCAGGTTCAGAAAATAGTTGGATTTTGTTCAAGAGAAGATCTAACAAGGCCATAAAGTAAAAGACACATAATAGTTGGCTGAAGCATTAATTGGGGTCAGATGAACATTACTAAGCCAGAATACGGTATCTATGTGGCCCTGCAGAGGATCAAAAAAATTAATGATCATCTGACTCCAATTACCGACCCACGGCGACTCCCATTACATTGCCCCTTTGGATCCATTCCTCGGGCGTGCGTACTGGAAGGGTTATGAGCTATAGCGTGCATCGAGAAAACTATGAGTAATCGGCTTCCGTAAGAACCTAAGTTTGCGTATCCACTCCTGAATTCAACGCATAAGTGCAACGCTCACCCCCGCATATACTTCGTACGGCGTCTTCCACCTCAGACGTTTGCGTGGGCGTATATTGATCTTCGTTGCGCCCTTGCTTATTCGCGGTGAGGGTCAATGTGATCATCCGGGATGGAAGAGTTAACTAATTCGTAAGAAATGTGCAGAAAATGTTCAAATTTACGTTTCTCTATAAATAGTTCTGGCGCAATTTGCGGCGAAGTCTTCGTGGTTGAAAAAAAATCCTACGGACCTTTTGTGCCTCAACTTTGAAAACGCAGCATCAGCCAGACAGCAGCCCATGCAGAAAATCCTGTCAACACCGCGCCCCACGTTGTATCGGTTACAACCATCACCCATGACCAGTCTTTCATGATCGACATGGACGTGAATTCGTAGGTCCCGTACGCCATTGCGCCGATAATCGCGCCATGCAAGCCCGCGCGGGCTGGATCCGCGTCACGCAACGCCGGCATTGAAACGAGAAAAACCAATCCGGCAACATAAGCGAGATAAAATAGTCCAGCCGGGGCCAACATCAGACCATCTCGCATTGAATCGCCAAGATGTTGTGTAAAAAGTGGCTTCATCACAAAGGTAAGCATTACGGCGTCCAACGCGAGAAATATGAATGCGGTAAGGAAATATAAGATCAAAGTGTCCACTCCCATGATTTTTATCCAAAGACGCAACGAAGAAACTTTATTATTGAGGATCAGCGGAACGTCACATTTTAATTAGTTCACCCAGTTTTGAGGGTGCAACCGTCCCCCGCCGGCGGCATCAATGTGCGAAGGTAGGCTTGCAATGATCCACAAAAATAAAATAGATGATTCTTCACTTTACACAGTCGGACTTGATTTGGCGAAAAATGTATTCCAAGTGCATGAATCTGATGGCGCAGGCCGAGTAGTTCCGCGCAAGAAGTTACGGCGAATTGAGGTTCTGGTGTTTTTCAGCCAAAGTATATGATCGACGCGGGCGCGAATGACACGGCCCCTGCCACGGTCATCTTGCTGAAGTCCCTGCCCTTGGGGAAGTACTGCCGCAATAAACCATTGGTGTTCTCGTTGGTGCCGCGCTGCCAGGATGCATAAGGGTCAGCGAAGTAAACATCACAGCTGCTTTTCAGAGCGATCCTTTCGTGATTAGCAAACTCCTTACCGTTGTCCAGCGTGAGCGTATGCACCTGATGCCCTTTCGGTTGAATATTGATGGCTTGTGTCACCTGACGGCGAGTTCTGCGTTTGATAGGATACGCACTGAGATAGCCACTTTTGCGATCCACCAACGTGACCAGATTACCCCCTTTGCTATGCACTGTGTCGCCTTTCCATTCACCGATTCTTTAGCGGGTTTCAAGCTCCGTAGGGCCCTCGCTTGTCGATATCGATAAAGCGATAAATCCATTTATGACTGACCGCGTGCTCAGAGCCTTCAAACCGCAGTTGATTGGCGATTTGCTCAGGGCTGAACTCCTTCGCAAGCCAGATGGGTAAGCGTTGACATAACCATGCCCTGGGCTTGCAGAATTTGCGTGCATTGGTACGCCGATAATCGCATTGGCTCCCCGCTTGCTCAGCCCTGTAAAGGCGTCCGTTGCTGTCGCGTCTAACCTCTCGGCTGACGGTCGAGGGATGAGCACCAATCTGTTTTGCAATGCGCGACAGGGACATGTCAGAAGCCAATCCGGCTTCAATCTGGTAACGTTGGCTCTCTGCATATCGTTTTAAGCGTTGCACTTATTCTATGAATTCAGGACCCGATTCTACATTGAATCAGAAAAATTCATTGATTTGATAAGCCGTTATGCGCCAGACAATAATCCTTTACACTTGCTACTTAGACCCTAACCAAGCGCTTTTGCCGGACAATTTATTCACCGCTTCGCGGCTACAAAATTGCCGCAAAGCTCTACGTTATCAGGCAGGAAAAACTGAGTGAACCGTGAAGTTATAGATCTCGTTTATGATCGCGAATGCCCAGCATGCAACGCTTATTGCCAAGTAGTTCAAATACGCAAAAGTGTCGGGGATTTACGAATCGTAGACGCACGCGAAAACAGTGAGGTGCTGACGGAAATCACCTCGCAAGGCCTGGATATAGATCAGGGAATGGTGCTAAAAATGGGAAATCAGCTTTATTACGGTTCCGATGCAATACATGAATTGGCTCTAATCGGCAGCCGTTCTGGAGTTTTCAATCGCCTAAACTATTGGGTATTTAAGTCAAAAACAGTATCGCGTATTCTTTATCCCGTCCTTAGATTCTGCCGAAACTTCCTGTTGAAAATTCTAGGCAAGCATAAAATCAATAATCTAGGTTCTAAGAATAATGAAAAGTTTTAACTTCCTCATAACAAGCGTACGCAGTCGGACCCAGCAGAACCGGGCTGCTGATGCGAGAGTTATGAATAAAGACCATTAGAGGATGAGTACGGAAATGAGTGAAAAAATGAGTTTGTCTTCCTTGGAAGCATTGAAAATTGCTTTTACTTATATGCCAAGATCAATTGAAGTAACTAAATTTGAGTATGGTGATCGCTACCAGAAAGTATTAGATCACATTGAGGCAGTTAGAGAAATATTACTGATTAATGACGTTGACCCTGATGAGGTTTATGGTGAAATAAACCCCGAGAATTCTCCTAACTCAACATATTAATTTGGTAATAGTCGCGCAGTTAAATAATGAGTATTGTTAGCTTCCTGTACATGCAAATTCATAACAAACCGCGATCAGATCCGTACAGAGAGGAGTCCTCGATGCTCAGTTGGGCCACATGGGAAGAGTTCAAATCTTCGCAGCAGGAAATCAAGCTGCCGGCGGGTACGGTTGCTCATATACCAGTCACCATCCGTTACATTGACACCGGTCAGGATTTCAAAGGCACTATTCTCTTGATGCATGGGATACCGACGTGGGGATACCTATATCACGCTGTAATCCCTCTCCTCGTGCAAGCTGGGTATCGAGTTATTGCGCCTGATTTTCTGGGTCATGGCTGGTCCGACCGCCGAGACCGCTTTGACCGTTCGTTTCAAGACCAGGCCCGTATGATTATTTCGCTACTAGATGCCCTTCATTTGGATTGCGTGGACCTGGTAGGCCATGACACGGGGGGAGCAGTAGCACTCATTCTGGCGATCGAGCATCAACCGCGAGTCAATCGGCTAGTGATTACAAATGCAGTCTGTTACGACAGATTCGATGATGACATGCTCGACTTTGGTCATCCATTTAGGTGGAAGTCTCGTCCGATCGCCGATTTGGTGGAAGCACTGGAGGTGAGTCTCGCAGCCGGTCTGTCGGACCATAGTCGACTGACAACGGAGTTTCGGGCGGGAATTATTGCCCCATGGTCCAGTGAAGAAGGGAAGTTGAGTTTGCTTCGGAATGCGTCCGCGCTGAACGCCAACCAGACTATGGCCCTAGTCGACCGACATGCAAGCATCTCTGCCCCGACAATGATTCTATGGGGAATGGATGATCCATGGCAAAAATCAACGGATGGGGTACAACTGTCAAACGAGATTCCAGAGGCGCTATTTAAACCGCTCAATGGAGCTTCTCATTGGGTACAACAGGATGCACCTGAAGAGTTCACGGCGGCACTGCTTGAGTTTCTGGCAAACACGCCTAACAATAAATTCAGCTGACGCAGTAAGCTGCGCGGCTGATTTGGGACGTTAGATCCATGAGCAGAAACTGGTGGAATCTTGATAAAGCTAATAATTTACGTATTGCTTGCATTCGTGGGCTGGAATTACTACCAAAAAAATATCGCTACAACACAAGCGGATATATCGCCAACATCTCAAGCATTCCAAGCTCCCATAGCTGCGTTGGTACAACCAGTTATGAGTTTTTCATGTGATGGCAGGCAACATTGCAGTCAAATGAATTCGAGAGATGAAGCTGAATATTTTTTAAGAAACTGTCCCAACACAAAAATGGACGGAGATAACGATGGAGTGCCGTGTGAGCGCGACTCCAGATTTTAGAGCATAGTTGCATTCATTCCCCTAATAATGGGTTCTAACTGTCCGCTGTGCTATTAGGGGTGAGTTAAAGTCCCCCCCCCCCCCCGGAGTATGTGTTTAAAATGCTTGAGCTCACTAATAGTGTGGCTACCCGACCGACTGAAGGGCAATTCAGCATTACCGTGTGGCCAAGGGACTACGTGGCTAGGCTACACTTTACCGTGCACGCCGTATGGCAATAAAACTTTTAATGTACACAACTAGTGCAAACAGACTGACCGCCATCATCACGCCCACCCGGAATACGGCAAGCATATCCTCGCGGCCAATGGAGCCTAGCAGCGGCATGATGAGTGCTAAGGAAATCAAAAGGGTCAATCCGGCAATAATATGAGCAGCAATTTTATTGTCCTTTTTAAAAGGTACAACCAACAAGGCTAGCGCGATGCCAAAAAACACGGGTATCAATATTGTCATGGAGCGTGATTCTACCGCTACATTCAGATACGCCCAAAGACCGAATACCACCAAAACGGCGGCGTTGAGAATGGTTGCTTGATACGGCTTCATTAATTCCTCTCAGATTTTCAATAAATAGTGGGATGTCGTAATAGATTGAGAAACCCTAGAGTCAGGTGACTCAGATAGATCTGGGATCAGATTGTGGCTTCATTCTTTACATCAAAGCCTTAAGACATTGCCATATCAACTAACAGAAGATCACCATAATTTATGTGTCTAAAAACATCGGCTGAAAATCTGCTCGTTTTACTAGTATAGATATACAAAATAAAGGGACTAAGCATGAAAAAATCGATCATATCAATCGTGGTTTTGCTTGTGGTGGGGTGTGGCCTGTTCTGGGCGACAGCTAACAAAGACATGCGCAGGCTGATCCTGAACTTTCCGACTGATACCAGTGTGCTCTTCTGGTCTACCCCGGAGCGCGATGCCGCCTTTCGGGCTTTGGACCGGTTGCCTGTCCTTTCAACCTCGAGGGTGATTCCTGCCGGTGGGAATGTCTATCCCTTACCGGAAGGCGCCCCGCTCGATGTGGGTATGGATATCGATGCGTTTATGGAGAACCAGCGCGCCGCCGCTCTGGTGATCGTCCATGATGGCAAGATTAGACTTGAGAAGTATGGATTGGACTTTGGTCCTGAGGGCCGCTGGACCAGTTTCTCTGTGGCTAAATCCTTTACCTCGACACTGGTGGGTGTCGCTATTAAGGATGGTTATATCAAAAGTATCGATGACACCGTCTCAGAGTATATTCCCGACCTTAAGGGGTCTGCCTACGACAACGTCACGATCAAGCAGTTGCTGACGATGACATCGGGTGTGAAATGGAATGAGGACTACGCTGACCCTCAATCAGATGTCGCGCTATTCACTGCCCACAAAGCCGAACCGGGCGTTGATGTCACTGTGAGTTACATGCGTCAATTGGAATCCGAGGCACCACCCGGCACTAAGTGGGTTTATAAAACCGGTGAGACCAATCTGATCGGCGTGCTGGCCAGTTCGGCGGCCAACAAGACCCTGTCGGAATATCTTTCGGAAAAAGTCTGGAAGCCGTTTGGCATGGAACAGGATGCGACGTGGCTGTTGGGGTCGACCGGGCATGAAATCAGTGGTTGCTGCATACAAGCTGCCACCCGGGACTACGCGCGCTTCGGGCTGTTCATCATGGGTGGCGGCATAGCCGATGGGCAGGAGGTATTGCCTGATAACTGGCTTGCGGAGGCAACCACTAAGCAGGCGGACATTGGTATGCCCGGACAGGGCTACGGCTATCAATGGTGGACTCTGGATGCTGGCGCTTATCTAGCCCAGGGCATTTTCGGCCAGGGAATCTTCATCGATCCCAAGCGGCAACTGGTGATCGCTTCGAATGGCAACTGGCCACAGGCAACGGATAGTCAAGGTGGCGAACAGGGTAAAGAGCGCTTAGCCTTCTACCGGCAGGTACAACAGGCAGTCGATAGGGAGGCTCAGCCATAGCTTCAAACGACTGAAGCGGCGTATTTGTCTTTCATCAAATACGCATAGGCTGTATTGAACGCTACCTCTTGATAGACCTTGAGGTCAGTGTCGGCATAGGTGATCTGTATCGGATTGCGCTTCAATGAGTCCTTGATGTCAGTCGTAGACAGGATCACTACGTTCAGGTCATTGATCAGCTCGATGGCCGCTTCCAGCTTGAACCCTACCGCTCCGCCAGCAAATTTGCCTTTCATTGGCCGCTGTCGGATTACTACGCGGTCTACCTGGTAATCCTGCATCAACTTGGCAAAGGTCTGCTGAAAATAGCGCAGTTCGCGGGAGCTATTGATATCCGTCAGTGTCAGCCGCCGAGAGCGAAAATCAGGCAGCTCAAAAATTTCGTCTGTCAGCGACAACAAACATACATTCACATCATTACTGTTGATTTCAACGCCACACACTTTCATAGGGCACCCGTCTTGGCTAGATGCGCGCAGTGTAGCGCAAAATATCATGGTTAATTTGGGTATCGCTGCCGAGGCGCGCCACTACAAGCCTGCGCTAAAGCCCGGCGTTAGGCGTAAAGTCATCACATGCAGCTGGTAAGGTGTTATTCGATCTCTTATCCGTACAGTGGAGTAGGTCTCTTATGTGGATGCGTGCCACCTGTTTTCTCGAATTTAATAGCCTCGTTGCGACGCCGTTCATATTTATGTTGCGTCCACGCAGCGGTTGGCAACAGTGGATAGGTTGTGAACAGTACCTGTTGAGCTCTGGTGTGTCGGCGGTAGAGTTTACCGATCCATTTGGCAATCTATGTCAGCGTTTGATGGCTCCGGCTGGGCTTTTTTCAATAAGCACGTCGTTTGATGTAGATATCTCTATGGGCTCTGATATTGCGCCTGGGGCTCCCTTTGTTGAAGTGCAGGAGTTGCCAGTCGAAACCCTGCCATTTTTGCTCCCTAGTCGATTTTGTGAATCTGACCGCTGTACTCAACTAGCGTCCTCTATCGTGGCAGGACGTCTTGCTGGGTATGATCAATGCAGCGCGATAACAGAGTACATTCGGCAAACCATCGACTATACGCCAGGTGCTGGGCAGCTGAGTGTCAGTGCCTGTGAGGTCAACCAGCAATCACAGGCGGTCTGTCGAGACATGGCACATTTGGGCATCGCCTGTTGTCGTGCGCTCTCCATCCCGGCGCGTATGGTCGTTGGGTATCTCGAAAACCTGCAACCGATGGACATGCATGCCTGGTTTGAAGCTTACGTTGGCGGGCGTTGGTACACCTTTGATCCGACGCAAAGCGATATGTTGGGTGGCCGTATAGCTGTCGCCTACGGTCGCGACGCGGCTGACGTGGCTATTTATACGCAGTTTGGTGATCTGGTCGAGTTACTCCAACTGAATGTCACTATGGCGCCGATCAATGCACCGACCTGCTAACCATGCTTTATTCCGCGCAGGGCGTGTACTGCGTCACACCAAGGCGCTGGTATTTCCAATCGGAGAATATAGGGCATGACTTCTTCATGTTGGCGGTGAGCCGGGTATAAGCTGTAGTGAAGATCTCCCGTCATCATCAGGATCACGCTATGTCGAACAATATCGGACTCACCGAGCGAGTAGAGGAAATCAGGCAAATGCCGTCCGTTGAAGCGGCAGAGTCGCTGGCAAGACTGACGCCTGATGAGATTCAGTTTATTCTTTCGCGCCTGCCCTATGATCAAGCTATGGACGTTGCGTCGCATCTGGCGGATTCAGTGGGGGCGGAGGATCATGCGACCAAAGCGGTGCTGTCCGGGGTTGAAGAGACCATTGGGGAACTGATGACGCCGGCTACGGCTATTTTGCCCGCAACCTTCACCGTGGCTGAAGCGTTGGCTTTTCTGGTCAAAAGTTCTGATCTGTCTGAAATCAGCTACATCTTTGCTACCGAGTCTGATCGTCTGGTGGGCGTGGTTGGCATGCGTGATCTGATTCTTGCCAAGCCGTCTGAGCCGTTGGCGGATATCATGATTCAAAATCCCTTTGCCTTTGGCGTCGATACATCCATTCAGGAAGCAGTGGGCGAAGTGCTTTATCGTCACTACCCCCTTTACCCGGTGGTCGATGATGCCCATCAGGTGGTAGGTGTTGTGCATGGCTGGAAGCTGTATGAGCGCATCGCGTCGGAGCTCAGTGGGCAAGCCGGTGCGCAATATGGTGTTGATAAAGAGGAGCAGGTCAGCACCTCGGTATTCGAGTCCTTCCGTATGCGGCATCCGTGGTTGCTGGTTAACCTGGTCACCGCTTTCGCCGCCGCCTTTGTAGTGGGTACGTTTGAAGACACCATTACCCAGATAGTCGCCCTGGCTGCTTTCCTGCCGGTGCTTGCCGGCCAAAGCGGCAATACCGGCTGTCAGGCCCTAGCTATTACACTCAGGGGTATGACGCTGGGCCAGCTGCGCGACTTTCCGGTTCGCAAGCTGTTACGCAAAGAAATTTTGTTGGGCGCGCTCAATGGGTCTGTTGTTGGTTTTATCGCAGGGGGCGCGATGTTTTTCTATGCCCGAATGACCGGGTCGGTTGAGCCTCTACTCCTGGGACTCGTGATCATGATCTCCATGATTGGCTCTTGCATAGGCAGTGGCCTTTTTGGCGTGCTGGTTCCGCTGACGCTAAAACGCTTCGGCGCCGATCCAGCGACTGCTAGCAGTATTTTTCTGACAACGTTCACCGACGTGCTTGGTATGGGGCTGATGCTTGCGCTGGCTACGACACTGGTGCTGTAGGTAAGTGACCGGGGGCAAGCGGGGGGCTCGAGGGGGTACACAGATTTGACTTACTACATTGTAAAGATTGCGCTGACGGCGGTTCTGGTTGTTTTGATTTCGGAGATTTCCAAACGCAGTTCCTTTATTGGGGCAGTGCTTGCCTCGGTGCCACTGACGTCTGTTCTGGCGATGCTATGGCTGTACCTGGACACCGGGGACGCCGCCAAGGTGAGTGCGCTCGCAGGCAGCGTGTTCTGGCTGGTGTTGCCGTCATTGGCGTTATTTGTGGCGCTGCCGATTCTGTTGGCGCAGGGAGTCAACTTCTACCTGAGTCTTGCGGCATCCATGGGTATCACTGCTATCTGTTACTGGGCAATGGTTATTGTGCTGCGTTATTACGGTGTTGAGCTTTGATCTGTCTGCGTACTCTATTTACACGGACTGGCAGAACTGCAGCGCCTCGCTAAACTGCCCAGCTGCTCTCATCCCTGGAAAATTCCCAGGCTCAGCAGCAGCTGCACCAGCGTCGCATTGGCAATATCGATGAAAAATGCACCGAGCAGTGGTATGACCAGATAGGCCTTGTGGCTGGGCCCGAATCGGTTGGTGAGGGCGTTCATATTGGCGATGCCAATCGGCGTGGCACCCAAGCCCATACCGATAAAGCCTGAACTTATACAGGCGGCGTCATAGTCTCGGCCCAGCAGGGGAAAGACGACAAAGACGGTCAGCAGCGTGACTACAATCGCTTGCATGACCATGACCACGCTTATCAGTCCGAAAGCCCCCTGCAGAGATAGAAGCGGCAGACTGATCAGGCTCATGCCGAGGAAAAGTTGTAGGCTCAGGTCCCCGGCCAGTTGTATGGGTCGGTTATCAATCTCGATATTGAACAGTTCGAGACCGTTGGTCAGTGCTATGCCCAGAAACATGGCTGTCAGGAAAGCGGGTAAACGGATGCCTACGCCGGACAGCCAACCGTAAATGCTAGCGCCAAGGGCAAAGCACAAGGCTATCAGCAAGACGGCGGTCAGGACGCTGTTCAACTCTATGATGTAGGTGACCTTGTTGCCCGATTCAATGTGCTGCATCTCCGAGGCAGGCTCGCTCGAATGTAGATTATTGCGTCGGATCAGCCACGCACCCACCGGCCCGCCAATCAATCCGCCCATGATCAGCCCAGCTGTGGCGAAGGTCATGCCTATGGAGCTGGCATTGGCCAGACTAAAATGTTCCTCGAAGAGTTGGCCCCAGGTGATAGCGGTGCCATGTCCGCCTGCTAACGACACGCTGCCGCCTATCAGTCCCAGAAGAGGGTTTTCACCTGCGGCCATGGCGATCAGAGTGCCGGTCAGGTTCTGGAATATCAGTAGCGCTACTGCCAGCCCGAGCATGATCGCCAGCGCCTTGCCACCCTCTAGCATTTGGCGCAGCCGTGCCGACAGTCCTACGGTGCTGAAAAAGGAGATCAGCAGTAGATCTCTTAGGTGCAGATCAAAACGGACATCACGCCCTGTGGTAGCTTCGATCGTTGCGACTAGGCTACTGATCAGCAGCCCACCGGTGACAGCCGGGGGAATGTTGTATGTCTGCAGCAAGGACACTCTGCGATTGATGTGAAAACCTATCCAGAGAGCGATAATGGCGATCGCCATTGTAACGGGCGTATTAATGTCCATGGGCTGTCCTGAGGAGTCTCAGTGCTAAGCCTAGCAGGGCTGCCACTAGGGTGAAATTGATCCGCGTCATCATATGATCTGGCTTGTGAAAACGGTGGATCCTGCAATACCGTCTTTATGCCCTGGTACCTTTCTCTTCGATGAAACGCTAGAATACTGGCCGCGCGCAGCCATATTGGTTGCGGCAATGGGTTCCCTAACCCCATGTCACACCAAAAAGGACATCCCATGTCGTTGATCACGGTATCGATCAACCGCCCTGTATTGGCCGGTCTGATCGCGTTTCACATTCTCATCATTATTGTCAGTAACTACCTGGTGCAGTTGCCTGTTACGTTGTTTGGCTGGCATACCACTTGGGGTGCGTTCAGCTTTCCATTCATTTTTCTGGCCACCGATCTCACTGTTCGGCTCATGGGCAAGGTTGATGCGCGCCGAGTGATCGCGCGGGTCATGCTGCCGGCGCTGGTGGCATCCTATGGGGTATCGGTGCTGTTCAACGAGGCGCGCTTCGGTGGGTTGGCGGCGCTGAGCGAATTCAATCTGTTCGTTTTTCGTATCGCTGTGGCGAGCTTCCTAGCCTACGTGCTGGGCCAGCTGCTGGATGTGCAGGTGTTTGATCGCCTGCGGCAGATGCGCCAGTGGTGGGTTGCGCCCGCTGCCTCAACCGTCATTGGCAACCTGCTGGACACCTACCTGTTCTTTTCGGTGGCATTCTGGCGCAGCGACGATCCGTTCATGGCAGCCAATTGGGTCGAGATCGCCACAGTCGATTATGCGATCAAGCTGATTATCAGCCTGGTATTGTTTGTGCCTCTGTACGGGATGCTGCTGAGCTGGATAGTGCGCAGGGTGCCAGCCTCACTGAACGGCACTCAGATCGTTAATTAAACACTTTCGTTGCGCTATGCGCCAATGCCTCGGCAATGTATTGATAGCCCTTCTCGCTAGGATGGTAACCGTCAGGGGCGAGTAGCGTTGGATTGGTAATAACCGGGTAGTTCAGGTGAGTGAAATCGCCTGGGTGTTGGCGGGCGAGGCTGGCGTAGAGTCTGTCGAGCTGCCGTCCACGCCAACCCATAACATGCCGCAGCGGTGTGGGCAGAGCGGTAAACAGATGCATAGGGGGTACGCTGAGCAACACCAGCGGCCCGCAGTAGCGTGGGGCAAGTAATTGACGTATAGCGACCAACTGTTCCCGGTAGCGGTATCTCGATGTCAGTCCTGTCGTGTCGTTTACCCCCATACTCAATAGCACGACATCCGCCCGGGGCAATTCTGCCTTTGCCAGTTCGTCGATTAACGCACGCAATCGAATGCCGTTAATGCCGAAGGTATGCCAGGCCGTAGTCTGGCCGGTGCGCTGATGAATCTGCTTCGCCAATTGGCTGGCCAGGCCCAAGTTGTGGGTAGCGACGCCGACACTCGCTGCTGTGGATTCACCTACAACCAGAATCCTTTTCGTCTGCGTGCCTTCACCGTACTGACCGGACGAAGGGCCACTTCCCTCGGGCAGTCGAGGCGTTGTCTGTTGGGCCCGCTTGCCCTGGTAAAGCAATACAGGCAACAGCAGTGCGGTAGTCAGCCAGAAGGGAAGGTGCATCCGGACTCTTTTTCTTGGCCGGCTATCAGATCAGCTCGACTGCCACTGCGGTTGCTTCGCCGCCACCAATACACAGCGCCGCAACACCGCGCTTGCCACCAGTTTTCTGCAGTGCGTTGATCAGCGTGACGATGATGCGTGAGCCTGTGGAGCCAATAGGATGACCCTGGGCGCAGGCGCCGCCGAAGATGTTGACCTTGGCATGGTCCAGATTATGTTCACGCATGGCGAGCATAGTGACCATGGCGAAGGCTTCGTTGATCTCGAACAGGTCTACGTCGTCCTTGCTCCAGCCTGTCTTGGTGAACAGGTTAGTCAGTGCGCCAACAGGGGCGGTGGTAAACTCGCTCGGGTCCTGGCTTTGCGTCGCATGACTTACAATGCGGGCCAGCGGCGTGATGCCGCGTCTGTCTGCTTCGGCAGCGGTCATCAGTACCAGCGCGCTGGCGCCGTCGGAGATGGAGCTGGCATTAGCGGCGGTGATCGTGCCGCCCTTGCCGAATGCGGCGCGCAGGCCGTGAATCTTGTCGATATTGGCCTTGTGCGGCTGCTCGTCATCCTTCACTACCGTCTCGCCGTTGCGGCTAGTTACAGTGACAGGGACGATTTCGCTATCCAGTGAGCCATTGTCGATGGCTTTCTTAGCACGGACCAGAGACTCAATCGCGTAGGCGTCCATTTCCTCACGGGTGATGCCGTACTTGTCCGCGGTTTCCTGTGCGAAGGAACCCATCAGTCGGCCTGTACGGGCGTCTTCCAGGCCATCAATGAACATGTGGTCCTTGATTTCGCCATGGCCCATGCGCATGCCGCCGCGCGCTTTTTCCAGTAAATAGGGTGCGTTGGACATGCTTTCCATGCCGCCAGCGACCATGATCGTGTTGCTGCCAGCCTTGAGCAGGTCGTGGGCCAGCATGACGGCCTTCATGCCGGATCCGCAGAGCTTGTTGATGGTGGTGCAGCCGGTTGAAGTGGGCAAGCCTGCATTCAGGCTTGCCTGGCGTGCCGGGCCCTGTTTGAGGCCGGCTGGCAGTACACATCCCATAATCACTTCTTCAACATCCGCTGGCTGGATGCCGGCGCGGCTAACTGCATCGCGAATGGCCACTGCGCCGAGGTCCACGGCAGGTACGCGGGATAGGCTGCCCTGAAAGCCGCCCATGGGGGTGCGTGCGCCACTGACGATGACGATGTGATTCTCGGACATGCTGTGCTCCTGGATAACAAAAATGACTGACTTTGGTCGTCGGGCGACTGCCTGACCTGATTGCATGATTATACCTGCTAAGTATACTCGTGGAATAAGTGTGATCAGGTTCATACTTTGGAGTGATAGGTAGCCGGATATTTTCTTGGCTATAGTTAAAGGCATGCTTGGCCAACGCCTGCAGCCCGACCAGACAAGCCCAACAAAACAGGTCATCACAATGCTCAATACCCGTATCCTCAAGCCGACGGAAGAGGCTCATGCCACGCCGTTGCTGATCAAGACTCTGCTGTTATCCGGCCAGCGCTATGAGCGCACGCAGGAAATTATCTATCGAGATATCAGTCGTTACGATTACGCCACCTTTAACCAGCGGATCTGCCGGCTGGCCAATGCACTGACCGATGCGGGCGTCAAAGCCGGTGATACGGTCGCGGTTATGGACTGGGACAGCCACCGTTATCTGGAATGCATGTTCGCTGTTCCGATGATTGGCGCCGTACTGCACACCATTAACATCCGCCTCTCGCCTGACCAGATCCTCTACACGATGAATCATGCCGAAGATATTTTCGTGCTGGTCAACAGCGAGTTTGTACCGATATACAAGGCAATCGAAGATCAGCTGACAACCGTCAAAAAGACCATCCTGCTGACGGATGAGGCGAAAAAGACGGCTGAACTGCCCGGTCTGGCTGGTGAATACGAAGAGCTGCTGGCTGCCGCTAAGCCGACCTATGATTTTCCCGATTTTGATGAGAACTCCGTCGCGACGACCTTTTACACCACCGGCACAACAGGCAACCCCAAGGGCGTGTATTTCACCCACCGCCAATTGGTGCTGCACACCATGACCACCGTAGGGCTGATGGGCGGGTTGGACAGCGTGCGTCTGTTTGGCAATCGCGACGTTTACATGCCGATTACACCGATGTTCCACGTGCATGCCTGGGGCATTCCGTACGCGGCAACTCTGCTGGGCACCAAGCAGGTATACCCTGGCCGCTATGAGCCGGAAATGCTCTGCAAGCTGATCCGTGAAGAAAAAGTGACTTTCTCCCACTGTGTTCCGACCATCCTGCAAATGGTGCTTAACGCTGATGGTGCCAAGGACATGGACTTTGGCGGTATGAAGGTCATCATTGGTGGCAGCGCGTTGAACCGCAGCCTGTATGACGCCGCCAAGGCCAAAGGGATGATTCTGTCAGCCGCGTATGGCATGTCGGAAACCTGCCCATTGATTTCCAGTGGTTACATCAACCTGGAGCTGGAGCAGGGCAGCGAAGATCAACGTGCTGCGCACCGAATCAAAGCGGGTATTCCGGTACCTCTGGTGGAAGCGCGCCTGATGAATCCCGAAGGGGGCTTCTTGTCCCACGACGGTAAAACCCAGGGCGAATTGGTGTTGCGTGCACCGTGGCTAACTCAGGGCTATTTCCGCGAGCCAGAAAAGAGCCAGGAGCTGTGGGCTCATGGTTGGATGCATACCGGTGACGTTGCAACGATCGATGACAGGGGCTTTATCGAGATTCGTGATCGCATCAAGGATGTGATCAAGACCGGCGGTGAATGGATTTCTTCCCTGGAATTGGAAGACCTGATCAGTCAATGCCCGGCCGTGAAGGAAGTAGCGGTAGTAGGTGTGCCTGATCCGCAATGGGATGAGCGGCCCTTCGCGCTGGTCGTGCCCCACGAAGGCAAAGAGATGAACGCGCGTATTGTGCGGGATCATCTCAAGGGTTACGCCGAAGAGGGTCGGATCAACAAGTGGGCGATCCCCAATCAGATTGCATGTGTTACCGAAATACCCAAAACCAGTGTTGGCAAGCTTGACAAAAAACTCATCCGCAGTGAGATTGTCAAATGGCAAGAGGCTGAAGCCCCCTTCCTGTCTACGCTTTGAGCGTATCGATGACCGTGGCGCGCCGGTAACACTGACGCGCCACGGCGTCTTCATCTTCAGGCGGACCTGGTTTCTCGATCGGTTCGCCGACCTGAAGGGTCGGTTTTATTGCCTTTAACCGACATGACCAGCACAGCGCTATATCCGCAGAATCATACTTTGGATGGTCATTATGCCGCGCGCGCTGCTGTATATTGCGCGGCTGCTTAAGGCTGTCACCTGTCGCGCGTCGTTCTATCGGCTCAGCGATCCTGTACAGCATTGGCACCCTTCAACCGGCCGGGGTACTAAATCTGGCCACAGGCAAAGTAAAGCATATTATGAAACCTATATTTAAACACACCGCATTGGCGGCCTCATTGCTGGTATTTAGTACCGTCAGCATGGCTGCCGCTACGCCCGAGCAGGTCGCATCACTGGGCAATACCCTGACGCCGGTTGGGGCAGAAAAGGCAGGCAATGCCGCTGGTACCATTCCCGAGTGGACCGGTGGTTTGGCTACTGACGCCGCACCGGTAGATGCCAATGGTTTTGCTTCCAACCCCTATGCTGATGACAAGCCGCTGTTTGTTATCACGGCAGAAAATGTCGAGCAGTACGCCGAAAATCTTGCGCCTGGCCAGATCGCCATGTTCAAGCGTTACCCCGAAACCTTCCGTATGCCGGTGTACGAAAGCCGCCGCAGCGTGGCTATGCCGGATAACGTTTACGGCGCAGCGCGTGAAAACGCCGCTAAGACCAAACTGGTTGCTGATGGCTATGGGCTGGAAGACTACCGGTTGGCGCTTGCCTTCCCAATTCCCTCCAATGGTTTGGAAGCGGTGTGGAACCACATCACTCGATTCCGTGGCGAGTCGCTGCATCGTGTGATCGTGCAGGCGACGCCGCAGACCAACGGTAGTTACACCGTCGTGCGCTTTAGCGAGGATTACGTGCTGCCCCAGGGTCTGGGCGATTTCACGCCTGGCACCATGGACAACATCCTCTATTACTTCAAACAGCAGGTAACCGATCCCAGTCGTCTGGCGGGTAACGTTCTGCTGGTTCACGAGACCATCAACCAAGTTGATACTCCTCGTATGGCGTGGATCTACAGCGCCGGCCAGCGCCGCGTGCGTCGTGCTCCACAGGTATCCTATGACGGTCCAGGTACCGCTGCTGACGGCATGCGTACCTCTGATAACCTGGACATGTATAACGGTGCGCCCGATCGGTATAACTGGGATCTGAAGGGCAAGAAAGAAATGTATATTGCCTATAACAGCTACAACCTGGGTTCGCCTGAGCACGCTTACAGCGATATTATCAAGGAGGGTCACCTGAACCCTGATCTGACTCGCTATGAGCTGCACCGCGTCTGGGAAGTCGAGGCTACAGTCAAGCCGGACCAGCGTCATATTTATGCCAAGCGTCACATGTTCATTGACGAGGATTCCTGGCAGGCTGCGCACATCGATCATTACGATGGCCGTGGCACCATGTGGCGCGTCGCCGAGGCACATGCCCTGCATCGCTTCAGGGATCAGGTCCCTGGCTTCGCCGCTGAAACCCTGTATGACGTGCTTGCCGGTCGTTATCTGGTTATGGGTCTGAACAACGAAGAGGAGCGTGACTATAACTACCAGCACGCAGCCAGCTCTTCTGACTTCACCCCGGCTGCCCTGCGTCAGTCTGGCATTCGCTAATCAATATTCCGGACCGCAGCCCATGCTGCGGTCCGGTTCGTTACAAATCGACAAGATAACGCCCTTTCAATGCCGATAAACTTGTCGGCATGTCCGCTTTTTCTTCTTTTCCAAACAAGATGTTCAGACCGCCATTACCGGCGGATCATCTCCCACGACTCGACCTCGTTCGTCAGATAGAGAGCGCTGCTTTCTGCCGTCTGGTGCTTATCAGCGCGCCTGCGGGTTTTGGTAAAAGTACGCTGGCAGCTGAATACGCTGAACATCTGGCTCAGCGTCCATCCAAGCCCAGGCGTTCAGCATGGATTACGCTCGAGCGGCACGATGCAGATTCTGCGCAGCTGATGCGAAGTCTGATCGAAGGCTTGCGCGACCTGTTTCCCGGTGTAGGGGCGGCTGAGTTGGCGCTGCTATGTCAGGCACCTGCTGATCAACCTCTGTCGATAGAGCTTGTGCTGTCTGGCCTGATGGCGGATTTACATAGGCAGTGCACGCCGCAGCAGCCCGTACTGGTGATTATCGATGATTATCATCTGGTGCGTGGAAGTGCGAACGACAACCTCTGTGCATTATTATTTGAGCAGCTCCCTGCGGGCTTTCAGATACTGCTTACCTGTAGGGGTCGGCCGAGCTGGTCGCTGGCGCGCATGCGTGTGAATAACCAACTGCTGGAGCTTGATGAACGCCATCTGCGTGTGGCGCGCGAGCCGGCGCAGGTTTTTCTCGAGCAGGCAGGCGTAAAGATGTCTGACGCCCAATGGCTGCGACAGCGTATCGAGCGCAATGAAGGCTGGTTTGCTGGTCTGCGCATGCTGGCGTTGACTGCTCGCCAGTCGACTGCACCCTCGAAAACGAGTGAAGAGCGGCTTGTAGAGGCTTATCTGCTGGAAGAGGTGATTGAAGCTCAGCCTGTTCATGTTCAGGCCTTTGTGTCCCAGATTATCTGGTTCGATCACTTCACTGCTGAGTTATGTGATCAGGTGCGGGATGCGACCGATAGCCAGGCGATACTTGACTGGTTGCTGCAACATCAGGTGTTCATTGTGCCATTGGACTCCTTGGGCACCTGGTATCGGTTTCACCATCTGTTCGCCGATGTGTTACGTCAGCGCGGGGCGACTAAAGGGCAGAGCGCTCGCCATCGGATGCATTTGCGCGCGTGTGACTGGTTTCGCGAGCATGGCTTCATAGCCGACGCGGTAGAGCAGGCGATGGCTGCTGAGCGTCCGGATGAAGCTGCGGCGCTGGCCCAGCACCTGCCATTGGATCAACTGCTTGCCGAGCAGCATGTCAGCACACTGCTGCGTTGGAAGGCGGTATTACCCCGCATATTGCAGGGCAGTTCCGCTCGTTTGGTGCTGGTTCATGGCTGGACCCTAGCGCTGGCCTGCCAGTTGGAAGACGCCCGGGTCATGCTGGGGCGTCTAGCGCACTTTTTGCCGCAACCTGATGCGGCTGGTCAACGGTTGCTTCTGGGCCAGGCGCTGGCGCTGCAGAGTTTTATAGCCAGGGCTGGAGGGGATTTGTATGGGGCGAGTACCAGCGCACATCAAAGCTTGCAATGTCTGAAGCAGGACGAGGTCGGTAGCCGATTGATGTCGATGTTGACGCTGGCTGACGTCGCGGTCTGCCAACAGGATATGGACGGCGCGCGACATTGGGCCCGGACGGCCCTGGAGCTGGCCCAGCGCAGCGGTAATGTCCTGTTCGAGGCGCAGGTTGTTCTGGTGCGCGCACGGCTACTGCAGGCGCGGGGGGAGATCGGTCGGGCATCTCGGCTGCTAGCAGAGCAGCGAGGGGTGTTGGCGGCATTGAATTTCCCGCAAGGCTTGGCCATCCGCGCCCGGTTGGCGATTTACCATGGGTATTTGATCGGTCAGTTGGGTGATCTGGATACTGCACGACACCGGGTGCGCGAAGGCATGGAAGAGGCCCGCGCCTGTCGGGATTTGCACGTATTACCCGGTTACTGCCTGTTGGCAGGTATCGAGGCGCGCCGCCGCGATGGTTTCGGTCTGGCCTTTGAATTGTTGGCCGAAGCGGAGCGTCTGATGCATCAGTGGGACGTACCACCGGTGTACTACCTTGGCTGGGGCACCGTGCTGAAAAGCGATCTGTGGATCAGCGCGGGGCGTTATGCACTTGCCGAGCAATGGTTGCCACGGTTGCGTCAGACCTATTGTTTGGACAATCCGGCGGCACCGCCATCATTCTTTCACGTCTTACCGGTGGTGATTAATCGCGTGTACGCCCGCTTGCTCTGGAGCCAGGGTGAGCACGCTGAGGCGGAAGAACTGTTGTGGCAGGCTCTGAAAACATTGCAACAGCAGGGTGAGCGGCTGCAGGCACTGTCGGTGATGACGCAACTGGTACAGATGCTGTATCGCAGCCAGCGCTCAGCGCAAGCGCAGAGGTTATTGCTCGAAGCGATTGCCTGGGCTGCTGATGAGTCGATTATCGGCCCCTTTGTACCATTGATGTCGCAGTTGCCGGGTTTGATGCGGCGCACCCTGATGCGTGCGCCTGCGACTGTACTCCGGGATCAGTTGCGGGCGCGATTGCCGGAGGTTCCCGAAGCAGACGTCTCGATGGTCGAGCCGCTAAGTAATCGTGAACAAATGGTGCTGGAGTGCATTGCGCGCGGCCATTCCAACCAGCAGATCAGTGAGGCGCTTTTCATTTCCCTGCATACCGTGAAAAGTCATGCCCGACGCATCAATCACAAGCTCGGGGTAGCGCGCCGCACTCAGGCGGTGGCCCAGGGCAAGGTGCTTGGTCTTTTGCACTAGCGGCGTTCAGGGTTGCACCTGTGGTCATCAGACGTTATAAAATCAGTGCCCCAACCCTACAAAGAGCGAGATCATGCCCAGCCTTAATCGTCAGATATTGATTGCCGCCTGTCTGGGCGTCCTGATTGGTTGGGGGCTAAGTCTGGTTCCAGCAGAGGATGGCTTGCGCACGGGTGTTCTATACGCCAGTACGCTGGTGGGGAGCATTTTCATCGGCATGCTGAAAATGATTTTGGTGCCGCTGATTTTTACCTCCATCGTGGTTGGCGTTGCCAACCTGCAGGCACATCACCAGGTCAATCGAGTGTGGATTACCACGTTGGTGTACTTCGTTATTACCCTGTCGTTGGCGATGCTGGTAGCGCTTCTGGCGACGAATATCTTCAAGCCGGGCGCGGATCTGCCCATTACGCTGTTTGCCGATGCCATGGATGCCTTCGAAGCTCGGCAACTGACCATGTCGGAATTTTTCCTGCATTTCTTCGCTAATTTGTTCCAGAACCCCTTTGCTGCCTTTGCCAATGGCAGCATTCTTGCCATTGTGGTGTTCGCGTTGTTTATCGGCATTGCGCTGGTTGCTGGCGGTGATCGCTATCAGGGCATATTGCGGCTGATGCAGGAGTTTCTCGAGCTGCTGCTGCAAGTGATCGGCTGGATCATGCGTCTGGCGCCTTTGGGTATTCTGGCGCTGCTTATAAGGCTGGTGGCCGAGCAGGATGTTTCACTGCTGGTGACCATGCTTGGTTTCATTGTTTTGGTGTTTGCCACTACGCTGTTTCACGGTGTCGTCATACTCCCCGGCATTCTTTTTCTGGTCACCGGCAAGTCGCCGCTATGGTTCTGGCGCGGTTCTCGGGAAGCATTGATTACCGCTTTTGCCACTAGTTCCAGCGCCGCCACGCTGCCCATTTCGATGCGTTGCGCAGAGCACAATCTCAAGGTCCGCCGTAGTATTGCCGGATTTGTGTTGCCGTTGGGCGCTACCATGAATATGGATGGCACAGCCCTTTACGAAGCCGCGGCAGCTCTCTTTGTTGCTAATCTGGTCGGTATCGAGTTGAGCTTTGCGCAGCAAATGGTGGTCTTCTTTACCGCGATGATCGCCTCGACCGGTGCTCCCGGTATCCCCAGCGCCGGGATGGTCACCATGGTCATGGTTCTCCAAGCTGTTGGATTGCCCGCCGAAGCCATCGCTATCCTTCTGCCGATCGATAGGCTGTTGGACACCGTCCGCACCGCAGTGAACGTTGAGGGGGATATTGTCGGTAGCTTGGTGGTGGACAAACTGGTGCACCGAGGCGCTGAAAGCTGAACAAGCGGGATATAATCTGCAGTTTTACTGTCTCTATATATCCGCAGGTCTGCAGATTGGCGTGCTAACCTGTTTACACAAGTTCTCGCAAAAGGAATCAATACATGAAGAAGCAACTAATGATCGTTGCCAGTTTGAGTACGCTGCTGTTGGCAGGCTGCACTACTAATCCCTATACCGGTGAGCGCGAGACGGGCAAGTCCGCAATATACGGTTTGGGCGGCGCGGCGGTCGGCGCAGTTATTGGCGCAGCTACCTCGGGTAGTGACGATAGGGGCAAGGGTGCGTTGATCGGCGCAACCGTAGGCGGCGCTGCTGGTGCGGGTTACGGTTTCTATGCGGATAAGCAGGAAGCGCGCCTGCGACAGGAGCTGCAGGGCACCGGTGTGCAGGTAGTGCGTAACGGTGATAATCTGCAATTGGTCATGCCTGGCAACATCACTTTTGCTAGCGGCTCTTCGGATATTTCCAGCAGCTTCTATACGACGTTGAATTCACTGGTCAAGGTGTTCCAGGAGTTTGACAAGAACGGTGTCGAAATCGTCGGTCATACTGATAGCACGGGCAGTAATGATCTGAACATGCGTCTCTCACGTGACCGTGCGCAGAGTGTTGCATCCTACCTGGTTAATCAGGGCATCTCTGGCGCACGCATCAGCGCCACTGGCGCCGGCCCCAGCCAGCCGATCGCGAGCAATGACAGTGAGCAAGGACGCGCGCAAAATCGCCGCGTCGAGATCAACCTGCGGCCGATGCAGCGGTAATCGACAGCTGATCGTCTGATAAAAAGCGCAGCCTCAGGACTGCGCTTTTTTGTGCGGGTATTGTTGGTGCAGTTCGCCCAATAGCCTGTCTTTCTCTGCCCACAGCCGGGTGACCCAGGCTTGAAAGGCTTCGCGAAAGACGGGATCGTTCTGGTAATCGCAGCCCAGGAACTCGACCGGGATCGGCTTCAGCTCGCAGCGCATCACCACGGTTCTGACCCGTCCGCTGAGCAGATCCCAGAAGCTGGGGTTACCATCGGGATAGTGAATAGTGATGTCTACTAGGGAACGCAGCTGTGTGCCCATGGCGTCGAGTACAAAGGCAATGCCACCGGATTTGGGCTTGAGCAAATGGCGGAAAGGCGAGTTCTGTTCGGCGTGCTTGACGGGCGTGAGCCGCGTACCCTCGAGGAAGTTGAAAATGGCCACCGGCGTGGTCTTGAACTTCTCGCAGGCCTTGCGGGTGGTTGCTACGTCCTGCCCGGCTTTTTCCGGATGGCGCGCCAGATAACTTTTGCTATAGCGCTTCATAAACGGAAAATCGAGCGCCCACCAGCAAATCCCGATCACCGGAACCCAGATCAATTCCTGTTTCAGAAAGAACTTGAGCATCGGCATCTGACGGTTGAGGTTGTGCTGCAGCACCAGAATGTCGACCCAGGTCTGATGATTACTGGTCACTAGATACCAGCCGTCGTAGTCGAGCCGCTCACGACCTTCAATATTCCACTGAATGTTGCCGGTCAGGGCCATCCAGCCGCTGTTGCAGGTCATCCAGAACTCGGCTATGCGGATGATCAGGCGGGTGCACAACACCTGCAGACCTGCGATAGGCAGGAGCTTGATCAGCGACAGGGGGAACAACACACTGAAACACAGCAATGTGTTGAGGATCAGCAGCAGGGCCGCAAGGGTACCGCGTAGGCTATGGGGCAGAAAACTCAGCATTCGAGTCGCTCGCTTAAAGGGCTAGTCTTGGAGTGCCAGTCCGGGGTGCTGGCTCGGGTCTATTCATTCATGTCGGCCTGAATGGCTGTCAATGCGATGGTATAGACAATGTCGTCCACTAACGCACCGCGCGACAGGTCATTTACTGGTTTGCGCAGGCCCTGCAGCATGGGGCCGACACTGACCACATTGGCGCTGCGCTGCACGGCCTTGTAGGTCGTGTTACCAGTATTGAGGTCTGGGAATACGAATACAGTGGCTTTGCCAGCCACAGGGCTGTCCGGTGCCTTTTGCAACCCAACACTGGCAATCGCGGCAGCATCATACTGGAGCGGGCCGTCGATCAGAAGCCCGGGCTCCCGCTCCGCAGCGATGCGGGTCGCCTCGCGTACCTTCTCAACATCTTCGCCGGTGCCTGATTTACCAGTCGAATAACTGATCATCGCTACGCGGGCCGGGATGCCGAAGGCTTCAGCGGAGCGGGCACTCTGAATTGCAATTTCGGCCAGTTCGGTAGCGTCCGGATCCGGATTGACTGCGCAGTCGCCGTACACTAACACCTGCTCAGGGAGCAGCATGAAAAAGATGGACGACACCAGGTTGTAGCCCGGCGCGGTCTTGATCAGCTGAAAGGCTGGGCGGATGGTATTGGCGGTGGTGTGGATGGCGCCGGATACCAGGCCATCAACTTCGTCCAGGGCGAGCATCATGGTGCCCAATACGACATTGTCTTCAAGCTGCTGCAGGGCCATGGGGGCATTCAACCCTTTGCCTTTTCTAAGTGCCATCATGGGCTCAACGTAGCGTGCACGCACGTCGTCTGGATCGATTATCTGCAGGCCTTCAGGCAGGACGATATGCTGCGCGCGGGCGACGGCTTCCACTGACTCGCGCTTGGCCAGCAGTATGCATTGGGCAATGCCACGGCGTTGGCAGGTAGCGGCGGCTTGCACTGTGCGCGGCTCATCGCCTTCGGGCAGTACGATGCGCTTGGCTGCCTTCTGGGCCCGGCTCATCAGCTGGTAGCGGAAAGCCGGAGGCGACATGCGCGCCTCTCGTGGTGCGCCGCAGCGGCGTTGCAGCCACGCATGGTCGATGTATGAGGCGGCAAACTCGGTCACCTGTTCGGCGCGCTCGTGGTCATCTACCGGAATTTCCCGGTTCATGCGGTCCAGTTGGGTAGCGGTGTCGAAGGTGTTGGTAGTGGTACTAAGCACCGGCAGGCCACCGGCGAGGGCCGGCTGGCATAGCTGCATCACTCGGGGGTCCGGGGTAAAACCGCTGGTCAGCATCAATCCGGCCAGGGGGGTGCCCGCCAGTGACGCTAGGCTGGCAGCGATGATGATGTCATCGCGGTCACCGGGCGTGACAATCAGGGTACCGGGCTTCAGCCGCTCGACGATGTTGGGCACCGTGCGTGCGCACAGGGCGATGTCCATGACCCGTCGGCTACCGATATGCCCCTCATGGAGCACGGTGGCGTGCAGTAGCTCTGCGATGTCGGAGGTGCGGGGGGCGTTCAGCGTATCTTCCCAAGGAATGCAGCCAATCAGGCGAAAGTCGTCGGTGTCCAGTACCTGCGATTCCTGCTTGAGGGCAAGGGCGAACTCCTTGAGAGTCTGTTTGAGTTCGCTGCGGTTGGCGGGGGGGCCGTCAGCAAGTTCCAGCCCGCGTACCTTGTTGACGATGACGCCGAGGACTTTCGAGTGGGCCGGGCCGCCGAAGCCCTGAGCGTGAATTTCGATGCGGTCGGCGAGGCTCGACATATCCTCGTCATCGGGCGCGGTGACGAGGATGACGTCTGCGTCCAGGCTGCGCGCCAGGTGATGATTGATACGAGCGGCATAGCTGGCCTGTCGCGTGGGCACCATACCCTCGACTATCACCACGTCGGCATCTGCCGCCGCCAGATGAAAGTTGCTGACAATGTCCTCGAGTACTTCGTCGAGCTGCCCGTTGGCCAGCCGATGTTCAACGTCGGCTAGGCCAAGGGGTTTCGGCGGGGACAGATCAAGAGTGCGGCTGATGAGTTCAGTGGAGCGTTCCGGGCCGGTGTCACCCGGATGCGGTTGGGCAATGGGCTTGAGGAAGTGAACGCGCAGGCCGGTGCGCTGCAACGAACGAATCAGACCCAGGCTGATCGAAGTAAGACCGACTCCAAAACCGGTTGGAGCAATAAAGAAGGTGTGCATGCAAGCGTCCCGTCTGTTGTTGGATTCAGTGTTCGAGCAATGCCAGACTCTCTTGCGCTATCTGGCGTTCTTCATCGGTGGGAATGACCCATATCATCGGCGAGCCCTGAGCATGGATGGCAGTGGCTACACCCTTGGGGGCGTTGTCGTTGGCATTGTGATCCAGCTTGAGGCCGATCGCTGCCATGTGCGCCAGGGTGCGCGCGCGTACCTTGGCTGAGTTTTCGCCGATGCCTCCGGTAAACAGCAATCCATCCAGGCGCGGCAGCGCAGCGCACATGCTGAACAATGAACGGGCCAGTCGATAGCAGAAAACCTCGATGGCCAATATGGCTCCGGCATGTCCTTGAGCCGCGGCTTCTTCGAGCTGGCGCATATCGTTGGTCAGGCCGGATAGCCCGAGCAAGCCACTTTCGCGGTTCAGCAATTGTTCGATCCGCATGAGATCCCAGCCTAGCGTTCGCTGCAGGTGTGCGTGCAGATTCGGATCCACGTCGCCGCTGCGTGTGCCCATCACCAGGCCTTCAAGGGGCGTAAGACCCATGCTGGTGTCCATGCTGCGGCCGTTCAAGACAGCGCAAGTGGAGCAGCCGTTGCCCAGGTGTGCACTGAGCCAAGCGCCTTCCTCGGGCTGGCGGCCAGTCAGTTTGCTCGCTTGATCAGTGACATACTGGTGGCTGGTGCCATGGAAGCCGTAGCGGCGAATGGCATACTGTTGATACAACGCCTCGGGTAATGCATAGCGATAGGCATGCGCAGGCATGCTTTGGTGAAAAGCGGTATCAAATACGGCAACGTGCGCGACGTCCGGAAACACACGCATGGCTGCATGAATGCCAGTCAAATTGGCCGGGTTGTGCAGGGGTGCGAGGGCAGCATTGGCCTGAATGGCATCCAGTACACTGGCGTCGATCTGCTGAGCGCGGGTGAAATGCTCCCCACCATGGACCACACGATGGCCGACTGCGCTCAGTGGCTGGTCGGCATGCTGTTTGATCAGGGGCATCAGGGCTGTCATGGCAGTGGCATGTTCGCCGTCAGCCAGTGTAATTTCCTGCTGAGTGTTTGCGGCGCGCCAGCTGAGGCTTGCCCGGCCGCTACCCAGCCGCTCGGCCATACCGCTCATGAGCGGTTTGCCATCGGCTTCTCGGCGCAAGGCAAATTTGATGGAGGAGCTACCGCAATTGATCACCAGTACCAGGCGCTGGGTCATCTTTACCTCTTAATTAATCCGCACGGTCAAAGCCCGGCGTCGGGAGTTATAGTCTAGGCGAACCGTGCATCGGTCAACCCGTGCGTTACGCGTCAAAACGGCGTAAACTGACGCGCTTTACGCGAAAAAACAGGTGACGAATTATGCAGATTGCTGCGAACAAAGCCGTATCGATTGAATACACACTGACCGACGATGCTGGCGAAGTGCTTGATTCGTCCGCTGGTGGCGGTCCGCTGGTTTACCTGCAAGGTGCAGGTAACATTATCCCCGGTCTCGAGCAGGCGCTTGATGGCAAAGCCGCTGGCGACGAACTGAAAGTAACAGTAGAGCCGGAAAACGCCTATGGCGAGTTTAGCGCTGAACTGGTTGCTGTGCTGGGTCGTAACATGTTCGAAGGCGTCGAGGAGCTTGAGCCAGGCATGCAGTTTCATGCCTCAGGCCCCGATGGCAGCATGCAGATCGTTACCATCTCAGGTGTCGAAGGCGATGAAGTGACGGTTGACGGTAACCATCCGCTGGCAGGCCAGCGTCTGACTTTCGAAGTCAAGGTTATCGAAGTCCGTGATGCAACCGAAGACGAACTCGCTCATGGTCATATCCATGGTGAAGGCGGCGTCGAGCACTAAGTCTGGTTGAGGGTGCCGGCTGCCGGTCGGACCCAACCAAATCACGATAAAGGCTTCCCTGACCCGGAGGCCTTTTTTGTGTCTGTCTATTTCTTTTTATCATTAAAATGAATGATCTCTGCTTGCGCTATCAATCAAAGGTGACCGGTCGTATAGTGTTTTTCATGAATGCTATTCAAGATAAACGTGCGCGAATTCTAGCGGCCGGTACCGAGGTCATGTTGCTCAAGGGCTACAACGGGACAGGCGTGCAGGAAATCACCCAAAATGCCGGGGTGCCCAAGGGCTCCTTCTATCACTATTTCGAGAGTAAGGAAGATTTTGCCATTCAGGCGCTGCATTACTACTATTTGCCGCGCTTGGAACGTTTTGGTGCTGCCTTGCAGGCTCATGACGCCAGTCCCCGCGACCGTATCCTGCGCTTTTACCGAGATCTTGTCGGTTACTTCGCCAACCAGCATGAGCCTACACATCAGTGCTTTATTGGCAGCCTCTGCCATGAAAAAGCAGGTGACAGTCAGCCAATAGGGTATGCGGCTAGTGCCATTCTCAACCGATCCAGTGAGCTGCTGGCGAACTGTTTGGTCGAGGCTCGGGATGCGGGAGAGTTGCCGGCTGATCAGGACCCGCATGCGCTGGGTGCCTTCATCGGCGCAGCCTGGGAGGGCGCCCTGCTGCGCATGAAAGTGGATCGGCAAATTGGTCCGCTGCGCGTTTTTATCAGCCAGCTGGAGCGCCTGTTACAGCCCTGAGGGTTATCGGAGCCAACTGTCCTACTGCAAGACGACCGGTCCACTCGCGGGTGCCGCGTCAAAGTCGTGTTTATCATGTCCAACCCTATTACAGGAGATTTATTGATGTCCGCTGATACCAGTTCATTATTTGCATCTTTCCAGTACGGCCCGCTCACGCTGAATAATCGGATCGTCATGGCGCCAATGACCCGTAACTTTTCCCCGGGCGGCGTGCCGACAGACCAGGTGGTCAACTATTACCGTCGCCGTTCCGAGTCCGGTGTTGGCTTGATCATCACTGAAGGCACCACCATCAATCACGCGGCGGCCAGTGGCTATCCCGATGTACCTGCTTTCCATGGCGAGGAAGCGCTTGCCGGTTGGAAAAAGGTCGTGGACGCCGTCCATGCTGTGGGTGGCAAGATTGCTCCCCAGTTATGGCATGTGGGCAATACCCGCCGTCTGGGTGCTGAGCCAAACGTTGATGTGCCGGGCTATGGCCCAATGGAGAAAATCAAGGATGGTAAGGAAGTCGTTCACGGCATGACGCGCGCCGATATCCGTGAAGTGGTTGACGCCTTCGCCCAGGCGGCCAGCGATGCCAAGGCAGTTGGTTGCGATGCGATCGAGCTGCACGGCGCCCATGGCTACCTGATCGACCAGTTTTTCTGGGAAGGTAGTAACCAGCGTGACGATGAATACGGTGGCAGCATGGAAAACCGTGGTCGTTTTGCCGTGGAAATTATCAGTGCCGTTCGGGCCGCAGTCGGTCCTGAATACCCAATTATTCTTCGCTTCTCCCAGTGGAAGCAGCAGGATTACACCGCACGACTGGCCCCAACGCCTGAACTGCTGGACGCTTTCCTGGCGCCATTGGTTGCAGCTGGGGTGGATATCTTCCATTGCTCGCAGCGCCGCTTCTGGGAGCCTGAGTTTGAAGGCTCTGATCTGAACCTGGCTGGTTGGACGCGCAAGATTACTGGCAAGCCCTGCATCACTGTTGGCAGTGTTGGCCTGGACGGCGAGTTCCTTGAATTCATGGTCAAGACCGACAAGGTGGCTCAAACAGCCAATATCGATGACCTATTGGTTCGTCTGTCTGCTGGTGAATTCGATCTGGTTGCTGTAGGTCGCGCGCTGATCGTTGATCCTGAGTGGGCAGACAAGGTTCGCGAAGGTCGCTTCAGCGAAATTCTGCCCTTCAGCCGTGAGGCTTTGAAGACCCTGGCCTGAAACGCCGGTCTTTGGCGGGGGCTGCATCAGCCCCTCTCGACGGGCCTGATGCAGCCCTGCTCAGGTAGTGTTCAAATCGATTGATCACCGGGTCCCAGCCAAGCTGACAGGCTCGGTGTCTTGCATGTATACGCACATTACGCCGCCGCTCTATATCTTCAACTAGCCACTGCAGATTGCTGATAAATTGCGGGTCAAGACTAATGGGCGCCAGACAACCACTGAAGCGATCGCGAATATGCTGGTGCGCTGCCGCCGAATCGAACGCGTTGACCGCCAAGCCCGACGCCATTGCTTCCGTCACTACATTGCCGAAGGTTTCAGTCTTACTAGGGAACACAAATATGTCAGCGCTGGCATAGGCCGTCGCTAAAGCTGATCCATTGAGCCATCCGGTGAAAACAGCGTCAGGCAGTTGGCGTTGCAGTTGCGCGCGTGATGGGCCGTCGCCCACCACGACGAGGCGTATCTGCTGAGATGAAACGGGGCGCTGGGCACGCAGTTGTTGCCAGGCTTTCACCAGTAGCGGTAGATTTTTTTCCGGAGCCAGCCGGCCTGCATGCAGCAACACCACATCATTTTCAGCCGCCTGCCAGCGCTGCCGCAGGGCGGGATCGCGAAGGCTCGGATGAAACTGGTCGCAGTCCACGCCGCGTCCGAGATGCGCAAGGTTATGAAAACCTGCCCGCATCAGCTCTTTCTGCTGGGTCGGACAGGCGGTAAGCGTCAGTTGGGTACGGTTGTGGAACCAGCGCAGGTAGCTCATGACCGGGTGCTGCAGTGGTCCGACGCCATAGTGATCGGCATACTGCTGAAAGTGGGTGTGAAAGCCACTGATGACAGGAATACCCATGCCTTGCGCTACACGTAATGCAGACCACCCAAGCGGGCCCTCAGTCGCCAGATAGATCGCGTCCGGGCGCTGCCTCTGCCAGAGTTCACGCAGACGCTTGCTGGCAGGCAGCCCCCATTGCAGACCCGGATAACCTGGGGTAGGCATGCCTTTGGTCCGGCGCTCCAGAAGACCGGGCCAGTTGCTTTGCCCAGGTTGTTCACCCGATTGCGCGGGTCTGATCAGTTGCAACAAATGGCCGCGTCGCACAAGGCCCTGACACAGATGGCTGAGCGTGTTGGCGACGCCGTTAACTTGTGGTGCGTAGGTTTCGGTGACCACGGCAAAGCATTGGGGTGCAGAAAAAGGAGTATCCATGCTGGTAGCATCCAGTGCCTTGGTGATGCGCGTATGACAATCTCATGACAGATTTATGTAGCCGATTGCCCGCGCTCGCGCACCCATAGCAGCGTAGAACCGGCAACAGCGGAAGGCATGACCAGCAGGTTGACCAGCGGAATAAGCATGCCGACGTATACGGGTAAACCGAAGCCGAGCGATAACATGCGTCGACCGCGCATCCAGCGCAGCATGTCGATGAAGCTGACCTGATCGTTGTCGGCCTGAAAGTCGATGTACTGCACCGCCATCATCCACACGCCGAACAGCAGTAACAGCGGCGATGAGACCAGGTTGACAACCGGTACGAAACTGAGCAGCAGAAGAATGAGCAGTCTGGGCAAGTAATAGCCTATTTTGCGTAATTCTCGACCCACTGAGTGGGGCACCACGAGCATGATGTCGCGCAGACTGGTCGGCGGACTGATTTCTCCGCGCTCCTTTTCAGCTACCTTTTCGGCAAGAAAGCCATAGAAGGGAGAGGCGATCAGATTGGCCACTATGCTGAAGCCAAAAAACAAGACGAGCAGGACCAACAGAGCGAACAGCGGCCAGAGCAGCCATTCGATAAAGCTGAGCCACCCGGGCACGGTCGCCATTAATTGCGCCATCCAGATATTGAATTGACGCACGCCCCAGCCAATCAGCGCTGCGAACACGGCAAGATTCAATAGCAGCGGAATTATCACGAAGCGGCGCAAGCCGGGCTGACGCACGCGTTGCCAGCCCTGACGCAGATAATCGGAGCCGCTCAATGGGGCAGAATTGTGCTTCATGAAACAGATCCTTGCTGAAAGAAGATAAAAGGCTGCTGCGATAGGGTTAAACTATCCGGCTTATACAGTGATTGGAATACCCAATGCTTGCATGCATGGCTACCATGCGTGGCTGCCCTGTTCGAGCGGGGTGGTTTGGCGATCGTCCGTAGAGAGTTAGGCTGCAAGATAATCGAGGCCTGCTCAGTTAACTAATTCCACCGCAATAGCGGTGCTCTGGAGGCAGCATGACCGAAGCACGTCACACCCGTCTGATCATTCTCGGATCCGGCCCGGCCGGTTACAGCGCTGCTGTTTACGCCGCACGCGCCAACCTCAAGCCTGTGCTGATCACCGGTATGCAGATGGGTGGTCAGCTGACTACCACGACCGATGTTGATAATTGGCCCGGCGATGTTGAAGGCCTGCAGGGGCCGGCTTTGATGGAACGGATGCGCGAGCATGCCGAGCGCTTCGAGACCGAAATCCTGATTGATCACATAAACAAGGTTGATCTGACCAAGCGTCCCTTTACCCTCTGGGGCGATCAGGGCGAGTACCAGTGCGATGCACTGATTATTGCAACCGGCGCTTCTGCCCGTTATCTGGGCATTCCCTCGGAAGAAGCCTTCATGGGCAAGGGCGTCTCGGCCTGTGCTACCTGTGACGGATTCTTTTACCGCAACCAGGAAGTCGCCGTGATCGGCGGTGGTAACACCGCCGTCGAGGAAGCCCTGTATCTGGCTAACATCGCCAAGAAAGTCACCGTTGTGCATCGTCGCGAGGTGTTCCGCGCGGAGAAAATCCTGCTAGACAAGCTAATGTCACGCGTGGCGGAAGGCAAAATCGAACTCAAGCTTAACGCCACCCTCGACGAAGTGCTGGGCGATCAGACCGGCGTGACCGGTATGCGCATCGCATTGAACGCTGGCGGCACCGAGGACATCAAGCTCAGCGGTGTGTTCATCGCCATCGGCCACACCCCTAATACCAGCCTGTTTGAAGGCCAGTTGGATATGAAAGATGGCTACCTGACCATACAGAGTGGTACCCAGGGTAATGCTACGGCTACCAACATACCGGGTGTCTTCGCGGCTGGCGACGTTGCCGACCACGTTTACCGTCAGGCTATTACCTCAGCAGGCGCCGGCTGTATGGCGGCTCTGGATGCCGAGCGTTATCTCGACGAGCAGTAACAGTTTTGGCGTGGCGAGAATGTGCTCGGCCTCGCCATGTCGATGTTACGCCTCGTTAGTGAGGGGTTTTCAGGCGTCATAAAGGCGCCATTGGCGTTGGCGGATGAGTCTGCAGAGCAGGCGCAGTTCGCTTTCCAACGCGCGGTCTTCATAAAGCGCGGGAAAATGCTGCCTACATTCTGCGACAAAGGCCTGCAGGTCTGCCGGTGGAACTTCGCCTGTCAGCTCGCTGCGTAGCTCTACTCCCTGGCACGCGGCGTGTAACGAGGCCGCAGCTACCTGTTCTACCAATGTGAGTACGCGCAGACAATCCCGAGCAGCTATGGTGCCCATGCTGACCTTGTCCTGATTGTGGCATTCGGTGGAGCGTGAAAAAACGCTTGCCGGCATGGTGAGCTTGAGCGCTTCGGCCGTCCATGCCGAGGCTCCGATTTGCACCGCTTTGTAACCATGATTGAGTGCTGCGCGTTCCGCCGTTGCGCCACTGAGGTTGCTGGGTAGTCCGTGGTTGAATCGCACGTCGACCAACTGAGCGAGTTGGCGGTCGAGCAGGTCCGCCAGATTGGCGCAGGCTTGCTTCATGCTGTCCATGGCGAAGGCTACGTGACCACCATAGAAATGACCGCCATGCATGACCTTTTCCTTTTCGGCGTCGATCAGCGGGTTGTCATTGGCGCTGTTGAGTTCGGTCTCCAGAAACTGCCGCCACCATGGCAGCGCATCCTCCACAACGCCGATCACATGGGGTGCACAGCGGGTGGAGTAGCGGTCCTGCAAGCGCGGTGAGTTGCGCGGTGTACTGGGCGCGTGGAGATCCGCACGCATGCGGGCAGCTACCTGGCTCTGTCCGGGATGCGGTTTGGCTGCGAAAAGATCTTCATCGAAATGATAGGGATTGCCGTCCAGTGCCTGGACAGCCAGTGCGCTGATACGCGAAGTGAGTTGTGCCAGGTAACTGCAGCGGGTGAACGCCAGTACGCTCAATGCCGTCATCACTGCCGTGCCGTTCATCAGCGCCAGGCCCTCCTTCGGCTTGAGCCTGTATGCCGTGATCCCCTGTTCAGCAAAGACCTCAGCGGTTGGGCGTCTTTGATCACCAACCAGTACGTCACGCTCGCCGCATAGCACGGCGGCGACATAGGACAGGGGTGTCAGATCACCGCTGGCGCCAACTGAACCTTCTTCGGGAATAGCCGGCATTACATCCTGCTGCAACAGCCAGACCAGTCTTTCCAGTAACTCCACGCAGATGCCGGAGTAGCCGCGACAGAGTGAAACCAAGCGCACAATGATCACCGCTCGTGCCGCTTCGCGGGACAAAATTTCGCCCATTCCGCAGCCATGAAAGGTGTAAAGTTGGTGCGGTAGACTTTCCATGTCACCGCTGGGTACTGTGCGGTTGCACGAATCACCATACCCTGTCGTTACTCCATAGACCGCGCCATCTTCGGCCAGCAGACGCTCGAGAAAGGCGCTGCCTCGGTTGATGCGCTCACGGAATGCTGGGTCTTGTGAAAGGATCACCTTGCAGCGTCCCTCTGCCACAGCCTGGACCTGTTCGAGGGTGACTTGTGATCCGTCGAGGGTAAGAACGGCGCCTATCGCAGCGGATTCATGCAAAGTCGTCATAACAATATCCATAGTGGTAAAGCTTTCTTGGCGACACGCTAACCAGCTACTGCTTGCTTGGGTTGCGCATAATGGATTTACAGGTGTTCATTGTCTGGGGCCCAAGAAATTCCGGTCTGGTCAATTTTGCCTGAAGCCAATACAGACTGACGCAGTTTACTTAGCTGGCGTCTAAACGTCGCTAATTCGAAGGTTTCATTTTAATAATACGGGTCGCTGGCAGGGTGATTAATTTGAGTAAAAACGCCTTCCATAAGAGTAAGCGATGATCAGAAGCTGACCAAAGAGCAGGGTGCAATAATGGGTTGAGTTTTATGATTCGAAAGTTTCAAGACAGCTGTCGGGCGCGATTGCCCTGCACTGATTAGAATAGTTGTGAAGTTGTACCAATAACCAAACATTGAATCCAATGCTTGGTGCCTCGAGGGAGAATCGAACTATCTGCTACGAGCCTTGTATTTAATGGCTCAGATCGATACATGGCGTTATTGATGCCCCCAAATATGCCCCCAAATAGAAAAGTACCCCTCGTTCTTGCAACAACGTTTGACGCTCGCTGCCAAGACCTAAATTGTTGCGGTTAGTGGGAGGGAGTTTGTCAAAGCGGTTTCCTGCTCGTGAAGGTTGGCGTTTTAACACACCCCTCCCGCCCACGGTGTCGTGGCAGGAGAGTCGAACCAAACTCTGAAGTAGCTTGTATTCAAGTGAATCGCCCCGGACCTTCTAGATACTCTATGATTTCTTTTGGCCGGAAGCGGCCGATCAAATATGTTGAGGGGCCAGAAGGCTATTCAAAAAATTCAGTCGACTTGTATCACCGAAATGCCTAGCTCATTGGTTTCGGACTAAGGTGGTCAATCGTTCGGCTCGATGCTGTCGCATGAGATCTCGGAGGCGGACTATTGACTCGACGCTCGGTAGATAAAAAGTGTTCATCTGGCCCTCATTACTCACTTCAGATGAACAAGTCTTGGAGCGCACAGGGTTTTCCGAAGAGATAACCTTGATACGCACCGCAGCCCAAATCTTGAAGCATTATACGCTGCGCTTCTGTTTCAACACCTTCGGCGATCACATTCAGTTGCATTGCGACGGCAAGGGTGATTACCGCCTGCGCAATGGCTTGATCGTTGGGGCTATCAATAATGTCCCTAACAAAGCTTTGGTCGATTTTCAGCTGGTGTATTGGCAATTGTTTGAGATAAAACAAGGAGGAGTAACCTGTACCGAAATCATCAATGGAAAAGGTAACTCCGTGGCGCTGTAACTCTAACATCTTGACTTTCACGTTCTCGACGTCGCTTGCCAGAAGACTTTCGGTAATTTCCAACTTGAGATTATGTGGTTTGGCGCCCGACGCGTTCAGTGCATTGAGCACCGTGCTTACAATATCCTTTTTATTGAACTGCACAACACTGATATTGACAGCAATCGTCAAATTAGCCTTTGCTGGATCAGAGGCCCAGTGGGCCAGTGTTTGGCATGCCTCTCGTAAAACCCATTCCCCGATAGGCACAATGAGACCGGTTTCTTCCGCCAAGGGAATAAACTGCGCTGGAGAAATGAAGCCCTTATTGGGATGAGCCCAGCGCAGAAGTGCTTCAACTCCGATCAACTGCCCGTGCTGGCCGACCTGCTTCTGGTAGTGGACTTGAAACTGCTGCATGCGAAGAGCCTCGTACAGATCTTGCTGCATCGCCGCACGCAAACTGACTGCAACCTGCATTTGCGGATCAAAAAAATGCACGCTATTACGGCCCGAGGCTTTGGCTTTGTACATAGCCATATCCGCTTGTTTGAGCAGGTCCTCAAGCGATGAACGGCTGCTATTGAAAATGGTCACACCAATACTTGCCGATCCATTATAAGAAAAACTGCCCAAATCAAATTCCTGAGCCAACGTAACACAGATTTTTACGGCTGCATCTTCAGCCTGGTTAGCTGCTTCATGCCGATCGGAGCTAAGACCCTCGATCACCACCACAAACTCATCACCGCCTAAGCGTGAAACGGTATCACCTTGCCGAACTGATTTAATCAAGCGTGCTGCGACTTGGCATAGCAACAGGTCGCCTTTATTATGGCCTGAGCTATCGTTAAGGTTCTTGAAGTTATCCAGATCCAGAAACAGTAGCGCAGCGTACCGGTTTTGCCGAGCGCAATTGGCAATAATTTGCTGCAGACGGTCTAGCAGCAAGCGGCGGTTGGGCAGCAGCGTCAATGCGTCATAAAACGCCAGCTGATGTATCTCATTTTCACCCTTTTTGCGCTGGGTGATATCCCTCACGATACCTATGAAGTTTATCTTGCCCAACTGTTCAACTTCGGCCAACCCTAGTTCGATAGGAAAAACAGTGCCATCTTTATGCAGTGCCTCGAGCTCTTGATAACTACGAATAACGTTGCTTTTAATTGCGCCAGTAAAGTTTGATGTAAAGTTATAATGATGCTCGAGATGCGACGAATTAATTAAATTATTCACGTTGAACCCAACCATCTCATCGCTAGTGTATCCAAAAATATGCTCTGCTCCACGACTGAATGTGCGAATTATTCCTATATCATTAATAGTGATAACACCGTCAATCATGTTCTCAATAATCGCCAACATCTGTTTTGATTGTTCATCAGCTTTATCGATACGAGCAATTTCGTACTCAACCATATCCGCAAAATCACGTAGCTCTCGCTCTTGCTCGTCGGTAAAGTCACGAGGTGAAGGGTCAAAGATACACAAAGATCCGATCGGCAGACCACCTGGCCCCCTCACAGGCGCACCTGCGTAGAAACGAATGTGTGGGGCATTAGTTACCAGCGGATTCGCAGAAAAACGTGCATCCTGCAGCGCATCAGCAACCGCTAGGACCCTGTCATCCAATATTGTGTGGCCGCAAAAAGAAATATCGCGACTCGTCTGGTTTTCCTCTAGACCTACTTTGGATTTAAACCATTGTCGGTCGCTGTCCACCAGAGTCAGCAAGCAAGTCTCAACAGCGAAAAAACGCCGAGCTAGTCTGGTTATGCGATCAAAACGTTCCTCCGGGGGCGTGTCAAGGAGTTCTGTATTCTGCAGCGCGAGCAAGCGCTCAGCTTCATTAATATTGTAGTCAGGTGTGATCACCGTGCCTCCAAATGGTGTTTTGGTGCTTAAAATAATACATTTATCAAAAAATTTAGGCGGAGGTCAACCTAATTACATTTAAATCCCACCGGCAGAAAACTCATATACACCCCCCCTCCCCACACATGACGGTTTCGGATCGTTAACTAGCGTATTTTCATAGACTTAAGCAATGGTAGGCATCGCTAATAAAGTGGCGAGAGCTGTTACTGCAGCGTGTAAATCTGAGTAGTGCTAGACACATTTTCGTCAATCCTCAATCAGCATTATGCGAGTCGCAACACAAGCGGCTTGGCTGGAAAAGACCTGCTGAAGTGCTGAACAAGTGTATAAAGTCAATTCAACAATCCAGTGTCGCCACGATCGGTTGAATTTGCCCAGTACTTGAGTCGTTTATTTCGCCAGCGGTTGTGGCGTTATCGAATTCGTCAGAGCATGAGTCGCCAGGGTAATTGCTGGGACAAGGTGCCAATGGAGCGGGTGTTCCGGAGTTTGAAAAGTGAATGGATACAGACCGTGGGCTACAGAATTGCTCAAGAGGCCCAACGAGATATCAGCCATTTCTTGATGCATCGGTACAACTGGATTCGGCCACATCAATTCAACAGCGGACTGAAGCCAGCTCGAGCCAAAGAAAAACTTAACGTCGTGTCCAGGATTAGTTGACCACTACAGGCTGTCATTCTTGATTTATGCACGCGCCGGATAGTGGGTTGGGCGCTGTCTGAAAAGCCAGACGCCGAGCTGGTTATTAAGGCGCTGGATATGGCCTACGAACAACGTGGAAGGCCTCAGGGCCTGCTGTTTCACTCTGGTCAAGGGTCGCAGTATGCGAGTCGTTTATTTCGCCAGCGGTTGTGGCGTTATCGGATACGCCAGAGCATGAGTCGCCGGGGAAATTGCTGGGATAACGCGCCAATGGAGCGCGTGTTCCGCAGTTTAAAAACCGAATGGATACCGAGTCTGGGCTACAGAACTGCTCAAGAGGCCAAGCGCGACATCAGTCATTTTTTGATGTATCGGTACAACTGGATACGTCCCCATCAATTCAACGATGGGTTGGCGCCGGCTCGGGCTGAAGAAAAACTTAACGTCGTGTCCGGGATTAGTTGACCACTACACAGCGCGGTACTAATGAAAATACCAACGGCTTACTCCGGCAGTATTTTCCCAAAGGCGGCGACTTCAGCAAACTGACCGTCAAGGGTGTAAATCAGGTTGCCGCGCGGATCAATTTACGTCCGCGTAAGCGCTTGGGATGGAAGACGCCATACGAAGTTTATGCAGGGGTGAGCGTTGCACTTATGTGTTGAATTCAGGCCCTGTAGATAGTTTTCTTCTGCATATTCATCATCTTTTTGCGCTAATTCCAAGTAACGGCAGACTAGCCGAAGCGCTTCGTCGAGGGCGATTTCAATTTCTAGTGTCTCGTTTCCTCGCCCATTCATTCCTATGCGATTGCTGGCGCATAGTTTTTCAATTGCTCTTAGGAACATTGTTCTTAGTTGTGGCGGAACTCCTGGCACCTCTGAGTCAGAACTCCAAGTGGCATCCGCAAGATTGATATGACTAAGGTATCTGCGAACATCTTTCATCATCACACCTCCCACGGCGTACCCATTGAATGGATTGGCTGGCCTCGCAGGTGGGTGCCTGCTTTTCGCTCCGTCGAGCTAGGCCAGTCAAAAATTGTTATGCATTGCGCTTAATACTAACCACGTTAGCGCCGGCACATAGGGCGCCTATCGAATCTGCCCATGCTTGCATCATCTCCCGACGCTGTTCCAAATAGTTGGCGTGGTTGTAGGTGTCGCGGATTTCGTTGTTGTCACCGTGGGCAAGCTGGCGTTCTATCCAGTCACGGTTATAGCCTCGCCCGTTTAGCTCAGTACTTAGCAGGTGGCGGAAGCCGTGACCAGTCTGGCGGCCTTCGTAGCCCATCAGGCGCAGTGCTTTATTAATGGTGTTATCGCTCATGGGGCGGTCTGAATTGTTCTGGCCGGGAAAGACCAGCGGGTATTCGCCGGTTATCTCTTCAAGCTGGCGCAGGATAGCAATGGCTTGAAGAGGCAGCGGCACTACATGGGGCCTCCGTGCTTTCATGCGCTCTTTCGGGATCGTCCATGTAGCGCCGGCTAAATCGAACTCTGACCATGGTGCTTGTCGTAGCTCGCCAGGGCGGACAGCTGTTAGCACTAGCAGGCGGATTGCATGACGGGTCAGGGCGTTGATGTTGGCTTTCTCTGCTTTGGCCAACAATTCCGGCAGCTCGGCAAAGGTGACGTGAGGATGGTGGCGGGTAGCTCTTTGGGGTGCGGCAATAACATCCAGATCAGTGGCCGGGTTCGCTTCTACCACCCCACTGGCCAGCCCAAAGCGGAATATCTGGTGTAACCATTGGCGAATCTTGCCGGCTACGTTAAGCGCTCCTCGTGCTTCGACCTTGCGCACCAGTTCCACCAGCTCGGGGCGGGTAATGGTTTTGACCGGGCGTGCGCCGATCACGGAGTTAATGTCCTTTTCCAGATATAGCTTGGCTTTGTCGCGGGTGCTCTCGGCCCAGCGTGGCGCGTTGTATTCGAACCACTCGAGCGCCAGCGTTTCAAAGGTCAGGCCGTTGGTCCGTTGCGCTTGTTTGGCGGCTTTGCGTTCGGCGCTGGGGTCGATCTCTCTCGCCAATAGTTCTCGGGCCTCTTCACGCTTCTGGCGGGCTTGGGCAAGGCTCACGGTTGGGTATGGGCCGAGGGCAAGTTTCTTTTCTTTTCCGGCTATTCGGTATTTCAGTCGCCACAATTTTGAGCCTGAGCAGGTGATCTCAAGATATAGGCCGTGGGCATCGCTCAGCTTATAGGGCTTTTCTTTGGGCTTGGCTGTCTTAATTGCGCTATCTGTCAGAGGCATGAGGGGTGCCCTCAGTATCGACGGCTAGTAGAAAGACGTGGACGGCTGCGGTTTGCTCGGGCGTCAGGCTCAGAATTTGGCGGGGTGTCTCGATGGTTAGTGCGTGGTCTAGCGTTATGACCAAGCGAAAGGCTTTAGCGTGTGCCCGTTGCTCAGCGCGTTTGTCCTTTTCTGCTTTGCGCACTGCGCTCGGGTCAGTACCCGCCTCGATGGCAGCACGGGCTTCGTCTCTGGTCTTGATGGCTTGCGCTAACGTAATGCTGGGGAAAGCCCCAATCGAAAGCGTTCGTTCTCGCCTCTCGAAATAGTACTTGAGGCGCCATAGTTTGGAGCCGTTGGGCATGGTCAACAAATACAGGCCGCGACCAACGGCGGTCTTGTACGGATTGGGTTTTGGTTGCAGCGCCAATAGAGATCTACTGTCTGCTTTCACTTCCATTGTGGGGGCCTTTATTTGACCGAACTGAGAGGCCTCCTATTAAGCCCCCAATTGTTCGGGCTTGCAAGGGTACCCAAGGGAACTGTAGGCAATAAAAAACCCGCACTGGGCGGGCTTTTCGGGGTGTTTTGGGTCTTGCTGATACCACCTGAATACATCAGATGGTGCCTCGAGGGAGAATCGAACTCCCACTCTGTCACCAGAAACGGATTTTGAATCCGCCGCGTCTACCAATTCCGCCATCGAGGCCTGCGCATTACTGCAGACGGCGCGAAGTATACGAATCCCATGACGCGATGGTCAATGGTAGGACGCGTAATAAATCGGCTTTCTTTGGCCCGGCTCCCGGGTTTCAGCTATCATGCTTGGCCTTTTCCTTTGCCGGATCATTCCCACGCATGCGTCTCAGCGACTTCCATTTCGACTTGCCAGACCGTCTTATTGCCCATCATCCGCTGGCTGAAAGGCGGTCAAGTCGGCTGCTGTGCTTAGACGGGCCGAGCGGGCAGGTGAGCCATAAGCACTTTGTTGATCTCCTCGACTACCTGCGCCCCGGCGACCTGATGGTATTCAACAACACGCGGGTGATCCCTGCGCGCCTGTTTGGTCGCAAGGAAACCGGCGGGCAGTTGGAGATTCTGGTCGAGCGAGTGCTTGATGCCCACCGCGTGTTGGCCCATGTGCGGGCCAGCAAGTCGCCCAAGGTCGGCAGTCGGATCATTACCGAGGGCGGAGCGGTGGCAGTGATGGTCGCTCGGCATGATGCTCTGTTTGAATTGGCGTTTGACGAGGATGTACTGGCTTTGCTTGAGCGGGTTGGGCACATGCCGTTGCCGCCGTATATCGACCGGGCTGATGAGCCAGCCGACCGCGAGCGTTATCAGACGGTGTATGCGCAGAAGGCCGGCGCTGTGGCAGCGCCCACTGCGGGATTGCATTTTGATCGTGAGATGCTGCAGTCGATTGCCGACAAGGGCGTGCATCGCGCCGAGGTGACCTTGCATGTAGGCGCCGGCACTTTCCAGCCGGTCCGTGTCGAGCGCATCGAAGATCATCAGATGCACAGCGAATGGCTGGAAGTCGATGCGGACGTCGTTGAAGCGGTCAATGCCTGCAAGACGCGAGGCGGTCGGGTCATTGCTGTCGGCACCACTAGCGTGCGCTCGCTGGAAACGGCCGCTCGAGACGGCGAGTTGAAACCTTTTAGCGGCGATACCGATATTTTCATCTACCCTGGCCGACCATTTCATGTGGTGGATGCGCTGGTGACTAACTTCCACTTGCCGGAGTCGACCCTGCTTATGCTGGTGTCGGCCTTTGCCGGTTACCAGCAGACCATGGCGGCTTACCAGGCAGCGGTGGCCGAGAACTACCGGTTTTTCAGTTACGGTGATGCCATGTTCATCACCCGCAATCTGGCTGCGGCCGGACCAGAGGACGCAGTATGAGTCATATGAATTTCGAACTGCTGGCCACTGACGGTAAGGCGCGTCGCGGCCGGCTGACCTTCCCCCGTGGCGTTGTTGAAACGCCGGCTTTCATGCCTGTTGGCACCTATGGCACGGTCAAGGGCATGCTGCCACGGGATGTGGAAGCGATTGGCGCGCAGATTATTCTCGGTAATACGTTCCACCTGTGGCTGCGTCCCGGCACCGAGGTCATCAAGGCACATGGTGATCTGCATGATTTCATGCAATGGCAGGGCCCTATTCTGACTGACTCGGGCGGTTTTCAGGTATTCAGTCTCGGCGCGATGCGCAAGATCAAGGAGGAGGGCGTGTATTTCTCCTCTCCGGTAGACGGTGCCAAAGTGTTCATGGGGCCGGAGGAGTCCATGCAGGTTCAGCGTGACCTTGGCTCGGATATTGTGATGATATTCGACGAATGCACGCCCTATCCGGCAGATGAAGATACTGCCCAGCGGTCAATGGAGTTGTCTCTTCGTTGGGCCAAACGATCAAAGGATGCGCACGCTGGCAACCCGTCTGCGCTGTTCGGGATCGTCCAGGGCGGTATGCACGAGTCGTTACGTCTGCGCTCGCTCGAGGGTTTGAACGAGATTGGTTTTGATGGTCTGGCAATCGGTGGTCTGTCAGTTGGCGAGCCCAAGGAAGAGATGATCAAGGTGCTGGACTTCCTGCCGCAGCATATGCCTGCTGACAAGCCCCGTTATTTGATGGGCGTCGGCAAGCCGCAGGATCTGGTTGAGGGCGTGCGCAGGGGTATCGATATGTTCGATTGCGTGATGCCAACACGCAACGCCCGCAACGGTCATCTGTTCGTCGATTCTGGGGTAATCAAGATCCGCAATGCGGTGCACAAGCGTGATACCTCAACGCTGGATGCATCGTGTGATTGTTACACCTGCCAGAATTTTTCCCGCGGATATCTGCACCATCTGGACAAGTGCGACGAAATGCTCGGCAGCATGCTCAACACCATTCACAATCTGCGCTATTACCAGCGGCTGATGAGCGGTTTGCGCGGTGCCATCCAAACAGGTACATTGAGCGCCTTTGTGGACGACTTCTACGCTCGGATTGGCTTGCCGGTACCTCCTCTGGAGGCCTGAAAAGCGCCCTGGAAGCGCCCTTGATCTCTCTTTCGTGTTAATACAATAGGAGTGTCACATGAGCTTTTTCATACCCGCCGCGATGGCCCAGACTGCTGAAAGTGCCTCACCCATGGGTGGCGGTTTTGAGTGGATTTTTCTGGTCGGTTTTCTGGTCATCTTTTATCTGATGATCTGGCGTCCCCAAGCCAAGCGCGCCAAGGAACACAAAAACCTGATCGGTGGCCTGGGTGTAGGTGATGAGGTCGTGACCGGCGGCGGTATCCTCGGCAAGGTCAAGAAAGTGACCGACGAATTCATCGTGCTGGAAGTCGGTGATGGTCAGGAACTCAAGTTCCAGAAGGGCTCTGTTGTTGCGGCGCTACCCAAAGGCACGCTGAAAGCCATCTGATCGCTACCTACCATCTTATTTCGGGCGCCCTTCGGCGCCCGGATTGTTATCGGGCTCCGATATGCTCAACCGTTACCCCCTCTGGAAATACCTGCTAATTATCGCCGTGCTAATGCTTGGCCTGCTCTACGCCATGCCTAATCTGTATCCGGATGATCCGGCTATTCAGATCTCCAGCGCACAAACTGGTCAGACCATCGAGCAGCGCGAGCTGGACCGGATTGAATCAGCCCTGCAAGCAGCTGGTATCGAGACTAAAGGCACTGATCTAGGCGACCTGGATCGTTCTGGTCTGGTTCGACTGGTCGAACGTTCGGATCAGCTCGCAGCCCAGGATGTGGTTCGCCGCACGCTTGGCCCGCAGTTCGTCGTCGCGCAGAATCTGGCCCCAACCACTCCGCAATGGCTGATGAATATTGGCGCCGGTCCAATGAAGTTGGGCCTCGATCTGTCCGGTGGCGTGCACTTTCTGCTGGAAGTCGACATGGACAAGGCTATCGAAGCACGCGTCAATGTCTATGAGAGCGAGATTCGCAACCTCCTGCGCAGCGAACGTGTGCGTTATCGCAGCATGCCCAATCAGGGCAATGTATTACAGTTTGGTTTTACCGACGCAGAGCAGCTCAGTGACGCCCAGCGATTGGTTAGTGCCGATTACAACCAGTTTCAGATGAACACGGTCAGCCGCGAAGGGCTGGAAGTGTTGCGCCTGACGCTGACTGAGGCCGAGATGGCCGAGATTCGTGATTATTCGGTGCGTCAGAACTTGACGACAGTGCGCAACCGAGTTAACGAACTAGGCGTCGCCGAGCCGTTGGTGCAGCGCCAGGGTGCTAATCGCATAGTGGTTGAGCTTCCGGGCGTGCAAGACACGGCTGAAGCCAAGCGTATCCTGGGCAAGACTGCGAACCTCGAGTTCCGGTTGGGAGCCGAGCTCGACGCGCCACGCGCCACGGTCGAGACCTTTGATTTTCGCGGTGACAAGCGTCCCCCTGCGGATGTTGAGCGCAGCATTATTCTGACCGGTGACCAGGTCACTGATGCTCAGTCCAATTTCGATGAAAATGGGCAGCCACAGGTCAATATCAAGCTTGATGGTCCTGGCGGCGACATGATGACGCGTGCTACACGAAACAATGTAGGGCGCGGTATGGCGGTGATTTTTATTGAGCAGCGCCAGATCAGTCGTGATGTCATGCAGGAAGTCGATGGTGTCATGGTCGAGACGAAAGTCCCGGCTTTTGTCGAGGAAAAGAGCATTATCAGCCTCGCTACCATCCAGAGCACCTTGGGCAACCAGTTCCGTATTACCGGTCTGGATTCGCCGGCTGAGGCGTCTGAGCTGGCATTGCTGCTGCGCGCCGGTGGTTTGGCGGCGCCGATGTATTTTGTCGAGGAGCGTACCGTAGGTCCGAGTCTGGGTGCAGAGAACATCGCTAAGGGGGTCACCGCTACACAGGCAGGCTTTGTGATGGTGTTGATCTTTATGTTGGTGCTGTACAAGATGTTTGGTTTGTACGCCGGTGTTGCTTTGAGCTTTAACCTGATACTGCTTCTGGCGCTGATGTCTCTGCTCGGCGCCACACTGACGTTGCCCGGTATTGCCGGTATCGTATTGACCCTCGGCATGGCAGTCGACGCTAACGTGTTGATCTTTTCCCGCATCAAGGAAGAGATCGCCGGCGGTGTGTCTGTTCAACGGGCGATTCACGAAGGCTACGACAAGGCGTTTTCGGCGATCATCGACGGCAACCTGACAACCTTGCTGGTTGGCGTGATCCTGTTTGCGATGGGTTCTGGTCCGATCAAGGGGTTTGCGGTAACGCTCTCGCTGGGCATTATTACTTCGATGTTCAGTGCCATCATGGTCACCCGAGCGATGGTCAATCTGACCGTTGGCGGGCGTGACATCAAGAAGCTATGGCTGTGAGGAGCGCGTCATGATTATCAGTAAAACCATCAACTTCATGGGGCTGCGCAAGTTTTTCTTCGCTGTTGCCGTCATCCTTATGATCGGTTCCATTGCCAGTCTGGCGGTCAAACAACTCAATCTGGGTTTGGACTTTACTGGCGGAGCCCTGGTTGAATTGCAATATGAAACCGCAGCTGACTTGCCGGAAATTCGCACGACCCTGCGTGAAGCTGGCTATGACGACGCTGTTGTGCAGTATTTTGGAGCATCGACAGACGTGTTGATTCGTTTGGCCAGCGATGATCCTGACCTGGGTAGTCAGATTGCAGAAATTGTCAAAAACGATGATGGCAGCGATGTCACCACTAAGCGGATCGAGTTTATCGGCCCGCAGGTAGGTGAGGAGTTGCGCGACCAGGGTGGCCTGGGCATGCTGCTGGCGATGGGCGGGATTTTGCTCTACGTGTCGCTGCGTTTCCAGATGAAATTCGCGGTGTCTTCCATCGTTGCGTTGGTGCACGACGTAATTTTCACACTGGGTATTTTCTCTTTCTTTGGCTTGTCATTCGATCTGACTGTGTTGGCGGCGTTGCTCGCGGTGATAGGTTACTCGTTGAACGACACTATAGTGGTGTTTGACCGCGTGCGGGAGAACTTGCGTGTCATGCGTACCGCCGATCTTGAAGAGATTATCAACGTATCGACCACCCAGACACTGGCACGGACGTTGGCTACATCGGCTTCAACCTTGCTGGTGCTCTTCGCGCTGTATTTCTTTGGAGGCGAAAACATTCAAGGGTTTGCTCTGGCATTGATCATCGGTGTGGGTGTCGGTACCTATTCGTCGATCTACGTGGCAAACGGCTTGCTAATGACGATGAAGCTGACTCGTGAGGATCTGATTCCGCCACAAATTGAGCAAGAGGTGGATGACCGGCCCTGAGCACGGTTAATCTGAGCATAAAAAAACCCGGCCTCTTTAGCTGGGTTTTTTTATGGGGCTTTACGCGGCGTCACGCATCAGTCTGGTCTGCATCGATTCAGCGTTTCATGCCGGGTGTCAGATGCGGTTGGATAGCTGTGAGTACGGCTTTGAAGCACTTGGGGTTGCCCGCCACTATGTGGCCCTTCTCCATGAAGTGGTGGTCTCCGGTGAAGTCGCTGACCAGTCCGCCGGCTTCCTGAATCAACAGGCTACCTGCTGCCATATCCCATTCGGCCAGGCCTGCTTCCCAGAAGGCGTCATAGCGGCCGGCGGCGACGTAGGCCAGGTCCAGGCTGGCTGCGCCGCAGCGACGGATGCCGGCGGTCTGGCCGATCAGGCTGCGGAACATGCCCAGATAGTTGTCCAGTGACTCCATCTGGTTCTGGCGGAATGGAAATCCGGTACCGAGTAGGGCGCCGTCCAAGGTCTTGCGCGAGGTGACGCGCAGACGCTTGCCATTGAGCGATGCACCACGGCCACGGCTAGCGGTAAATTCTTCTTGGCGGACCGGGTCCAGTACGACAGCGTGTTCGATACGTCCTTTCACCCTACAGGCAATGCTGACTGCATAGTGCGGAATGCCCCGTATGAAGTTGGTGGTCCCATCCAGCGGATCGATAATCCACACGATGTCAGCCCCATCGCCGTGGCCGGGCTGAAATCCGGATTCTTCGGCGTGGATGCCATGGTTCGGGAAGGCTTTGCGCAGATGTCCAATAATTGTTTGTTCTGCAGCCCGGTCAACTTCGGTTACATAATCGTTGGCCTCTTTCTCGTTGACGGTCAGAACGTCAAGCCGCTCGACCGAGCGATAGATCAGTTCTCCTGCGCTGCGTGCGGCGCGCAGGGCGATATTCAACATGGGCTGCATACTGGTGTCTCTGAATAGGGGGATTTGAAGAGCCGGAAATTGTATCAGATAAGCCCGCCAACATGAATGCATCATGGCCTTTGTCTTCTGGCTTTTGTAAGATGAGCGGTTCCTCGCCAACCGGCGCAATGATCTTGGAGTGCTTACGTGCTGGACAACGTTCGTGTGGTTCTGGTGAATACCAGTCATCCCGGTAATATCGGCGGCGCGGCCCGCGCGATGAAAAACATGGGGCTAACCCGGCTGGTACTGGTTGAGCCGCGGCGCTTCCCTGATCAGAATGCGGGTGCCCGCGCGGCTGGTGCCGATGATGTTCTGGCTGGCGCTGTGATCGTCGATACTCTCGAAGAGGCGATTGCAGATTGTGTTCTGGTGTTGGGCACCAGCGCCCGTGATCGGCGGATTCCCTGGCCAGTAGTCGACCCGCGGGAAGCGGCGCACAAAATCCTCGACCAGTTGGCCGAGCTGCCGGACGCTCAGGTAGCGCTGGTGTTTGGACGAGAAGACTCGGGTCTCACCAGTGATGAGCTGCAACGCTGTCAATTTCACGTGCATATCCCGTCCAATCCGGACTTCAGCTCCCTCAATCTGGCTGCTGCTGTGCAGGTAGTCGCCTACGAGTTGCGCATGCTTGCTCTGCAGCGCCAAAGCTTGCCAACAAGCGTCCAGAAGGTCGAGACAAGCTCCACGGCGAACGAGATGCCTACCACTGCCGATGATATGGAGCAGTATTTTGCCCATTTGGAGCGAGTGCTGGTTGAAATCGGCTTTCTTAACCCGCATCAACCTAGGCACTTGATGCCTCGTTTGCGACGTCTTTATGGGCGCATCCGGGTCAACCGGATGGAAATGAATATCCTGCGCGGTATTTTGACAGAAACTCAAAAAGCCATCGGTGTGAAAGCGATCGGTGAGCGGAGACGTTAAACATGTTCAAGCGCATGAAGGAAGATATTGCCAGTGTATTCCACCGGGACCCGGCAGCTCGTAGTACGGCGGAAGTACTGCTGTGCTATCCGGGTTTGCATGCGATCTGGCTCCACCGCTTGGCCCATGCGCTGTGGATGCGTAATGCGCGGCTGGTGGCGCGGATGGTGTCAAACTTCTCTCGCTGGGCAACGGGAATCGAGATCCATCCGGGCGCCAAGCTGGGACGGCGGTTCTTTATTGACCACGGAATGGGTGTAGTGATTGGCGAAACTGCAGAAATTGGCGACGACGTCACCTTGTATCAAGGCGTTACTCTCGGTGGTACTAGTTGGGACAAGGGTAAGCGCCATCCTACGCTGGAAGATGGCGTGGTGGTGGGCGCGGGCGCTCAGGTGCTCGGTCCGTTCACGGTTGGTGCTGGCGCGAAAATCGGCTCCAATGCGGTTGTCACCCGGGCTGTGCCGGCCGGTGCAACTGCTGTTGGAATCCCGGGTCGGGTTATTATCAAAGAATCTGACAAGAGCGGTGATGATCAATGTGCCAAGCGGCAGGCGATGGCCGAGAAACTGGGTTTTGATGCTTATGGCGTGACCCGCGACACGCCTGATCCAGTGGCCCGGGCGATCGGTCAGATGCTCGATCACATGCAGGCCGTCGACGGTCGTATTGAGGGTATGTGCCATGCTTTGAGTGAGCTGGGTAGCGATTACTGCGCCAAGGACCTACCCACGCTGGGTAGCGAGGACTTCGATCTGCTTAAAGCTGAAGTCGATAGTGTTGAATCAAAATCCGCAGATATCGGCAGTGCCGGTCGCTCATAGGATAAAACTGATGTTGCCGATTTATCTCGATTATGCCGCCACAACGCCGGTTGACCCTCAGGTTGCCGAGAAAATGATGGGGTGTCTGACTCTGGATGGTAACTTTGCCAACCCAGCGTCGCGCTCTCACATATACGGCTGGAAAGCTGAAGAGGCGGTGGAATTAGCGCGGCGCCAGGTGGCTGATCTGGTGGGTGCCGATCCGCGGGAGATCGTGTGGACATCGGGGGCGACCGAATCTGACAATTTGGCGATCAAGGGTGCCGCGCACTGCCGGGCGGAGCGGGGTCGGCACTTGATTACTTCGCAGATCGAACACAAGGCGGTGCTTGATAGTTTTCATCAGCTAGAGCGCGAGGGATTCGAAGTTACCTGGCTTCAGCCCAAAGCGGACGGAATTATTACGCCGCAACAATTGCAGCAGGCGATGCGCGAAGACACCACCCTGGTGTCGCTGATGCATGTAAACAATGAGATCGGCACGATTAACGATATCGCCAGCTTAGGCGCGGTGGCGCAGGCAGGTGGTGCGTTGATGCACGTTGATGCGGCCCAGTCTACCGGCAAGTTACCGATCAACTTGCATCAACTGCCGGTTGATCTGATGTCCTTTTGCGCTCACAAGACTTATGGTCCTAAGGGTATAGGTGCCTTATACGTTCGCCGTGATCCCGCATTGCGAATCGAGGCGCTGATACACGGTGGAGGCCATGAGCGGGGTATGCGCTCGGGTACCCTGCCCACCCATCAGATTGTTGGCATGGGCGAATCCTTTGCGTTAGCGGGTTCTCTTATGGATGAAGAAAGCCAGCGTATCGCCGAGCTGCGCGACCTGTTGTTGGAGGGTCTGGCCGATTTGCCGGATGTGTTCCTCAACGGCAGCAGCGATCAGCGTATTGCGCACAATCTCAATCTTGCATTTGCCGATGTTGATGGCGAGTTGCTGTTGCTGGCGCTGAAAGACCTGGCGCTGTCTTCGGGTTCGGCCTGTACCTCGGCGTCGGTTGAGCCTTCTTATGTATTGCGCGCGCTGGGTATGTCCAATGCACTTGCTCAGGGATCGCTGCGGCTGTCTTTCGGACGCTTTACTACTGCCGATGAGGTAAAGCGCGCTGCGCAGGTGCTGTGCACTGTCGTCCCGCGGCTGCGCCAGAACGCGTGAGTGCATCAGGCGCTGCTACTGCACTGGTGAATACGCCGGCCGGTATGTATTTGCTGCCAATCTGCGTATAATCCGCAGGTTAACAATTACGCATAAAATCTAAATCTACCTTTATTTTTCTGGAGTGTTTTCCATGGCTGTAGAACGTACCCTGTCCATCATCAAGCCCGACGCCGTCGCCAAGAATGTCGTAGGCCAGATCATTAGCCGTTTTGAAAAGGCGAGCTTGAGCGTCATCGCTGCCAAGATGGTGCAGCTGTCCCAATCTGATGCTGAGGGCTTCTACGCAGAGCACAGCGCGCGTCCTTTCTTCAAGGATCTGGTTGGCTTTATGACTTCCGGTCCTGTCGTTGTTCAGGTGCTTGAAGGTGAAGGCGCCGTGTTGAAGAACCGTGAATTGATGGGCGCAACCAATCCTAAGGAAGCTGAGGCCGGCACCATTCGCGCTGACTTCGCCGAGTCCATCGACGCTAATGCAGTGCATGGTTCTGATTCCACCACGTCTGCGGCCCGCGAGATCGGTTATTTCTTTGCTGAAACTGATCTCTGCTCGCGCAGCTGAGAATGCTTTTCGACACCAAGGTGATGATGTGATTGCTACAACCAATGCCGCCGGCAAAATCAATCTGCTGGGTCTGACTCAGCCGAAAATGGAAGCCTTCTTCGAGACTCTAGGAGAAAAGCGTTTCCGTGCCGGTCAGGTCATGAAGTGGATTCATCATCTGGGCGCCGATAATTTCGACGATATGACCAATGTCAGCAAGGCTTTGCGCGAGAAGCTTGCAGCCTGCTCTGAGATTCGTCCGCCGGAAGTGGTCAGCGAAGATATCTCCAAGGATGGCACGCGCAAGTGGGTCATCCGGGTTGCCTCTGGCAGCTGTGTGGAGACCGTCTATATTCCGCAGAATGGTCGGGGCACACTCTGTGTGTCCTCCCAGGCGGGGTGTGCGCTTGACTGCAGCTTCTGCTCTACCGGCAAGCAGGGATTCAATAGTGATCTGACCGTGGCAGAGATAATCGGCCAGGTCTGGATCGCCAAAAAGTCGTTTGGGAATCTTCCAACGAAGTCAGACCGTGCGATCACCAATGTGGTGATGATGGGCATGGGCGAGCCGCTGTTGAATTTCGACAACGTGCTTGATGCGATGCTGCTGATGATGGATGACCTTGGTTACGGTATATCCAAACGCAAGGTCACGCTGTCGACCTCGGGCGTTGTGCCAATGATCGAGAAACTCGGTGAGCTCACTGATGTTGCGCTGGCGCTGTCGTTGCACGCACCGAACAACGCATTGCGTAACCAGCTAGTGCCGCTAAACAAGAAGTATCCGCTGGAAGTGCTGTTGCCCGCCTGTAATCGCTATATGGCCAGGTTGGGTGAGAAGCGCGTATTGACCATCGAGTACACCATGATGATGGACGTCAATGATCAGCCGGAGCACGCGGAGGAGATGATTGAACTGCTGCGTGAAACGCCTTGCAAGATCAATCTGATACCCTTTAATCCGTTTCCCCACTCGGGTTACGAGCGGCCAAGTAACAACAGCATCCGCCGCTTTCAGGATATGCTGCACAAAGCGGGCTATAACGTCACCGTGCGCACCACCCGTGGTGAAGATATTGATGCCGCTTGTGGCCAGTTGGTTGGGCAGGTAATGGATCGTACCCGCCGCAGCGAACGCTACATCGCTCTCAGAGAGTTGCCGGTTGATGGGCTGCCCGAAGCGGCACAGGCCTCAAGCGTTAACCGGTAAAGCATCCAACCGAGGATCGATTGTGATGAAAAAAATGATGATCGCGGCAGCATTTTTAAGCGCTTTTGCGTTGACTGGATGTGTGACTACCAGTGACCAACCACAAAAACGCAAGCCTGATGCAGATGCTGGGCGAGATGCCTATATCCAGCTGGGTTTGGGATATTTGCAGGAAGGCGAAACCGAAAGCGCCAAGGCACCGCTGAGTGAGGCGTTGAAACTTGATCCGCGGTCGGCTTCGGCTCATCTGGCTCTGGCGATGGTGTTTCAGCAGGAAGGCGAAACCGCATCCGCTGATAAACACTACCGGGATGCGCTGTCCAGTGAGCCTGGAAATCCCAGAATATTGAACAATTATGGGGTTTTCCTGCTCAGTGAAGAACGTTACGACGAAGCCTTGGGTTATTTCGAAAAGGCCTCTAAGGATACCCTGTATGGGGAACGGTCGAGGGTGTTTGAAAATATCGGGCTGACCTATCAACGCATGGATCGCTTGGAACAGGCAAAAGCCAGCTTTGAGCGTGCATTGCGACTTAACAGCCGACAGCCTCTGGCTTTGCTGCAAATGGCAAAGATCGAGTTTGCCGAGCAGAATTTCGTTCCCGCGTGGGGCTATTATCGCAGTTTCACCGAGTTTTCCGGACAAAGCGCCGAGAGCCTCTGGCTCGGTATTCAGCTGGCAAGGCGGTTTGAAGATCACAATCGGGCTGCAAGCTATGCGCTGCAGCTACGCCGCCTCTATCCGGCCAGTCCTGAAGCAAAAGAAATGAAGGCGTCAGACCAATCATGAGTACAGACCAGCGAGACGCAATAACGCCGACTGATGAAACTCGACAGGCCGGCGGACGCACACACAATCCGGGTGCCAGCCTGCAAGTCGACAGGGAGGCCAAGGGGCTTAGTACGGCCGAAGTGGCTGCGAGCCTGCGCCTGCCAGAAAAGATTCTTATCCACCTGGAGGCTGGGCGTTTTGAGAATTTGCCCGGTGATACCTTTGCGCGGGGTTACGTTCGCAGCTATGCGCGGCTGCTGGGTCTAGATGCCAACCAGCTGGTGCTGGAATATGACCGTTATCGGGGTGTCGAAGTCCGGGAGCAGCAAGTCAGTGGTATCGATAAGCTAAGCCATCCAGGGAAGATCAGTGGCATGTTGGTGACCTGGACCACAGTCATCGTCGCGATTGCCGTTCTGGCGTCTATCCTTTTGTGGTGGTACGACAGCCAACCTGAAACTTCCGGTCAGGATGTCTCCACCATTGCCGAGCAGTCTATCGATGAGGTCGAAGTCGATGCCATGTCTTTGCCTGAGAGTTTTGCCGAGGAATCGTCCGTATTTCCGAGCGATTCGTCCGATCCGCTGATTGCGCCCACCGTGACTGAAGAGGATGCGCCTGCAATTTCTGATTTGCCGGCGTTAGAGATTCCCACGGAGGGAGCTCCAGCTCAGACTCAAATCGGGTCCTCAGCGCCAATCCCGCCACAGGTTTCAGCAGACAGTAGTACTTCAGAATCTGACGTTACTGCTGCTAACGAGATGTTGGCCGTCGGCAAAGGTTTGCAGATGCTGTTCAGTGGTAATTGCTGGCTGCAGGTCACCACCCCGGGTGGCGAGGTGCTTCACAGCGCATTGATGCAGGCGGGCCAAACACTCACGCTTGACCATCAGGGTCCCATCGACATTGTGATTGGCGCCGTCGAAGCGGTGTCATTGATTGCTTTCAATGGTGAGCCAGTAGACACGCAAGGTACCAGAGCGTCAGGCGTTGTTCGCCTGCGTCTGGGCTGACAGGAGGAGCGCGATGCACCACGAATCTCCGATTAAACGCCGGGTCTCGCGGCAAATCCGTGTCGGCTCTGTGCTGGTAGGCGGTGATGCGCCTATTTCTGTGCAGAGTATGACCAATACCGAGACGTGTGATGTCGCCGCCACGGTGGCTCAGATCAATCAGTTGCAGGCAGTGGGCGCAGACATTGTCAGGGTGTCGGTACCGAGTATGCAGGCGGCTGAAGCCTTCGGTGAAATCCGTAAGTTGGTTACACTGCCCCTGGTTGCGGATATTCATTTCGATTACAAGATAGCGCTTCGTGTCGCGGACTTGGGCGTGGATTGTCTGCGGATTAATCCGGGTAATATCGGACGCGAAGACAGGGTTCGTGCAGTAGTTGATGCCGCACGTCACAACGGGATCCCGATACGTATTGGCGTCAATGCAGGTTCGTTAGAAAAGGATTTACAGAAGAAGTATGGTGAGCCTACACCTCAGGCTTTGGTCGACTCTGCACTTCGTCACGTCGATTATCTCGACAAGCTGGATTTTCAGGATTTCAAGGTCAGCGTCAAAGCGTCAGATGTTTTCATGGCGGTGAATGCTTACCGCTTGCTCGCGGCGCAGATAGAGCAGCCGTTACACTTGGGTATTACCGAAGCCGGTGCCCTACGCTCGGGTACGGTTAAATCAGCAGTGGGTCTGGGTTTACTGCTGGCCGAAGGGATCGGCGATACGATACGCATCTCTTTAGCCGCCGACCCGGTTGAGGAGATCAAGGTTGGTTTTGATCTGCTCAAATCGCTGCATCTGCGCTCTCGTGGCATCAATTTTATTGCCTGCCCGAGCTGCTCGCGGCAAAACTTCGATGTGATCAAGACCATGAACGAGCTTGAATCTCGACTTGAAGACGTGGTCGTGCCGCTGGACGTGGCGGTTATTGGTTGCATCGTGAACGGGCCGGGCGAAGCCAAGGTGGCAGATATCGGGCTCGCCGGGGCGTCCCCGAACAACCTGATTTACGTCGGAGGGACGCCATCCCAGAAGGTCGACAATGCTAATCTTGTCGATACATTGGAAAAGCTTATTCGCGACAAGATTGCTGCCAAACAGGCGCTGGATGCCAACACCATCGCCCGTGGCTGATTAAGGAAAGAAGCATTGAAGACCTTGCAAGCCGTGCGCGGCATGAACGACGTATTACCTGCCGATAGTGCACTGTGGCAGTATTTTGAACGTACTGTGGCAGATCTGCTCACAGGTTACGGTTACCAGCAAATGCGTATGCCGATCGTCGAGTCCACCGAGCTGTTCAAGCGCTCCATTGGCGAGGTGACGGATATTGTCGAGAAGGAGATGTATACCTTCGCTGACCGAAATGGTGATTCGTTGACCCTGCGTCCGGAGGGAACTGCAGGCAGTGTACGGGCCATGCTTGAGCACGGTTTGATTGGCGGTGGAGTGAGCCAGAAAGTCTGGTATGCCGGACCGATGTTCCGGCATGAGCGGCCGCAAAAAGGCCGGTACCGACAATTCAATCAGATCGGTGTGGAAACCTTCAACATTACCGGTCCTGATATCGACGCCGAGCTTATTCTGTTGAGCTGGCGTCTGTGGAAGCAGCTCGGATTACAGGATGCGGTCACCCTGGAGCTCAACAGTCTGGGCAGCAGTGAAGATCGCGGTCGCTATCGTGAGGAGCTGGTCGCGTATTTGCGCGAACGCTTTGATCAGCTGGATGAAGACAGCCAGCGGCGACTCGAGAGCAATCCGCTGAGGGTGCTGGACAGCAAGAATCCGACCACTCAGGCGCTCCTGGCCGATGCACCACGTCTCGTTGATTTTTTGAACGAGGATGCGAGGACCCATTTTGAGGGGTTACGGGCTCTGCTCGATGCCGCCGGAGTGCCCTATGTAATCAACCCAAGACTGGTACGCGGGCTGGACTATTATGGGCTGACAGTGTTCGAATGGGTGACAGACAAACTGGGCTCACAAGGGACAGTCTGTGCGGGTGGCCGTTATGATGGTCTAGTCGAACAGTTAGGTGGTAAGCCGGCTCCTGCTGTTGGTTTTGCTATGGGCATAGAACGTCTCTTGCTGTTGATCCAGACTCTGGATTGCGTTCCTTCGCACTTGACCCGTCAGGTGGATGTCTACCTTGTTACGCTTGGCGATGGCGCTGCGCTAGCGGGTTTTCGCCTTGCCGAGCAGTTGCGCGATGCGTTGCCCGGGCTTCGACTGGTCGTGCATTGTGGTGGCGGTAGCTTCAAGAGTCAGTTCAAGAAAGCTGACAAGTCCGGTGCATTGTTCGCCTTGATCCTGGGCGAAGATGAAGTCACTGCAGAGCAGATTGGAATCAAGCCGCTGCGCAGCGACGCGCAGCAGGAAAATATTGCCTGGCATGGTTTGCCGGCGCGTTTAAAACAATTGTTGTGAGCGGCATCAACCGCTTGGATCAGGCAAGGAGTCTGGGGTGACGTACGAGACAGAAGAAGAACAGGTAGAGAAGATCAAGGAGCTGTGGAAGCGCCACGGCGTGCCTTTGCTCACGGGTGTAGTCATTGCGCTGGCAGGTGTATTCGGCTGGCAGGGCTGGAATAACCATCAGGACAACAAGGCAGCCGAGGCATCCGCGCTGTATCAGTCGATGCTTGAAGCGGTGCTCGGTAATAGCGAGTCGCAGGGACGTGCAAGGGGTGCCGAGCTCGCAGAGCAGATCCGTGACGAATATGGCGCTACGCGCTATTCCCAATTTGCCGCACTGATGCAGGCGCGGCTTGCAGTCGAAGCAGAAGATTTGGCTAGTGCTGAGGAACTGCTGGCTACGATCGTTGCTGATGCCGGTGATCCTGTGCTTGAAGAGGTTGCTCGTCAGCGTCTGGCGAGGGTAATGGCTGCGCAAGATCGTGCCGAGGAAGGATTGGAAGTGCTTAGCGGTAATGTGACCGGCGCTCTGCTGGCTAGCCGGGAAGAGGTCCGGGGTGATCTGCTGCTCGTTTTGGGCCGTGAGGCCGATGCGCGTTCTGCCTATCAGGCTGCACTGGTGGCACTCGAGGATCCCAAGTCGCGTCCGCAGTTACAGTTGAAGCTCGATGATCTGGCGGAGGAAGCCTAGTGAACCTGAAGTTCCCGTATGTGGCCCTGACTATGGCTGCCCTACTGATTGCAGGGTGCAGTAGTTCCGGCAAGAAAGATCTGACTCCGGTAGAATTGGAAGACTTTACTGCCGAAGTTGAAATCGAGCGCTCCTGGGACCGTAATATCGGAGTTGGCCAGGGCAAGCTATATAATCAGTTGGCGCCCTCTCTTGATGGTCTGACGCTCTATGCGGGAGACGCTAAGGGTCGTGTTGTGGCCATGGACCGGGAGACTGGCGACGTTGTATGGCAGGTCAAACTCAAAGAGCGTATGTCCGGTGCCGTCGGTACGGGTGGCGGTCGGGTGATGGTCGGTACCCTTGACGGTGAAGTGATCGTACTGGATGAGGAAGATGGTAGCGAGATGTGGCGCGCCCAGGTTTCCAGTGAAATCCTGGCTCCGCCGCAGACCAACGGCGACGTGGTGGTGGTACAAACCCTCGACGATAAAATTACAGCCCTGGATATCAGTGACGGTTCACAACGCTGGATATACGAATCAAGCGTGCCGGTACTGACCGTCCGTGGTCACAGTACCCCCCTGATTTCTCAGGGACGGGTGTTTGCCGGGTTATCCAGTGGGCGTGTTGTCGGTTTGGCGGCTGATAGCGGTCTGCCGGTCATGGACGCGCGAGTTGGTAAGCCACAGGGCCGGACTGAGCTTGAGCGGATGGTCGATATCGATGGGCAACTGTTGCTGGTCGATGAAACGCTCTATGTCACCAGCTATCAGGGTGCACTCGCGGCAGTCGATATCAATACCGGGAGCGTACGCTGGCAGCATGATGCCTCCAGCCTGGTTGGCGCGGGTGAAGGTTTTGGTAGCGTCTATATCAGTCTTGCTGATGGACAGGTTGAAGCGCTTGACCGTACACGCGGCGAGTTGCTGTGGACCAACGATAGCTTTCTTCGTCGCAGTCTGACTGCACCAGTCGCTTTCAGCAGCTATATTGCAGTGGCCGATTACGATGGGTATGTGCATCTGCTGGCACAAACGGACGGGCGACTGGTTGGTCGTATCCGGGTTGACCGCAAGGGTGTTCGGGCTCCAGCGATTGCGCTGGGCGATACACTTTATGTATACGGTAATAGCGGCAATTTGGTGGCGCTGAAGCTGCGCTAAGTCCTGAAACAGCTATACTTTCCCGGCCGCTGTCCCTTGAAAACGGGCGTAGCGGCCGTTTTCGTTTATTGCACGACTACTCGTGCGCGGAGTTATCATGGTTCCTGTAATCGCCCTCGTGGGGCGGCCTAATGTCGGCAAGTCCACGTTATTCAATCGTCTGACCAAAAGTCGTGACGCTATCGTTGCCGACGTCGCCGGGTTAACCCGTGACCGTCAGTATGGAGAGGCGCGCTGGCAGGGCAAGCCGTTCATTCTGGTCGATACCGGTGGTATCAGTGGTGACGAACAGGGCCTTGATATGATCATGGCCGGCCAGTCCCTGCAGGCCATCGAAGAGGCCGATGCGGTGCTCTTTCTGGTTGATGCCCGAGCGGGTAGAACGGCGGCTGATGAGCTGATTGCTGAGCATCTGCGTAAACGTAACAAGCACACCTACCTGATTGCCAACAAGATAGATGGCGCTGACCAAGACTCGATTCAGGGTGAATTTTCCAAGCTCGGTCTGGGTTCGCCAATCGGTATTGCGGCGGCGCATGGTCGCAATATCAATCCAATGCTCGAGCAAGTGCTCGGTGAAGAGGGAATTGGCAGCCTCGCCGTAGAGCCGCTGGCTGACGGTGAAGAGCCTGAAGCGCGCCGCATTGTGGAGGCGATCGGTACCAAGATCGCGGTGATCGGACGTCCTAACGTGGGCAAGTCGACACTTGTAAACCGCATGCTGGGCGAAGATCGAGTAGTGGTTTTCGATCAGGCAGGTACTACCCGGGACAGTATTTATATCCCGTATGAGCGCTATGAGAAGCCCTACACGCTGATCGACACTGCAGGTGTCCGCAAGCGTGGCAAGGTGTTTGAGGCGGTCGAGAAGTTTTCTGTGATCAAGACACTGCAGGCGATCCAAGATTCCAATGTGGTGATCTTTGTGGTCGATGCCCGTGACGGTATTGTTGAGCAGGACCTGCATCTACTGGGTTTTGTTCTGGAAGCGGGTCGGGCGCTGGTGATTGCCGTGAATAAATGGGACGGCATGGACGAGCGGGAAAAGGACTTTGTGAAAATCGAGCTGCAACGAAGGCTTATTTTTGCTCAGTTTGCCGATCTGCACTTTATCTCGGCACTGCATGGCAGTGGTGTGGGCCTGCTCTACAAGTCAGTCGATAAGGCCTTTGCCAGTGCGATGACCAAGGTGCCAACCAATCGCATGACGCAAATCCTCGAAGACGCGGTTGCTGATCATCAACCGCCGGTGGTCAACAGTCGTCGAATCAAGCTGCGCTATGCCCACCTTGGCGGTTCCAATCCGCCGATTATCGTGGTGCACGGCAACCAGGTCGACAACGTACCGCAGTCGTATACCCGTTATCTGGAAAATACCTTTCGCAAGGTACTGGGCATGGCGGGCACGCCAATTCGAGTGGAATACAAAGGTGGTGAAAACCCCTTTGCTGATCGCAAGACCGGTTTGACCGACCGACAGGTGAACAAGAAGCGGCGTTTGATGAGTCACCACAAGAAAGAAACGAAAAAGAGCAAAGACAAGAAGCGCTGATGTTCAAATCAATCAGTTGATTGATGTACTTCGTATACAAAAAACCCGGCCGAGGCCGGGCTTTTTTTGTGCGCTAGCGCTTACTTCATTGTTGGGTAATCGGTATAGCCTTCTTCTGCACCGCCATACAAAGTGGCAGGGTTGATCTCATTCCATTTGGCACCGACCTTGATACGTAGTGCCAGATCAGGATTGGCGATGTAGGGTCTACCAAAGGCGATCATGTCCGCGAGACCGTCTTCAAGAATCTCAGCGCCAGATTCGGCTGTCATACCGCCGGCAAGAATGAGGCGGCCGTCATACAGATCGCGCAGGGCCTGCAGCAGCGAATCGAAGCCTTCAAAGGTACCACCAACCCAGTCTGGACGATTCACATGCACATAAGCCAGATCGCGGCTGTTCAGTTCGCGTAGCAAATGGCTGAAGGTTTCCCGGGGATTGGCATCGTCAACGCCATTGAAGGTGCCCATAGGTGAAATCCGGATGCCGACCCGGCCGCTGTCACCGGTAGCGGCGATGACTGCATCGACCACCTCGAGCACCAAACGCACACGGTTTTCCAGACTGCCACCGTACTCATCGGTACGCTGGTTGCTGTTGGAGCAGAGAAACTGGTCCAGTAAATACCCGTTTGCCGCGTGAACTTCCACGCCATCAAAGTCTGCATCCAGTCCATTGTGTGTGGCTTGGGCGTAAGCGGCGACAACATCGGACACTTCACTGGTTTCGAGTGCACGGGGCATGGCGGTTGGCGTTTTGTGGTGGCTGCCATCGGCTTCCTGTACATAGCATTCAGCTTTGGCCTGAATAGCTGAGGGGCCGACTGGGTCTACTCCATTGGGCTGCAATAAGGGATGTGAGATACGCCCAACGTGCCACAGTTGCAAAAACATCCTGCCTCCGGCGTCATGTACGGCCTCAGTCACGTTCTTCCAGCCACTGATCTGCTCTGCGCTATGGATGCCTGGCGTCCACGCGTAGCCCTGTCCCTCTGGACAGATTTGTACGGCTTCGCTGATGATCAGTCCGGCGTTGGCCCGCTGGGCATAGTACGTTGCATTGAGCTCGTATGGTACGTTGCCGGGCTGCTTGCTGCGCTGGCGAGTCAGCGGAGCCATGATGACTCGGTTCGGCAAATCAATGCTGCCTAGGCGGATTGGCAGCATAAGAGGGGATCGGGACATGCGGTGCGACTCCAGGTTACGTGCACCATTGGGTGCAGAATGTGTGATGCATTATGAGGGTAGCAATCTTTTTGACAAGTACGTACGATTTAGGACGTAACCTACCTAGAGGTAAGTATGGACAGTGAAACGTGCGCCGCCGATAGTGCGCAAAGCAAGCGATTGGTTCAGGACGGGAAAGTCTACAACACGCCCATTGAGGTAACGCTTGAGGTCATTGGCGGCAAATGGAAGTCGGTTCTGGTTTACCACATTCTTCAGCAGCCACTGCGATTTTCTGAACTAAAGCGTTTGGTACCTGATGTCACCGAAAAAATGTTGACCCAGCAATTGCGAGAACTTGAGCGCAATGGCGTGATTAGCCGAACGGTGTATGCTGAAGTGCCACCACGGGTGGATTATCGTATTACCGATCACGGCGCGAGTCTGCAGCCGGTGTTAGAGGCGATGTGCCTGTGGGGTAGGGGTCACTGGCAGCATATCGGTAGCTGATGCGCCGGCTCACCGAGCGGCGCACTGATTTATGGATGTCAGGCGACCGTTCAGGCGGCCTGTGCTTCAGCCTGACGCAGGACACGGTTAAGCGCGCTGAAAAGGGCGCGGAAGCTGGCAGTGGTGAGGTTCTCATCAATGCCGATGCCGTGGAGTGGTCTTCCACCGTCCATACGGATTTCTACGTAGGCGGCTGCCTTGGCGTTGGCGCCCGAGCCAATCGCGTGCTCGTGATAATCCATCACTTCGATAGACACTGGCAGCCCGGCCACCAGAGCTCCGAGTGGACCTTTGCCCAGGCCACGCCAATGCAGTGTCTCGCCCTGGTTCAATACTTCAACGTCTACCGCGCTGGTGCCATTTTCTTCCTGCAGCCGGTGACGAATCAATGCATAGGGACTGTTGGCCTGAATGTATTCCCGATCGAGCAGGTCATGTATTTGCACAGCGTTCATTTCCAACCCCAGGCGATCAGTCTCGCCCTGGACTACCTGGCTGAATTCGATCTGCATGCGGCGTGGCAGGCTGATGCCATAGTGCTGCTCGAGCAGATAGCTGATGCCACCCTTGCCTGACTGGCTGTTGACTCGGATCACGGCATCGTAACTTCGGCCGATGTCTTCGGGGTCAATCGGCAGATAGGGCACTTCCCATACTGAGTCAGGTTTGCGCTGAGCAAAGCCTTTGCGAATAGCATCCTGGTGCGAGCCGGAAAAGGCGGTATGAACAAGGTCGCCTACATATGGATGGCGTGGATGCACGGAGAGCTGGTTACATTCTTCAACGACTTTTCGTACGGCATCTATATCGGAGAAATCCAGCTGTGGATGGATACCCTGGGTATAAAAGTTGAGCGCTAGAGTGACCAGATCCACATTGCCGGTCCGCTCACCATTTCCAAACAGGCAACCTTCGACGCGGTCGGCGCCGGCCAGTAGACCCAGCTCGGTAGCAGCCACTCCGGTTCCGCGATCATTATGGGTGTGCAGGCTGATCAGCACGCTGTCGCGGCGGCTGATGTGGCGGCCAAACCACTCGATCTGATCGGCATAATGATTGGGTGTGGCAATCTCGACTGTGGCTGGCAGGTTGAGAATCACTTTGTTGTCGGGGGTCGGCTGCCAGACATCAAGGACGGCGTCACATACGTGCACGGCAAAATCGAGTTCGGTTGAGGTGAAAATCTCGGGCGAATACTGAAATGTCCAGTTGGTGTGCGGTTGTTCGGCGGCCAGCTGCTTGATCAGGGTAGCGGCGTTAACGGCGATATCGACCACGCCTTTTTTATCCTGATTAAAGACAATGCGACGGAAGCTGGGCGCGGTGGCGTTGTACACGTGAATGATGGCTTTCTTTGCGCCGCGCACGGATTCGAATGTACGTTTGATCAGGTCTTCGCGCGCCTGCGTGAGGACCTGGATGGTGACGTCATCCGGTATGTGCCCTTCATCAATGAGACTGCGAACGAAGTCAAAATCAGTCTGTGAGGCGGACGGAAAGGCGACCTCGATCTGCTTGATGCCAACCTTGACGAGGGTCTGAAAGAATTTCAGTTTGCGTGCAGGATCCATGGGCTCGATCAGCGATTGATTGCCATCACGCAGATCGGAGCTGCACCAGATAGGTACTTCGGTCAGTGTCCGCGATGGCCATTGGCGATCGGGGATGTCTACCGGTTCGAATGCCTGATATTTGCTGGAGGGGTCTTTGAGCATGCTCATGGTCTGCTTCCTGTTCGGCCCGTTACCTTGTGAGTTGGGCGGGTGCTGAATGAGGTGTTGTTGCAGTAAAAGTTAGACGGTGTGTGTTTTTATTGCAACTGGTCTTATTAATTTGGCATAAATAGTCAGCATTTTACGATTTTTAGCTTTTTTATTTTTCTAGGCGAGGCGTTTTGAGGGATTGTTGCGCGGTTGGTGATCGCGCGAGAAAGTGACTGTTGTTCAGGGCCCGTTGCTCCCAGTCTGGCGGGGTGGCAAAGAGGCCGTGGACCCATCTGTGGAGGATTGACGATAAAATCCCTGTTATCGACACTTCTCCACCCCGCCAGGAGGTGTGCTGAATTAGCATCGGTGTGAACAGAATATCTTGATTTTTCGCTTGTTTAGCTTCTTCTCGCTGTGCCGCGGCCTGGCTCGATATGTCAGGGTCAGCGATTTAATTTCATCACGGCACGAATGCGCCGATGAATATAGAAGGGTCTACGCGGGTATTATTCAGGCTGACGTTCCAGTGCAGGTGGGGCCCGGTGGCGCGGCCTGTGGCGCCGACCTTGCCGACGTGTTGACCGCGGGTTATCTCGTCTCCTACCTTCACGTCGATCGCCGATAGATGGCAGAACATGCTTATCAGCCCCTGGCCGTGATCCAGGAAGACAGTTTTGCCGTTAAAGAAGTAGTTGCCGACGAGAATGACTTGGCTGGCGGCCGGGGCCTTGATCGAGGTACCGGTTGGAGATGCGAAGTCGAGGCCGGAGTGAGGGTTACGTTCTTCCCCGTTGAAGAAGCGGCGCAGACCAAAAGCGCTGGAAAGGGGCCCGTTAACGGGGCGGTCGAACATCAAATTGCTGGGCTGGCGGGCGCTGAAGGTTTTGTACGCACTGATTTGCTCCTCAAGCTCACGATTGATGCGTTTGAGGTGTTCCGGGTCAGGTGTGACGTGTTGCTGATTCTGCAGCTTGATATGTTGTTCAGGGTAGTCGCGGTCGCTGATAGTGAATGGGATTTGGTTTCCGCCCTCCAGTTCGATGTGTTCGGTGCCAGCCTTGGCGGTCAGGGGGATGCCAGCTATGGCAATCCAGCGCTGGCCATCTTCACGAATGACCAGCAGAGGCTGCTCGCGATACTGTGCACGGGGCGCATCGGTGTGCTCGGGGAGGGTAACCACGGCAACGCCGCCGGGGACCGGCTTGTTCAACAGGCGGGTTATGAAGCCCTCGGCCTGGGCGGGAACGGCCAGGCTGACTAGGCATACCAGCATAATAAATCGTTTTATTGGCACGGATTTAATCCAGCAGTGGCAAGGTGTGGGGGGCATCAAGGTTGTCTTCTACACGTAATGCCAGGCGACCATCGCTTAGCTGAGCTTGGATACGTTGGCCCGGCCGGGTGTCGGAGTGACTGCGTAGCGGCTTACCTTGCAGGTCGAAAAGAATGCTATAGCCGCGCCCCAAGGTAGCAAGTGGGCTGACCACGTTGAGGGTTTGTGCAAGGCCGTCCAGGCGCTGGCGACGTTGAGCCAGTGTTTGCGTCATGGCTCGGGGTAGACGCTGGTCGAGCTGGTCAAGTCGCTGACGCAATAAAGTCAGGTGTCTGCCCGGATGTTGCGCCTGCAATCGCGCCTGCAGCCGTTCGCTGCGCTGGCCAAGCTTGCTAAGGTGTTGGCGTATGCCGCGCTTGAGGCGCAACTCCAGGTCGTCGAGACGTTGGGCTTGTTGGGCCAGGCGTTCACCGGGGTGACGCAGCCGGCGACGTAGGTTGTCCAGACGTAGCTGGTCCCGAGCCAGTCGGTCGCGCATACATTGGCGCAGTTGGCGGTTGGCCCGTTCGACCTGTTGCAACATGGCTTGCTGGTCGGGGCTGAGCAGTTCGGCGGCGGCTGATGGCGTGGGGGCGCGCACGTCGGCGATGAAGTCACAGATAGAAACGTCAGTTTCGTGTCCGACGGCGCTGACGGTGGGCGTTTTACAGGCTGCAAGAGCACGGGCGACGATTTCTTCGTTGAAGGGCCAGAGGTCCTCCAACGAGCCGCCGCCACGGGCGACGATAAGTGCGTCGAAGTCGCTGCGGTCAGCCAGCTCAAGTGCACGCACTATCTGCGGTGCAGCGTCGCGGCCCTGCACTGGGGTGGGCACCACAACCAGCTCTATGAAAGGCGCGCGTCTGCCGAACACGCTGATGATATCTCTTACGGCTGCGCCACTTGGCGAGGTAATTACGCCGATTCGACGGGGATGTGTGGGAAGCGGTCGTTTGCGCTCGGTGGCGAACAGACCTTCGTCCAGAAGCTTGCTTTTCAGGGCATCGAAAGCCAGGCGCAGAGCGCCATCTCCGGCCGACTCCATGCTATCGACAATCAGCTGATAGTCACCTCTACCTTCGTACAAGCTTACGCGTCCTCGGACACGTACCTGCAGGCCGTCACTCAGCGGTATGCGGACACGACTGGCGTGCTGGCGGAAGAACGCGCAACGGATCTGCGCTTTGCTGTCCTTGAGGCTGAAGTACAGGTGGCCAGAGGAGGGTCGGGCTAGATTGGATAGTTCGCCTTCGACCCATATCTGTGGGAAAACGTCCTCGAGTAAGCTGCGGGCACGCGCATTTAGCTGGCTGACGCTGAGTACGTCGCGTTCTTTGGTTAGGCGTTGGAACAGGGCATCATCATTCATGTGTGCCATCTTAGCCTGCGCAGCCGCTGTAGAGAATAATTGCGTCATAATGCAATACCCATTGAGCGTACTGGCCGAAATGGGTATAATGCCTTGCTTCCATTTTCCCGCTCGGGAGCCCTGCCATGCTACGTATCAGCCAAGAAGCCCTAACCTTTGACGATGTTTTGCTTGTACCCGGATACTCCGAGGTCATGCCAAAAGACGCCAGCCTCAAGTCCCGGCTAACCCGGCGCATTGAACTCAATATCCCGCTGCTTTCCGCTGCTATGGACACTGTCACCGAGGCCCGCTTGGCTATCGCGATGGCTCAGGAAGGCGGTATGGGGATCATTCACAAGAACATGACCGTCGAGCAGCAGGCTGCCGAAGTCCGCAAGGTGAAGAAATTCGAATCCGGTGTAGTGAAGGATCCGATCACCATAGACGCAGATGCCTCGGTTGGCGAGCTGGTCGAATTGACTCGCGTGAATAACATTTCCGGTGTGCCGGTTCTCTCTAATGGAGACCTGGTAGGAATCGTTACCGCTAGGGATATTCGTTTCGAAACCCGTATGGATGCCCGGGTACGCGAAGTGATGACGGGCAAGGATCAGCTGGTTACGGTGAAAGAGGGCGCCAGCGCAGGAGCCGTGCGTGAATTACTGCACCGCCATCGTATTGAAAAAGTGCTGATTGTCGATGACGCGTTTCATCTTAAAGGCATGATGACCGTCAAGGATATCGAAAAGGCCCGGGCTTATCCCAATGCTACTAAGGATGATCAGGGTCGTTTGCTCGTGGGTGCTGCGGTTGGTACCGGCGCTGATACCCCTGAGCGCATTGCTGCGTTGGCGGCTGCTGGGGTTGATGTGGTGGTGGTTGATACGGCCCACGGTCACTCCCGCGGCGTGATCGATCGCGTGCGCTGGGTGAAGGATAATTATCCGGATATTCAGGTCGTTGGCGGCAATATAGCTACCGCAGAAGCGGCACTGGCGCTGGTCGAGGCGGGCGCTGATGCGGTCAAGGTCGGTATCGGTCCAGGGTCTATCTGCACCACGCGTATTGTTGCAGGTGTAGGCGTGCCGCAAATTTCTGCAATTGCCGATGTCGCCGCAGTGCTCAAGGATCTTGATGTTCCGGTTATTGCAGACGGCGGTATCCGCTTCTCCGGCGATCTGGCCAAAGCGATAGCTGCTGGTGCTTCGGTGGTTATGATGGGTTCGATGTTCGCCGGGACGGAAGAGGCTCCCGGTGAGGTTGAGCTGTTCCAGGGTCGCTCGTACAAGGCTTATCGTGGAATGGGCTCCATGGGTGCGATGGGCCAGAGCCAGGGGTCTGCAGACCGCTACTTCCAGGAATCCAGCGCTGGTACCGACAAGTTAGTGCCCGAAGGTATCGAAGGCCGTGTTCCTTACAAAGGATCGCTGGTTGCGATCATCCATCAGCTGATGGGCGGCCTGCGTGCGTCGATGGGCTATACCGGCTGCACCAATATTTTGGAAATGCGTACCAAGCCGCAGTTTGTTCGCATCACCGGTGCCGGCATGAGTGAATCCCACGTACACGACGTGCAGATTACCAAGGAAGCACCCAATTATCGGGTTGGCTGATTCGGCGCTTCATTGATGTATCGGGGTGGCTGACAATGATGCCGGTCACCTTCGATTACTCCGTCTGCCCAGTAGCTTGCAGCACACAGTGTTATTCCATCTTTAACAGAACGTCTTTCAGAGAACCTGCCTTATGGTCCATCAAGATATTCATGCCCACCGCATCCTGATTCTGGACTTCGGTTCTCAGTACACCCAGTTGATTGCCCGGCGTGTGCGTGAAATTGGCGTGTATTGCGAAATACGTGCCTGGGACATGCCTGAGAGTGAGATACGTAACTTTGCCCCCAAGGGCATCATTCTGGCGGGTGGGCCGGAGTCTGTTCCTCTGCCGGGATCGCCACGGTCTCCTGAGGTCGTTTTCAGTCTTGGCGTACCCGTATTGGGTATCTGTTATGGCATGCAGACCATGGCGGAGCAATTGGGAGGTAAGGTTCAAGGCTCGGACAAGCACGAGTTCGGTTACGCACGGGTTGATATAGTCGGCAAGAGCGATTTCTTGTCGGGCATAGAAGATCACATAGCAGCCGATGGTCAACTTAGTCTCGACGTGTGGATGAGCCATGGTGACAAGGTCATCGCGTTGCCGGCGGATTTCCAGGTTCTGGCCAGTACACCGAGCTGCGCGATTGCGGCCATGGGCGACGAAAAGCGGCATTTTTATGGTCTGCAGTTTCACCCCGAAGTGACTCATACCAGGCAGGGCCAGCGCATGCTCTCGCGTTTTATTCTTGAGCTATGTGAGTGTGAATCACTGTGGACGCCCTCCAACATTGTCGAGGACGCCATTGCCAATATGCGTGCCCAGGTAGGCGATGACAATGTGCTGCTCGGCCTGTCAGGCGGTGTTGATTCCTCGGTAGTGGCAGCGTTGCTGCACCAGGCGATCGGCGATCAGCTGACTTGCGTGTTCGTTGACAATGGTCTGTTGCGCCTTCACGAGGGCGAGCAGGTCATGGCCATGTTTGCCGAAAACATGGGCGTCAAGGTAATCCGCGTTAATGCTCAGGATAAGTTTCTCTCTAGACTCCTTGGTGTGACCGATCCGGAAGAGAAGCGCAAGATTATTGGCCGTACCTTTATCGAGGTTTTCGATGAAGAAGCGACTAAGCTCAAGGGTGTTAAGTATCTGGCTCAGGGCACTATCTATCCCGACGTGATCGAATCTGCTGGTTCTAAGAACGGCAAGGCCCATGTCATCAAGTCCCACCATAACGTCGGTGGATTGCCGGACGATATGGCGTTCGAGCTTGTCGAACCATTGCGTGAACTGTTCAAGGATGAGGTGCGCAAGATCGGATTGGAACTGGGTTTGCCCTACGACATGGTCTATCGCCACCCTTTCCCGGGTCCAGGGCTGGGCGTGCGTATTCTGGCCGAGGTACGCAAGGAGTATGCTGATATTCTGCGCCGCGCCGATTATATTTTTATCGAAGAACTGCATAGAGCGGACCTTTATCAGAAAACCAGTCAGGCCTTTGCGGTGTTCTTGCCCGTCCGCTCTGTCGGCGTGGTGGGAGATGCGCGTCGCTATGAATGGGTCATTGCGTTACGTGCAGTCGAAACAATCGATTTCATGACGGCTCGCTGGGCGCATTTGCCTTACGAGTTCCTTGAAATTGTATCCAATCGCATTATTAACGAGATATCAGGCGTGTCTCGGGTGACCTACGACATCTCCAGCAAGCCGCCAGCTACGATCGAGTGGGAATAAGCGGGAATAAGCGGGAATGCAGGGCCATGGACTCGCATTCCATGGGTTTTATAAAATTCATCCGGGGATAGATGTACAAGACAGCAACGGATAAGACCAGAAAGAAGCTTGAGCGGTTGGCCTGGTTTCTCGATAGCTCCATCAAGGTGCCGGGCTTCAATGCACGGTTTGGTCTTGATGGACTGATAGGGTTGATTCCCGGTGTCGGTGATGTGATTTCGGCGTGGATTTCGAGTGTGGTCATTTCTGAAGCTGCACGCATGGGAGCGCCCAAGATTTTGCTGCTGAAAATGGCCTTCAATGTGCTGATCGATACCCTGCTAGGCGCAGTGCCCCTAGTCGGAGATCTTTTCGATTTTGTCTGGAAGTCGAATCAGAGGAACGTGCGTCTGCTCAATCAGTATCTCGATAGTCCCCGGGAAACAGTGGTCAACAGCCGTCTATTTGTATGGGGCATGGGCATCGTGCTCTTGGGCCTGGTCATGCTCGTCGGCTCCGGCGTGTTCATGCTGGTCCAGGCTCTAATTAACGCAGTCGCTACATAGCGCGGCGCGCCAACTGCTCTGCTGTCCAGTTGATCACCTGGCTGGCAATCTCGTCCGATGCCAGCTTGAAGCCATCTACCACTCCGGGAATTTGTGCTGAGGTCATAGCGTGTTCAACGATAAAAGACCGGCGAGCAATGATCGCCCTGCTGGTAGGATCAATCAGGCTGGCTTTCAGCTCGATGACCACTGTTGGCTTTGAATTCGAGTATATGACCTGAAAGCGGCGCAAATCAGTGCTGAGATGGATGTCCGCGCTGAAGGTGTTTACATCGGTGCTGACAGCCTCAAGCACTCCGCGTTGCTCAAAAGCCTGTGCCAGATGTTCACGCAGGAGGGCAGGGACCGGATCAGACCATCGCGCTCCTTTGTAGGCTTGCAATTCATTGCCGCGCGGATTGACGATCATCCGCGGACTGCTGAGAACTGATCCGGCTTGAGGCGTACCTATGCGCAGTGAGAACGGCAATGGTATGGCGCTGGAAGGCTCCAATGCGGGAGCGGGTAGCTGGTATATCGTCAACGACTCCGCTTCCGGGAAGACCGAGCAGGCCGAGCCTCCCAGCAAGGAGGCCAGGACAAAGATCGCCAGGATTGAGCGGCGCGTCCGATTCATGGTTCGAATTCCTCCAGGCTGTCGCGACCCAATATGAAGCGTGTTGGGTTGTCTTCGAGGCGACGGGTAATGGTTCGCAGTGAGGTCAGGGTTGCGCGCAGCTCGTTGATTGCCGGCTCAAGCTGAGACAAGCCCTGCATCCCGGTGGTGAACGCCTCGCTGTTGTTTGTGAGCAGACTCTCCAACGTGCCACTGGCACTGGCGATTGACGATAATGCTTCTTCCGCCTGATTCAGCGTGCGGGCGCCCTGTTGGTTGAGCAATGTGTCGGCGCTGGCGACCAAAGCGCTGCTACGCTGGAGTGTCTCGTTTGCTTGCTCGCTGGCGCGGGTCAGCTCGGTGAGTAGGCGCTCAAGATTCTCACCCTGGGAGGCAATATTGCCGGTAGCATGTTCTATATTGCCTAGGGTACGGCCAATGCTCTCGGCATTTTCGTCGGACAAAATGCTGCGTGCGCTCGACATTAACTGGTTGATATTGGTCATCACATCCTCGCCGTCAGCCAACAGGGAGGCGATTGGTGAAGGTGCAGCGACGATCACAGGCAATCCCTTGTTGCTGGTCAGTGGAGGACTGCCGGGTGTCCCATGACTCAGTTCAATGACCGAGTTGCCGGTGATGCCGGTGAAGGACAAGCGCGCCCGGGTATTTTCCTTCAAAGGGACCTCTGCTCCAACACGGACCAACGCAAGAACCCTCCGTGGGTCTTCGGGATCCAGCTCCAGCGAGGTAATATCGCCTACCTTGATGCCACTGTACTGAACGGCGCTGCCGCGGGACAAGCCGGTGACGGCTTCATTGAAGACGACAACATATTCTTTGTATTCGCGATTGGTGGCGGCATTGCCCAACCAGAGAGCAAAACCGATTGCTGCGCCCGCAGCGAGCAGAGTGAAGAGTCCTATCAGCACGTGATGCGCGCGCGTTTCCATCAGCGATTGTGCTCCGGCTGTTGTTGGATGCGTGTGGTCGCAGTTGCCGCAGCGCGACCTCTGGGACCATGAAAATAGTCTTGTATCCAGGGATCGTCGACTGCGGCAACCCGCTCAAGCGTATCGGCGACCAGAACTTTTTTCTGTGACAATACGGCTATCCTGTCACAGATCGCATACAGCGTATCCAGATCATGCGTTACCAGGAATACAGTCAGACCTATGGCGTCGCGCAGAGTTCGAATCAGGTTGTCAAAAGCCGCTGCGCCAATGGGGTCAAGCCCGGCGGTGGGTTCGTCAAGAAACAGAATATCCGGGTCCAGCGCCAGCGCACGCGCCAGGGCGGCGCGCTTGATCATGCCACCGGACAGCTCGGATGGATATTTGTCACCCGCATTGGCCGGCAGCCCGGTAAGCGCCAGTTTCATCTGCGCCAGATGTTGTGCGTCTGCGCGGTTGAGTTTAGCGTGTTCAATCAGGGGTAGGGCGATATTTTCAGCGACCGTCATTGAAGAGAACAGGGCGCCCTGCTGAAATAGCACGCCAAAACGCCGTTCATGCTCGGACCGAGCCTGGGTGTCAAGCGCTTGAAGGTCTGCGCTGAAAACTTCAACCTTGCCGGCGGTAGGTCGGTGCAGTCCGAGAATTGACCTCAGCAGGACAGATTTGCCGCTGCCTGAACCGCCTACGACGCCGAGAATTTCGCCGCGATGGATATCCAGATCCAGATCTTTATGCACGACCTGAGAGCCAAACTGGTTTAGCAGACCGCGAACCCGGACCAGGGGTTCGATATTGTTGGATTCGCTCACCAGCCCATCTCCATGAAGAATAGCGCCGCCATGGCGTCCACCACTATGACGACGAAGATCGACTGCACAACGCTGGAGGTTGTGTGCTCGCCCACTGACTGGGCGCTGCCGCTGACCTTGAAGCCTTCCATGCAGCCGATCAGTGCAATCAGGAAAGCGAATATCGGGGCTTTGGCCATGCCCAGATAGAAATGCCTAGCATCCATATTTTGCTGCAGCGTACCGAGAAACATGGGCAGCGAGATGTCGAGCGAAAGCATACAGACCAGCGCACCCCCCAGCAGCCCGAAAAACATGGCGACCAATGTCAGTATGGGTAGGGATATGAGCATAGCCAGTACCCGTGGCAGCACCAGCAGGTCGATGGGATTAAGGCCCAGGGCTCGAATAGCATCGACTTCTTCATTGGCCTTCATTGAGCCAATCTGCGCTGTATAAGCGCTTGCTGTTCTGCCGGCAAGTAATATTGCGGTCAGGAGCACAGCGAATTCGCGCAGGAATGAGAATGCCACCAGATCGATTGTATAGATGGTCGCCCCAAAGCTTTCCAAAATCGTGGCGCCCAGAAAGGCGACGACGGCGCCAACCAGAAAAGTGAGCAGCGCTACAATCGGCAGTGCATTTAAACCTGTGACTTCAATCTGAGCGACCAGAGATGTGACTCGCCAGTTGCCTGGGCGCAGGAGATTGCGTGCGAGGCTTGACAGGACTAGACCACTGAAGCCAAGGAGTTCGACGAGGTGGCGCCAGAAAATCAGGCTGGCATTGCCAGTGCGTGCGAGTAAATCGACAATCAGAAAGCCTGGGGCAACCGGCTCAGACGCAGCGGGGCCTATCGTTTGCGCCACGCGCTGCAGCAAAATGCTGTGCTTGGGGCTGATGTTGTCACTGTTATGAGTGAGACGTTCCAGAAGGTCTGGACCAAGTAGCTCCGCGAGTAATTGCGCGCCGGCTGTATCCAGCTTGCCGAGTTCGCCCAGGTCGGCGCTCGTGATTGCGGTTGTATTCTTGCGTGGTTCGGCGATCTGTTCACGCAAAGTAGCGTAGTGCGCGAGGATCCAGTCACCTTGGATAATCAGGTGACTGTGATCTTGTTCGGCACAATAAAAAAATGAGTGAGGATCAACGGTCGACATGCTTGCCGGTATCCGCAGATGGCTTCAGTGGCGATGTCACTGACTGGCTGTCAGGATTTGTGCTTGAAGCCATACTCTTCCGACAGCGTTCCAGGGCCACCTTTGCCCTTGGGCGCATAGTCACGGGGCGGCTCAAGGCTATCGAATAGAGGGTCGCCGTTGGGTCTGGCGCGAGAGACAGGGGCATCTTCCAGTGCCGCAAGCAGGCGTTGACGAGTGATATCGTCAGGTGACAGATCTACTGCTCCTTGGGACAGATGCTCCTGAATCTCTTGGTGGCTGCGATTAAGCTGCGCGACCAGATTGGCAGTGGTCTTGAAGTGGCTGGAGACCTCTTGTTGGTAGTCCTCGAATCGAAGTTGCAGACTTTCCAGCTGCGTGCGCGTAGCGGAGGAGTAGGTGCCACTGACTCGCCTGGCGACCTGAGCCAGAACAATACCGACTATGACCCCTATGGCTAGGGCAATGGATACTGCAATCCACAGGTTTTCGCTTGCTTCCACTGTGTATTCCCTCTATGACGTTTGTATGTCGGGCCTATCTGAATGCGCCTGACCAGCTAATGTACCAACGGTAACGACATTTCTCTGCCAAGGCTAGTACCCTTTGGGCTTGTCTGCATCGCAGCGTGGCCAAGGGAGCATAGTTCGACTAAAGCTGCATAATCCTAGACGAGTCATAAACTGTCACGGTCACGGGGGTTGATGAATGAGCGGCAAGTTGGAAGAGCGCCACACCATAAATGGGCCTGCAGGGACCCTGGAAATGTTGCTAACCCGCGCTGAAAACCCAGTCGCGTTGGCGATTATCTGCCACCCACACCCGCTGCATGGTGGCAGTATGACGAACAAGGTAGTCCACACCCTGATGCGCGCCGCGCGCGACGCGGGGGCGAGTGTTGTTCGCTTCAATTTTCGCGGTGTCGGACGTAGCGTAGGCGAACACGACGATGGGCGGGGCGAAATCGATGACTGTATTGCCGTGATTGACTGGGCACTTAGAGAGATGCCCGCCCCTGCCCTGTGGGTGATGGGATTTTCCTTCGGTGGCTATGTGGCGGCTGCTGCAGCGGGTCGTCTGGATAGTCCGCCTGAGCAATTGATTCTGGTAGCCCCCTCGGTGGAGCGGTTGCCATTCGCCGAACTGTTGCCGCTGCCCGGGTCGACAACAGTGATGATGGGCGAGGCTGATGATGTAGTGGCCTCTGCTGCGGTGTTTGACTTGCTTGAGGGTCGCGACGGAATCAATGTGGTTCGGTTTGTCGAGACCGGTCATTTTTTTCATGGACGTCTTGTGGAGTTAAAGGACGCGGTTCAGCAGGTCATGCAGTGACGAAACGTCCGCTCACTATCGGACAATTGCCAAATGCGGGCCCCAGGGAGTAGAGTTCCGCCCCCTTTTACCTCCCATGGCCAGCCTTATGACGCCTCTTGCTCGTTACCAGGCGGACCTCAAACGTCCGGATTTTGTTTTTGACCCCGCGCAGGAAAATGCCGTTCGGCATCTGCAGCGTCTTTTCGACGATCTCGTCGCTGCGGAGAAAGCCCGTTCGAGTTTGTTCGATAAATTGCTGGGTCGCAAAGCCGAGCCAGTCAAAGGTCTCTATTTCTGGGGCGGGGTTGGCAGGGGTAAAACCTACCTGGTCGATACTTTTTTCGATGCCTTACCGATCAAGCGCAAGATGCGAACACACTTTCATCGATTCATGCAGCGTGTGCATCACGAGCTCAAGGGCCTCAGCGGCGAGAAAAACCCGCTTACCCTGATTGCCAAGCAGTTTGCCGCTGAGGCGCGGGTCATTTGTTTCGACGAGTTCTTTGTGTCCGATATTACCGACGCAATGATTCTCGGTACGCTGATGGAAGAGTTGTTCAAAAACAACGTGAGTCTTGTGGCAACTTCCAACATTGTGCCTGACGGGCTATACAAAAATGGGCTGCAACGCGCCCGCTTCCTGCCAGCCATAGCGCTACTCAACAGTCACACAGAAGTGGTCAATGTTGATAATGGCGTGGATTATCGTTTACGTGCACTTGAGCAGGCAGAGCTTTTCCATTGGCCGCTTGATGAAGGTGCGGACCTGAGCTTGCGACAGAGTTTTGAAAGCCTGGTGCCGGATATCGACGAGGTAGTGGAGGGTGAGTTGCTGACGGTCGAGAATCGTCCGATCAAGTCAATCAGGGTCTGTGAGGACGTTGGCTGGTTCGAGTTTCGCGAGTTGTGCGACGGACCCCGCAGTCAGAACGACTATATTGAACTGGCCAAGATCTTTCATGCGGTATTGATAGCAAACGTAGAGCAGATGGACGCGAGTAAAGATGATATGGCGCGTCGTTTTATTAACTTGGTTGATGAGTTCTACGACCGTAACGTCAAGCTGATACTGTCAGCGGAAGTTGAGCTGAAAGATCTCTATACGGGTGGCAGGTTGACTTTTGAGTTCCAGCGCACGCTCAGTCGTCTGCTCGAAATGCAGTCCCACGAGTTTCTGTCACGGGCGCACAAGCCTTGAGGGTTTGACTTCCGCCTACTGCAGGTTTTGTTGAAACTGTCGACGATACTGGTTGGGTGACAGATCAGTATGCTGGCGGAACAGGCGAGCAAAGAAGCTGGCGTCGTCATAGCCTACGTCGTAACTGATTGTCTTGATGCTGCGCCGTGTGGTGCTCAGTAAATTCTTTGCTGTTTCGATGCGCAATCGCTGCAGGTAATGTAGCGGTTTGTCACCGGTTGCACTCTGGAATCGACGCATGAAGTTGCGAATGCTCATACCGTGCTGACTGGCTACATCCTCGAATCGAAATTTGTCCGCATAGTGTTCTTCGAGCCACTGCTGGATCTGTAGAATGGCGACGTCCTGATGCAGCTTCTGTCCGCCGAAGCCAATAACGCCGGGTGTGTAGCTGCGCTGGACCTCATACAGGGTATCGCGCGCCACTGCCTGAGCTACCTGGCTACCGCACAGCTTCTCAATCAGATGAATGGATAGATCGCAGTTTGAAGTGACGCCCGCTGCACAGTAGATATTGTCAGCGTCGGTGATGTGCTTATCCCGGCATAGCGACACCTTGGGGAATCTTAGGCTGAATTCATCGAAGAAGCGCCAATAGGTGGTGGCCTCTCGACCATCAAGCAAGCCGGCAGCAGCAACCCAGAATACGCCCGTCGCCTCTGCGCTGATGAGTGTGCCGCGCGCATGTTCGTCCTGTAGCCAGGGAATGACACCGGGATAGCGTTCAAGCATCTGGTCGAAGTCGCCCCAGAATGCCGGCAACATGATCAGTTGCGGCCGCAAAGCGCTGAGCGTGGCATCGGTGGCTATACGGTCCTGGCTGAAGCTGGTGACTGGCAGGTTGTCCGGTGCGACGATGGAAGTACGAAAGCCGGGTGTCAGCCCCTGACCGCGACGGCGACCGTCTCGCAGACTGGCCATATGAAAGAAATCCTTGGCCTGCATCAATGTGGACGCAATGACACCGTCGGTCGCAAGAATCGCAACCTGTCGGAGCGATGTGGAGGGTAGGCTGGTCTGAATCATGGTTGTAACCGTTTTTTTATAGGGTGTATCGGCCACGCTATGACTAAAGCATCTTGTGTGCTGGCGCAAGTGCCTTGCTTATGCTGATAAAAGACGGGAATGTCGGATGATTTGATTTGCAGGGGTTGCCGGGCCGCCATGTGACGGTCCGGCCTGGTAGTCAAGGTGCCGGGTTGGGCTGGCCCTGATGTATGTTGGCTATCGCCTCAAGCACAGCATCAGACAATCCCATGTTGATGCTGCTGAGGTTGCGATTGAGCTGATCCATATTCGTCGCACCAATGATGTTACTGGTGACGAATGGCTGTCTGGTGACGAAGGCAAGCGCCATTTGAGCTGGATCCAGCCCGTGTTCGCGGGCTAGCTGCACATAGCGTGCGCAAGCGCGCTGCGCCTGAGGATTGTTATAGCGGCTGAAACGACTGAACAGAGTTAGTCGGCCCTTCTCTGGTAGAAGTCCGTTCAGGTACTTGCCAGTAAGTGTTCCGAAGGCAAGTGGAGAGTAAGCCAGCAGTCCTGTCTGCTCGCGGAGAGATATTTCGGCCATGCCAATTTCATAGCTGCGGTTAAGCAGGTTGTACGGGTTCTGGATCGAAGCGATACGTGGCCAGCCTCGACTTTCGGCCAGATGTAGGAACCGGCTTACGCCCCAGGGGGTTTCGTTGGACAGGCCGATGTGTCGAATTTTGCCGGCTTTGACGAAGTCGTCTAGGACCTCCAGAGTGTCCTCTATGGGTGTGATCAATTCGTCAGGGTTGTGTCGATAGCCCAAGTTGCCGAAAAAGTTCGTGCTGCGGTCCGGCCAGTGCAATTGGTACAGATCTAGGTAGTCTGTCTGCAAGCGTTTGAGGCTGGCGTCCAGGGCAGCTGTTAGGTGCTCGCGATTTAAGCGGGTCCTGCCGTCACGAATATGCGGCAACCAGTCGCCTGGGCCCGCCACCTTGCTGGCTATGATCCAGTTCTCTCGGTTGCCGCGCTCAGCCAGGTAATTACCCAGAATACGTTCGGTTTCACCATAGGTCTCGGCTTTTGGCGGTACAGGATACATTTCGGCAGCATCGATGAAATTAACGCCGGCGTCTTTGGCTCGGTCGATCTGGGCGAAGGCATCCTTTTGGGTGTTCTGTTCGCCCCAGGTCATGGTGCCGAGGCACAATGCGCTGACTTTGAGCTTGGTACGGCCAAGAGGGCGATATTGCATTGAAGTTACTCCCTGAATAGGTTGAATCCGTTTCCGGTAGGCCCTTAGGCTGAGGCAATATGGCATCTATTGTAAATAAGGGTTGTAATTTTTAGCTCCCTTGACATAATGCCCGCCACTTTCGACAGGATGCCTAGCTTGTCGTTGTTGTTTACAGCGCAGATGCCACCCAGACCCACGCAGCCCCCACTGAGTGTCTGTTCTAGGCTTTGTTGTCTTGTAAAAACACATTTCATTCTGTAAGATTCGCCCTCTTATATTAGAGCGGCCTCTGAGGCTAGGATTAATGAAAACCTTCAGCGCCAAACCTGAAAGCGTTAAACGCGACTGGTACATAGTAGACGCAACCGGACTGACATTGGGTCGTCTGGCTACCGAAGTAGCTACACGTTTACGCGGCAAGCATAAGCCCGAGTACACTCCTCACGTGGACACTGGTGACTATATCGTCATCGTCAACGCCGAGAAAGTACATGTAACCGGTAAAAAGGCATCAGACAAGATCTACTACAGCCACTCCGGTTTTCCGGGCGGTATTAAGTCGATCAGTTTTGAGAAGCTCTTGATTCGCGCTCCAGAGCGCATCATTGAGTCTGCCGTCAAAGGCATGTTGCCGAAAAACCCCTTGGGGCGTGCAATGTACCGCAAGATGAAAGTGTACAAAGGTGCAGTTCATCCCCATGCGGCCCAGCAACCCCAAGAACTCAAGGTCTAACAGGAGCTCACTATGTCGGCGACACAAAACTACGGCACTGGCCGTCGTAAAACTGCCACCGCCCGCGTGTTCCTGCGGCCGGGTAATGGCAACATCCAGATCAACAACCGCACCATCGAGAATTTTTTCGGTCGTGATACAGCGCGCATGGTAGTACGCCAGCCGCTGGAACTGACTGAAAACGTTTCCAAGTTTGACGTGTTTGTCACCGTCAAAGGCGGCGGTACTACGGGTCAAGCAGGCGCTATTCGTCACGGCATTACTCGTGCCCTGATGGAATACGACGAGACTCTGCGCGGCGTGTTGCGCAAAGCAGGTTTCGTTACGCGTGATGCTCGTGAAGTAGAACGTAAGAAAGTGGGTCTGCGTAAAGCGCGTAAGCGTCCGCAGTACTCCAAGCGCTAAGTCGAAAGACTTATCCCAAGAACGCCCGGTTTCCTTTTGGAACCGGGCGTTTTTGTTTGTGCGACAAATTGCCCCAACAGGGCGAGAAGCCCGCAACGCCCCGTATTTCGATGGTTTGCTGGATGCCGGAACAATTCTTTAGCGATTGTTCGCCTTGTCAAAAATGGGGTTTTTCATTACCATCGGATTCATTTTGTGCAAGCGGATAAAAACTCTTAAAAAGGCTCTTAAAAGCCTGAATCAGCTGAGATGGGAGACGACTGGATGAGTAATGACGGCGTTAACAATGGCCGGCGTCGCTTCCTGGTGGCAGCCACAAGTGTTGTGGGTGCAGCGGGAGCCGTAGGGGTAGCAGTACCCTTCGTTGGATCGTGGTTCCCGAGTGCGAGAGCCAAAGCGGCTGGCGCGCCGGTGAAGGTTAATATCAGCAAGCTCGAAGCTGGCCAGCAAATCATTGCCGAATGGCGTGGTCAGCCCGTGTTTGTATCCCGTCGCACACCCGAGGCTCTGGCGATTCTCGAGGAAAACGTCGAGATCCTCGCTGATCCGGAATCCGAGGCATCGGTACAGCCTGAATATGTTAATCCCCACACGAGAGCAATCAAGCCTGAAGTGTTAGTGGTAATGGGCATCTGTACGCACCTGGGATGCTCGCCCCTGTTCCGTCCGGAGGTCGCTTCCGCCGATATGGGTAACCAATGGAAGGGTGGTTATTTTTGTCCCTGCCATAGCTCTCGCTACGATATGGCCGGACGTGTCCACAGTGGGCAACCTGCCCCGTTGAACCTGCCGGTCCCCCCCCATTCCTATGAGTCCGATGACGTTATCATCCTCGGCTTGGATCAGGAGACAGCATAATGGGCAAGCTGAACAGCTGGATCAATGAGCGGATGTCGGTCGACAGGGTGGTCAGGGACCATTTGACCCATTATTACGCTCCCAAGAACTTTAACTTCTTTTATTTCTTCGGCGCACTGGCGATGTTGGTGCTGGTCAATCAGATCATCACCGGTATTTGGTTGACCATGAGCTATGAGCCTTCAGCGGAGGGTGCGTTCGCTTCGGTTGAATACATCATGCGCGATGTCGAGTATGGCTGGCTGCTGCGCTACCTGCACTCCACTGGCGCATCTGCATTTTTCGCGGTGATCTATCTGCACATGTTGCGCGGCATCATGTACGGTTCGTATCAGAAGCCCCGGGAGCTAATCTGGCTGTTCGGTATGACCATCTACCTTGTGCTAATGGGTGAGGCCTTCATGGGCTACCTGCTCCCGTGGGGTCAGATGTCCTACTGGGGTGCCCAGGTGATCATTTCGCTGTTTGGCGCGATTCCCTTTATCGGGCCTGACTTGGCTCAGTGGGTGCGCGGCGACTACCTGATCTCAGGTATTACGCTGAACCGTTTCTTTGCATTGCACGTGATTGCGTTACCGATCGTTTTGCTGGGTCTGGTTGTGCTGCATATCATTGCCCTGCACGAAGTGGGTTCAAACAACCCAGATGGCATCGACATCAAGAAGCACAAGGACGAGAACGGTAAGCCGCTCGACGGTATTGCGTTCCACCCCTACTACACGGTCAAGGATATTACCGGCGTTGTCGTCTTCCTGTTCATCTTCTGTGTTGTGGTGTTCTTCTTCCCCGAGATGGGCGGTTTTTTCCTGGAACATCCGAACTTTGAAGTGGCCAATCAGCTGAAGACGCCAACGCATATTGCGCCTGTCTGGTACTTTACGCCCTTCTACGCGATTCTACGGGCGGTACCGGCGATTGGTGGCTCGGCATTCCCTGGAGTGATGGCCATGGGTGCGGCGATTGCTGTGCTCTTCGTTTTGCCCTGGCTGGATCGTAGTCCGGTTCGCTCAATCCGCTATAAGGGTTGGATGAGTAAGTTATGGCTGGTGATTTTCTGCGTATGCTTTGTCATTCTGGGTATTCTGGGCGCGATCCCGGGTACTGATACCCGAACACTGATTGCGCAGGTCTGCACCGTACTGTATTTCGCCTTCTTCCTGCTGATGCCGTTCTACACCCGCATGGAGAAGACCAAACCCGTTCCAGAGAGGGTTACTGGCTAATGAAAAAGCAATTGATTGCACTGGTATTTGCCTTGATGCCCTCGGTGGTCTTGGCGGCAGGAGGTGAATACCCACTCGAGTCAGCCGAGGTTGATCTGCGTGATAAAGCTTCGCTGCAGGATGGTGCGCGTACGTTCGTTAACTACTGCATGGGTTGTCACTCCACTCAATATCAGCGTTATGAGCGTGTCGCTAATGATCTGGGAATTCCCGATGAACTGATGATGGAGAATATGGTTTTCCCCGCGTCAGCCTTGATTGGCGAGCACATGAAGATCGGCATGCGTCCGGAGGATTCGAAGGGCTGGCTGGGTGTTGCCCCACCGGACCTGACCAACGTTGCCCGGGTGCGCGGTAATGACTGGATTTATACCTACTTGAAGACCTTCTATATTGATTCGGCTCGTCCGCTTGGTGTTAATAACAAGGCCTTCCCGAACACGGCTATGCCTAACGTTCTGGAAGAGCTGCAAGGCCGACAGATTATTGGTTGCAAGGCCATGCCTGTTAAGAAGGATGACAAGATTCAGAAAGACTCGCTCACTGGCGAAATCGTGATGGACGAGCAATGTGACGTGCTCACTGTTGTTGATGGTACCGGTGTGCAAAGTGAGGAAGAGTTTGATACCACTATTCGCAACCTGACAGCGTTTCTTGCTTACTCGGGTGATCCGATCAAGCTGGAGCGTCATCGGATTGGTGCGTACGTATTGCTTTACCTGGCTTTCTTCTTCATCTTTGCCTACCTGCTCAAGCGGGAATATTGGAAAGATGTTCACTGATCGACTTTTTCGTTGATCAAATGCGCGCCCCTTTCGGGCGCGCACTTGTTTCTGGGGTATAATCCCTCTTTGCAATTAAGCTCAGGCAGTTTCTAACCGCCTGCGGCTTTTCATGTCCACGCATTCGCGTGCTCTGTTGTTACCGCAATCCGCTACAGGATGAGGGTTGATTTATGGGCGTTACCGCCAACAAGCGTTCTTCGATGGCTTTTTTCTCCGATCCAGATGATCACTACTGTCACCGCGTTCGGATCGTACTGGCTGAGAAGGGAGTGACCGTCGATGTGATCAATGTCGAGCCGGATAATCATCCGGAGGAGTTGGCGGAAAACAACCCTTACAACACGGTTCCCACTTTGCTGGACAGGGATCTGGCACTCTACGAGCCAAACATCATGATGGAGTATCTGGATGAGCGCTTCCCGCATCCACCGTTGCTTCCTGTCTACCCCGTTGCGCGTGCTAATACACGTCTGCTGATGTTTCGGGTGCAGCGTGACTGGTGTGGTCTGGTGGATGCGATCAGTAACCCGAAGACACCCGCTGCAGCGGCGACCAAAGCCCGTAAAGAGCTGCGTGAAAGTCTGATCGGTGTTGCTCCGGTTTTTGCCGAAATGCCCTATTTCATGAGTGAGGAATTCAGCCTAGTTGATTGCTGTATTGCTCCGATACTATGGCGTCTGCCGATCCTGGGCATTGAGTTGCCAAAACAGGCCAAGCCGCTGCAAGATTATATGGATCGGATTTTTCAGCGCGAAGGCTTTCTAGCCAGTTTGTCAGCGTCAGAAAAAGAAATGCAGTAAGTCACACCTCGTCACTAAAAGGAGGCCCGCATGGCTCAAATGAGCTCAAGCCGTCCCTACCTGATACGCGCACTGTATGAGTGGATACTGGAAAACGACTGTACCCCTTACGTATTGGTTAACGCTCAATATCCACAGACCAGTGTGCCGCATGCCTTTGTTGAGGCCGGTCAGATAGTACTTAACCTCTCGCCGAATGCCATTCGGCATCTAGAGATGGATAATGATCGGATTACGTTCGATGGTCGCTTCGGTGGCATTGCGCAACAGGTCTGGGTTCCATCTCAGGCCGTTATGGCAATATACGCCCGGGAGAACGGTCAGGGCATGGTTTTCGAGGTGGAGCCAGCCCCTTTCCCCCCCGGCAGTGATGAACCAAGTGTTGATGCCGGTTCTGCCCCTGCTGGCAAGACAGTCAAGAGTAAAAGGCCCTCGTTGAAAGTGGTCAAGTAACGCTTCAGGCAATAAAAAACCCGGGTTCGCACGCAGCGGCCCGGGTTTTTATTGCCTGATAGTCTGGCGTGTCAGTCTATGTATTCGAACAGTTTGACGATGCGCTGAACGCCGCCCACCTGTTGCACTGTTTGAACAGCTCGTTCAGCTTCTGCCCGTCTGACAAGCCCGAGAAGATAGATCACGCCTGCCTCTGTTGTTACCTTGATTCGCCGACCTGGAATAGCACTATCGGCCAGCAATCGTGCCTTGGAGCTGGTGGTGATCAGTGCGTCGGTATTGCGGGCAAGCAGCGGAATCTGCGGACCAACGGTTAGCTCGTTGTGCACGACTTTTACGCGTTGCACTCGCTGAGCCACCGAGCCGGCTTGGTCCTTGAGTTCCTGCCGAGGCACCTGGCCGGCCAGTAGTACGACACCGTTATAGCTGACCACGGACACACGAGAGTCGCGCTCAAGCTCTATGTGTGATTTGGCTATGTTGACAGTAGCCTTGGTTTCGATCAGTTGATCATCGATGCTGCTGCCAAAAGTACGCGTACCCTTGTTACTTTCTATCGGCGTATCGCGCGTGGCGGTCAAGATTGAACCGCAGCCGGTCAGGGACGTTATCAGCAGGATACACAGGGCAATCCTCATTCTTCACTCCCAAATAATTGGCGATCAATCAGATCGCAAAGACAGTGAATGGCAAGCAGATGTACTTCCTGAATGCGGGCAGTCGAGCGGGCGGGAACACGTATCTCTGCATCTTCAGGCAGCAGCAGGGAGGTCATGGCGCCACCATCACGTCCGTTCAGGGCAACCACCAGCATATCGCGGTCATGGGCGGCCTGTATCGCCTGCAAGATGTTTCCCGAATTACCGCTGGTAGAAATTGCGAGTAATACGTCTCCAGGTTGGCCGAGAGCCCGAATCTGTTTGGAAAAGATCTCGTCATAGCTGTAGTCATTGGCAATCGAGGTAATGGTCGAGCTGTCGGTGGTCAGGGCCAATGCTGGCAGACTGGGACGCTCCCTTTCGAAGCGGTTTAGCAGCTCCGAGGAAAAATGCTGTGCATCTCCGGCGGAACCGCCGTTACCACAGGTCAGAATTTTTCCTTCGTTCAGCAGGCAGTTGACCATCAACTGGCTGGCCTGTTCGATGCTGGGCCCAAGCACATCCATTGCGCGGGTCTTGGTTTCGATGCTGTCAGTGAATAACTGCCTGATTCGATGTTGCATATCCATAGGGAATAAAACTCGCTCTAGCAGGTGAATGCTTGCCGAATCCAGTTGTAGGATCCGGGGTCCGCGGGATTGCCGTGCGCGGTAACAACGTCAAAACGGCAAGGATTGTCAGCCAGGTGGGGATGAGTCAGAAGGTAATGCTGAGCAGCGGCAATAACGTGTCGCTGCTTGCGCCAGTCAATACTTTCTACCGCGTCGCCCCAGCGGCTGGTCCGTCGATAACGTACTTCGACGAATACTACTGTATCGGCGTGACGCATGACCAGATCAAGCTCGCCCACCTTGCAGCGATAGTTTCGCGCCAGCAGTCGCATGCCGGCATTCAACAGAAGTTGCTCGGACTGTCGCTCAGCCTGATTGCCGAGCTTTTGCTTGTCGGTCAGCTCGCTCATTGCACCGGGTTGTCAGAGATGACTGTCAATTGACCCTGTTCCATCACACCCCAGCTCAGTTGGCGATGGATGCGGCCGTCCTCAGCTAGTGTCAGTCTGCCGGTAGCGCCATTGACCTGCGTCTTGGCGTATTGCTGCATTTGCGGCAATCGGGTGAAGACCCTCTGGGCATCGATACCCATTGCATATAACCGCCCGAGTGGACCTTGAGCCTGCGGCCAGTTATCGGTTACCTGAGAATAAAGTTTGTCGTCGCGAGTCAGAAGCCAGGGGATCTCAGCTACAGCGATACCATCGGTATCCGCATTCTGCTGACCATCCGGACCGACCAGATAGGCATGCGAAGTTGCATAAACCGGTAAGTCTGCGGCGTACTGGAATGCCAGAGTGGGCTTTATCTGCCTTGCCTGTTGCGGGTTGACCGCAATAAACAGAGCGTCCAGATCCTGCCGCGGGGAGGGCTGTACGACGACGTTACCACTTAATGCGCTGGCAACCCGCTGGCCCCGTTGCTCACTTTGACGGATCTGCAGAAGGTCGGCAATTTTGCCGGACATTTCGGAGGGTTCATTGATTACGACACGTCCTACCACTACGCCGCCCATATCTTCCCAGCTGCGATTGAAGGATTCATATGCACGTCTGCCCCAGTCAGTGGGTGCATGCAGTGCGGCCATGCGGCGATGTCCCTGCTCCCATGCATGCTTTGCAGCAGAACGGGCTTCGTCCTCTGGTGCCAGTCCAAACTGGAACAGATCCTTGGGGTAAGGGCCGTCATCTTCGGCGTAATTCAATGCCAGCGTGGGTATAGGCAGTGATGGGCGCGAGGCCAGGAGACTCACATGATCACGATCGAGAGGTCCAACAACCCATTGCACTCCGTCCGCGACGGCTTGGGCGTAGAACTGGTCGAGATCCGCATAAGCGGTGCTGTCATAAAGACTGATGCGTGGCTGATCAAGACCTTGGCTCTGAGCCTGGTATTGTGCTGCTAGAAAACCGTCGCGCAAGGCCTGGGCTGCGCTGGACAGGGGGCCTTCAAACGGCAGCAGCAGTGCGATGTGCTGTGGTCGGGTGGCGTGCAGCTCGATCAACTGGCGGAGGGAGTCGGGCAGTAATCGTGCGGCGGGATGTCCGTTGTTTGCTTGTTCCCATGACTTGATTGCTTGTACCTGCAAGTCGAGGTTGCGGATCTCTCGTTCGATCAAAGCGAGCTCGATCCAGCCAAGCAGTTCGCCATCTGCGCTTTTCGCCGCCCGGCTAAGCTCTGGAACAGGAACCTGATGCAGGTTCTCCCAGATTGCTTTGCGGTTGGCGTCACGTTCCTGTGCAGTCAGGATGCCGTGCATAAACACGCGTTCGCGGGCGGCGGTCAGTGGCTCACCTGAAGCGCCCAATGCCAGAACACGCAAGCGTTGAATGGCTACCTGATCCTGCATGGGCAGATTCTCGAGTTGGCTCATCGACGGGTGGCGCAGTGCGCGCAGAGCCATCTCTGGCCGATCGAGAGCAAGCGCACTGCGGGCCTGCAGCGTACTGAAGCGTACCTGCTGGTCCAAAGGCAAATCACTTTGCGGAATGCGCTCAAGAATTGACAGTACCTGTTCCTGACGATCAGCGCCGCTGGCGGCCTGAGCTGCGTACAGACGCAGAAGATTCGCTTCGGTTCCGCTACGCTTGTCGGCGTCAGCGAGGATCTGTTCTGCCGATGCCTGCGGCGTCCGTGGCAAGTCATCCAGCTTCTGTGGGGCTGATGAGCAGCCGACAAGCAGTGCGGCCAGTGTCAGCGACAGCATCGACAGGCGTTTATTGCGGGGCATGCAGCGGTATCCTTGCGCATGGGACGCATGTGGCGTCCCGTTAAAAGTCTTGCTGGTGTTATTGCTGGCATTGTAACCAAGCGGCCGGACTCGCGCCATGCACTGAGTCACGTCCTGTACAATAAGACATAAACGCTTATCGAGGTTTGGCATGGTCATTTCCACAGGTACACTTTTTATTGTTGCCACGCCTATTGGCAATCTGCAGGACATGACGCCGCGGGCCCTGGAGGTTCTGGCGAACGTGGGTCTGATTGCTGCCGAAGACACGCGGCATAGCGGTCGTCTGCTGCAGCATTTCGGTATCAGCACATCGACCACGGCCTGCCACGACCACAACGAGCGCGACAAGAGTGCCCGGCTGGTAGAACGGATGCTTGCAGGGGAAGACATGGCGCTGATCTCTGATGCGGGTACTCCATTGATTTCGGACCCCGGCTACCATCTGGTTCGGGCGGCTCGGGAAGCGGGTGTACGGGTATGTCCGGTGCCGGGTCCCTGCGCACTTATCGCAGCGCTCAGCGCTGCTGGCCTAGCATCTGACCGCTTTGCCTTCGAAGGGTTCCTGCCAGCCAAGGCTAGCGGTCGCCGTCAACGTTTGCAGGCTCTGGCAGGCGAGACGCGAACCTGGATGCTGTATGAAGCGCCCCATCGATTGCTCGAGTGTCTGGAAGACATGCTCGATATCCTCGGGCCAGAGCGTCGGGTCGTGTTGGCCAGGGAACTGACCAAAACCTTCGAGACAATTCGCGGTGCACCGATTGCCGAACTGGTCGAATGGGTGCGGGCAGACAGTGACCAGCAACGGGGCGAATGTGTGCTGGTCGTTGAGGCCATGCCTCCGCGCAGTGAGGAAGAAGGGCTGGACCCCGAAGCTGAAAGGGTTCTGGATCTCCTGCTTGAGGAGTTGCCGGTGAAGCAGGCCGCAGCGCTGGCCGCCAAGATTACCGGTCAGAAGAAGAACCGCCTGTACCAGGTTGCCTTGGGCAAGGCCGCTAATTGAGCTTTGCGGCCTTGCTGCATCAGGGCGATTAATCGGTTTCCAGGACCATGACGCGCTGGCCAGCCTTGACGGGTGAGCCGGGTTGAACATGGACTGAGGTCACCAGACCGTCACAGGGTGCCAGCAGGGGGATCTCCATTTTCATGGATTCCAGGATGACCAACACGTCGCCGGACTTGACCCTGGCGCCGGCAGCGACCTGAACCTGCCACAGATTACCCGCAATATGGCTCTCGATACCCTGCTGGCCGACCTTCAGAGGAGCATCTTCTACTACCTCGGCGGGCGCCTCTTCACTGGAAAAATGGGCCTGGCCATTGGCGATCCAGCGATCACGCTCAGCATTGAATGCTGCCTGCTGGTGTGACCGGAACGCCTGGATACTGTCGGCTTCCTGTTCGAGAAAGGCTTGGTATTCATTCAAGTGCAGTTCCGTGTGTTCGATTTCCAGAGCATAGCGGCCCAGCGGAAATTCCCGGCGAATACGCGTCAGCTCATCGGCGCTGACCGGGTAGAAGCGGATTTGATCGAAAAACCGCAATAACCAGGGCTGGCCATCGAATGCCTCGACTTCGCGGTAGCGATTCCACATCTGTAATGTGCGCCCAACGAACTGGTAGCCCCCTGGCCCTTCCATGCCATACACACACATGTAGGCGCCGCCGATGCCCACGGAATTCTCCGCAGTCCAGGTGCGGGCGGGGTTGTACTTGGTGGTCACCAGGCGATGCCGCGGATCCAGTGGTGTGGCGACTGGCGCGCCGAGATAGACATCGCCCAGACCCATAACCAGGTAGCTCGCTTGGAACACGGTGCGGTAGACCTCCTCCAGATCGGGCAGATCATTTATTCGACGAATGAATTCCAGATTGCTCGGGCACCAGGGCGCATCCTTGCGCACCGTGGTCATGTATTTGTCGATTGCCAGCTGACACGCCGGGTCGTCCCAGGACAAGGGCAGGTGCACGATACGCGAGGGTACCTTCAGGTCGCGGGCTTGACATACCTCGTCCCAGGCGTCCTCGACAATACGCAACAGGCGATCAATTGAGAGGGTCTCGGGCTGGTAATGAACCTGTAACGAGCGAATGCCAGGCGTCAGATCAAGCACGCCTGCGAGCTGCATGCCCTCCAACGACTGCATCAATGCATGGCCACGAAAGCGCAGGACCAGATTGAGTTCCGGCTGGCCTATTTCCAGCAGCAGGTGGGTATCACCGGAAAGGCGCGCTACCAGCCGGGTGTCCCCATCACCGATGTCCAGCACAATGGGTGACTCCGGGGCGATCGCCGCGCTGCTAGGCGGACAGTCAGCGGTGAGCTGCTCAATATCCTGCATACGGAGTCTTGCCAGTTCCCGTGCGGTTTCCAGACTGACAGGGACGAAGCGAATGCGATCGCCGGCCTTGAGTTGCCCCATTTGCCACAAATCGGCCTCGATGATCGTCACTGGGCAGACAAATCCGCCGAGGCTGGGGCCATCGGGTCCGAGGATCACCGGCATATCACCAGTGAAATCGATCGCGCCGATTGCGTAGGGATTGTCGTGGATGTTGGAAGGGTGCAGACCGGCTTCGCCGCCGTCTTCACGCACCCACTCCGGTTTGGGTCCGATCAAGCGCACGCCGGTGCGGCTGGAATTGAAATGCACCTCCCAGCCGGTATCCAGAAACTGTTGCATGTAGCTTTCCGTGAAATACTCCGGGGCAGCATGGGGGCCATAGATCACACGCACGCTGCGCACGGCGGGCAGTTTGGTTTTAAGCGACTCAGATAAGGCGCCACCATTGCTGGTGTCTGCCAGCAGGGGCAGATGCAATACATCGCCGGCGCGCAGCGCGCGACCAGCGTGGCCACCAAACTGACCTAGGGTGAAGGTGCTCTTGCTGCCCAGATAATCCGGTACCTGAATGCCGCCGCGAATGGCCAGGTAGCTGCGCGCACCGCTGCCGGCAATGGTGCCGATGCTCAAGCGGCTGCCGGACTTGACCAGCAAGCTGGTATGCATAGGCTGCGGTTCACCGTCCAGGCTAACCGGTATTTCTGCGCCGGTAATGGCAATCACAGCATCAGTGTTGAATATGAGCGTCGGGCCACTCATGGTGATTTCCAGGCCGGCAGCCTCCCGCGGGTTGCCGAGCAGGCGATTGGCTAATTGCAGGGCCAGGTTGTCCATCGGCCCAGAAGGCGGGACGCCGACCGACCAGTAGCCCTGCCGCCCCGTTGCATCCTGAACGGTGGTCTGGGTACCACCGCTGATCACTTCGAAAGTAGTGGCCTGATAGGTTAACTCATCCAGGCAGCGGGTCCAGGGCTGGCCGGTGGCAAAGGGCGCAAAAGTGATTATTTGGCGCAGGAAGTCGCGGTTGGTCTCCACGCCATACAGGAGCGTATTGCCCAACGCGCGGTGCAATGCGGCGGCAGCCTGATCGCGGCTGGGTTCCCAGCAGATGACCTTGGCGATCATCGGGTCAAAGTAGGGTGGGATTTCGCAGCCCGCTTCTACCCAGCTGTCGATGCGCAGTGCTTGTCCGTCTGCGGCCGGGAAGCTGACCGCGGTCAGTAGGCCGGGGCAGGGCTGGAAATCACGACCTGGGTCCTCGGCATAGACGCGTGCCTGCATCGCATGACCTGATGGCTTCAGCCCCGTCCGCAACGTTGACAGCGCCGGCAGATCGCCGGCGGCCAACTGAATCATCCAGCTGACCAGATCGACGCCCCATACCTGCTCGGTCACGCCATGTTCGACCTGTAGGCGGGTGTTGACTTCAAGGAAGTAAAACTGGGCGGCTTCGCTGTCATAGACAAATTCAACCGTTCCGGCGCTGCGGTATTGCACCGCACTGGCGAGTCGGATCGCTGCTTCACACAGGGCCTCGGCCATGCCGTCGGGGAGATTGGGTGCGGGCGTCTCTTCTATGACTTTCTGATTGCGGCGCTGCACCGAACAGTCGCGTACACCCAGTGCTAACACGTCGCCTTTACCATCACCGAACACCTGGACTTCGAGATGGCGGGCGCGCTGGATATACTTTTCGATGAAAACGCCCGCATCGCTGAAATTATTCTGGCCCAGGCGCTTGACCGTCTCGAAGGCGTCACTCAATTCCGCTGCGTTGTAGCACACCCGCATGCCGATGCCACCGCCGCCGGCCGTGCTTTTGAGCATGATCGGATAACCGACCTGCTCGGCTGCATCTAAGGCTGATTTGAGGCTGTCGAGTAGGTCGGTGCCCTCCAGCATGGGCACGCCATGTTCCTTTGCTAGTGAGCGAGCCGTGTGTTTAAGGCCGAATACACGCAGCTGCTTGGGTGTGGGTCCAACAAAAGCAATGCCGGCTGCTTCGCAGGCCTCGGCAAAAGCGGCATTTTCCGACAGGAATCCATAACCGGGGTGGATAGCGGTTGCTCCGGTCTGTTTCGCTGCAGCCAGTATTTTCTCCACATCCAGATAGGTGCCAGTGGCCCCCCCTTCACCCAAGGAAATCGCTTGATCGGCGGCCTGGATGTGCAGGCTTGCTGCATCCGCTTCGGAGTAGACGGCAACGCCGGTAACGTGCAGGTCTTTCAAGGTGCGCAGGATACGGCAGGCGATGGCGCCCCGGTTGGCAATCAGCAATGTGTCGAACATAGTCGGTATTCCTCGGCCGGGTCGTCCCAGGCGCTTGTTGCTTCAACGGGTCGTCCCGTTGCAAAGCTGCCGGTCGCCAGCGACGACCGGTAACCGTTTAGTCCCAGATCAGTACTTCGGCCGGGGTTGGGTTGTAGCCGTTGCACGGGTTGTTCAACTGGGGACAGTTGGAGATCAGAACGATAATGTCCATATGTGCGATGAGCTCGACATACTTGCCTGCCCCGGATATACCGTCTTCGAACGTCAGGCCACCTTCGGGCGTGACTGGTACGTTCATGAAGAAGTTGATGTTGGCGCTGATATCCGCCTTGTTAAGCCGACCGTCGTGCAGGCAGGCGCGCAGGAAATTGTCCCGGCAACTGTGCATGTAGCGGGTATTGAGTGCGTAACGCACCGTGTTACTTTCCTGGGCACAGGCGCCGCCAAGGGTGTCGTGGCGGCCGCAGGTATCTGCGGTGATAGTCAGCATCGGTTTGCCCAGATTACTGTGGAGCACGCTGCCGGTGGTCAGGTAAACGCTGTTTTGTTTGCGCAGGGTACGCTGCACGTCGTAGCGCTCTCGGGGGTTGGTAGCGCTGTAAAACAGAGTGTCGACCGCCTGGTTGCCTTCCAGATCGTGCAGGCGCAATGTTTGCCCCGCTTTAATATCCAGCATGAAGGGCGCACCGGCGCCCACGTTGGCGCGGTGGCTGGCGGTGTCGGCGGTTTTGTTGCTGTGGGTCAATGTCATTGGGGTGGCCCTCAGAGGTGAATGCGGTCGGTGTTGTGCAGACCGCGAATATTCTCTTCGCGGGTCTTGCGGCACAGGACGGTAATGCCGTCATCGGCGACCTGATGCCAATCCAGCTGGACCGGTCTGGGTGCGTAGGAGGTACCCGGATCGAGCGGATGTTGCAGGGCCGTGAGCACAACCAAGGTATCCATGGGGGCGTAGAGTTCGATATGGTCGCCTGCAACGGAGTTGCCTGGATGGAACACAAAGCGGCTCTCGTCGTCCACAGTGACCTTGCTGAACAGGTTGAGTGTCATCAGCAGATCCGCCAGTCCCAGATTCCACTTGCCCATTTCCACTAGCAAGTTGTCCATGCCGTTGCGGAAGAAGCCATTGCGCAGCTCCTGATAACTGCCGGTGCCGTACTTCTCTGTTACTTCTTCAGCGTTGAGCACGCCGCCGAAGCTGTCGCTCCAGCCGCAGGTGTCGGTCACGATTGCCGCCAGTACGCGCCCCATGTCTGAATACAGGCAGTGTCCGGCGCTGAGCTTGGCTGTGTGCTGGCATTTCAGGCTGTCGGGCAGGTTAAGTCGCTCGCTTTTTTCCTGGGCGTTGAACAGCATCATACTGACATTGGCGCCGCCTTCGATGTCGGTAACACGCAGTAGCTGTCCGCGCTTGAGAACAAAGGAGGTATGCCCGCCGCCGGGCAAGGTTTCGTTGTACAGAGTGGGGCGCAGAGGCGCTGAAACGCTCATTGGATGGCTCCTTGCTGATCGGATGGAAGCAGTTTGTTGCCAACGTGATCGGGTAGCGCATCAAGTGCCTTGCGCGCCGCCAGGCGATCACTGTTGAGGGGGATGTCGTAGGTTATCCGCGCACCGTAGGCGCCAGGAGCTTGCGGATCGCTGCGGACCTTGTCGAACACCAGTAGTCGGGTGCCCAGGGTGAAACCTTCGGTCAAATCATGGGTGACCATAAAAACGGTAAGCCCTGTTTTGCGCCACAGGGAGAGCAGTAATTCATGCATGTCCTTGCGGGTACCAGGGTCCAGTGCGCCGAAGGGTTCATCAAGCAGCAGAATGCGCGGCGCTTTCACCAGCGCCTGGGCGATTGCCAAGCGTTGCTGCATGCCACCGGACAGGGCATGGGGGTATTTGTCGATGGCATCGCTGAGCCCGACTGCTTGGAGCATCTCGATGCTCTTTTCCTTGGCTTCGCGTCTGGCGTTGCCAAACAGTCGGCCAATGAGTGGGGCCGCCTGCAGCTCAAGACCGAGCATTACGTTGCCCAGTACCGTCAGGTGCGGAAACACCGAGTAGCGTTGGAATACGACGCCCCGTTCTGGACCGGGCTCAGCAATCAAGGGCTGGTCGTCCAGTAAAATACTGCCCTTGCTGGGGGTTTCCTGGCCGAGTAGTAAACGCAGGAAGGTCGATTTGCCGCAGCCAGAGGCACCAACCATGGTAATGAACTCGCCGCTGGCGACTTCCAGGTTAAGGTTCTCAAGCACAATGTTGTCTGCATATTGCTGCCACACATGGCGGATAGAGATGGTACTCATGTTATTGGCCTCCCTTTGGCTCGAACCAGGGAAAGACCACCCTACACAAGCCCTTGAGTGAGCGATCCATGGTGAAAGCCAATAGGGTGATCCAGGCGACATAGGGCAGAATCACATCCATGGCCAGGTAGCGGCGCACCAGAAAGATGCGATAGCCAAGACCGTCGGTTGATGCGATGGCTTCGGCAGCGATGAGGAACAACCAGGCCGGGCCAAGCGCTAGACATAACCCCTGAAGTAGCCGCGGTAGAAGTTGCGGCAAGACGACCCGAATGAGTGTCTGCCAGGTACTGGCGCCAAGCGTCTGCGCTTTGATCAGGAGTTCAGTGGGAATCTCGCTGACCCGCTGCTGCATGTCGCGGATCAACACAGGGGTGATGCCGATAACAATCAACATCACCTTGGACAGTTCTCCAAGGCCCATGACAATGAACAAGACAGGTAAAATGGACAAAGGAGGAATCATAGATACCACTGTCACCAGGGGCGACAGGGGCGCACGCACCAGTGGGATCAGCATGGCCAGCCCTAATGTCAGACTGACCGCTGCGCTGATGCTTAGACCAATACCCAGACGTTTGAGGCTGGCAGACGAATCAACCCACCATAGATAGTCACCGCTGCGCTTATCCGGTGTGAATGCCATTCGGTCAATTGCATCGGCCATCTGCGTGAAGCTGGGCAGCAGCTTGTCGTTGGGGTTTTCTGCCAGTCGGGCCTGCGAGCTGAAGATATAGAGTAGCAGCAGTAGTGCGAAGGGGAGCAGGATAAGCCCCAGCCTGGAAACCCTGCCGGGGTTACGGTTCATTAATCGAGACATGCGCTGCTCCATGGGTTACAGGTTACGAGATCTCAGCTATCTGAGGCTCTCCCGGGCTTTTGTCCCGCCGTGTAACCCCCTGCCGGAGGTCGACAACCCTCGGACCAGTCACCTGCAAAGCAGGCCGGAACCCTAGTTGTCTATTGGTACCAAGTTGTATCAGGCATATGCCCGGCAACGCATCAAGGGTCATAACACCCGAGTCTCGTATGCTGCTCATTACAATGCAGGGCTTGTGCCATGTTGGGGCAGGCTTCGATTCGCGGGGGCTATACCGCCATGGGGCGCGAATAAGGTGGTTTTATTTTAGTAAAAGCGCACCGATTTGGTGCTTTTTGTGCGCCAGAGTGGTGCGCGGTCAGTCTGAGCTTGCTGTGCTGCTCGAAGACAGATAATCTTCGCTTCAAGAGTTGGCTGGGCAGTCGCCGTATCGCTTGCGATAGGGAGGAAAGTCCGGGCTCCATAGGGCAGAGTGCCAGGTAATGCCTGGGGGGCGTGAGCCTACGGAAAGTGCAGCAGAGAGTAGACCGCCTAAGCGCGCAAGCGCCGGTAAGGGTGAAAGGGTGCGGTAAGAGCGCACCGCGCGGCTGGTAACAGTCCGTGGCATGGTAAACCCCACTCGGAGCAAGACCAAATAGGAACCCATAGGTGTGGCCCGCACTGGGTTCGGGTAGGTTGCTAGAGGCAGTCAGTGATGGCTGTCGTAGAGGAATGACTGTCCACGACAGAACCCGGCTTACAGGCCAACTCTTATTTTTTCCAGTCGTCGCATTCGATCGAACGAATCGCAGTGAAAATCCCCTCTGTTAGACCAAAAAAATCTTACTCTTAATGTTTTACATTAAGTATCAACTCCATCTGCTTGCCATGGTTTGAGTTGGCTCCCCGGTATTGAAGTAAATTCTCCGTTCTGCTCTTGTTTTAGGTACTAACCCCCTGCTTATAAAGGTTTTTTCGTGAAGTCCTTACTTGACGGTGCGTGCGTGCGGTTCCTATAGTGTGCAGAAGTGGTGTGAAGTGGGTGAAAGTGGGTTGTTTTGGGAAAACCCCTCCATTGCACAGACCAATTCGAAAGGAGATCCAGCGCCGTGTTTCGTGGAGCAAATGCTATCAATCTGGACGCCAAGGGGCGGCTCGCAATGCCGGCGCGTTATCGCGACCGTCTTGTGGACCTCTGTGACGGCCAGTTGGTAGCGACCATTGCCCTTGAAGAGCGGTGTCTGTGGATATATCCGATGCCCGCATGGGAGGCGGTAGAGGCTCAGTTGCGCCGTGCCCCCAATCTCAATCCCGCGGTTAAGCGTCTCAACCGGTTGTTAATTGGTAACGCCAACGAAATCGAGCTCGATAGTAACGGTCGATTCGTCGTTCCGCCGCTATTGCGCGAGCATGCTGGGCTGGATAAGAAAGTCATGTTGGTCGGACAGCTGGATAAGTTTGAATTGTGGAGTGAAGACGCCTGGGAGGCCACTACAGCAGCCTACCTGGACCAAGAACAGAGTCTGGGCGAACTGCCGGACGTATTGCAGACACTAAGCCTATGACCGCTCCAAATCTCTATACACATACCAGCGTGCTTCTTGACGAGGCGATTGAAGGTCTTGCAGTGCGGCCTGGTGGTTTATATGTCGACGGTACCTTCGGACGCGGCGGCCATAGCCGCGCATTACTCGACAGGCTCTCTGCCCAGGGCAGATTACTCGGCTTCGACAAGGACCCGGAAGCTATCCGGGTCGGTGCGGAGCTAGCGGCCGAAGACGGCCGCTTTGTCGTTATACAAAGGTCTTTTGCCGATATGGCAGAGGAGTTGCGTCAACGGGGCCTGCACGGCCAGGTTGATGGTGTTTTGCTGGATCTGGGTGTGTCTTCGCCCCAGCTGGACGACGCCGAACGCGGTTTTAGCTTCATGCATGACGGTCCACTGGACATGCGCATGGATCCGACCAGCGGGCAGAGTGCGGCTGACTGGATTAACAGTGCAGCGGAGGCTGATATTGCTACTGTTCTTAAGGAATATGGCGAAGAGCGTTACGCCAAGCGACTGGCGAGAGCAATTGTTGGCCGTCGCGCCGAACAGCTTTTTACCCGCACAGCCGACTTGGCCGAAGTGGTGAAGGTAGCTAACCCGGCCTGGGAAAAGCACAAGCATCCGGCGACGCGTGCTTTTCAAGGTATCCGCATTTTTATTAATCGCGAACTTGACGATCTCGCTGAAGGGCTCAAAGCGGCATTGGACGTGCTGGCACCTGGCGGACGCTTGGTGGTGATCAGCTTTCATTCGCTTGAAGATCGCATGGTCAAGCAATTCATGCGCCGCGAAGCCAAGGGCGCGCCTTTGCCCCGGGACTTGCCGATTCGCGCTGCAGATATCGAGGTCAGTATTAATCTGGTTGGCAAGGCAATAATGCCCTCGGCTACCGAAACAGCCACCAATCCCCGTGCCCGTAGTGCTGTGTTACGTATTGCTGAGAAGCGTCCATGAGTGCTCAGACCCAGGCTCAGCTGCCATTGACCGCACAAAAGCAAAGCGGACTGCCGCGCAGCAGCGGCTGGCTGTTTATTGTGTGGGGTCTGGTTGTCGTTAGTGCACTCGCTGTCTCTTACAGCTCGCACTGGAGCCGTGTACTGCTCAATGAGTTGGCTGCCGAAATGGATCAGCGCGAAGACGCCCAGGCCGAATGGGGTCGATTGATTCTGGAGCAAAGCACCTGGACTGCCCACAGTCGAGTAGAACGACTGGCGGCAAGCGAATTGCAAATGCGCGTGCCGGAAGCCCGCGAAGTGATTCTGGTGAAGCCATGATCGATCTGAAGCCAAACGGTAGCCTCCACCCATGGCGCTTTCGCGTTGTGATCGGAGTGCTTGCGGTTTGCAGCGCATTGATCAGTTGGCGAATTGTCGAGCTTCAGGTCATGGACGGTGGCTTTCTGAAAAATCAGGGAGACAAGCGCAGCATGCGCCATACAGTCATCCCTGCTCACCGTGGGCTGGTGACCGATCGCTATGGCGAGCCGCTGGCAGTCAGTACGCCGGTACTGACGTTGTGGGCGAATCCCAGCGTTCTTGTTAATCATGAGTCCCGTTGGGATGAGCTTGCCAAGGCGCTGGGCACTGACCCAAAGACCTTTGCCGAACGTCTGCGTGCCAACGCCGGTATGGAGTTCATTTATCTGCGTCGGCACATGACACCTCGTGATGGTGAGTTGGTAGCAGCCCTCAAGGTGCCGGGCGTACACAGTATTGAAGAGTATCGGCGTTTTTATCCAGCCGGTGAGGTCGCTGCTCATCTGGTGGGCTTTACCAATGTGGATGAGGCCGGTCAGGAGGGTCTCGAACTCACCTACAATGACTGGTTGCAGGGTGTGCCCGGTAAGCGTCAGGTGCTGCAGGATCGTCGTGGCCGTCTGATCAAGGACGTGCAGGTCGTCAGCAATGCCCGGCCCGGAAATGATCTGGCCTTGTCCATCGATCTTCGACTGCAATATATAGCCCACCGTGAGTTACGCGAAGCACTGAAGAATTTTGGTGCTAAAGCAGGTTCGGCGGTGTTGGTAGATATTCGTACCGGCGAAATTCTCGCCATGGCCAACCATCCGAGTTACAACCCAAATAATCGGACCAACCTCAAACCCGACATGATGCGCAACCGAGCGCTGATCGATGTATTCGAGCCCGGTTCGCCCATCAAGACGTTTACAGTCGCAGCTGCTCTGATGACCGGTCGCTACCAGCCCACTACGGTCATGGATACGCGGCCCGGTACCATGCGTGTGGCAACAATGACCGTCAGGGATCACCGCAACTACGGCATGCTCGATCTTTCAGGCGTAATCATGAAGTCGAGTAACGTCGGCGCGGTCAAGCTGGCGCTGGATATTGGTGCCGAAAGTATTAATGGGCTGCTGCAGCAGCTGGGCCTGGGTGAGTACACCGGTCTGGGTTTCCCAGGCGAAAGCACGGGTCGTTTGCCGAGTCATCGCAAGTGGCCGCTGGTCGAGACCGCGACGTTGTCTTATGGCTACGGGCTCTCCGTGACTGCTACGCAACTCGTTCAGGCTTATGCCGCGTTGGCGAACGGCGGTCGCCGGTTGCCCTTATCGCTGCTCAAGGTGAACGAGCTACCGCAAGGTACTCAGGTCATCCCGGAGCATATAAGCCAACAGATGCTAACGATGTTGCGCGGTGTAGTTGATAGCGAAGGGGGTACTGGTTCGCGTGCTCGGGTGCCTGGTTACCAAGTAGGGGGTAAAACCGGCACAGTGCATAAGGCTGAGGCTGGAGGTTATGCCGAAGATCGTTATCGCTCGGTATTTGCCGGGATCGCGCCCATTAGTAACCCACGTTTTGCTGCAGTGGTAGTGATCGACGAGCCGAGCAAGGGCGAATATTACGGCGGCCTGGTTGCGGCGCCGGTGTTCGGCGAAATCATGTCCGGCGCGTTGCGTTTGCTCAACGTGACGCCAGACGATTTGCCCGCGCTGGACCAAATCGAGCTGCCGGAATTGCGACAGGTTGAAATACCACCATCACAACAGCCGGAGGGGTCGCGCGGATGATCAACCTCCAGCAGCTTCTTCCCAACAGTCAGTGCGCGCTCGTTGATATAGAACACCTGACGCTCGATAGCCGCCAGGTGCGGCCCGGTAGTCTTTTCCTCGCGTTACCAGGCACGCGCAGTGATGGTCGCGATCACATCAAGCAGGCGTTGGAAGCCGGTGCGATTGCTGTTGCTTATGAATCGGCTGACGGATGCCATGGGGCAGATTTACAGGACTTTGCTAGCAGGGCTGCGATGGTGCCAATAGCCGGTCTTGCCGCGCAGGTCTCTGCCATTGCTGGTCGCTTTTATCTAGAGCCCAGCCAAAATCTGGGTCTGATCGGAATTACAGGGACCAATGGCAAGACCAGCGTCAGTCAGATGCTGGCTCAGGCGTTGAGCTCCATGGGCAAGCCCTGCGGCGTAATAGGGACACTGGGTAGCGGTTTGTTACCCGTACTTACGGACCATGGCATGACTACACCCGATGCCGTGAGCGTGCAGCAACAGCTCGCTGATATGTGCGATCAGGGTGCAGGTTGGGTGTGTATGGAAGTGTCGTCCCACGCATTGGATCAGGGCCGAGTGGCCGCGCTGGAATTCGATCTGGCGGTGTTTACCAATCTCAGTCGCGATCACCTGGACTACCATGGCGATATGGCCCATTACGCTGGGGCAAAAGCCAAGCTGTTCGATCGTCCCCTACAAGCGGCCATCATCAACCTCGATGATGCTTTTGGCCTGGAGTTGATCGAACGCAGCCCCTCCCGTTGCATGACTTACAGTCTGAGTAATGCCGAGGCGGACCTCTATTGCAGCGCCGTTGAGTACACAAGTGCAGGTATCTGCGCCACATTACATACGTCGCGCCGCAAGGCCGTGCTGGCGACCCCTCTGCTGGGTGAGTTCAATCTGGCTAACCTGCTCGCCGTGGTCTGCACATTGCTGGCGCTTGAAGTGCGGCTTGATCGAGCAGTTGAGCTTGCAGCGGGCCTCGCTCCGCCAGCCGGACGCATGCAGCGGCTCGGCGGTCGCGAACAGCCCTTGGTGGTTATCGATTATGCGCATACCCCGGACGCACTAGAGAAAGCGCTAGCGGCTGTGCGTGCCCATGTGTCAGGCAATTTGACCTGCGTTTTCGGTTGTGGTGGTGATCGTGATAGTGGCAAACGCCCGTTGATGGGGCAGATCGCTGAACGAAACGCCGACCACGTGCTGGTGACGGATGACAATCCACGCAGCGAGAATTCGCAGCACATCATCGAACACATACTCGCGGGCATGCAGCACCCCGAGGCTGCCAAAGTCGCGGCCAGCCGCGCGGAGGCCATCCGTAACAGTATCGTTCATGCCCAGGTCGGGGATGTCATTCTTCTGGCCGGCAAGGGACACGAAACCTATCAGGAGATTGATGGCGTGCGTCATCCTTTCAGCGATATCGAGCAAGCTACACGAGCCCTGCAGGAATGGGAGGCGGCTCATGCTTGAAGCCATGCGGCTATCTCAGTTGGTCAAGCCACTCGGCGCCAGCCTTGTTGGCCAGGACGCGAGCTTCGATAGTGTCAGTATCGATGCCCGTACTGTCGTCGAGGGAGGCCTATTTATCGCCCTTGCGGGAGACCACGCAGATGGCCACGACTTCGTCTCTCAAGCGCGCGCCAAGGGTGCGGCTGCGGCAATGGTCGCTTACGTCGTGGATGACCCGCTACCTCAATTGCTGGTGCACGATTGCCGTTATGCCCTAGGTCAGCTCGGTGCTTTGGCGCGTGAAGCCTTTACTGCGCCTGTCTTGGCGATTACGGGGTCGAGCGGTAAAACCAGCGTAAAGGAGATGCTGGCTGCCATCCTCCGTGAGCGCGGTCCAGTACTGGCAACCCTGGGTAATTTAAATAATGAACTGGGGGTGCCACTGACGCTGCTGGCCCTTGAGTCCAAACACCAGTTTGCAGTAATCGAGATGGGTGCAGCGGTTCAAGGTGATATCAGTTACAGCATGAATCTGGCCAAGCCCTCAGTCAGTGTATTGACCAATGCGGGGATGGCCCACGTTGGTCGTTTTGGCAGCCCGGAAAAAATCGCACTGGCCAAGGGTGAGATCCTTACCGGACTGCCTGTGGATGGCAAAGCAGTGATCAACCTCGACAGTCCCTGGTTCGAGCAGTGGTACCAGTCCCTTGGTCGTCGTACTTCACTGGCGTTCAGTCTGAGCAATCCGACCGCACAATTGCGTGCCGAGTCGGTGGAGCTGGACGAGCGTGGTTGCCCTGGCTTTTTGCTGGTGACACCGAACGGGTCGATTACCGTACAGCTGAATTTGCTCGGCATGCATAACGTTGGCAACGCGCTCGCTGCAGCTGGCGCTGCACTGCATGTGGATACTGAGCTGGAAATCATCCGCCGCGGACTCGGCAAAGTGATGCCCGTCACTGGACGGGCATGTCCGCTTGCCGGGCGCAATGGCGCTCTGATCATTGATGACAGCTATAACGCCAATCCAGGCTCAGTGAAGGCAGCAATCGATGTTCTGGCCAATCTGGAAGGTCACCGCATTCTGGTTTTGGGTGACATGGGTGAGCTGGGTGAGTGGGAGCAGCAGAGCCATCGTGAAGTAGGTGAGTACGCCTTGGAGCAGGGGCTGGATGCGCTGTATGCCGTCGGTGCGCTGTCTGCGTTGGCAACCGAAGCATTCGGCGAAAACGGCCATCTGTTTGGCACTAGGGAAGAGCTTGTGGCCGCCCTGGCGTCGCAGCTCGATGGCAACACCAAGGTACTGGTTAAAGGTTCACGCAGCGCCGGTATGGAAGGTGTGGTTGCGGCACTCACCACCGGTGTACCCAGTGCCACGCAAAACAATAACAACGGGGCCCACTGATATGTTGTTGCTACTGACCCAATATCTGCAACAGTTCTACACCGGTTTTGCGGTGTTTCAGTACCTGACCCTGCGCGGTATTCTGGGTGTTTTGACAGCCCTTGGTCTGGCGCTGTTTCTGGGTCCCTGGATGATCCGCACTCTGAGCTTTCGCCAGATAGGCCAGTCGGTACGTAATGACGGACCACAGTCGCACCTGTCCAAGGCGGGTACGCCGACCATGGGCGGTGCGCTGATTTTAATGGCGATCGCGGTGAGTACTCTGCTTTGGGCCGATTTGCGCAATCTGTATGTGTGGGTCGTGCTAGGCGTGACATTGTCTTTTGGTGCGATTGGCTGGGTCGATGACTATCGCAAGGTGGTAGAAAAGAACTCACGGGGCCTGCCTTCACGCTGGAAATATTTCTGGCAATCGGTGTTTGGTCTGGCGGCGGCCGTCGTTCTGTTTATGACTGCTGACTCTCCGGTTGAAACCACCCTGATCGTCCCTTTCTTCAAGCAGATCGAATTTCAGCTTGGAGCCCTGTTCGTGGTGCTGACCTATTTCGTTATCGTCGGCTCGAGCAACGCAGTAAACCTGACTGATGGCCTGGACGGCTTGGCTATTCTGCCGACCGTCATGGTGGGCGGCGCGCTGGGTATTTTTGCTTACCTCTCGGGCAACGTACGTTTTGCCGAGTACCTGCTGATTCCTTACGTGCCAGGTGCCGGCGAGCTGATTATTTTCTGTGGCGCGCTGGTGGGTGCAGGCCTGGGGTTTCTCTGGTTCAACACCTACCCGGCCCAGGTCTTTATGGGCGATGTGGGTGCGCTGGCGCTGGGTGCCGCGCTGGGTGTAATCGCCGTCATCGTGCGCCAGGAAATAGTCCTGTTCATCATGGGCGGTATTTTTGTCGTCGAGACCCTGTCAGTGATCGTCCAGGTCGCCTCATTCAAGTTGACCGGAAGACGGGTCTTTCGCATGGCACCGATCCACCATCATTTTGAACTGAAGGGCTGGCCTGAGCCGCGCGTGATAGTGCGGTTCTGGATTATTACCGTGGTACTGGTACTGATCGGTCTGTCCACATTGAAGCTGCGTTGAGGATTAATTTGTGTCACTGATTACCACGGACAAACAGCGGATTATCGTCGGGCTCGGGAAGACTGGGCTGTCGGTTGCCCGCTATCTGGCGGGCCGCGGCCTGCCATTTGCCGTGGCAGACACGCGGGCGAATCCTCCTGGTCTGGATCAGCTCAAGCGCTTTGCACCAATGGCCGATCTGCATCTGGGCGAACTGGATGCAAATGTATTGAGTCAGGCTGTCGAGTTGATAGTAAGCCCAGGCATTGCGGTGTCAGAGCCTGCATTGGTGGCTGCGCGTAACGCTGGCGTTAGTCTAATAGGTGATATCGAGTTATTCGCCCGTGAAGCGCGTGCACCGATCATCGCTATTACAGGCTCGAACGCCAAGAGCACGGTCACCACTCTGGTTGGCGAAATGGCTGTCAAAGCCGGCAAACGGGTCGCTGTGGGCGGTAATCTTGGAAACCCGGCGCTGGATCTACTTGACGAAAAAGCCGAGTTGTATGTGCTCGAACTCTCCAGCTTCCAGTTGGAAACAACAGACGATCTGAACGCCGAAGTGGCCACCGTATTGAATATGAGCGCGGACCACATGGACCGTTATTCCGGTTTCGTCGCCTACCATCAGGCTAAGCACCGGATATTCCGCGGTGCCCGACAGGTCGTGGTCAATCGTGACGACAATCTGTCCCGCCCGCTGTTGAATGAACAATTGCCATGCTGGACCTTCGGTCTGTCGCGCCCTGATTTCAAAGACTTTGGACTGGTCAAGGAAGACGGTGAGCAGCATTTGACCTTCGAGTTCAAGCAACTGATGGCTGTATCAGAACTGAAAATGCGCGGTGCGCATAATCACGCCAATGCGTTGGCGGCGCTAGCCCTTGGGCATGCTGTGGGCCTGCCTATAGAAGCCATGTTGCAGACCCTGCGCGAGTTTACTGGTTTGCCCCACCGTTGCCAGTGGGTTGCCAGCCGTGCGGGCGTGGATTATTACGATGACTCCAAGGCCACCAATGTGGGTGCTGCCCTGGCTGCTATCCAGGGCTTTGCTGCTGACTGCACGGGTAAGCTGGTGCTGATCGCTGGTGGTGATGGCAAGGGTGCGGATTTTAAGCCCCTGCGCGATGCCGTCCGTAGGCACTGCAGGGCCGTTGTGTTGCTCGGACGAGATGCACCCCTGTTGGCCGAAACTCTGGATGGCTGCGCGCCGCTCATGCGGGTTGCAACCCTGGAAGAGGCTGTCACAAGTGCCTCTCAGGTAGCCGAGCCCGGCGATATCGTTCTGCTTTCTCCGGCTTGCGCCAGTCTTGATATGTTCCGTAATTTTGAAGAACGCGGACAGTTGTTCGCTCAGGCCGTGGGGAGACTGACGCAATGATCGGAGTCTCGACCATCAAGCAGGCAGCCGCACCGCTGATCGGAGCGCGCAGGTTCGATATGGACATGCCGCTGCTGGTAGCTGCGCTGTGCCTTCTCGGTCTTGGCCTGGTGATGGTTTCGTCAGCTTCTATGGAAGTGGCGGCAGGACAATTGGGCAACCCGCTGTTCTACATGATTCGGCAGCTGATTTATGTGTTGATCGGTTTTGCAGCCCTGGTATTCGTCCTGTCCGTGCCGATTCGCTTGTGGGAACAGTTCCGTTTTCCCCTGCTATTTATAGGTATTGCGTTGCTGATCGCGGTGTTGATTCCCGGTATCGGCCGTGAGGTTAATGGCAGCTGGCGCTGGATTGCAGTCGGGCCGATCAACATTCAGCCTTCTGAGCTGGCAAAGCTTTTTGCCGTTGTCTTTCTCGCCGGTTACCTGGTGCACCGCCAGGAAGAGGTGAAGGAAGGCTGGTTTGGTTTTATCAAGCCCTTCATGGTGCTGTCCCCAATGGCCCTGCTGTTGATTGCCGAACCTGATTTTGGTGCAACGGTGGTGTTGATGGGTGCCGCGGTGGGCATGTTGTTTCTGGGCGGTGTAGGTATGTTCCGCTTCATTTTGTTGTTTGGCTCGATTGCCATTCTTGGCGCGGTTTTGATCGTTATCGAACCCTATCGCCTACAGCGTCTGACCAGTTTCCTTAGCCCCTGGGAAGATCCGTTCGGCACCGGCTACCAACTTACCCAGGCATTGATTGCTTTTGGTCGCGGCGAGTGGCTGGGGCTGGGTCTAGGTAACAGCATTCAGAAGCAGTTCTATCTCCCCGAGGCCCATACTGACTTTGTTTTTGCGGTGCTGGCAGAAGAGCTTGGTTTACTCGGAGCTTTATCGGCTTTCGGCTTGCTGGTATTTCTCGGTGTTCGCAGTCTGTACATCGGTCTGTGGGCTGAGCGTGCAGGGCGCCTGTTTGCTGCTTATCTGGCTTACGGGCTGGCGATCATGTGGATTGGTCAGATACTAATCAACGTGGGCGTGAATGTTGGGTTGCTACCAACCAAAGGACTTACCTTGCCATTTCTCAGTTACGGTGGCAGTTCGCTGGTGGTGTGCTGTGTGAGCTTGGGTATTTTGTTGCGGATCGACTGGGAGCGCCGGCAGGCGTTACGGGAGGCGAGCGATGAGTAACCGGGTGCTGATCATGGCAGGCGGCACCGGTGGACATGTGTTCCCGGCACTGGCCTGTGCCCGGCTATTTGCCGAGCAGGGTTACGAGGTGCACTGGTTGGGTACGCGTCGTGGTATCGAGGCCGAGCTTATTCCGGCAGCGGGCATTCCGATTCATTATATTGATATTCAGGGCCTGCGTGGCAAAGGGCGTCTCGGCCTGTTAAAGGCACCTGTACAACTGATACGCGCGCTGTTTCAGTCTCTACGGCTGCTCTCGGTACTCGAGCCGGTTTGTGTGCTCGGCGCGGGCGGCTATGTGACGGGTCCTGGCGGCCTGGCCGCCTGGTTAAAGCGTATCCCTTTGGTCATTCACGAGCAGAATGCGGTGGTCGGCACTGCAAATCGCCTGCTGAGTCGTGTTGCCAAGCGTCATTGCGAAGGCTTCGCAGGCAGCTTTGCCGATACACCCAAGCGTCTCACCACGGGAAACCCCGTACGCGAGGATATTTTCCAGGTACCAGATATGAGCTGGCAGGAAAACCGCCAGCCTAGGCTGCTGGTACTGGGCGGCAGTCTTGGCGCGATGCCACTGAATACATTATTACCCTTAGCAGTCGCTCTGGTGAATAAGCAGGTGCGCCCCGAGATTTGGCATCAATGTGGTCGCCAGCACGTCGATACCACGACTCAGGGTTATCAGGCCGCGGGCGTGACGGCTCGAGTAGAGCCTTTCATTACCGACATGGCTGCAGCCTACAGCTGGGCTGACCTGGTCGTGTGCCGCGCAGGCGCCTTGACAATCAGCGAGCTGGCGGCAGCGGGGCGCCCCGCGCTGCTGATCCCGCTGCCCCATGCGATTGACGATCACCAGAGTGCTAATGCCGCCTTTCTGGCGAATCACGAGGCTGCCCTGTTGCTGCCGCAGAGCAGTCTCGACAGCGAAACACTCGCTCAACAATTGAATAGCCTTTTTAGCCAGCCGGAGACTCTTCACGCAATGGCCGAACATGCCCGCCGTCAGGCGACACCCAACGCCACTGTTGATGTGGTCCGTGCTTGTCAGGAGGTGACTCATGGTTGAGCCACGCCAGAAGGCGACCTTCTTTCTACCAGAGATGCGTCGGATTCGTCGTATCCATTTTGTCGGTATAGGTGGCGCGGGCATGTGCGGTATTGCCGAAGTGCTGTTGAACCTTGGCTACGAAGTGTCTGGCTCGGACCTCAAGCGTTCTGCGGTGACTGACCGGTTGGAAAGTTTTGGTGCACGAGTCGATATCGGCCATCGCCCAGAAAACCTGCAAAATGCAGACGTACTCGTGGTGTCCAGCGCTATCAATCCAAGCAACCCGGAAGTGGCTGCGGCAATGGAACAGCGAATTCCGGTGGTGCCACGGGCTGAAATGCTCGCCGAGCTGATGCGTTATCGGCACGGCATCGCAGTGGCCGGAACTCATGGCAAGACCACCACCACCAGTCTGATCGCTTCGGTCTTGGCGGCGGCTGGCCTCAGTCCGACCTTCGTGATCGGTGGCCGGCTGACCAGTGCAGGAACCAATGCTCAACTGGGCCAGAGTCGTTATCTGGTGGCTGAAGCAGATGAGAGCGACGCCTCCTTCCTGCATCTGCAGCCCATGACGGCCATTGTGACGAACATAGATACTGACCATATGGACACCTATGGCGGCGACTTCAACAAGCTCAAGCGGACCTTCGTCGAGTTTTTGCACAACCTGCCATTTTACGGCCTGGCTGTTGTCTGTGTGGATGACCCGGTGGTGCGAGAAATAATGCCGCAGATTAACCGTCAGGTGGTTACTTACGGTCTGACTGAAGGTGCTGATGTGCACGCAATAGATATTCATCAGCACGGTATGCAAACCCACTTTACGGTTGTGCGGCAGGGTCATGCCAACCTTGAGGTCTCGGTCAATATGCCCGGCGTACACAACGTACTGAATGCCTTGGCGACTATCGCGGTAGCGACAGATGAAGGTATTGATGATGCGGCGATTATCACTGGATTAAGTTATTTCGAGGGCGTCGGTCGGCGCTTTCAAGTGTATGGCGAATACCCGCTCGGCGATGGCGAAATCATGCTGGTTGATGACTATGGTCACCATCCGCGTGAAGTGGCTGCCGTGATCAAGGCCGTGCGCGCAGGTTGGCCCGAGCGCCGTCTGGTGATGATTTATCAGCCCCATCGGTTTACTCGAACCCGCGACCTTTACGAAGACTTTGTTCAAGTTCTGGGCGAAAACAACGCGCTCTTGTTGATGGAGGTTTACCCCGCCGGTGAAGAGCCTATTCCCGGGGCTGACAGCCGCAACCTCTGTCGCAGTATCAGACAGCGGGGGCAGCTTGACCCTATTTACGTTGAGCGCGACGCCGATGTTATGCCCTTGCTCGAAGCCGTACTTCAGCCGGGAGATATTCTTCTGACCCAGGGCGCGGGTGATATCGGCGGGCTTGCGGCGCAATTGGCTGAGGGGCTGGTAAGAAAGGCAGAGAAAGATGCGGAGGGCGGCGCGTGAACAATCCAGCTGATTTCGGACGGGTAGCCGTATTGTATGGCGGCCGTTCGGCCGAACGATCGGTGTCATTGAAGTCTGGCAAGGCGGTGCTTGATGCGCTGCAGAACGCAGGTGTTGATGCCTATGGTATTGATGCCGGTGCAGATCTTGCGACGCGTTTGATTGCAGAGCGTCCAGATCGCGTATTCATTGCCTTGCACGGTCGCGGTGGTGAAGACGGTAGTTTACAAGGGTTGCTCGAAAGCCTTCAGCTGCCCTACACCGGCAGTGGCGTCATGTCCTCAGCGCTGGGCATGGACAAGCTGCGCACCAAGCTCATCTGGCAAAGCCTCGGTTTGGCCACGCCGGCCTATGCGGTATTGCGTGATCAAGCTGACTGCGAGCGGATTGTTGCCAGTCTTGGCACTCCCTTAATAGTCAAACCGATTCACGAAGGTTCGAGCATCGGTATGGCCAAGGTTCAGAGCGTGCAGGAGTTGGAGCAGGCATGGCAGGCCGCACGTCAATACGACGATGTAGCCTTGGTTGAAAAGTGGATTACCGGTGCAGAGTTTACGGTCGCTATTCTCGATGGTCGCGCTATGCCGGCGATTCGCCTGCGTACGCCACACACGTTTTACGACTATGAAGCCAAGTACCTGACCAATGATACCCAATACATCTGCCCCTGTGAGTTGGCGCCGGAACGTGAAGCGGAGCTTGGCGAGCTGTGCCTGGAAGCCTTCAATGCAGTTGGTTGCCGTGGTTGGGGTCGGGTCGATGTGATGCAGGACCAGGCTGGAAAGTTCTATTTGCTGGAGGTCAATACTGTGCCCGGTATGACTGATCACAGCTTGGTACCTATGGCTGCAGCGGCAGCGGGTATGTCATTCACTGAACTGGTACTGGCGATTCTCGCCAGTGCCCGTTACTGAGGAACTAGCATGTTGCGGCAGATGGTCAGAGACCCTCGGGCAGGCAAGACCCGCACCCGGCGCGTAGCGCCGGGGCAGGGTGCCGTGCGCGTGGCTCCGGTTGCCGCTCGAAGCTGGCCGCGCCTGTCTCTGGATCGCCCTTCGCTCAATGGCGCATTGACGCGGATCAAGCAGGTGCTCTGGCCGCTACTGCTGCTCGGTCTGGGCGTCGGCTTATACGAGCTGGGCAGCCGGATTCTGCCGTTGGCCGACCAGCCGATCGAATTGATCAGTGTTCAAGGCGAGTTGCAGTACATCGATCCGGACGCCGTGCAGGCGGTGATTCAGCCATACCTGCATGAGAGCTTTCTGGGTATCGATCTGAATGCGATGCGCAACGATCTGACTGGAATGCCCTGGGTTGCCAGCGCCGCGGTCACACGCGTGTGGCCCAGCCAGCTGATCATTCATCTGGATGAACAGTTACCGGTTGCGCGCTGGGGTGATGCGGCGCTGTTGAATAACGCGGGCAAGGCTTTTACGCCGGACGATATAAGCCGCTTTGCCGATCTGCCGCAACTGAATGGTCCGCAGCGGGCAAAGCAGCGGGTTATGCAGTACTACCAGCAGTTCAATCGGCTGTTGCGGCCGTTCGGACAGGGTGTAGCAAAGCTGGAGCTACGCGAGCGCGGGAGCTGGTTTTTGACTACCCAGGACGGAATTCAAGTACTGCTGGGTCGTGATGATCTGGTAGACAAGATGCAACGTTTTTTGACCATCGACCAGCACATGCTGGCCGCGTATCGACAGCAGATAGCGCGCGTCGATTTACGCTATGACAACGCGATGGCAGTAGCCTGGCGCGAGCCGGTTGCACAGCAATCCACAGGAGAATAACGAGATATTATGGCTAGCAAGCAGGGTAGCAGAATGATTGTCGGGCTCGATATCGGGACCTCCAAGGTAGTCGCACTGGTCGGCGAGATCGGCCTTGACGGCATATTGGAGATCGTGGGTATTGGCTCGCACCCCTCGCGCGGCCTGAAGAAGGGCGTGGTGGTCAATATCGAATCCACTGTGCAATCGATCCAGCGTGCCATTGAAGAGGCAGAGTTGATGGCCGGCTGCGAGATCCACTCGGTTTTCGCTGGAATTGCCGGTAATCATATTCGCAGTCTCAACTCCCATGGCATCGTCGCCATCCGAGATCGGGAAGTGGTCCAGGCAGACATTGATCGCGTGCTCGATGCCGGTCAGGCGGTGGCTATACCTGCTGACCAGAAAGTACTGCATATACTGCCTCAGGAGTATGTGATCGATAACCAGGAAGGCGTACGCGAACCACTGGGGATGTCCGGTGTGCGCCTCGAAGCCAAAGTGCATCTGGTTACCTGCGCTTTAAATGCGGTACAGAACATCGAAAAATGCATCCGTCGCTGTGGTCTTGAGGTTGAGGACGTGATTCTCGAGCAGTTGGCCTCCAGCTACGCAGTGCTGACGGAGGATGAAAAAGAACTGGGTGTGTGCATGGTCGATATCGGTGGAGGAACCACTGATATTGCCATCTTCACCGAAGGCGCGATTCGGCATACCGCCGTGATCCCCATCGCTGGCGATCAGGTGACCAACGATATTGCTATGGCCCTGCGTACACCAACGCAGTACGCCGAGGAAATCAAGATTCGTTACGCCTGCGCCCTGGCTAAGCTGGCTGGCCCGGAAGAAACCATCAAGGTCCCGAGCGTAGGTGAACGTCCCCCACGCGACCTGTCCCGCCAGGCACTGGCCGAGGTAGTCGAGCCGCGTTACGACGAACTGTTTACGCTAATTCAGGCTGAGCTGCGTCGCTCCGGTTTTGAAGACATGATTCCGGCGGGCATTGTACTGACCGGCGGCACATCGAAGATGGAAGGCGCCGTGGAGCTGGCCGAAGAGATCTTCCATATGCCGGTACGGCTTGGCACGCCGCAGGAATTCAAGGGGTTGGCGGATGTGGTGCGCAACCCCATATACGCCACCAGTGTAGGTTTGCTGCATTACGGCAATCGGCATCATGCGGCTGCCGCTAGCAACTTAGAAACGAGCAAGGAATCTCCGCTGATCCGTATAAAGCGGTGGTTTAAGGGTAATTTTTAAGAGCCGCATAAAAGCGGTCAAGGCCTCGCGCAAGCGAGCATTGCAATAACGAAACGAAACGAAACGAGTTAGTACTCGAGGAGATGGGACCATGTTTGAATTAATTGATAACGTTCCGCAAAACGCAATAATAAAGGTTGTTGGTGTCGGCGGTGGCGGCGGTAATGCGCTGCAGCACATGGTCGTCAACAATGTCGAAGGTGTTGAATTTATCTGCGCCAATACCGATGCCCAAGCACTGAAAAATGTTAGCGCACGGACAATCTTGCAGCTGGGTCCCAACGTCACCAAAGGCCTGGGTGCCGGTGCTAATCCGTTGATTGGTCGTGAAGCCGCTATGGAAGACCGCGAGCGTATTGCAGAAGTGCTACGCGGCGCGGACATGGTCTTTATCACCGCGGGTATGGGTGGCGGTACCGGTACTGGAGCGGCGCCTATTGTTGCCGAAGTAGCGCGCGAAATGGGTATCCTCACTGTTGCAGTGGTCACCAAACCGTTTCCGTTTGAAGGCCGCAAGCGTATGCAGATTGCTGAAGAGGGTATTCGGGAGCTGAGCGAACACGTTGACTCTTTGATCACTATCCCCAATGAAAAACTGCTGACTGTACTGGGCAAAGACGCGAGTCTATTGGCCGCTTTCAGCAAAGCTAACGATGTGTTGTTGGGCGCAGTTCAGGGTATTGCTGACCTCATCATGCGTCCAGGCATGATCAACGTCGACTTTGCTGACGTAAAAACCGTCATGAGTGAAATGGGTATGGCTATGATGGGCACAGGCCACGCCAGCGGCCCGAATCGGGCCCGTGAGGCAGCCGAGGCGGCTATTCGCAGTCCGTTGTTGGAGGACGTGAATCTGATGGGTGCACGGGGCATTCTGGTTAACATCACTGCGGGTCCTGACCTGTCTCTGGGCGAGTTCTCTGAGGTCGGCAACATAGTCGAAGAGTTTGCTTCTGAGACGGCCACGGTCGTCGTCGGTACTGTCATCGACCCCGAGCTGCGCGATGAACTGCGAGTGACCGTCGTTGCTACCGGTCTGGGTGCAAAGATTGAAAAGCCGGTCAAGGTGGTTGATAACACCAGCGCGCAGGCTCCCGTAAGCCGTTATACAACAGGTCACGCAGCAGACAATACTGCGCCCAACTATCGCGACCTGGATCGTCCGACGGTTATGCGCAATACAGGGCAGGGCAGCAGTGCGGCAGCAGCGCGGCTGGATCGGCCGGTAGAAGATCTAGATTATCTGGATATTCCAGCTTTTCTGCGTCGGCAGGCGGATTGACCCGAGTCGATAGATCGGATCAATGACAAGGATAGGGCTGATTGGTGTTCAATAAAGGTGGGCTTTGCTATGATGCTAACCACTCTTTTTGAAAATAGTTCGCAACTTTTGTGCAACTACAGCGGAAACACTTAAGCATGATCAGACAGCGCACACTGAAGAACATCATCCGGGCCACTGGTGTTGGTCTGCATTCGGGTGAGAAAGTTTATCTCACGCTGAAACCGGCGGCTATTGGTACCGGTATCGTGTTCGTCCGGACCGATCTCGACCCTGTGGTCGAGATTCCGGCCCGGGCCGAGTTCGTGGGCGAGACGACCATGTCGACAACACTGGTTAGAAATGGGGCCAAGGTCGACACCGTTGAGCATCTGTTGTCCGCTATGGCTGGTCTGGGTATCGACAATGCCTATGTCGAGCTCAGCGCCTCCGAAGTCCCAATCATGGACGGCAGTGCGGGTCCTTTTGTATTCCTGATCCAGTCCGCTGGAATCGAGGAGCAGGACGCTGCCAAACAGTTTATTCGTATCAAGCGGGAAATTACCGTTGAGGAAGATGGCAAAAGTGCCAGTTTCCTGCCCTTTGAGGGTTTCAAGGTGTCCTTCGGGATCGACTTTGATCATCCGGTATTCCGCGGACGCAGTCAGTTCGCCTGTGTGGATTTTTCCAGCACGTCGTTCGTCAAAGAGGTTAGCCGGGCGCGGACCTTTGGATTCATGCGCGATATCGAGCACCTGCGATCGCAGAATCTGGCGTTGGGAGGCAGCGTCGATAACGCTATTGTAGTCGACGAGTACCGTGTGTTGAATGAAGACGGCCTGCGCTATGAGGACGAGTTCGTCAAACACAAAATACTGGATGCCATCGGCGATCTATACTTGCTGGGTAAAAGCCTGGTCGGTGAGTTCCGTGGTCACAAGTCGGGCCATGGTCTGAATAACCAGCTTCTCCGCGCCTTGCTTGCCAACAAGGATGCTTGGGAAATAGTAACATTTGAAGATGCAGGTACTGCTCCCATCTCCTTTATGAGACCAGCTGCTGCTGTCTGATTTCTAGTTTCGTTTCGTATTTGGTGGCCACTTCGGTGGCCATTTTTTTGCCTAAAAACAGACTTATTTTTCCGTATGGTGCTGTGCCAAACGCTCAAGCGCGGCCTTTAGCGCGGGGTTTGTCACTTGCGTAGCAGTGTCGTGTAATGTCTCTGCAGCGACTGCAGATTTGCGCATGTTGTGAGCGGGTGGTGGTTTTTTGACCAACACGGGCTGTACCTTGCAATGAATTTTGGTTAAAGTCGCGAATTCATTGAAAGCCTGTAACTGACGAACAAGGCGTTTTTGCTGGTATCGCATTCTGGTTGCCCAGTGACTGTCGGACACTATGAGCCGCAGTACACCCTCGTGCATAGAGGCCACACGACAGTGATCTCTCGCCGCAGGCTCCAGCAAGGTATCGAGCAGGATTTGCAGTCGTTCCACTGCTCCAGCCTTAATGAATAGACTCTTAAGGGTGGCATTAGTTCGGATTAAATCGCCGGGTCGACGGGCATCAAGGGGATGGAAGGACATTGCGGCTGCCGATTGAAGTGATTGAGCAGCGGTTATCCTATCAGAACCGCAGAATACGTACTTTGGGGATTTTTAATTGAACATCATCATTCTCACCGACCGCCAAGGCGCTGCCCGCGCGGTTACTCTCAGTCTGCCGGTAATGCTGGCAGCACTGGTGGCGTTGATAGCTCTGCCGGTCAGCGCATTAGTTTTGACCTGGTCGATGCTTGGATCTGAGTCACAGTCGGATTCTGAGAGGACCAATACTGACGCCATATGGGAGCGGACTCTGGCTGAGCTTGAAGTCAATGAGGCTGCTAGCAGCGAGTCCCAGACGCAGTTGACACATATGACCCAACAGTTAGCTCGTTTGCAAACGCGCTTGCTGCGGCTGGACGCCCTGGGAGTGCGATTGACCGAGCTGGCTGATCTTTCCGACGGCGAGTTTGACTTCAGCTCCGACCCCGGCATGGGCGGCCCTGAATTGCGTAATAATAACGCGAGCCAGGAGTCTGACGTGCAGCTGGTACTTGATCGGCTCGCTGATCGGATAGACGATCGTACCCAGCAGATGAAACTGTTGGAACAGCTGATCATGAGTCGCTCTGCCGACAACAATGCCCTGCTTGACTTTATGCCTGTCAATGAAGGCTATGTGTCATCCGCTTTCGGACGGCGCACCGACCCTATTACGGGCCGCATCGCCATGCACACAGGTACCGATTTTTCGGCGCCACGTGGCACGCCGATCTTTGCCGTAGGTGCCGGCGTGGTGACTTTTTCTGGCCGCAATGGCGCTTATGGGAATATGATCGAAATTTCCCATGGCGACGGATACAAAACCCGGTATGCCCATGCCCATGAGCTAAAAGTGAAAAAAGGCGATCTTGTCGGCAAAGGCGAACAGATTGCCACTGTGGGTACCACTGGCCGCTCTACCGGACCTCATCTACACCTCGAGGTTTACCGCAAAGGCATGGCCGTCAATCCTGCGCGTTATATCGCGCTCAATTGAATGCTCGCGTCTGCTCAAATCGCAGACGTTCTGATGTATTTGTCCTCTGATTGATTGTTAGCCCACGTCTTGCTTCTGTCTGCTGGCATAATGCCCGCAGCGTTGGCAGCGCGGTCTCGAACCTTGGCTCCAGCAGGTTTATTGTGCAACGCTATTCAGAGTAGAATGCTCGTTTACGGTTTGGCCTAGTACGTACCGGCTGCGCCGCCCACCCTCAAACGGATATCAACGTCGACTATGTTTGCGCCTTTATTGAAGAAGCTGTTTGGAAGCAAAAACGAGCGTGAGTTGAAGCGTATGGGCCGAATCGTTAACGCGATCAATGCCCAAGAAGAAAAGCTGAACGCTCTGAGCGATGATCAGTTAAAGGCCAAGACCGCCGAGTACAAGGAAAGGGTGGAGAAGGGCGAAAGTCTTGACGCAATACTGCCTGAAGCCTTCGCATTGGTGCGTGAGGCGAGCAAGCGCGTGATGGGCATGCGTCACTTCGATGCCCAGATGATCGGTGGCATGACGCTGCATGAAGGGCATATCGCGGAAATGAAAACGGGCGAGGGCAAAACGCTGGTTGCGACCTTGCCGGCATATCTCAATACGCTTTCCGGAAAGGGTGTGCACGCGGTCACGGTGAACGATTACTTGGCTCGCCGGGATGCCAACTGGATGCGGCCCTTGTATGAATTTCTTGGGCTGACGGTCGGCGTAGTCGTCCCTTTTCAGGATCCTGAAGACAAAAAAGCCGCCTATCGTTGCGATGTTACCTATGGCACCAACAACGAATTCGGCTTCGATTACCTGCGCGACAACATGGCTTTCCGGCTTGAGGACAAGTTTCAGCGCGAGCTCAACTTCGCCATCGTTGACGAAGTCGATTCGATTCTGATCGATGAGGCGCGCACGCCGCTGATCATTTCTGGTCCTGCCGAAGACAGTTCGCGCATGTACGCCGCGATCAACAAACTGATTCCTACACTTGACCGTGGCTATCTTGCCGAAGAGGGTCAGGAGGAAGTTGAAGGTCACTATTACATCGACGAGAAGACCCGGCAGGTTGAGCTTAACGAATCCGGTCACCAGTTCGTCGAGAAGTTGTTGGTCGAGGAAGGTCTGCTGACGGACGGAGACAGTCTCTATGCCGCACAGAATCTCAACTTGCTCCAGCATGTTCATTCGGGACTGCGCGCGCATACCTTGTTCCACCGCAACGTCGAATACATTGTGCAAAACGATCAGGTGTTGCTGGTAGATGAGCACACTGGCCGTACTATGCCAGGTCGTCGTCTATCGGAAGGCCTGCACCAGGCCATCGAAGCAAAGGAAGGCCTGAAGATCCAGGCTGAGAGCCAAACGCTAGCTTCCACGACTTTCCAGAATTACTTCCGTCTCTACAACAAGCTGTCTGGCATGACCGGTACCGCCGATACGGAAGCCTTCGAGTTCCGGCAGATTTACGGTCTTGATGTTGTGGTCATCCCCACCAATAAGCCCATGGCACGGAAGGACTATAATGACCTGGTCTACTTGACCATTGGTGAGAAGTTCGCTGCCATCACAGCGGACATCAAGCACAGCATGGGTGAGGGCAGGCCAATTCTGGTGGGTACTGCCTCAATTGAGTCGTCTGAGGCTGTCTCTCATCTGCTCGATTTAGAAAAGATTCCGCACAAAGTCCTGAACGCCAAGCATCATGAAAAAGAAGCTGAAATCATCGCGCAGGCAGGCCGTCCGGGTGCAGTGACCATTGCCACCAACATGGCTGGCCGTGGAACTGACATCATCCTGGGTGGTAGCTGGGAAGCCGAAGTGGCCAGTCTCGACAATCCGACCGATGAGCAAGTCGCTCAGGTCAAGGCTGAATGGCAACAGCGTCATCAGCAGGTTCTGGAGTCAGGCGGCTTGCACATCATCGCCTGTGAGCGCCACGAGTCGCGGCGTATCGACAACCAGCTGCGCGGGCGTGCGGGTCGTCAGGGCGACCCGGGTTCCAGCCGCTTCTATCTCTCGTTGGAAGACAGTCTCATGCGCATCTTTGCCTCCGATAGGGTAAAGAACTTCATGAAGGCACTGGGCATGGAGAAAGGTGAAGCGATTGAACACCGCATGGTCACCAATGCAATCGAGAAAGCGCAGCGCAAAGTTGAAGGGCGCAACTTCGATATTCGTAAGCAATTGCTTGAATATGACGACGTTGCCAACGAGCAACGAAAGGTTATTTACGGACAACGTAATGCCATCCTCGCCGCCGAGGGTGTATCCGATACCGTTACAGCGATTCGTGAAGATGTGGTGGCAGATGCCATCAGCCAGTACATTCCGCCACAAAGTGTGCCGGAGCAATGGGATGTCCCCGGGCTCGAGCAGCATCTAAACGCTGAGCTGGCTCTTAATGTACCGTTGCAGCAATGGCTGGATGAAGACGACACCTTGCATGAAGAAGGGCTGCGTCAGCGAATCCTGGACGAGTTGGTCAAAGCTTATGCCGAGAAGGAAGAGCTGACGGGCGCTGATGCACTGCGTTCCTTTGAGAAGCAGATGTTATTGCGTGTGCTGGATGATCTCTGGAAAGAGCATCTGGCAACCATGGATCACTTGCGCCAGGGCATCCATCTGCGCGGCTATGCACAGAAAAACCCGAAACAGGAATACAAGCGCGAAGCCTTCAATTTGTTTGAGGAAATGCTCGAGTCGGTCAAGCACGACACTATTCGTATTCTCAGCCATGTGAAGGTGCGTCGCGAAGACGCCGCCGAAGAAGAGGCCCGCCAGCGTCGTCAGGCAGAAGAGATGGCCAAACGCATGCAGTTCAAGCATGAATCGGTAGAGTCGCCGTCCGACGAAGGTAATGAAGGCAAAAGCGAGCACACTGCTGCGGCTGCGCCTATTACCCGCGAAGGCCCCAAGGTTGGACGCAACGACGCTTGCCCCTGTGGGTCAGGCAAGAAATATAAACAGTGCCACGGCAAAATAGCCTGAGCTAATGGAAGGCCGAGTTCCAGCTCGGCCAACCTACTGTCGGCTAACTCCCAGGGTCGGGTTGAAACTCGACTCGCCCACTCCCGTCACGCATCTGCTGCTACAATATCTCCCTCACTTCAATCGGAGATTTGAATCATGCCCGTCGGACTCGGCCCCCTTCCTGTCTTGCACCCCGTTCCAGGTTTTCGTCTGGGAATTGCCTCGGCTGGTATCAAGCGAGCAGGCCGAAAGGACGTCGTGGTGATGGAGGTAGTTGAAGGCTCGTCAATCGCCGGTGTATTCACCCTCAATGCTTTCTGCGCTGCTCCGGTCACCCTGTGCCGCCAGCATCTGAATCAGTCCCCTCGTTATCTGCTGGTCAACACGGGCAACGCCAACGCGGGTACCGGTAATCCGGGTATGGAAGCGGCTCTTAAAACCTGTGCCGCCCTCGCGGAGTTGACCGCAGCAACCAGCCAGCAGGTTCTGCCATTCAGCACGGGCGTCATCGGTGAGCTACTCCCCGCGGATAAAGTGATCAGCGCTTTGCCCGGCGCACTGGGCAATCTCGACGAGAATCATTGGGCACAGGCCGCTGAAGGCATCATGACCACAGACACCTTGCCGAAGGGTGCCAGTCGTCAGATCACCTTGGCCGGCCAAAGTGTGACGGTCACAGGTATCTCCAAGGGCGCAGGTATGATCAAACCTGACATGGCTACCATGCTCGGTTACATTGCTACCGATGCGAAAGTCGCTCAGCCCGTCTTGCAAGCATTGCTGCGCGAAGCTGCTGACCTGTCTTTCAACCGCATCACGATCGACGGTGACACCTCCACCAATGACTGTTGCATGTTGATAGCCACCGGTAAGGCGCAGATGCCGGTCATTGCCGAAGCGAAAGGCGCCGACTACAAAATTCTTGCTGATAGCATCAAGTCGATCATGCTCGAACTTGCCCAGGCAATTGTCCGCGACGGCGAGGGCGCCACCAAATTCGTCACGGTTCAGGTCAATGGCGGTAATAATCGCGATGAGTGCCTAGACGTCGGCTACGCGATCGCCCACTCGCCCCTCATCAAGACCGCACTGTTCGCGTCTGACCCCAATTGGGGTCGTATACTGGCTGCAGTGGGGCGCGCAGGCGTACCGAATCTGGATGTCGAGCAGATCGATGTTTACCTCGATCATGTTTGTATTACTCACAACGGAGCTCGAGCTGCTGATTACACTGAAGCGCAGGGCGCCGCGATCATGGCTCAGGCAGAAATCATCATTCGCATCGAGCTGGGGCGCGGGCAGCATATGGAAACCCTTTGGACCACAGATCTGTCCCACGAGTATGTGCGCATAAATGCCGAATACCGGACCTGAAGCAGCGGGATTTTACGGGCAATACTTTCGGTCGATTACCGTGCGCTCGACTCGCCAACGGCCCACCTGATTTATAACCAGTTTTCTGCCCTCAGCACCCGTTTTTGAAGGGCAAAAACGAAAGGTACCAGCCTGAAAGCCGCCATTGAGCAGCACCGTCTGGCCGTGAGCGTTAAAGCGGACGTAATGTGCGACCGGCTTGTTCGCATGCATGCGCACGCGTGCATCCGGTAGCGCTTCACGGAGTACGGGCTCTCCGGCATCGACGGCCCCATCATTGTTTTTATCAACGAAGATGATCCAACCCTGATTCCAGTCGCCGCTAATCGGAGCGAGAGTGGTAGTCCGATTCATGCGGACTGCTTCCTGGCGGGTCATGCTCAGGCTTAAGCCAAGATTGTTGAGCCCGGTACTCATGCGTTGCTGATCAATCATGCTGCCGAAACCTGGGATAGCAATACTCATGATCAGTGCTAATACTGCCAGTGCAATCAACAGTTCGAGCAGAGTGAAGCCGCGGGAGCGCATGTGAAATCCTCCATGATGAGCGTGAAGGGGCTACTGCCTTGTATGCCCCGGTAGCTATCGAGTAGCGATAACCTGTCGTCATGCCGATATTACCGATTATCGTAATGAACGCGACCGCTTGCGCCCGGCTTTCTATAGTGTCATCACGTAATGGAGGGGGTTTTGATGAAAAGTGTGAAGGGTTTCACTCTTATTGAATTGATGGTGACTGTTGCAGTGCTAGCAATAGCGCTAGCGATCGCCGTGCCCAGTTTCGCCGAATTGATACGATCTAATCGTGCGGACTCCCAAAGAGAAGCTCTAGTTACCGCCCTGAGCCTAGCGAGATCCGAAGCAGTAAAGCGCGGAGCTACAGTTGTTGTCGAACCGCTCTCTGGTACGAGCTGGAATGGAGGTTGGCAGGTCGAGGTTGGTAGCGAAGTGCTTCGACGTTTTCCTGCGCTAGATGGCGCAACTTTGAGCGGTCCCGGTACGGGCGTACAGTTCAATTCGCGTGGCCAGTTGCAAGGAGTCGCTATGGGTAGCAAGGTCGATATGCAATATCGGGTGGGTGCTAATTATTGCAGATATGAGCGTGATATCAGCATAAACGCAATTGGGCGGGTGTCGGTAACCAAGAGAACCTGCTCATGAACTCTTTGCCTAAAAAGAATGCGAACCAAGCCGGCTTCAGCCTGCTCGAGGTGCTTGTAGCCGTTCTGGTTCTGTCAGTTGGCGTCTTAGGTATGGCCGGCTTGCAATTGAATTCAATGAAGTTCAACCAGACAGCCACGATTCGCTCCCAAGCCACTGTCTTGTCCTACGATATTGCAGATCGCATGCGAGCGAACAGAGCGGTCGCAAAGGCTGGCGGTTACAGCATTGCCATTACAGACGAGCCGTCGGGTACCTCTATTTCATCGATCGATCTGCAGCAATGGCGGACAGCATTAAGCCAGTATCTCCCGGAGGGAAAGGGTTCGGTCGCTGCTGCAGGGGATAACGTCTTGATCACGGTTACCTGGAGCGAAGGAAGACTTGGCGCGGCAGATGCCCAGAAGTTTGTTTTCGAGACACGGTTATGAGGGGAGACCAGACAAACATGTATGCCTATCAACAGCGCGGTTTGAGTCTCGTAGAACTGATGATTGCATTGGCTTTAGGGCTGATCATCAGCGCTGCGATCATACAGGTCTTTCTAAGCAGCAAAAATGTCTACCGCATGCAGGAGTCCATGGCCAGAATCCAGGAAAATGGCAGATTTGCCGTAGATTATCTGTCCAGAGACCTGCGCATGGCAGGATACATGGGCTGCGGCAATCTTGATCGCGTAGCTGTTAACGTTATCGCAGAGCCACCTGCGGATTTCATGAACTTTAATGCGGATACTTTCCTGGTCGGCTTGAACAATGTCACTGCAGGTAACGCATATGGCGCCAAGGCAGGTACTGACGTTATCTCCACGCGCAGAGCATCTGGTGAAAGCATTCGGCTCACAGGAAACCTTGCACCGATCAATGCAAACATCCAAATAGTTGATAATCGGTTTGGCTTTGCCCAGGACGATACCCTGATGATTTCTGATTGTGTCGCTGCTGATATATTCAACGTGGTGAACAAGCCCAAGCAGGATAATGGCAAAAAAGTAACCATAACCCACTCACAAGGATCCAACAGCAACAACAATCTGAGCAAGCTCTACGGCTCGGATGCCGAGGTGATGGCATTCAAGAGCATCACCTATTACGTCAAACCAAGCGCGAATAATGCTGCTGTTGATGCATTGTGGATGCAGATTCAGGGCGGCCCGGCATCCGTGGTTGATGTAGAGCTGGTTGATGGTGTCGAAGATTTGCAGTTGCAGTACGGCGTAGATACTTCAGGAAATCGGAACGTCAACGAATACCGAACAGCGGATGCCGTGACGGATTGGTCTCGGGTAGTCAGTGTACAGTTCAGCATGCTGTTGGCAGGGCCCGATAGCGTCATTGGTTCATCAGGTGATTTCTCGCAAGCACTGAAGTTCAACGGTGAGACGATTACCAGTGACGGCGTGATTAGGAATGTGTTCGAAAGCGTTGTCGCCGTGCGTAACAGGGCTCCATGAAATGAAGAGGAACACTATGAAAAACCAAGCTATCGGGAGCGAGCGTGGAGCTGTACTCCTGATTAGTCTCGTGTTTCTGTTGCTGTTGACGGTCATCGGCTTGAGCGCGATTCAGGGAGCCACCCTGCAAGAGCGTATGGCAGGTAATGCCCGTGACATTAATGTCGCGTTCCAGTCTGCCGAAACAGCTTTGAGAGCCGCCGAGGCAGTCTTGCAGCAGGCAAGTCTTCCCGAGTTCCAGGGCAGCAACGGGCTTTATCTGGTATGTGCCAATACGGAGAGTACCGCCACAGCCTGCACTGTCCCGGATTGGGCAAGCGCCCAGTCCAATACCTGGGTCGGTGTGACGGGCGTCGACGAAGTGGCTCGCCAGCCCCAGTACTACATACAAAAATATATATCCGTCTACGATATTGGCGCTGATCTGGCGTCAGATGAAGTACCGCCCATCGTTGATGTTTACAAAATTGTAGCGCGTGGCTTTGGCGTGAGTGATATATCACTGGCAGCTATAGAAACTACTTACCGTCGGGACTGACTGGAGCAAGTGATGACCTGTCTCAATAGGTTTACAAGCAGCAAGACGATCCTCGGTGCGGTTCTTGGTCTGATGATGGGTTTCTCTTCGCTTAGTCACGCCGATGTGGCTATCTCGGATGTGCCATTGTTTCTGACTACGCAAGTGTCGCCGAATATTCTACTGGCGCTGGATGACTCCGGGAGTATGGATGGTGAGCTCCTGTTGCCCGGAAACGATGGCGCAGCCTGGTGGAATGATACTAACGAGTCATTTACTGGTTCGGGCGCCAATGCGGATGTAACTTCAGATGTTGCGGCTAGCACGTCGACGTTGAATTTCAACGTCGACGGAGCCGCTAACAGCACGTGGAAGAAGTTTGTCTACCTTTTCCCCAATGGGCAAAACGGCAGCTACGATGGCCGGCGCCGATATGACGACTCGACTAACGATCACTTTGCGATTCCGCCTATTACTCGATTGGCATGGGCCCGTTCGTCCGAATTCAACAATGCCTATTTCGATCCATCGGTTGTCTACTCACCATGGCCTTCCACCAATACCAAGACTTATACCAATTCTAACCCTGTGGCGGCCTCACCAGATCCCCAGTCATCAGCTGCGGCGTTCAACCTGACTGCTAACGTGGAATCCAATCTTGAAAACTGGAGATTTCGTTTTTTCAGTGGAATGGTTATCGAGACAGGAGCACGAGTGAATAATGGTACTAATTGGGTGGATGTCATTACTCCAATAACCGTCTCCCCAACCACTTCTGTGAAAGCTAATCAGAGTCATGGAGTGCGTTATTTTCCAGCGACTTTTTACTCGAGAAGTTCTAGTGCGATAGCGGGTTATGTTGCAAACCTGACTCCCGTGGGTTTCAGTCCCGGCGCCGTTACTGCCAACCTGTATCGATATGAAATAAAGCCGGTTAATTTTTCCAGTTCCGACGCCTACGCTGCAGCAATGCAGAATTTCGCCAACTGGTTTACCTATTACAGAAAGCGTCACCTTGCGACTCGTGGCGGCGTTGTTGAGTCATTCGAGGATGCAGCAAACGCTCGCGTCGGCTGGTTCAGAATCAATAACGGCACGCCTAGCGTCACCATGCGAAGCCTCGCCTCCGGTGCTGAAAAGTCAACACTCTTCAATTCCGTTTATGATTATGTGATGAATCAGGGCTTGGGCGGCACACCCAACCGCCGGGCAATAAATGAGGCGGGCAAGCTGTTCCGCAATGACACGAATATCATCCAGTACGCGTGTCAGTCCAATACCACCGTCCTGTTTACGGATGGATATTCGAATGCCGACTTCCCAGACAACACCAACTACGATGCTGCCAAAGGCGCGCCTTACGCTGATACAGCAAGCGGGACCATTGCCGACCTGGCGATGAAATACTACGACAGTTCATTTGTGCCGCTGCGGACCGGCACCGCCTTTCCCCCGGGGAGGGTGCCTGTTCCGACAGAGTGCAGCCTAACCAATCGTGATCCGTCTTTGGACTGCAACCGCGATCTGCACATGAATACTTATGCAGTAACTCTGGGTACCAAGGGCATCCTTTTTGACCCCGACAGCCTGAGCCCGGTAGATCCTTATCAGAACCCTCCCAGCTGGTGGTCCAGTTTTACTAACCGCAATCCCAAAGCTGTCGACGATTTGTGGCACGCAACCATTAACGGGCGCGGAGCATTGCTGAATGCTAATACGCCAGCACAAGTCAGCTCCGAAATGAAGAAGATCTTAAACACTATTCTGGCGCGAGTAGGTTCGGCGTCTAGTGTCGCAGCCAACTCAACCAGGCTGGATACTGATACTCGGATTTTCCAGGCAAAGTTCGACAGTACCGATTGGTCGGGTGAGGTCTTGGCGTACTCGGTTGGCGCAGCTGGTGATATTAAGGATCAAATCTGGTCAACCGACGACACACTCAAGCATGACTCGCCAAGGACGTTGTTGAGTTGGAACGGAACTACCGGAATCAACTTTACCACCACATTGAGTAATTATTCTGCTGCGCAATTGACAGCTCTTGGCACCAATACCGCTGAGCGAGCTGCGCGAATCGCATGGGTCCGCGGGGCGCAGTCACAGGAGTTGAGGAATGGAGGAAGCTATCGTAATCGAGTGAAAGTGCTCGGTGACGTAATCAATTCCGATCCGACGTTTGTGGGCAAAGACAACTTCCGCTACGACCTGTTACCTGAGGGCCTGGATGGCAGCTATGAAACCTACGTTGAAGGAAAGGACTCGCGGCCGCCATTGCTCCTTTTCGGCGCCAACGATGGCATGTTGCATGGTTTGAATGCGGTGAACGGAACTGAGCTCTTTGGTTACGTTCCAGGTTCCATCTATCCCAAACTGACCAAGCTGACAGACCCATTGTATTCCCATAATTTCCTTGTTGATGCTACGCCCCGGGTGGGCGATGCTTTCCTCAATGGTGCTTGGAAGACCATAGCGGTTGGCGGCACGGGCCTAGGCGGCAGATCAGTTTTTGCGCTAGATGTCACGAATCCGAATTCTGTTGATATGACCAGTTCTAAGGTCCTGTGGGAGATTAGCGGTCAGTTGCAGCAAGGCAACGTCACACATGGCATTGGTGAGGGAATCAGTCAGCCAACTGTCATCAGGCTTGCCGATGGTAACTGGGGAGCGGTTTTCGGCAATGGCTACAACAGCGGTGGTAACGTCAAGCTGGTGATCGTGCGACTGGACACGGGCGCGGTAATTCGAGTGATTGATACGGGAGTCACCAGCCTTGATCAAAATAACGGCCTGGGGCCGAACGGTCTGGGACCGGTAGCGCCGGTAGACATCCAAGGCGATCGAATCACCGATTTCGTTTATGCCGGTGATCTGCAGGGAAATCTTTGGAAATTTGATCTCACGTCCACTAATTCCGGACAATGGGCTGTAGCATTCAAGCAGGGAAATGTCTCCAAACCTTTGATCACTGTCGCAGATGGCACGAAAAGGCAACCGATTACCAGCAGGCCGGTTGTGGGCAGGCATCCGGATGGGGGTTACATGGTGTACTTCGGTACGGGTAGCTACTTTAAAGAGGGTGACAACGTGGTTGGACCTACACCTCCTCTTCAGAGGTTCTACGGTGTTCGAGATAACGGATCTGTGGTTGCCACGACGTCGCTGCAGCGCCAGACCATTGTTTATCAGGACAATGTGCCGGGCTTTGGACAGGCCAGGATTTATTCGGATACGTTGGTTAACTACCCGACAAAGGCAGGCTGGTATCTGGATCTCAAGTATCCTGCAAACGGCTCAGCTAATGGGGAGCGCGTAGTCAGTACGCCTCTTCTGCGTTTTGGCCGGATTATCTTCACCAGTATTATTCCTTCCCAGGATCCCTGCGATTTTGGTGGTACGAGCTGGATCAATGAACTTGACGCGATTAGCGGAGCGCGGCTCACCTATTCAGTATTCGATGTAAATGGTGATGGTTTGATTGATGATGGCGATTTTGTTCAGCTCGCAGATGGTACAAAAGTATCGGTAGGCGGCAAGGGGTTCAACGAGATTATCAAGACGCCGGGTATCGTTGGTGCAGGCGAACGCGAGTACAAATATACCTCAGGGTCCAGCGGTACTCTGGGGGTCACAGCAGAGGCTGGTGATCCTGCCCCTGTTGGCCGTCAATCCTGGAGGCAGCTGCAATGAAGTTGGTCTGGCGCGGGACAGCAATTAAGGGGTTTACCCTGATTGAGTTAATGATAGTTGTAGCCATCATCGGTATTTTGGCGGCCATAGCTTACCCGTCGTATCAGGAGTATGTCCGGAAAAGTAACCGTGCAGAGGCATCAGTGGCGCTAATGGAGTCGGCCCAAGCGCTTGAGCGTTATTATTCTATACAAGGCAGTTATACCAAATCCGGAAGTACGACTGAAATCGCCGAAGTTTACAAGACGAGGGTCCCGGAGTCAGGAGCTGCCACTTATTCGGTCGCTGCTTCTGGTGGCAGGAATAACTTTACTTTGACCGCGACTGGTACCGGAATGATGTCCAGTGACGCCTGCGGCAACATGACGCTGTCACACGCCGGAGAAAAAGGAGTCAGCGGCAGCAAAGCCGTCGATGACTGTTGGTAAAGCCGGTAGCTCAAGGCCGCCGCTCTAACAACACCCCGCTCTCCATATGATGGGTATAAGGAAATTGATCAAACAACGCGCACCGGCTCACCCGGTGCGTGCTGGAGAGGTCCCGCAGGTTTGCAGCCAGCGTCTCGGGATTGCAAGAGATATATAGGATCCGCTGATAACCTCTGACCAGCTCCAGGGTCGCCGGATCAAGGCCGGCCCGTGGCGGATCGACAAAGACAGTGCCGAAGTCGAAGCTCTGTAGGTCTATGCCTTGCAGGCGCCGGAATTCGCGTACGCCGGTAAGTGCCTGGGTCACTTCTTCGCTGGCCAGTCGCACTAAAGTAACGTTTTCGACGTTGTTCATTTCCATATTGGTGATAGCCGAATAGACCGAGCTTTTCGACAGCTCAGTTGCCATTATCTTGCGAAAGCATGTCGAGAGCGGCAAGGTAAAGTTACCGTTGCCGCAGTAGAGCTCCAGCAGGTCGTCTTCGTTGGATCCGGCCGCGTCCTGCGCCCAGCCCAGCATATGCTGGTTAACGTGCCCATTGGGCTGCGTGAAGCCGCCCTCTACCTGCTGATAGCGCCAGGTACGACCGTTTACGCTTAATTCCTCGATCACATGATCGCGCTCCAGCACCCGTTTACGCCCGCGGCTGCGCCCGATCACCATAATACCCAGTTGCTCTGCCAGACTCTGTGCGGCGCCGTCCCAGGTGTCGTCGATCGGGCGGTGGTAGCACAGACTGACCAGCGCTTCGCCGGAGAGGGTGGTTAGAAACTCGACCTGAAACAGTTTGCGCCCCAGCAGGGGGTCTGCTCGGCAGGCTTCCAGCAGAGGCCCCATCAGCTCGTTGATGCGGCGGCTGGCTATCGGTAGCTGGTCGATCAGGATTGACTTGTGCTTGTTACCCTTTTCGAACATCGCGTAATACGGTTGGCCATCCTGATGCCAGAGACGAAACTCGGCCCGTAAACGAAAATGCTCGAGCGGTGAGGCGAACACCGTCGGTTCGGGAGCGTTGAATGGCTGTAGTAACTCGACCAGACGCACGCGTTTGGCTTCTAGTTGTTGCTTATACTCTGCAGGGTCGAATGACAGACTCATTAGTTAAATAACGCCAGTTTGATAATAAAAAGAGCGGCCAGCACATACAGGCTGGGATTCAGGTCGTGCCAACGTCCGGCAAGCAGCTTGATTGCCGTCCAGCTTATAAATCCCAGGGCAATACCGTTGGCGATGGAAAAGGTCAGCGGCATGGTAATTGTGGTTATAAGCACGGGGGCGGCAACAGTCAGATCGTCCCAGTCAACCTGAGCCAGGCCGCCTGTCATCAGCACAGCGACGAACAGCAAGGCGGGTGCGGTGGCGAAGCCAGGTACCGCGCCTGCTAGCGGAGAGAAGAACAAACTGATCAGGAACAACAAAGCGACGACGCAGGCTGTCAGGCCGGTGCGGCCGCCCGCTGCGGTGCCTGCTGCTGATTCAATGTAACTGGTGGTTGTAGATGTGCCTAGGGCGGCGCCAGCCATGGTGGCGGTGCTGTCAGCCATCAGTGCACGACCCAGGCGGGGTAGTTTACCGTCTTCATCGACCAGGTTGGCCCTGTGGGCAACGCCGATAAGGGTGCCGGAAGTATCAAAAAGATCGACAAACAGAAACGCAAAAATGACGCTTAGCATGCCGATTTCTATCGCTCCGCGGATATCCAGTTGCAAGTATGTCGGCGCGAGGCTGGGCGGTGCAGATACTATGCCACTGGCCTGACTGAGGCCGGTGATCAGGCTGATGCCGGTAATCAACAATATGCCAATCATTACCGCGCCAGTGACCTGTCGGTAGGCCAGGGCGACGATGACAGCAAAGCCTAGGCCTGCGAGCAAGGGGGCGGGTTGGGTCAGATCACCCAAGGCGACGAGTGTGGCGGGGTGATCGACGACAAAACCAGCATTCTTCAAGGCGATCAGAGCCAGAAATAGACCAATGCCTGCGGCAATGGCCGAGCGCAGTGCCATTGGAATGCTATTGATGATCCATTCGCGAATCTTGAAGATGCTTAGCAGGAAAAACAGGAAGCCTGAGATGAAAACTGCGCCCAGGGCTACTTCCCAGCTATAGCCCATTGAGCCGACAACCGTATAACTGAAAAAGGCGTTCAGGCCCATGCCGGGGGCGAGCGCAATCGGATAATTGGCCCATAAACCCATGATCAGCGAGCCTATGGCTGCGGCCAGGCAGGTTGCGACGAAGGCGGCGCCCGGATCAATACCTGCGTCCGCCATCATCATTGGATTGACGAAAATGATGTAGGCCATGGTCAGGAAGGTGGTCAGACCGGCAATGACTTCAGTGCGCACGCTGGTGCCGTGGGCTTGCAGTTGGAATAATTTTTCCAGCATGGCGGTGTCTCGTTTGGATATGGCAGAAAGCCCGGCATTGTAACGGACCGGCGTCGTTTAATGAATTTCTGCCTGCTTTATGTCAGGATTTACCGCTATTTCTCAGGGAGTACCGGTATGAGCGACACTTTCAATACAGACGAAAAGCGCGTCAGCTACGGCATCGGCCGTCAGATGGGCGACCAGTTACTGGCTAGTAATATCCCCGAATTAAGCATTGATCTGGTGGTTTCTGGTTTGCGTGATGCCTTTACTCAAACGGCCAGTCAAGTCGATGAGGCTGCTTTGCAACAGGCTTTTCAAGGTCTTCAGGCGAAGATGCAAGCCGTCGCAGAGGAAGCCGCTAAAGCGGCGGGGCAAGCCGGAATGGATTTCCTTGTGCAGAACGCGGAGCGCCCGGGTGTAATAACCCTTGCCTCTGGTCTGCAGTATGAAGTCGTTAGTCAAGGCGAAGGCGCGACGCCGGATGCCGGATCAACTGTGCGTACCCATTATGAAGGCACCTTGATTGGTGGTGAGGTATTCGACAGCTCCTACCAGCGTGGTGAGCCTGCTGAATTCCCGGTAGGAGGTGTGATTGCCGGCTGGACCGAAGCCCTGCAGCTGATGCGTGAAGGCGATAAGTGGCGCCTTTTCATACCGCCTGAGCTGGCCTACGGTGGCCGTGCAGCTGGAAGCATCCCGCCGCATAGCACGCTGATATTTGATATCGAATTGTTGAACGTGCTCTAGCAAACCCTTCGCGACCCGGCGGTCGCTCCTTCCGGATAAGGTGGGGCTACTGTCGGATATGTGCACCGCGGTTAAGGTAGGAGCGGCGGCCCCGGCTCGAAGATTACACCTCAGAAGCTGCGATCAATCGCAAATTCGGCTAACTGCTCCAGCGAGTCACGGTATACCGATGGCGGCAATACCTGCAGCAGCCTCAGTGCTTCGTCGATATGGCTGCGCGCAAGCGCTGAGGTATAAACAAGTGCTCCGCAATCGCGCACTGCCTCTTGGATAGCAGTGATATCTTCGATGCCGCCTTTTTGAATGGCCTTGCGCACCAGGGTTGCCTGCTCGGCAGTTCCTTCGCGCATGGCATAAATAAGTGGCAAAGTAGGTTTGCCCTCGGCCAGGTCATCCCCGACGTTCTTGCCCATTGCGTCGGCTTCGCCGGTGTAATCCAATACATCGTCGACCAACTGAAACGCGATACCCAGTGCATTGCCATACTGGCGCAGTGCTTCGATTTGGGCGTTATCCGCGCCTGCTAAAAGTCCAGCACTGTGAGTTGAAGCTTCGAATAGCATGGCAGTCTTGCTGCGGATCACTTCCATATAAGTCGCTTCGTCGGTTGCGGCGTCACGTACCTTGGTTAATTGCAATACTTCGCCTTCAGCAATCACATTGGTGGCATTGGCTAGCACCTGCATGATGCGCATATCGCCCAGTTCGACCATCATTTCAAAGGCGCGTGAATACAAAAAATCACCTACCAGTACGCTGGGCGCATTACCCCACTTGGCATTAGCGGTAGATCGACCGCGGCGTTGGTCTGATGTGTCGACAACATCGTCGTGCAGCAGAGTGGCAGTGTGTAAAAACTCGATGATCGCAGCCAGGCTGTAGTGCCGTGGATCGGTCATGCCGCAGGCGCGAGCACTCAGCAAGACTACCAAGGGTCGCAGTCGCTTCCCTCCGGCGCTGATAATATAACTGCCGATTTTTTCCACCAGAGGAACGCGCGAATGCAGCTGGCGTATGATCAGCTGATTTACGGCGTCGAAATCATCGGCTACTGCGTCATAAAAAGGCAGGGTAGACATTGACTGCAGATTCCTCAAAGGTTGCGCGGCATGCTAGGCGGCGGGCAGTTCGGTGTCAAGAAAGGCGCAGCCTGGGCCTGGGTTGCAGTTGAGCAAATACTGTAAACTCTGCGCATGGAAGGCTTGCGCTAGGTCCGAGCATTGAGTAGAATTTCCGCCCCTGAAAACCAGATTTACAGCATCCCTGTTTTGACAATGGCAAGGTAGGGCCCGATAGGCGGGTTCACTTGCAGCCATGCCGGCCACTAACGATTATACCTAAGCGCCGGGTGAGCAGGATTACGGAGAAAGCATCATGTACGCAGTGATTGTAACCGGTGGTAAGCAGTACAAGGTCACCGAAGGTGAATACCTGAGAGTAGAGAAGCTGGACCTGGAAACCGGTGCCAGTATCGATTTTGACCGCGTACTGATGATCGGTAACGGTGATGACATCAGCATCGGTGCGCCGATTGTTGAAGGCGCCAAGGTGACTGCTGAAATCAGCGCCCATGGTCGCGGCGATAAGATTCGCATCATTAAGTTCCGTCGTCGTAAGCATCACATGAAGCGTCAGGGCCACCGTCAGTGGTACACCGAAATCAAGATTACCGGCATCTCTGCCTAAGCCCATTGAGGAGATAAACACCCATGGCACACAAAAAAGCAGGCGGTTCCACACGTAACGGCCGCGATTCCGAATCCAAACGCCTTGGCGTCAAAATGTATGGCGGCCAGGCAATCATCCCCGGCAACATCATTGTTCGTCAGCGTGGCACTGAATTCCATCCCGGCAAGAATGTTGGCATGGGCAAGGATCACACACTGTTCGCCAAAGCGGCCGGCGTGATCAAGTTCGAAGTGAAGGGCAAGTTCGGTCGCCGCTACGTGAACGTCGTAGAAGCCTGAAACTTCCCCTAGTTCGAAAAAGCCCTGTCTGACGACGGGGCTTTTTTGTTTGTAGTAACCTTTAATCCATCCCATAGCGGGAGGGAGCAAGATGAAATTTGTTGATGAAGTGTCCATCACGGTCAAAGCCGGCGATGGGGGCAATGGTTGCATGAGTTTTCGCCGTGAGAAGTTCATCCCCAAAGGCGGGCCGGACGGTGGTGATGGCGGTGATGGCGGTTCCATCTATCTGGAAGCGGCGGAAAACTGCAACACGCTCGTGGACTATCGTTACAAGCGGCGCTTCAACGCCCAGCGTGGCGAGAATGGGCGCGGCAAGGATTGCTCCGGCGCCAAGGGCGAGGATATGGTTCTGCTGGTGCCGATCGGTACCACGGTGATTGATGCCGGTACGCAGGAAATCATTGGTGATCTGACCGAGGCGGGCCAGCGTTTGTTGGTGTCTCAGGGCGGTTTCCACGGCCTGGGCAATACCCGGTACAAGTCCAGTGTGAACCGTGCTCCGCGGCAAACCTCCCAAGGTAGCCTGGGTGATCAGCGTGATCTGAAGCTGGAATTGAAAGTGCTGGCTGACGTTGGCCTGCTTGGTTTGCCGAATGCGGGCAAGAGCACCTTTATTCGTGCGGTATCCGCTGCCAAGCCGAAGGTTGCGGACTACCCGTTCACCACCATGGTGCCCAACCTGGGTGTGGTGGATGTGGGTCAGTTGCGCAGCTTCGTCATTGCGGACATCCCCGGAGTGATTGCCGGCGCAGCCGAAGGGGCGGGTCTTGGAACGCGTTTTCTCAAGCATCTGTCGCGCACGCACTTGCTGCTGCATATGGTCGACATGGTACCGCCCGATGATAGCGATCCGGCCGAAGCGATCGAGACGATCATCCATGAGCTGGGTAAATTCAGCCCGGCACTGACTATGCGTGAGCGCTGGCTGGTGCTGAATAAGTGCGATCAGCTGATGGAAGACGAGCAGCAAGCGTTGTTGGATGACGTGGTTGAGCGGTTGGAGTGGGACGGTCCGGTATACGTTGTGTCTGCTTCCGAACGTCAGGGTACTGACGAGTTGGCCAAGGACGTAATGAATTGGCTGGATGAGCGTACCCAGCGGATGCAGGATGACGAAGAATACGCTGCTCAAGTACGTCAGCTGGATCAGCAGATCGAAGACGAAGCTCGCGCCCATATTCAGACGTTGGACGACCGCAAGGCGCTGCGTAAGCAGGGTTTGCTGAATGACGCTGATGATGAGGATGACGACGAAGATGACGAAGACGGTCCAGAGATCATCTACGTGCATTGATTTTTTCGTTTGCTATCGATTCGCGCCGAGGCCGGCGCTCCAGCCAGATTACAACGGTAGGAGCGCCGGCCTCGCCGCGAAAGGTCAAGCAAAACCCTTCGCGGCCAGGCGGCCGCTCCTACCGAGGCTGGTACAAGCCTCGTCGCGAATGGGTTAGAATGCGCTGATTCAACTGACCCTTTGCTTCTGGATCGAATATGCGTGACAAGGTGACCAATGCCCGCCGCTGGGTAGTCAAAATCGGTAGCGCCCTGCTGACCGGAGACGGTCGGGGTCTGGACAAGGAGGCGATGGCCGTCTGGGTTGAACAGCTGGTCGAGCTGCGCAAAAGCGGAGCCGAGTTGGTTGTTGTCTCGTCTGGGGCTGTTGCCGCGGGCATGAGTCGTCTGGGCTGGACTGAACGACCCAAAACGATCCACCAGATGCAGGCGGCCGCGGCTATTGGTCAGATGGGGCTGGTGCAGGCATGGGAATCGAGCTTTCAGGCCCATGGCCTGTCGACCGCGCAGGTACTGCTAACCCATGATGATCTCTCCGATCGCAAGCGTTACCTGAATGCGCGCAGTACGCTCAGGGCTTTGCTGGATCTGGGCGTTATTCCTGTAGTGAACGAAAACGACACTGTGGTAACCGACGAAATCCGTTTTGGCGATAACGACACCCTGGGTGCGCTGGTCACCAATCTGGTTGAGGCGGATTTATTGGTTATTCTGACTGACCGCGATGGCCTTTTCACCGCCGACCCGAGAAGCAACCCGCAGGCGGAACTGATCCGTGAGGCAATGGCCGATGATCCTTCACTGGATGCGATGGCCGGCGGTAGCGCCGGTGCACTGGGTCGCGGCGGGATGCTTACGAAGCTGCGTGCAGCGCGCCTGGCTGCACGTTCGGGTGCGGGTACCGTCATAGTCGGCGGTAGGATCGATCGTGTTGTGGAGCGCTTGCAGGCGGGGGAGGAGTTGGGCACGCTGTTGTTGCCAGAGAAGGGCATGCTGGCTGCGCGCAAGCAGTGGCTTGCAGGCCATCTGCAGACCCGCGGCAAGCTGGTGATCGATGACGGCGCAGTCAAAGCGCTGGCTTCTGGCAGCAAGAGTTTGCTGCCTGTGGGTGTGGTGGCAGTAGAAGGCGCCTTTCGTCGTGGAGAAATGGTGGTGTGTGTCGGTCCTGATGGCAAGGAAGTAGCACGAGGGCTGGTCAATTACAGCGCCCTGGATGCCGGTCGTATTCTGGGTCAGTCAACCGAGGCCGTGGCACGGATTCTCGGTTATGTCGACGAGCCTGAGATGGTCCATCGCGATAATCTGGTATTGGTCTGATTGCGCAGATAGTGCGGCCGAGCTCCCAGATATCGTCATTCCCGCGAAGGCGGGAATCCATTTTGACGTTGTAACGTACTCACTCGCTGTTCACAAATCCCAAATCCCAGACACAAAAAAACCGGCTAAAAGCCGGTTTTTTCTTCCGCAAGGAACGCAGATCAGGCGGCGGTAGCCAATGCCTTGATGTGTGCGTTCAGACGGCTCTTGTGTCGAGCGGCCCGATTCTTGGGGATAATGCCCTTATCAGCCATGCGGTCGATGACCGGCACTGCTGCAGTATAGGCGGTTTTTGCTTTTTCCAGGTCTTTGGCCTGGATAGCCTTGATTACGTTCTTGATATAGGTACGAACCATGGAGCGCAGGCTTGCGTTGTGATCGCGGCGCTTCTCGGCCTGCTTGGCGCGTTTCTTGGCTTGAGGTGAGTTTGCCACCGTCGTGCTCCTCAGAAAATCGTGATGAATAAGGGTACAAATAAGGCCGCGTACTATGCCGCCAGGCTGTACCAATGTCAAGGGGTGTAGACCGGCTGCAGACAAGAAGTTTCAGCTGACTTGCCGTTGGGCGACAGCTTGAGGCTTTTAACGGCTGGCCACAAGCTTTTGCTCAGGTTCAGTTCTCGCCACAGGACCAGTGGGGAGGCTATCATCGCGCTTTTAGCTGGTGACTCGATTGCATGCCTGACCAAAATCCCCCCGCTGCTCCCGAGCCCAAGGCGCCCACACTACTGCGCTCGGGCATGGTCGTTAGCATCATGACGCTGCTTTCGCGTGTGCTCGGCATGGCGCGGGATGTGGTGGTGGCGGCCTACTTTGGATCGCAGTCGGAAGCAGATGCCTTTTTCATTGCATTCAAAATACCCAATTTCTTACGCCGCTTGTTTGCCGAGGGCGCTTTTGCCCAGGCTTTCGTGCCGGTGCTATCCGAGTACCGCGCCAAGCGCAGTCTGGCCGACGTCAAACAACTGGTCGACCGGGCTACGGGCACCCTGGGAATTACACTGGTAGCTATAACGGCGTTGGGCGTAGCGGGCGCACCGGTGTTGATCACGATCTTTGCACCAGGCTTTCATGGGGAAACAGAGAAGCTGGCGCTGGCTACCGACATGCTACGCATTACCTTCCCCTATATACTGTTTATTTCCCTCACTGCGCTGTGTGGTTCGATTCTCAATAGTTACGGGCGCTTCGCAGTGCCTGCATTTACACCAGTATTGCTCAATCTATGCATGATTGGCGCGACGGTATTGATGACACCCTATTTCGACCAGCCAATCATGGCGCTGGCATGGGGCGTATTCATTGCCGGCATACTCCAGCTTCTTTTTCAGTTGCCTTTCCTTGCCCAGATCAAGTTACTGCCCAGGCCAAGACCTGATCGCAAGCACGAAGGGGTTAAGCGCATCATGACCTTGATGCTGCCTGCGCTGTTTGGTGTGTCGGTCAGTCAGATCAATCTGTTGCTTGATACGGTGCTGGCATCCTTTCTGGAGACGGGCAGTATCTCCTGGCTTTATTACGCTGACCGTTTATCCGAATTGCCCCTCGGTGCCTTTGGTATCGCCATTGGCACAGTCATATTGCCAGCGTTGTCCCGACAGCACGCCAGCGAAGACCCTGGCGCGTTCTCAGCGACGCTCGACTGGGCCATACGCATGGTGCTGCTTGTCGGTGTCCCCGCGGCGCTGGCATTACTGCTGTTGTCCGAGCCCTTGATCGCTACGTTGTTTCACTATGGTGCGATGACTGAGCGCGACACCCTGCAGGCTGCAGCGGCGCTCCAGGCTTACTCCATTGGTGTGATGACCTTCATGTTGATCAAGGTGCTTGCCCCGGGATATTTTGCCCGACAGGACATCAAGACGCCGGTGAAGATCGCCATCATCTGCATGGTCGTCAATATGGTGTTCAACCTGATTCTGATTTGGCCGCTCGCTCATGTGGGTCTGGCGTTGGCCACCTCTATCTCGGCGGTGCTCAACGCCAGCTTGCTCTGGTGGGGTTTGCGCAAAGCCGGAATTTATCAGGCCCAGCCCGGATGGCCGGTCTTTATGTTGCGACTCGTCGCGGCCTGCGCCGCGATGGCATTGATAATAGTCTGGATGGTGCCAGGCACAGAGCAGTGGTTTATCTGGGGCTGGCAACGCAAGGTGCTGGAAATGACGCTGCTGGTGTCTGCCGGTATTGGTATTTTTGCGCTGACCCTCTTTGTAACCGGCATGCGCATGCGGCACCTGCGGCAGGGTTAGTGAGGTTGGCCATCTAACACCCAGACTAACTCAGCGCCTGCGCATGACGCGTGGGCTGCTAAGGCTGTATACTCGCGCGTTTGAACAATCAGCCAAACAACGAGCATTATGGAACTGGTCCGCGGTCTACATAACCTGCGGCCCCGGCATCGGGGTTGTGTAGCGACAATCGGTAATTTTGACGGCGTGCATGCCGGTCATCAAGCCATTCTGAAGCGTCTGAGTGCGCATTCCGCGCGGATGGGCCTGCCCGGCTGTGTGGTGATTTTTGAGCCCCAGCCGCGTGAGTACTTCGCCCCGAATGCAGCGCCACCGCGCCTGACCCGTCTGCGTGATAAGTTGATGCTGCTTCAGGCTGAAGGGGTCGACAGAGTGCTCTGCGTCGCGTTCAATCGCCGGCTGCGAGAGTTGAGCGCCGAGGAATTTGTGCAGCAAGTGCTGATCGACGGTCTGGGCGTCAAACACCTCGAAGTGGGTGATGACTTTCGCTTTGGCTGTGACCGCAGTGGTGATTTTGCCTTTCTGCAAGGCAGCGGCGAGCGCCATAGTTTTACTGTAGAAGCAGCCAATACCGTAGCTGAAAGCGGCGAGCGGATCAGTAGCACGCGCTTGCGCCAGGTATTAGCCGACGGCGACTTCGAATTGGCCGAGCGTTTGCTGGGACGGCCGTTCAGTATTACTGGCAGGGTGATGTACGGTCAGCAGCTAGGCCGCACACTGGGTGCGCCCACCGCCAATGTTCAACTTAAGCGTCTGCATGCGCCGTTCAAAGGTGTCTTTCGTGTTAGCGCTGTACTTGATGAAGCTCCTCACAAGGGGTGTCATCAGGGTGTGGCCAATATTGGTATGCGCCCCACGGTGAAAGGTGATGGCCAGCCCCATCTCGAGGTCCATCTGTTGGGCTTTGCCGGCAATCTATACGGCCGTCACCTCACCGTCATATTTCATGAAAAACTGCGTGACGAACAACGATTCGATTCCCTGGATGCCCTGCAGGCGGCAATCACGGCAGATATTGCCGCTGCCCGCGCCCAATGGGCCTCTGACTCAAACAAGTGAGCCTGGACCAGATGACTGACTACAAAGCGACGCTGAACCTGCCGGAAACAGCCTTTCCGATGAAAGCCGGCCTGCCGACCCGAGAGCCGGAGACGCTCAAGCGCCTCGAGGGTATCGATCTGTACGGCAAGATTCGCGAAATCAGTCGCGGCCGGCCCACTTTTGTTTTGCACGATGGCCCTCCTTATGCGAACGGTGACATTCACATCGGCCACGCTGTGAACAAGATCATCAAGGACATGATTACCCGCTCCAAGACACTGTCCGGCTTTGACGCGCCCTATGTGCCTGGTTGGGATTGTCATGGTTTGCCGATTGAGCACAAGATCGAAGTGACCTACGGTAAGCACCTGGAGCCAGCCAAGACCCGCGAGCTCAGCCGTGCCTATGCTGCCAAGCAGATCGAAGGTCAAAAAACCGATTTTATCCGTCTGGGTGTGCTCGGTGAATGGAACAATCCTTACAAAACTATGGACTTCGCCAATGAGGCGGGAGAGATCCGTGCTCTGAGCAAGATGGTTGAGAAAGGTTTTGTATTCAAGGGCTTGAAGCCGGTCAACTGGTGTTTTGACTGCGGCTCGGCCCTGGCTGAAGCAGAAGTCGAATATGCCGACAAACAGTCGCCGACCATCGATGTGGGTTTCCCCTGCGCCGAGCCGGATAAATTGGCTGCCGCCTTTGGCCTGCAAGCACTGAGCAAGTCCACGCAGATGGTCATCTGGACCACAACGCCCTGGACGATTCCCGCCAACCAAGCGCTGAATGTACATCCGGAGTTCAATTATGCGCTGGTTGATGTGGGTGACCGGCTGATTGTGCTGGCCGAAGAGCTGGTCGAGAGCTGCCTTGCCCGTTACGGTCGTAGCGGTGAAGTGATCGCCGTCACTACCGGTGATACGTTGGAGCTGATTAACTTTAACCATCCTTTTTATGACCGCAAATCGCCGGTCTATCTAGCTGATTATGTCGAGCTCGGAGCCGGTACGGGTATCGTCCATTCGGCGCCCGCTTATGGCGTGGACGACTTTCACACCTGCAAGCGCTACGGCATGGTCAACGACGATATTCTGGGTCCGGTACAGGGTAATGGTGTTTATGTAGAGTCACTGGAATTCTTTGGCGGACAGTTCATCTGGAAGGCCAACCCCAATGTGGTCGCTAAACTAGAAGAAGTCGATTGCCTGCTGGCCCATGAGCAGGTCAGCCACAGCTACATGCACTGCTGGCGGCATAAAACACCGGTCATCTATCGCGCAACGGCGCAGTGGTTTGTCGGTATGGATACCCAGCCGAACGAAGGCGAAAGCTTACGCCAACGGGCCTTGGCTGCTATCGAGACAACCGATTTTGTGCCTGCGTGGGGCAAGCAGCGGCTGCATAACATGATCGCCGGACGGCCAGACTGGTGTATTTCTCGGCAGCGTAACTGGGGTGTACCCATTCCGCTGTTCCTGCACAAGGACACTGCAGAACTGCACCCGCGTACGCTTGAGCTGATCGAAGAGGTTGCCCAGCGTGTGGAGCAGGGCGGCATCGAAGCCTGGTTCGCCATGGACGCCGCCGAACTGCTTGGCGCTGAAGCCGATCAGTATGACAAGATCAGCGATACCCTTGATGTCTGGTTCGATTCGGGTACGACGCATTGGCACGTCATGCGCGGCTCGCATCCGATGGGTCATGAAGAGGGACCTAGAGCCGATCTCTACCTGGAAGGGTCTGATCAACATCGGGGCTGGTTTCACTCGTCTTTGTTGACCGGTGCCGCGATCGACGGCTGCGCACCTTACAAGACGTTGTTGACCCACGGTTTCGTCGTTGACGAAAACGGTCGCAAGATGTCCAAATCCCTCGGCAACGTGGTCGCACCTCAGGAAATCAACAACAGCCTGGGGGCAGATATTCTGCGGCTGTGGGTATCTTCGACTGATTACTCGGGCGAAATGGCTGTCTCCAAAGTGATTCTGCAGCGCAGCGCCGACGCTTATCGTCGTATTCGGAATACCGCCCGTTTCCTGCTTTCCAACCTGACCGGCTTCGATCCCGCAGAGCATTTGCTGGCACCCGAGCAGATGCTGGATCTGGATCGCTGGGCAGTGGACCGCGCGCTGCTGTTGCAGCAGGAAATCATTGAGGATTACGAAAACTACAAGTTTGGCAACGTCTATCAAAAAGTGCACAACTTCTGCGTGCAGGAGCTGGGTGGTTTCTATCTCGACATCATCAAGGATCGCCAGTACACGACAGGTGCCAACAGCGCCGCGCGTAGGTCCTGTCAGACGGCCATGTATCATATCGTCGAGGCACTGACCCGCTGGATCGCGCCGATTCTGGCGTTTACATCCGAAGAGCTGTGGGAGCATCTGCCGGGTGAGCACAACGATTCCGTTATGCTTAATACCTGGTATGAAGCGCTCTTCGCACTGCCGGAAAAGACGAACTTCGGCCGCGCGTTTTGGGACGAAGTCATGGCGGTGAAGGTAGCGGTTAACCGCGAGATCGAAAACCTGCGCAAGGAAAAGGTTATCGGCGGAAGTCTGCAGGCTGAAGTCACCTTGCACGCCGACGCAGCTTTGGCTGATAAATTGGCGTGTTTAGGCGATGAGTTACGTTTTGTGCTGATTACGTCCCAGGCGGGTATTGCGCCACTAGACGCTGCGGGCCCAGACTCTGTAACAACAGAGCTACCGAGTCTGAAGCTGAGCATCGTGAAATCAAGTCACACCAAGTGTGCGCGTTGCTGGCATCTGCGTCCCGATGTGGGATCTCATGCAGCACACCCTGAACTGTGCGGCCGCTGCATCGACAATATTGAAGGTCCGGGTGAGGTGCGCAAGCATGCCTGATTTGCGCCAGGGCAGCCTGCGTTGGTTGTGGATTGCGGTTCTGGTGATTGCACTGGATCTGTTGACCAAATGGGTTGCACTTCAGCAGTTGGAGCTTTACCAGCAGGTGCCGGTCATCGACGGCCTGTTTAGTTTCACTCTGGCGTTCAACCCCGGCGCGGCATTCAGCTTTTTGGCTGATGCTGGTGGCTGGCAGCGCTGGTTCTTCACTGCCATTGCGGTCGGCGTCAGTGCCATGTTGCTGATTTGGATGGCCCGGCTGCCGCGTATAAAGCGGCTTGAGCCGATTGCGCTTGCGCTTATTCTCGGTGGCGCACTGGGTAATCTTTACGATCGGATAATGCATGGCCACGTGGTGGACTTTATTCTGGTGCATTGGCAGCAGAGTTGGTTTTTTCCAGCGTTCAATCTTGCCGATAGCAGTATTACTGTTGGCGCGGCGCTATTGATTTTGGATATGTTCATCAGCAAACCGGACAAACCCGCCTAAAAGCTAGACATCGACTAAAGGGGCTGAATTATGACCGAGACGCGCATCAATCACGACACGCAAGTGACGCTACACTTCACCCTCAAATTGCCGGGCGGCGAAGCCATCGACTCCACCAAAGACAAAGGCCCAGCCACGTTTAAAGTGGGTGACGGGAGCCTGTTGCCCGGTTTTGAGCAGAGCCTGTTCGGCCTCAAAGCCGGTGACCAGCGTAGCTTTCAGATCGAGCCTGAGCGTGGTTTTGGCCCCGGTAATCCGCAGAACGTCCAGAACGTACCGCGCGACCAGTTTGTCGAGATGGAGCTTGAAACGGGCTTAATGATCATCTTCCGTGACGCAGCCGGCGGCGAAATGCCCGGCATGGTCAAGACCATTCATGACACGACAGTAGACGTCGACTTCAACCATCCACTGGCGGGCAAGACGATTACGTTCGACGTAGAGATTCTGGAAGTCACACTGCTCTGACGTTCACCACACCCCAATCACCGAGGCACCCATGCAGATCAAACTGGCCAACCCCCGCGGCTTTTGCGCTGGCGTAGATCGCGCCATCGAGATCGTCAACCGTGCGCTGGAAGTCTTCGGTGCCCCCATCTATGTTCGGCATGAAGTGGTACACAACAAGTTTGTGGTTGAAGATCTGCGTAATCGGGGCGCGATCTTTGTGGAAGAGATCAAGGAGGTTCCTGATGACGTCATCGTTATCTTCAGCGCCCACGGCGTTTCCCAGGCCGTACGCAAAGAGGCCGAAGACCGAGGGCTCAAGATCTTTGATGCGACCTGCCCGCTGGTAACCAAGGTGCATATGGAAGTAGCACGCTACAGCCGCGATGGCCTGGAGTGTATCTTGATCGGCCATGCTGGACACCCAGAGGTTGAAGGCACCATGGGGCAATACGATGCGCGCAAAGGCGGAGCCATCTATCTGGTGGAAGACGAGCAGGACGTAGCTAAACTGGAAGTTAAAGATCCAAGCCGTCTTGCCTTCGTTACCCAAACTACATTGTCGATGGATGACACGGCCCGCGTTATAGACGCACTCAGGGCGCGTTTTCCGGCCATTGACGGTCCGCGTAAGGATGATATCTGCTACGCGACCCAGAACCGCCAGGATGCGGTCAAAGAGCTTGCTGCAGGTTGCGACCTGGTGTTGGTGGTGGGTAGTCCGAACAGCTCGAACTCCAACCGACTCCGAGAGCTGTCCGAGCGCATGGGCACGCCGGCCTACTTGATCGACGGTGCCGAAGAAATCCAGCCAGCCTGGCTAGAAGGTATAAAGCATATCGGAATCACTGCCGGTGCATCAGCCCCGGATATTCTGGTCCGCCAGGTTATCCAGCGTCTACACGGGATGGGCGCCACCGGTGCAGAAGAGCTGGCTGGTCAGGCAGAAAATATAATCTTCAGCATGCCGAAAGAGCTGCGCGTGGTGTCGTTGGACTGATCAAGGATTTAGAAATAGAAAATTAGCATGGGCGAGCGGTCGCGCGTCTTTATTACTGTGTAGTATCCGGCCATAATCCCGAAATGCCGGCTATACCCTGCGCGCCGATCCTCTGAGCCTGGTCCAGGTCGTCCTTCGTCAGCCCGCCGAGCAAATACACTGGCACATTCACCAAGGCAATTAACTCCGCTGCGCGGCTCCATCCCAGATGAGGGGCGCCAGGATGGCTTTGGGTCGGTAGGACAGGAGACAGGGTGACAAAGTCCACGCCAATGGCCGCGGCCATCTGCAGTTCCTGCTCATCATGGCAAGAAGCAACCAACCAACCACACCACACCTCATCTCCCGGTAGGAGCGGCGGCCCCGCCGCGAAGCGCTCCCCCTTACACCACCCAGCTTGATACAACGCCCGCAACTGCCTGGCCGTCAAATGCCAACCCGCTCCATCTGCAGGCGGCACTGCCCCCTTACATATCCATATAAACACATCACCCAACCGTTCCACCAGCCCGGCAGCCAAGTGCTCATACTCCCCCGATCCCAGCCTGGTCTGACGCAACTGGACCATCTCAATACCCACCGCTTCAGCTAGCTCCAGCCCAGCTATCAATTCCTCACTATCCGACCCATCAGGCGTAATCAAATAATACGGGGGGAGACTAGCCGCGGTAACAATAGGCTTATTAGCAGCAGGAAACGCGTACTCACTCAGTTCGGCGGTGGTTACCCATCGGATAGGTTGACCCTCAGCACCATGAGCTTCCCCCTCAAAACCATCAACCAGCCACACATCCAACCGTACCGATTTATCGGCATAGTCATGGCTAATATCGATCAAGGGACGAGCAGAGGTAACTGATATACCCAGTTCTTCAAGCAGCTCACGCCGCAACCCATCAAGCCGCTCTTCGCCTGTCTCGAGCTTGCCACCCGGAAACTCCCACAGCCCACCTTGGTGGGCGGTTTCAGGGCGCCGGGCAATAAGCGTGCGGCCATCACGTCGTATCACCGCAGCCATGACATGAATACGATTTGGGCTCATCAGGTTAATGCTGGGGCAAATCGCCAGAGTAAATGTCCTGCTCGAGTTCTTCGCCAGGCACGACATGCTCTTCCGCCGCCCAGGCACCCAGATCGATAAGGCGACAGCGGGGTGAACAAAAGGGTCGATCCGGAAAAGCTTCGTCCCAGGTGACGGGAGCGCTACAGGTAGGGCATTGCAGATTGCGGGTCATGTATTTTCTCCGGCGGCCAGGCTTAAATAACGCTGATGCAACACATCCACCTGTTTGTGGAGCGCTGCCAGATCCTGGTCGTTGCTGACTACGTCGTGGGCATGCTTCAGGCGCTCTTCGCGCGTGGCCTGTGCTTGCATGATGGCTTTGATCTGTTGCTGCGGCACGTTATCGCGCAGCGTAGTGCGCAGTAGCTGGGTCTCCTCTGATACATCGACGACAAGAACCCGATCGGTCATAAGATGCTGTCCCGACTCGACGAGCAGAGGAGAAACAAGCAATGCATACGTGGATTGTGCAGAGGCAAGATCAGTGACGATTTCTTTGCGGATCAGCGGATGTAGCAGGGCTTCAAGCCATAGCCGCTCCTGCGGATCGCTGAATATCCTGTCGCGCAGCGCAGCCCGGTCAAGCTCTCCGGAGGCTTGAACAACAGTCTCGCCAAAGTGATCCACAATCGCTTGCAAAGCGGTGCGCCCCGGCTCTACTACGACGCGCGATTTGAGGTCCGCATCTACGACGTGGATGCCGTGCTTTACCGCAAAACGCAGTGCAACGGCAGACTTGCCACTGCCAATGCCCCCGGTCAAACCAATGATCATTTTTTAGAATCCGGCAATTTGAAGGTATTTGCCGGTTATTGTGTCACCCCAGATCAGAGCAATCCACCCGGCGATAGCCAGATAAGGGCCAAAAGGCAGGGGGGTGGCGTTGGACTGGCCCCGTGTTTTGAGAATGATAATGCCCAGAATGGCACCGACCAGAGATGACAGCAGTATGGTGAGCGGAAGAACCTGCCATCCCCCCCAGGCACCCAGCATGGCCAGGAGCTTGAAATCACCGTAGCCCATGCCTTCCTTGCCAGTTATCAGCTTGAATGCCCAGAAAACCAGCCAGAGGCTCAGATAGCCAGCTACAGCGCCCCATAGAGCGGTATTCAGATCGGTAAAAAGTCCGAAGCTATTCACGATTAGACCTAGCCACAGCAGGGGCAGCACAATGACGTCGGGCAATAGCTGAGTATCTGCGTCGATAAGACTGAGGCTGATCAGGGCCCATGTCAGAACCAGCATCGCGCCAGCTTCCCAGCCAAATCCGAACTGCCAGGCAACTACTGCGGACAAGGCCGCTGTGAGTAACTCGACTGCCGGGTAGCGGAAACTGATGCGCTCGCGACAATGACCGCATCGGCCTCTCAGAAGCGCGAAGCTAATAACGGGTAGGTTTTGCCAAGCCTTGATCTCGGTAGAGCAATGCGGACAGTGGGAGTGCGGTAAGATGAGGTTAAACGTGGTATCCGGCGGCTGCTCTCCATCAGGATCGAGCATCTCTCTACTTTGGCGCAGCCAGTCGCGCTCTATCATTATCGGCAGGCGATGAATCACCACATTCAGAAAGCTGCCTACAATCAGACCAAGCAGGCTAGTGAGAAAAATAAAGGAGTGTACATTGTTGGCCAGATAATCAATGAGAGGCATCGGTTAAACTACGTTACCCAGCTGGAAGATGGGTAGGTACATAGCAATGATCAGGCCGCCGACCAATACACCCAAAACGACCATGATCATAGGCTCCATCAGGGTAGTCAGGTTGTCTACCGCGTTGTCGACCTCGGCCTCGTAGTAGTCAGCAACCTTGTCTAACATCCCGTCAAGGTTACCCGATTCTTCACCAATGCCCGCCATCTGAATGGCAAGTGAAGGGAACACATTGGTGGTCCGCATAGAGAAATTCAGCTGTGAACCGGCCGACACGTCTTCCTTGATTTGCATGACAGCATTGTAAAAAACGATGTTGCCTGCCGCGCCAGCGACCGAATCAAGAGCATCAACCAGCGGCACACCGGCTGCGAAGGTAGTAGAAAGAGTGCGTGCATATCGCGCCACTGCGGCTTTGTAGATGATATCGCCGATGATTGGGGCTTTGAGCAAAAGCCGGTCCTGACCATCGCGAAATTTCTTCGATTTAAGATGTACCTTGGTATATATAAAACCGACAATAATGAATCCAATAAGAATAATGAACCACCATGCTTGCAGCCATTCGGATAGACTAATCACCATTAAAGTGAAGGTTGGAAGCTCAGCGCCGAAGCTGGCGAACACTTCCTTGAACTGAGGCACGACCTTCAGCAACAAAATAGCGGTTACTATAATTGCAACCACGACCACTGAAATAGGATAAGTCATGGCTTTTTTAATTTTGGCTTTTAGGGCTTCAGTCTTTTCTTTGTAGGTCGCAATACGATCCAACAACGACTCAAGTCGACCTGACTGCTCTCCGGATTCAACCAGATTACAAAACAGATCATCAAAGTACTTGGGATGCTGGCGTAACGAATCTGCCAAGGTATTGCCGGCGGCTACATCAACCTTGATTTCATTTATCAACTTCTGGAAGTTAGGATTTTCTGTGCCTTCAGCGATGATGTCGAATGACTGAATGATAGGCACCCCCGACTTCATCATGGTAGCTAACTGGCGGGTAAAAAACGCTATGTCCAGCGGCTTGATTTTTTTGCCTTTGCTGCTGAATAGAGTCGATTTCTTATTTACCTTGGATACCAGAATACCCTGTTTTCGCAGTTGAGCTTTAACCAGCGCCGGATTGGTGCCCTGCATCTCGCCAGCGACCTTGGTGCCTTTGCGGTCTTTGCCTTCCCACTTGTAAGTAGAAGACTTAACTTCTTTTGCAGCCTTTCTTTTCGCTGGTGCTGCTTTTCTTTTTATCGCTGCTTGTTGCGCCATGACTTAATCCTTGGTGACACGGTTGACTTCCGCCAGGCTGGTTACGCCTTGCTCTACCTTCATCAAGGCAGACTGTCGCAGGTTACGGAAACCTTCGCTCTGGGCGACCTCTGATATCTCGATTGAGTTGCCATCTTCCATGATAATACGCTGCATGGCTGGCGTGATCTTGACTACCTCATAAATCCCCACTCGTCCTTTATAACCATCTTTACAACTTTCGCAACCCACAGGGCCGTAAATTGTGATGCCGGCATCTATTTTTTCAGCGTGAAAGCCCTCTTCCAGCAAAACATCGCGCGGTACTTCCATTGGCTTCTTGCACAACTTGCATAAACGCCTGGCTAGCCGCTGAGCGATAATCAGGTTTACTGAGGTGGCGATATTGAATGACGGTACACCCATATTGCGCATTCGGGTTAGCGTTTCAGCGGCACTGTTGGTGTGCAGCGTCGACAGAACCATGTGCCCAGTCTGTGCCGCCTTGACTGCAATTTCCGCCGTTTCTAGGTCACGAATCTCACCGACCATGATGATGTCGGGATCCTGACGCAGAAACGCTCGTAAGGCCTTGGAAAAATCCAGTCCCTGCTTGAGATTCACGTTGACCTGATTGATCCCTTCTAGGTTGATTTCTACGGGATCTTCGGCAGTAGAGATATTACGTTCAACCGTGTTGAGAATATTCAGACCGGTATAGAGGGAAACTGTTTTGCCTGAGCCGGTCGGGCCGGTCACCAGGATCATGCCCTGCGGCTTAGACAGGGCTGTCATGTACATTTCTTTCTGATCGTCTTCATAGCCCAGTGCATCAATACCCATCTTGGCGCTCTCAGCGTCCAGGATACGCAACACCACCTTTTCTCCCCACAGCGTGGGCAGCGTATTCACGCGAAAGTCGATCGCCTTGTTCTTGGATATCTTCATCTTGATACGGCCGTCCTGCGGCTTGCGCCGTTCAGCCATATCCATCGCTGACATGACTTTTAGTCGAGCGGCGATACGCACACCCAGCTGCACCGGGGGTTTGGCGATTTCATGCAGAATACCGTCAGTGCGGAAGCGAACCCGGTACATTTTTTCGTAGGGTTCAAAGTGCAAGTCGGATGAGCCCATGCGCACAGCATCAAGCAGCATCTTGTTGACAAAGCGAACGATGGGCGCATCGTCGGCATCGCTACCGCCATCCTGCTTGTCATCTTCGTTGATGACTTGTACGTCAAGGTTGTCAAGAGCCTCATCCGCCATGTCGCCTAGGCCACCGGAGGGGCTGTCGAGAAACTTCTCAATAGCAATATGTAGTTTGTCGTCCTCGACCATTACAGCATCCGTCATCAAACCGGTATTGAACTGAATGTCGCTTAGTGCTTGCTGATTGGTAGGGTCTGAAAGCCCGAGAAACAATCTCGAGCCACGTTTGAACAAAGGAATCACAGAATGCTGGCGGATCAGCTTTTCGCTGACCAGATCACGCGGTTGGGCTTCGCCGTCGATCGCTGAGAGGTCGCAATACGGATAGCCAAACTCTTCGGCACAGAGCATCGCCAGGTCTTTCGCATTGGCCAGCTTGTGTTGCACTAAATAGGTAATAAAGGGGATCTTATTCTGTGACGCCTGCTTGCTGGCCTTGCTGGCAGCTTGGGCATCCAAAAGCTGATCCTGGACTATGCGCCGGGCTAGGCCGGAGAGGGCGGGAGTTTCCATAGGCAGAAGCTGTCTCGATCCGTTTTTAGATGGTATTTAACTTTCGACTATAGTACAGCAGGGCTCTGCAGGACACATAACTTGAATCGAAAGTTCCGCTGATGTGACGAAATGCGTCACTCTGTGACGATTCAGGTGATGGTTTAGGGGCGCAAATCGGGTATCAAACCCTTGGGTGCGCCCGGAATTGAGGGTTTATATATATTGGCATGGTTACTGCTTTAATATTGGAGCCTCATAGTTAAAAACACACAAGGGAGTTGACCATGAAACAGGTTCAGAAAGGTTTTACATTGATCGAACTGATGATCGTTGTTGCGATCATTGGTATTTTGGCGGCTATTGCATTGCCTGCGTATCAGGATTACATCAAGCGTGCAGCTTACACTGAAGTTGTTGGGGCAATGGCACCTTACAAACTTGCAGTTGCGGAATCCTTCCAGAACGGTAATGCCCTCGTTGTTTTGGACGCTGGTACTAACGGTATTCCGCCAGTTCCCGCGGCTTCTACCGCAAAAGCTTTTAACAGCCTTGGAATTGTGGATGGCGTTATAACTGCCACACCAAATGCTTACAAAGGCATTTTAGCCACTGAAACATGCGTCCTTTCTCCAACAGTTGACGGCGAACGCCTCACTTGGCTTTACTCTGGCTCATGTGTAACCGAGGGTTATGCCAAAAATTAATTTTGATAGATCGGGGTCATGTCTTGCCTTTTGCCCTTAGCCTGTCTGTTTGATTCCGGCCTCGAAATAAGCCCTTCGTAAAAATCTCCGCTCTGTGCGGGGGGGTTGCGTAATTGGGGTCAGATGAACGTTTTGGTCTGACCCTGATGCCCATTTTAAGCTCGATGGTCTAACACCAATCCCCGGTCCTCCGGGGATTGGTGTTTCTGCCTTCCGCGGTTATTTAAAAGTCATAAGAGCTTTATTTTTTGGCTGGGCGGCCGGTTTTAGCAAGCCGCGCTGATTGGCCAGTCAGTCTTTCGATTTGATCTTTGAATCTGTCGTTGCCAATTACGAGCACGCTTAACGTTATTCGGCTTATCGTTTCGGTGAGTTCCACGAGCAGGTGTTTTGAACAAAAGATTGTGGAAGTTAGATTGGCGAGCTTCTAGCGTGTCGCCAAGCTGCTGGTATAAAGGATGGGGAGTGACCAGTAGCGACGGTTTGCCGTGTGCATTGCCGCGATAGTTACTTTAGCGATACGTGTTGGGAGCGCAGACCATTGCGGCGCGTACTGGGCCTATTTCGATACAGGGCTGACATTGCAGCAGGTAGCCATCGGAGTCGATCAGGCAGAATCTTTATTGGCTTTTCCACGCTGTGCCGGTGCAGTGACGGCGGTCCTTGAAGTTGCGTATAGATCGCTGACCCGGGCAGGAGTAGCGGCCCCGCCGCGAAGGGTTTGCTGCTTAATGCTGAAGTTCTGATGATTGCTAGGTTAGCACCTTCGCGGCCAGGAGGCCGCTCGTACCACCTTAAGGCTGAATATCCTGCCGAGTTGGCATTTTCTCGCTACTGACCGAAACCACGGCTATTCCACCCCACACCTCTCCAGTAGACTGGCGTGAAATTATACTGGGGAGGCAATATGCGGCATCGTCCATGGCTTCTTTTGGGTATTTTGCTGGTGGCGCTGGCGTTGTTGATCAGTGAGGAGATTCAGCATTCCTACTATCAATCCAGATTCGTCAGTGAGTACGCGTCCCAACTGACCTATGAGTTGACCGACAGCCCTAGTGAGAAGGTTATCTATCCCGAGTACGGCCCTTTTGACTGGCGCTATGGTTATACGACGTTGCCTATTCTGGTGCCTCGCTTGCAGTCTCTGGGCTATTCGGTGGTCTTTCAGGCGCGTTTTTCTGATCCCTTGCTGCGCTATGTGGAGCAGGGTTTTTATCCGCCCTTTGATGAGAAGACCGAATCCGGTCTGAGCATTCGCGACTGTCGCGGTGAGTCGGTCTTTGATTTTCATTACCCTGGCCGCTACTACCTTGATTACCAGCAGGTGCCAACGTTGCTGGCCGAATCTTTGTTGTTCATCGAAGATCGTGACTTGTTAAGTAGCGAGCATCCCAATGCCAACCCTGCGGTGAATTGGCTGCGCCTGGCGGGTGCGTCGGTATCGCTGGCGAGTAGCCGCTTTAATGCCGATCGTTCAACCCCTGGGGCGAGTACTCTGGCGACGCAGATTGAAAAGTATCGCCATTCTCTTGAGGGCCGCACTCAGGGCTTGGAAGATAAGCTGATGCAGATGGGGTCTGCGAGTGTGCGAGCTTACACGAACGGTCCGAATACACTGGACGCACGCCGGCAGTTGGTGCTCGATTATATTAATACAGTGCCGCTCGCAGCGGCGCCTGGGCATGGTGAAGTCAATGGTGTTGGCGATGGTCTGTGGGTGTGGTTTGCCGAGGATATCGACCGTTTTAGTCTGCGTTTGTCCGGCCATGAAGATCTCTCAGGGCAGGCGATTGCGCTGCGTCAGGCCTTGGCTCTGATGATCGCCCAGCGCCGACCTTCCTATTACTTGCTGCAGGGGCGCGCTGATCTGAATGAGCTGATTGACAGCCACTTGCGTCTACTGACGCGTGAGGGCGTGATTGAAGCTGCACTGCGCGACGAAGCTCTGGTTCAGCCGTTGGTGTTTCGTAATTGGATTGAGGCGCCTTTGCGCCAGCGCTTTGCGGTGGATAAGGCGATCACCGTTGCGCGGGCCCGGCTGTCTGGCCTGCTAGGCCAATCGCAGTATGCCGTTGATCGCTATGACCTGCAGGCTGACACCAGTTTGCATGGAGAGTTACAACAACAGGTCAGCGCCTATCTGGAAAGCTTGTCGACGCCAGACATGGCTGGGGAAATCGGGCTGTTGGGTGAGCGCCTGCTCTCGCCGGAAAAGGTTGGTGATGTGCGCTACAGCTTCACCCTGATGCAACATGGTGCAGACGGTAATCAGGTACGGGTGCAGACGGATAATACGGGTTTACCCTTCGATCTGAACGAGGGTAGCAAGCTTGAGCTGGGGTCCACGGCGAAGTTGCGTGTATTGGCGACCTATCTTGAGATCATTGCTGAGCTGCATCAGAGATTAAGCCAAGCAGATCAGCAGTTGCTGGCTAAATTGCGCGCCGATAATGAGAACGTATTGGCGGTGTGGGCAGCGGGTTATTTGAGCGCATACCCCCAGGCGACCTTGGCACAAACGTTGGAAGCCGCGCTGGAGCGACGCTATTCGGCGAATCCTGATGAGCGTTTCTTTACTGGTGGGGGCGTGCAGCGTTTCGCCAATTTTCGCCGCGAAGACAACGGCCGAAATCCGACGCTGCGCGAATCCTTGCGGGAGTCGATCAACCTGCCGTTTGTGCGCCTGATGCGCGATATTCTGCGCTATGCGATCTATCAGTCGCCGGAAAGCAGTATGAATGTGATGCGTGACGATAAAGATCCGGCGCGCAAGGTGTATTTAGAGCGGTTTGCGGACAAGGAAGGGCAGACCTTCTTACTGCGCTTCTGGCGCAAGTATGCGGACTTGACCGAACAGGAGCGGCTGGATGTCTTTCTGGATGGTCTACGACCGACGGCTAGTCGTCTGGCGGCGGTGCATCGCTATTTATACCCGGAGGCCGATGCAACCACGTTCAATGCTTTTATGCAGTCTCAGCCGGGGATGAGCGAGCTGGGTAGCGCTCGCCTGGGCAGTCTGTATCGAGATTATGGCCCTGGCAGTTACGATTTGCCGGACCAGGGCTATATCGCGAGGGTGCATCCGTTGGAGTTGTGGTTGGTGGGCTATTTGCGCCGTCAGCCTGTGAGCAGTTTCAGCAGCGCGGTGGAGGCCAGTCAGGCTGAACGGCAAGAGGTCTATGGCTGGCTGTTCAGGACTCGTCACCGTAGCGCGCGGGATTCACGTATCCGTACCATGCTGGAAGTCGAGGCGTTCCTGGAAGTGCATCGGCGCTGGAAGCGGCTGGGCTATCCATTCGAGTATCTCGTTCCCTCATTGGGTACCGCTTTGGGCAGTTCCGGGGATCGTCCGGCGGCACTGGCGGAGCTGATGGGTGTGATCCAGAACAAGGGTATGCGCTTCCCGAGCCGCCGCATCAATGACCTGCATTTTGCTGCGGGCACGCCTTATGAAGTTCGTTTAGAACGCCAGGAAGATGTGGGCGTACAGGTAATGCATGGGGATGTGGCTGCGGCGTTGAAAGGTGTGCTGTCCGAGGTCGTGGATGGGGGTACTGCGCGCCGGTTACAGGGTACCTTTGTTGATGCGCAGGGACAGGCCATGGCCCTTGGTGGTAAGACGGGAACGGGTGATAACCGCATTCACAGCCTGTTTGCCGGTGGTCGGTCGACCAGCAGCCAGGTGATGAATCGCACGGCTACTTTTGTGTTCTTTCTTGGGGACAACCATTTCGGTACCTTGACTGCGTTTGTACCGGGTAAAGCAGCAGATGGGTTTAGGTTCACCTCTGCGTTGCCGGTGCAGGTTTTGAAGGGGATGGCGCCGATACTGCAATCGTATCTGCAGCAGGGTGAGGGAGGGTGTGAACCGTCTCAAAATACCTCTGCATCCTCCACTCCCAGTCATTCCCGCTAACGCGGGAACCCATTTTGACTTTGCTGCTTTTTGATGACCCTTGGCTAAATAGAGTATTTACTCTATCCTCGTTTTTCCAACAAAAATAATGAGGTTTCTGCCATGTCTTCTGCTTTGTCTCCTTCCGCTATTGCTGTTTTGGGTCTTGCTGCCTGGATGCTGGTGTTGCTGTTTGTAATGGTCAATCAACGTGGGCTTCTGGTGTTGTCCGGGAAGATGAAAGTGAATGCGTTTGCGCCGGATGGGAGCAATACGCCCGACGGCCTTGGCCGCCGCCTTGTGCGTGCGCATGCCAACTGTGTTGAGAACGTTCCTCTGCTCCTTGCGGTACTGCTTTACGCTCTGGCGACAGGTAACTCGGCTGTCACTGATGGCCTGGCTTTGTTGATGCTGGGGGCAAGGATATTCCAGTCGGTCATGCATCTGATCAGCACGGCGCAGATATTTGTCTGGCTGCGATTCGCTGGATTTCTAACTCAGCTGGTTATTCTTGGCTGGTGGTTATTGCTGTTGTCTGGATTGGTTGGCTAGACCCGGTTTGACGATAGTGGGGGGCCAGAGGATGTCCGGTATTTAGCCAGTGAACCGAATCCATGGCAGCAATTATGACTGCCATGGATAGAACGCTCAGGGCTTGAGTATCAGCCCCTGATCCGGTCGGATGTCGCCGTGCAGGGTGTCCAGATAGGCCTGACGCATGCTTTCCTGGCCCTTGAGCTCGGTCACTTTCATCCAGCCTTCGACCGAGGTCACCAGCGGCGCCCATAGCTTGGCAAAATTCTGCATTAGCTCGGCATTGCCGACTTCCTTGCCGCGCTTTTCCCAGTAACCGGGGGCGAAGAAGACTTCGGGTTTTGCGCCGGGCATGTTCTTGTCGCCACCGCGGGCGTCCCAGTGGGCGGCGCCGACCAATGAACTGAACAACATGTTGTCGGCAAAATGCTTATGCAGGTCTGCCAGTACCTCTCCGTTGCCGGCAAAATCTACTGATACGGTGCCCTGGGTTGCATCGAGCTTGCCGATATCGGCATAGCTGACAACCTTGTCGTAATACCCCAGGCTCTCTACGAACGCAGTATTACCAGGGGAGGTCAGTGCCGTGATGGTCAGCTGTTTGCCTCGTGCCTGGCGTTGATGCTGGAGCATGAATGCCAGCCCGAGCGCGGTTTTGCTTGAGGCGCTGGTCAGTATTATCTGGTCGGCGCCGAAAAAGTCCTGGGTAGCCAGAAAATCGTCCAGCAGGAAGGAGGTAATCAGCAGCGGCCGCAGGAGCATTTGCAGTGCTTCGTGCTCAGGCCGGTACGCGGGGTCGGCTACTGTGAATAGATATTGATTATACGCGGTCGCTAGATGCTGACGGTGCTCGGCGGTATCCAGAAAGCTGCTCTTGCTCACTTTGCCGGGTTTGACGATCAGCTGGTTGGCCATGGGTAGATAACCGTATACGCGCGTACCCGTCTTTATCTCTGGGTGGCGCGATGCGGTGACATCGGCAAAGCCCCAGACCGGGATTTGTCCCCAGGGTGCTTCGACGGGGAAAAAGTCCCAGTATTTGAAGCGCTTGCCCAGCGCTGCATAGGTAATGTTGTTGGCCGTGAAGGCAAAATGATCGACTGTCAGCAGGGCCTCGCCGTCGGCCAGCTGATCAGCGCCGGTGTGCGGCAGTTCTAGCGTGGCACAATTTTCAAGATCGTTCTGGTCGACTACGAATGTGTGATTGCTGTCGGTCATGGGAAATAACTCTCTGCTAGGGTGAATACCAGCATAGCTTGCCTGATCACGCATGCTGGGTCTGCCTGAAATCATCAGGTCGATAGCGTGTAATAAGGGTAAGTGAGATCCATTTTGCCCAGTGCATGTAATATTTTGTACGGGCACTGGCGCAAGGCTGGCGGCGTGCTAGATTATTGCGCCTGCAACCGCTGGCATCCGCCCTGTAGGAGGGGTTTTAATCATGACGCCGATGGTGATAATTCTTTTCATAGTGGGGCTGGTCCTGCTGGTAGCGGGTGCAGAGGTATTGGTGAAGGGTGCCTCGCGCCTGGCGGCGGGGTTTCGAATATCGCCTCTGGTCATTGGTTTGACCGTCGTTGCCTTTGGTACCAGTGCACCCGAGCTGGCAGTCAGTACCGGCGCTTCGCTCAGCGGCCAGGGCGATATTGCCTTAGGTAACGTGCTGGGTAGCAACATCTTCAACGTGTTATTTATCCTTGGCCTGTCGGCCTTGATTGCCCCCCTGGTGGTGTCGCGACAACTGATCAGACTGGACGTACCTATCATGATCGGTGCCAGCCTGTTGGTGATTCTTCTGGCGCTGGACGGCTCTCTGGGGCGTTTCGATGGCATCCTGCTGTTTGCCCTGATTATCGCTTACACGCTGTTTCTGATTATCAGCAGTCGCCGCGCCAATCGTCCGGATGATGCCAACGAGCTGGGTGTGCCAAACGCCGAGCAAAGTGGGTTGGTGTTAATTAATGTACTGATGGTGCTGGGCGGGTTGGTGATGCTGGTGATTGGTGCCCGTTGGCTGGTGGACGGTGCGGTTATCATGGCGACCAGTCTGGGTGTGTCCGAGCGCGTGGTAGCGCTGACGATTGTGGCGGCCGGCACTTCTTTACCTGAGGTGGCAACATCGATTATTGCAAGTCTGCGGGGGCAACGGGATATTGCCGTTGGCAACGTGGTGGGTAGTAATATCTTTAATCTGCTCGCGGTGCTGGGCGTCTCGTCGATGCTGGCTCCTGCTGGCATAGCCGTATCCGAAGCGGTATTGCGCTTCGACATGCTGGTGATGTTTGCCGTTGCCTTGGCCTGCTTGCCAATCTTTATCAGTGGGATGCGCATCAATCGCTGGGAAGGCCTGCTGTTCATGGCTTATTACATTGTCTACACCCTCCATGTGGTGACGACCGATGGCGGTGCGGGCGGCGTCCCGGGACTGCAGAGCGCTATGCTCTACTACGTTATACCGCTTACCGCGATCACGCTGGTGGTGGTTATGTTTCGCGGCGGCACGCGCGTGGGTTCACAATGACCAGTGCACGTCGCACAATAGGATTTTTGCTGTCGGAGCAGACATGAACGCGACTACTGAAACACTGCCATTGGTCGGCCGCTATATTGCGCTACCGGAAAGCCGCGAGCTGGATCTGTTTGCCGATATGCTGGTGAAGCGCGGCGCCAGGGTGTTGCGATGCCCTCTGGTGTCTATTCACGATGCGCCCGACCAGCAAGGCATAACTCGCTGGATCGAGACCTTCGTCAGCGACCCCTGTGATGACTTGATTTTACTGACCGGTGAAGGTCTGCGCCGCTTATTGGGTACGGCTGAACGCGCGGGCGGTAGTCTGCGCGATGATTTTATCGCCCAGCTCGGACGGGTGCGCAAACTGACTCGCGGCCCCAAGCCCGGCACTGCGCTACGCACTATTGGTTTGAAAACGGATCTCATCGCTCTGGAGCCGACTACCGAGGGTGTCATCCGTACATTGAAAGATGACGATCTACAGGGGCGGCGAGTGGCGGTGCAGTTGTATGGCACCGAGCCCAACGTGCTGCTCATGGACTTTTTGCGTGAGGCGGGCGCCGTTGCCAGCAGTGTCGCGCCCTATATTTATGCAGACGACGTGGAGGACGTGCGGGTTGAGGAGCTGGTGACGGCGATTCTGGACGGTCAGCTTGATGCGGTTGCGTTTACCAGTGCCACGCAGGTGCGGCGGCTATTCCAGATTGGCCGTCGCCAATGTGGTGAGCAGTCGCTGATTGACGGGTTGAGGCGGTTAAAAGTCGCCGCTGTAGGCCCCGTCGTGGCTGACGAGTTGCGGGGGCGCAAGGTTCAGGTCGATCTGATGCCCGAAAGCAGTTTTTTCATGAAGCCGTTGGTGCGGGAGCTGGTCAAGGCGCTGGGCGCGCCGGGAGTCGAGGGCAGCGATACGGATTAAAGCACCATATTGGCGGATTACACCCATTCGCGGTAGGAGCGCCGGTCCCGGCGCGAAGGGTTTGACCTCCTTTCGCGGTCAGGCGACCGCTCCTACCTTCAGCATTGCAGATAATGCGGTTACGCCGGCACTTTACTCATGGCGGGCCAACGATTGGCCCAGGGTTGGGCTGTTTCAAGCTGGCTTGCCAGCTGCAGAAGCAGAGGCTCGCTGGCTGAGGGGCCGGAGAACTGAACACCCAGGGGCAGCCCTTCAGGGGTCCAGTACAAGGGAACGCTCATGGCTGGCGTGCCAGTCAGATTCGCGAGCTGGGTGAAGGGCACATAGGTCAGATTCTTGCGCGCCATGTCTTCGACCATATTATCCATTGCACCCCAGCGCGCTAACAGCGGCAGCAGGCCGGTCGCCAGCAGCCATTTTAGTGCCCGTGCCTGACCAGCGGGTATGTCAGCCTGCTCGTGGCGAATGGGTGGGTGAGCCAGTGTCGGTGTCAGATATAAATCGTGTTGCTGATAGAACATTCCCAGTGCCTGACTGAATTGGTTCCATTGGCGATGACTGTTGATATAGCTGGCGCTGCTCATACCGCGGCCGAACGCAGCCAAAGTGCGAGTGAGAAGCTCGAACTCCTCGTCGCGGGCACCGGTTTCCCGGGCTTGATCGAGTGTTGCAGCCACCTGACCGAAATACATGTTCAGATAACACCGCGCAAGGGCCTGGCCGTCGTAGTCCGGCTCTGCCTCGACTACTTCGTGGCCAAGGGAGCGCAGGACTTCCACTGCCTGCTCGACTGCCTTGATGGCTTGCGGATGCACTGGGGTGTCCACTGGCGAGCGGGTGCTGTAGCCGATACGTAAGACACCCGGTTCGCGGCCCGCCAGGTCTCGGAAAGACGCTTGCGGCGGGGCAATAATGAAAGGGTCGCCGTCGTTCGGTCCTGAGAGAACATCCATGGCCAGCGCTGCATCCCGCACGCTGCGGCAAAGGACCAGATCGCTCGAGGCGCCTTCCCAGATTTCAGCGTGGGCCGGCCCGACCGAGACGCGTCCGCGGGTCGGCCTGAGACCGAACAGCCCGCAGCAGGCGGCGGGAATGCGAATAGAGCCGCCACCATCATTGGCACCGGCAATCGGCACCATGCCGGCAGCTACCGCTGCTGCGGATCCACCGCTGGAGCCGCCGGGTGTGTGCGCGGTGTTCCATGGATTGCGGGTTTGGCCAAAGGCGAGCGGATCGGTTACGCCCTTGAGTGCCAGTTCAGGGGTGTTGCTCTTGCCGATGATGACCGCGCCGGCATTTTGCAGCCGCTGCACGATGTGCGAGTGACGGGCCGCCGGAGTCCGGCTGAAGACCTTGCTTCCGCTGCCTGTGGGCAGGCCGGCGTAATCCTGCACTGCGTCTTTGATCAGCATGGGCACGCCCGCAAGGGGACCGCTCAATTGCTCGCCTACCCGATCGCGGGCGAGATCAAACATGGGCTGGCAGACAGCGTTGATCTGCGGATTGAGGCGGTGGTATTGGCTGATGGCGATATCCAGCAGCTCGTTGGCGTTGGTCTCACCTGAGGCGACCTTTTCAGCGAGGGCGGTGGCATCGCTATTGACATATTCCTGCACAGTGATCGACATCTCGCTGACCTCTTCTTATTAATTTTGAGTAAATACTCTAATGAAACGCGATTACAGGCTCGGTCGTCAAGTCAAAGGGTGCTTTGCCCTTGTCAGCGAGCGCTTGCAGGGCAACAATGCGGGTCTTATGCAAACACTCCTACCAAGGACGCTTGATGACCCACGAAGCCAATGCTCTGCGCTTAAAGCCCGAACAACTCACCATGCCGATCGATCTTGACAGCATGGGGTTCACCACGACCGATGATCTGGAGCCCTTTCTGGGGATTCTTGGCCAGGACAGGGCCGTAGAGGCGCTGCAGTTTGGCGTAGCCATGCACCGTTCAGGCTACAACGTATTTGTGATGGGTGAGCCGGGCACCGGTCGCTTCTCCTACGTCATGCGCTACCTCAAGGCCGAGGCCAAGCGCCAGATTACCCCCCAAGACTGCCTGTATGTAAACAACTTCGACGAGCCGCGCGAGCCCTGGGTATTGAGTCTGTCCCCCGGCACCGCCAGTGGGCTGCTGGAGGATATCAACAAGCTCATCGACAACCTGCTGGCTACTTTCCCTGCGGTGTTTGAACACCCGGCGTTTCAGCAGAAGAAGAGTGCAATTGATCGGGGCTTCAATCAACGCTACGACAGGGCGATCGATTCGGTAGAGCGCAAAGCACTGGAGAAAAGTATCGCGGTCTATCGCGACGCCCAGAATATTGCCTTCACGCCGATGAAGGACGGTAAGGCACTGGACGAGGCTGAGTTCGCGCAACTCGCTGAAGAGGACCGCGAGCGCTTCCACGTGGATATTGCCACGATGGAGGAAGTCCTGAATGAGGCTTTATCGAGCCTGCCGCAGTGGAAACGCGAGTCGAGCAATCAACTGCGCGAACTGAATGAACAAACTATCACGGATGCTATAAAGCCTATCCTTGAACCCTTGATGGAAAAATTCAGCGGCAATGATGCGGTCTGTGATTACTTCAATCTGGTGCGCCAGAATCTGTTGAAGACCGTGGTTGAATTGCTGGTTGATGAGCGTTCGGTTGAGCCCCGATCCGAAGCCTTCAAGAAGCAATTGCTCACGGAGCAGTATTGCCCAACTCTGATCGTCGGCCATGATGACACCGGCGGAGCGCCGGTGGTACACGAGCCCCATCCGTCCTACGACAACCTGTTCGGGCGTATCGAATACAGTTCGGAGCAGGGCGCGTTGATCACCAGTTATCGGCATATACGCCCCGGTGCCCTGCATCGCGCCAATGGCGGCTATTTGGTGCTGGAGGCCGAAAAGCTGTTGGGCGAACCTTTTGTCTGGGACGCGCTCAAGCGTGCACTGCAATCGCGTCAGCTGAAGATGGAGTCGCCCTGGGCGGAGATGGGGCGACTGACGACCGTCACCTTGACCCCTGATGTGATACCCCTGGCGGTCAAGGTCATCATCATTGGCTCGCGGCATCTGTATTACACACTGCAGGACATGGATCCGGACTTTCAGGAGATGTTTCGTGTACTGGTCGACTTTGATGAAGACCTGCCGCGGACCCCGGAAAGTATTGAAAGTATGGCGCAACTGCTGAAAACGCGCACCTCGGAGGAGGGTCTCGCCCCGCTAACGGCGGCTGCGGTAGCCAGAGTGCTGACGCACAGCGCGCGATTGGCTGAACATCAGCAACGTCTTTCTGCGCGTATCAGTGACATTTTCCAGCTGGTTGCAGAAGCGGACTTTACCCGGCAACTGGCAGGTGATCCGTTAATTGACACGGCCCATATCGAACGCGCGCTGCAGGCCAAGGAGGCGCGTACTGGGCGTGTTAGTGCGCGTATCCGTGAGGACATGCTCTCGGGTGTCATCCTGATCGATACAGACGGCGCCGAAGTAGGTAAATGCAACGGTCTGACCGTTCTCGAGGTCGGCGATTCGGTTTTTGGCGTGCCGGCGAGGATCAGCGCCACGGTCTACCCAGGCGGCAGTGGTATCGTCGATATCGAGCGGGAAGTCGAGCTGGGTCAGCCTATCCACTCCAAGGGTGTGATGATCCTGACCGGCTATCTAGGTAGCCGTTATGCTCAGCACTTTCCTCTGGAGATTTCGGCAAGCATTGCCCTGGAGCAATCCTATGGTTATGTGGATGGCGACAGTGCCTCCCTGGGTGAAGTCTGTGCGCTGATGTCGGCACTGTCGCGTACGCCGCTCAAGCAGGGCTTCGCGATTACCGGCTCGATCAACCAGTTCGGCGAAGTCCAGGCTGTGGGTGGCGTCAACGAGAAGATAGAGGGATTCTTCCGCTTGTGCCTTGCTCGCGGTTTGACCGGTCACCAGGGTGCAATCATACCCCGCGCCAACATACCCAATCTGATGCTGGATCAGACTGTGCTGGATGCGGTCAGAGATGGCATGTTCAATATCTATGCGGTCAGGCAGGTCGATCAGGCAATGGGGCTGCTGGCGGGTGAAGAAACTGGTGCAGCAGATAAGGATGGTCATTTCCCAGAAGGCACGATCAATGCGCGGGTAGTCGGACGCCTGCGTGAAATTGCCGACCTGCAGCGGGATGATGAGGGAAGTGCGACTGATAAGGCCGATACTCGACCCGCCAGTCGCGCCTGATCAATCACTGAGCAATCTCTCAGAGGCCCATACTGTCAAGTAGTGCAGCAATTGCTCCCATGTTTATCAACAGACTTACCCACAGATCATGTGGAGCAAATAGGCAATATAGAGGCTTTTCGTTATTGTCAATAACCCGTACTGGTCTGGATGACAAATGGACGACTGTTTCGAGCAATTCAGCTCAGTATCCTCTGCAGCTACCGTAGAACGGCGGTTAGCAATTGGGTAAAGAAAAGAATGAACTTTTTGGCTATTTTTTGTACTCTTGCGCGCGCCGCGGACAGGGTAAGGCTCTTGGCGGTTTTTCCGCGTACTGCCCACAGAGTTATCCACAACAATTGTGAACAACCCGCTCGATGCTCGGGCGCAACAACATGAAGAAAGGTATTGATTCGTATGGAACGTGCATTGGAAACGCTACTGTATGCGGCTCGCTGGATCCTCGCTCCGATCTATTTGGGCTTGTCACTGGCGTTGTTTGCCCTGGCAGTGAAGTTTTTTCAGGAAGTGATTCACTTGATTCCCAATCTGTTCGCCATCGCCGAGGCGGATTTGATTCTGGTTGTCTTGTCGTTGGTTGATATGGCATTGGTGGGTGGTTTATTGGTTATGGTGATGATCTCCGGTTATGAAAACTTTGTATCCCAGCTGGACATCAAGGAAGGTCAGGAGAAATTGAGTTGGCTGGGCAAGATGGATTCAAGCTCATTGAAGATGAAGGTGGCGGCGTCCATCGTGGCCATATCCTCGATTCATCTGCTGAAGGTCTTTATGAATGCCCAGAACATCCCGAACGACAAGATGATGTGGTATGTAATTATTCATATGACCTTTGTAGTATCGGCTTTCGGGATGGGTGTGCTGGACAAGATCGCCAAGGGTGAAAGCGCAGCGCAAGCGCAAAAGGACAATATGTAACATCTGTGAATGGAGCATGACCTCGAGCAACGCTACGCTATGTACTTACACAGCTATTCGGGGTTAGGCCAATGACGCTTGACGATCTGCAGGAACTGGCCACTCAGGGTCGGATTATTGAACTGAATGTGCTCTCTCATGAGGGCGACATTTATCTTGTTGAGGCGGTCTCTGATGAGCGCCGCGACATACTCAAGAAGAAGGCGGGAGATAAGGAGCCCCGTACTTTTCGCTCCTTCGAGGAGGTGCGCAATACCCTCTGCGAGTTGCCGCTCGAGACGATCAATCTGGTGCATAAGAATATCTATGACGAGATTGGACCGGCCGGAGAGGGCTCTACTCAGGGCGCTCCCGCCATGAGTCTGACTCTTCCGCTACGCCGATGACGCGCAATCTGATATTGGTGCTGGGTGACCAGCTCAGTCATGACCTTGTTTCTCTGCGTGATGCTGATCCCGAGAAAGATCGGATACTGATGGCGGAGGTTCAGGAAGAAGGCCGTTACGTACCGCACCATCCCAAGAAAATTCTGTTGATCCTGTCAGCCATGCGGCATTTTGCGCAGGAGCTTCAGGAACGTGGGTTTAGGGTTGATTACGTCCAGCTGGATGATCCGGATAATACCGGATCACTGCCCGGCGAACTTGAGCGTGCCCGTACGCGACTAGATCCTCAGGGTATCGAGCTCTGTGAGCCGGGTGAATGGCGCCTGCTGGAGGTGTTTCGCGCCTTGCAAGATGATTGGCCAGATTTGCACATACACGAAGACGAGCGCTTTTTCTGCAGTCACGAGCGGTTTGCACGATGGGCTACCGATCGCAAGCAACTGCGTATGGAGTTCTTTTACCGTGAGATGCGCAAGCAGCATGGGTTGTTACTCGATGCCGACGGGGGGCCGGAGGGTGGAAGCTGGAATTTCGACGCCGAGAATCGCAAGGCACTGCCCAAGGGGCTGACTGTTCCGGACCAGCCACATTTTCCTGCAGATGAGATTACACGCGCAGTGGAAAAACTGGTTGCCGCTCATTTCGACGATCATTATGGGACGCTGGCCGGTTTTGATTATCCAGTGACGGCGGTCGAAGCGGAGCGTCTGTGGCAGGAATTCCTGGATCAGGGTATGCCGCACTTTGGTGACTACCAGGATGCCATGGCTGATGATCAACCTTACCTCTTCCATGCCCGAATTGCGGCAGCGATGAATATCGGCCTGCTCAGTCCCCATCGAGTATGTCTCGACGTGCAGGCGGCTTGGCAGGCAGGCGATATTCCGTTGAACGCCGCTGAAGGGTTCATTCGGCAGATACTCGGCTGGCGCGAGTATGTGCGCGGAATCTACTGGTTATTGATGCCTGACTACGCTGCCCGCAACGCCCTGGGTAATACACGGGATTTACCGGACTTCTACTGGACAGGCAAGACCCGCATGAAGTGCATGCAACAGGCTATAGGCCAGACCCTTGAGCACGGCTACGCGCACCATATTCAGCGGCTGATGGTGACGGGTAACTTTGCACTGTTGACGGGAATAGAACCGAAGCAGATATGTGACTGGTATCTGGCGGTATACATGGATGCGTTTGACTGGGTTGAGCTGCCCAATACGCTGGGCATGGTCATGCATGCCGATGGGGGCTATTTGGGCTCAAAACCCTACTGTGCGAGTGGTCAGTACATCAAACGTATGTCCAACCATTGTCAGGGGTGTAGCTACAAGGTGAGCGAGCAGACAGGCGAGGCAGCGTGCCCGTTCAACTCACTATACTGGCATTTCCTTATGCGCCATCGCGAGCAGTTGGGCGGTAACCAGCGCATGAAGATGATCTACGGCAATCTCGACCGCATGACCGACAGCAAGAAAAGTGCGCTGTGGGACTGGGGTGAAACCTTGCTGGCGCGTCTGGATCAAGGCAAGGCGTTGTGAAGAAGAAGGCCGATCTGCCAAGCAAAATATGCGTTAGCTGCGGCCTGCCCTTCAGTTGGCGCAAAAAGTGGCAGCGCTGCTGGGGAGAAGTTAAATATTGTTCCGAGCGCTGCCGACGGGCCAAATAAGCCTAGGCTGACTTTAGTTGCTGGCCTTGAGAACCACGAATTTCGGATTGGCCGACAGTTGCTCGACTTTTTCGAAGTTCGTCCGCAGCTTGACGTGGTAACCCAGATGACGGTTACCGACCACCATCAGGCTCCCCTCGTCATTCAGTGCTTCGCGGCTCTGGGCGAACAGGCGCTTGGCCATTTCGTCACCCACGGCCTGCTGCTGGTGAAACGGGGGATTGCAGAGCACTAGCCCTGCGCTGGCAGGCGTTACGTCGGTCAGGCCATCACTCACCAGAAATTCTGCTGTGCGTCCGGAGAATGCACTGGCGAAGTTAAGTCGTGCTGACGCTACGGCCGCGTAGGACTCATCAACGAAAAGCAGCTGGGCTTCCGGGTTCAGTTGCGCTGCCCTGATACCCAGCGCCCCATTGCCGCAGCCCAGATCAATGATCAGCTGTGTGCCTTGCGCTGTTGGCAGGGTATCGAGCAGTGCGCGGGTGCCGTTATCCAATTTCTCACGTGAGAATATCCCCGGCAGGTTGACCAGCTCGACGTCGCTGCCTGGAAGCGCATAGCGGGTTGTCAGGCTGGTTTGCTTGGGTGCAAGGGAAGTGTCCGCCGTGGCGCTTAGCAGCCGTGCTTTCTTAACAGCCAGCGATGCCTGATAGGGGCCGATATGAGCTGCCAGGAGATCGCCTGCGGCGTGGGGCAGATGTTTCACCATAGCGCCGGCGAGGACGGTGGCATCGGCAGTCAGATGCGAGTGTAAGCGCGCCAGCTGGTCTTCCATCAGCGCCAGGCTTTTTGGCACACGGATCAGTACCTGACGATACGGACCCTGCGGCGCCTCTTGGCTATCAATAAAAACTACGGCGTCTGGCGCTAACTGGTTGTTTTCCAGGTTTGCCTGCAGTGCTCTTCTGGCCAGTTCTGAGTCGTTCCAGCTATGCGGTTTGTGCTCCGGATTGGTTTTTGCTATAGCGCAGGCCAGTGTGCCGAAATGATCGTTGATGATCAGCACTGGCAGATCAGATACGGGCTGCTCGGATAGCGCCTGCAAGAGATAGGTATCGGCGGTGTCAAACGCCTGCAGTGTCGGATTACCGGTCAGGGGATAACGTTCGAGCTCGAGGTCGCCGAACGGGGTGGTGCATGTTTGCATGGAAACGCCGCTGTAGATGGTCGGGAGTGTATCAATCGAAAGCAGTATACCGCAGTTGTCAGCTGCGGTTATGTTGCCGTTTTACTGGCGCTGCTGCGCCAGCAAATCGCGTATTTCGCCCAAGAGTATTTCCTCTTTGCTCAGGGTCTCCGCGGGAGGCGCGACGGGTTCTTCTACTTCCTGACGTTTGAGGTTGTTCATGACTTTGATTGCCACAAAGATTGCCGCGGCCACGATCAGAAAGTCGACCACGCTCTGAATGAACAAGCCATATCCAAGTGTTACTGCGGGTAATTCGCCTTGGACCTCTCTGAGCACAATGGCCAGGTCAGCGAAATCAACGCCGCCGATCAGCAGTCCCAATGGGGGCATGACAATGTTGGCCACAAAAGCTGAAACGACCTTGCCAAATGCGGCCCCTATGATAATACCAATCGCCATTTCGACGACATTTCCGCGCATTGCGAATGCTTTGAATTCATTTAATAAACGCATGAAATTATCCTTGTATGGAGCATCCCTGAGTCGGTTGCGTTTATTATTTGAGCGCTTTCTGCAGCGTTTCGCAAACAATTTTCAGCGCTTGGATTCGACCATGGCGTTTATTTTCGCTTGATATCACATGCCAGGGTGACTCTGTGCTATCGGTGAATTCGAGCATGTCATGCACCGCATCGCGGTACGCGGGCCACTGCTCGCGGTTGCGCCAGTCTTCATCCGTCAGTTTGTAATGCTTGAGCGGTGACTCTTCCCGAGCCTTGAAGCGGTCGAGTTGTTCCTGCGGGGTGATGGCTAGCCAGAACTTGATGACCAGCGTGCCGGCTTGCTTTAGCTGGTGTTCAAAGTCGTTAATCTCGCCGTAGGCCCGTTGCCATTGCGCTGGGTTGCAAAACCCTTCTACCCGTTCGACTAAAACTCTACCGTAATAGCTACGGTCAAAGACGACGATATGGCCGGGAGCTGGAATGCGTCGCCAGAAGCGCATCAGGTAGGGCTGCTTTCTCTCTTCTTCGGTCGGTGCGCGGGTGCCATGCACGCGCAATAAGCGCGGATCAAGACACTGGGTAATTCGGCGTATCGTACCGCCTTTACCCGCGGCATCAGTGCCTTCGAATACCAGTAGCAGGCTCCGACGGGCAAAGCGCGGGTGTCTGATCAATTCGCGCAACAGCTGCTGGTAGTGCTCCAGCTGTTCTTTGTAATCATTCTTGCTGAGGGATTGGCTGTAGTCGAGCTCGTCAAGTCGCGCTCGCTTTGCGGGTATCCAGCTGCGAGATGGGGCCGGTTGGGCGGGGGAGGTGAGTTGCGCGCGTATGGCGTTCAGAAGGAGCTGCCCGATCAGCATGTCCCGCTGGGCTGGGTCGCTACTTGACACCCTGTGCCAGGGTGCGGCTTCACTGGTCGTTAGTTCGCTCATAAGTTGGGCGCCGACACGGACCTTTTCATAATCCTCAACACTGAAATCGCCCCATTCACGCATGGCGACGGTGTTGGAGCGCAGGACGTCGTCATCAGGCCGGGTGTTCTTGTCAGTGGACTTGTTATCAAGATGGAGCCAGAGCTTCAGTATGCTGGCGCCCTCGTCTACCAGTAGTTGCTCGAACCGGACGATGTCTTGCATCTGCTGGCGGAAGCGCTTGTCTGACAGCTTGCCCCGACTGAAACTCATCAGTGGCTGGTGGTACCAGGAGCCAAGGTAAAAGCCAATTTCACCCGCATGCGGTAGCGTTCGAAAGTAGCGCCACCAACGGGGCATGCGTTTTTCAATGCCCTCAGGCAGGCTGAATGCACGGGTATTAAGAAAGCGGTTGTCCAGCCATGAGTAGAACGTGTCTATTATTTCTGCTTTACCGGCAAAGTCATTACCGCTGATCAAAAGCAGTATTGGGCCTTTGCCTGCTTTACGCAGGTTGAACTGAGCTTCAAGTAGCTGTTCATTGAGCTCATCAATCTCAGCCTCGTCCGGCGTGGTGCCCGCGGTGTAGTCAGGCATCGACTGGCCAGCTGATATCGGGCAGATGTTCAAAGCCGGGTCTGGCGAATAAAAAGCCTTGGAACAGGAAAACGCCCATCGAGCGCAGGATATCAAGCTCCTCCATCCTTTCGATGCCTTCGGCAATTACGTCAATATTCAGCGCCTGACATACACCGAGAATGCCGCGCACAATGGCCTGGCGTACTGGGTCGTGGTCGATATCGCGAACAATACCCATATCCAGTTTGATGATATCCGGTTGAAACTCGGCCAATAAATTCAGGCCCGAATATCCGGCGCCAAAGTCATCGATGGCCGTTTTGAAACCCTGACGCTTGTATTCCGTGATAATGCTCTTGAGATGTTCCTTATCCACCAACCGTTCGTTTTCGGTGATCTCGAAGATCAGCCGGTTGGTTGGAAAGTTAAAACGGCGGGCTGCTTCGAGTGTGGCACGAATACAGGTTGCCGCTTGATACACCGCATTGGGCAAAAAATTGATGCTGATAAAGCAGGGAATATTCAACCGTGAGGCCAGTTCTACAGCTTTGACTCGGCAGGACTGGTCGAATATGTAACGGTTGTCCTCATTGACGCGCGAGAGAATGCTTGCGGCCTCGGCACCATCCGTTCCGCGAATCAATGCTTCGTAGGCGAAGACAGTTTTGTCGCGAATGTCGACTATCGGTTGAAAAGCCATGGTGAATTCAAAGCAAAGCGGCTCGTTGTCCTGGCATGCCTTGCAGGGCTTGGGAATTTCAATCTCAGACGTCATACAATAGTCTCTCGTTTGAATTCGGGCATAGTATACATTGATCGACCATAGCTATTAGCCTTGCCGGGACAATAGACTGTACACCTTACCTAACAGCCATAAAAATACTATTTTGTGTAATCCTCGGGGACTCCATGGCAAAAAACAAGCGAATCTATGGCTGCACCGAATGTGGCGCAACATTCACTAAGTGGGCCGGTCAGTGCGGTGAATGTCAGGCCTGGAACACGCTGGTAGAAACCGTCGTGGATATTACTCCGACCGGTGGCAGTGGCCCGGCTGCTGGGCGCACTGGCCATTGGACTGGGCAGATGGCTCAGGTGCGTACGCTGGCCGAAGTATCAACAGAAGAAGTGCCGCGCCAGCCAAGCGGATCGTCAGAGCTCGACCGCGTCCTCGGTGGCGGGTTGGTTTCCGGGTCGGTTGTGCTGATCGGTGGCGATCCGGGCATCGGTAAATCAACCATCTTGTTACAAACTCTATGTCAGCTAGCCGAAAGCATGCCGGCCTTGTATGTCACCGGGGAAGAGTCTCAGCAGCAAGTAGCGATGCGCGCAAGACGTCTGGGCTTACCCGAAGAGCGTCTGCGAGTCATGACAGAGACCTGTATCGAAAGCATTATTGCTACCGCGCGATTGGAGAAGCCCAGAGTGATGGTGGTGGACTCCATTCAGACTATCTTTACTGAGCAACTGCAGTCCGCTCCGGGCGGTGTGTCTCAGGTCCGGGAGAGTGCGGCGCTGCTGGTACGTTATGCCAAGCAGAGCGGGACCGCTATTTTCCTCGTCGGTCACGTAACCAAGGATGGCTCGCTGGCCGGACCCCGCGTACTGGAACACATGGTAGACACGGTGCTGTATTTCGAGGGGGAATCCGACGGTCGCTTGCGTATGCTGCGGGCGGTCAAGAATCGTTTTGGTGCAGTCAACGAGTTAGGCGTCTTTGCGATGACCGACAAAGGGCTCAAAGAAGTGTCCAACCCGTCGGCTATTTTTCTATCGCGCTACGATACGCCGATTCCCGGTAGCGTGGTGATGTCTACCTGGGAAGGCTCCAGACCCATGCTGGTCGAGGTTCAGGCGCTGGTTGACACATCTCACCTGGGCAATCCCAGGCGCGTGACGCTCGGGCTAGATCAGAATCGACTGGCCATGTTGCTTGCCGTACTGCATCGCCACGGTGGCGTTGCGACTTACGATCAAGATGTATTCGTCAATGTGGTCGGGGGGGTCAAGGTATTGGAAACTGCGGTCGATCTGGCGTTGCTGGCCGCTGTCATGTCGAGTCTGCGTAACCGTCCGTTACCGATGGATCTCATGGTCTTTGGTGAGCTCGGCTTGTCTGGCGAGATTCGTCCGGTGCCCAGCGGTCAGGAGCGTCTGAAAGAGGCAGCCAAGCATGGCTTCACTCGCGCAATCGTGCCCAAGGCGAATGCGCCGAAAGAAAGTCCCAAGGGGATGCAGGTGATTGCAGTGACACGGTTGGATGAAGCGCTGGCGGCCATCTTCGATTGATCAGAGCAGGGCTGCGAGCTCCCGACCCAGCAGCTCCTCGTCCCCTGTGTTTAGGGCAATAAGGCGCTTGAGGTGGCTGATAGAGTCCAGGTCAATGTGATCGCACTCGAATCCCAGCAAACCTTCTTCGGCGTGGGCCAGATGCACGTCCATGCAGATCTGGCTGGCCTCTGCTAGCTGGATCACGGCATTGAACTGGGTATGACGATTCGTGTCCTTCCATCCTGGGGGCTCGATCACCAGTAACCCATGCAAAGAAAGGTCAACCAACTGTACGTCTATGCTCAGCCCGTCCTGAAGCAGACAGGTACTGGCGTCGAACATAACGCGGGTAAAGCGGCGGCGTTCATTGCTCATTGGCTGGTTCCGACAAGAGTGCATATACCCATGATTATAGTCTCTTTTTGGCTTTTCAGATGACGTCCTGTGCCAACATCGCATTCGCTACTCTGTGGAAACCCGCGAGGCTGGCCCCTTTCCGCCGCCTTGCGGCAGCGTGGTCAGGACGTTTTTGAAGACCTGTTCTAATGCGAGAAACTTCAGAATACCCAGGTCGGCTGAGGGGTGAAACCGCAAGCAACCTTTGTATGCTGCTAGCGTGTCAGGCCAGCTTCTTATGGCGCACACGGTGAGGCTGAGACGCTGCCTCGCCCAAGCGTTTCTTGCGATCGGCTTCGAATTCGCTGTAGTTGCCTTCGAAGAAACTGACCTTGCCTTCGTCTTCATAGGACAGGATGTGTGTCGCGATACGGTCCAGAAACCAGCGATCGTGGGAGATCACAATGGCGGAACCCGGGAAGTCGAGTAAGGCCTCTTCCAGCGCCCTCAGTGTTTCTACATCAAGGTCGTTGGAGGGTTCGTCCAGCAGCAGTACGTTGGCACCTTTTTTTAGGGTCAGCGCCATGTGCAAACGACCGCGTTCCCCACCGGACAGATCCTTGACGAATTTCTGTTGGTCCGCACCTTTGAAGTTGAAGCGCCCCACGTAGCCACGGGACGGGACTTCGTAATTGCCGACTTTGATCATGTCGAAACCGTCAGAGATTTGCTCCCATACGGTTTTTTTGCCGTCGAGCTCGTCACGACTCTGATCCACGCTCGCAATTTCCACGGTTTCACCAATGTCGATGTTACCGCTGTCAGGTTGTTCCTTACCGGTGATCATGCGGAACAGGGTGGACTTACCCGCACCGTTGCCGCCAATAACGCCGATAATAGCGCCCTTGGGTACGGCAAAGCTCAGGTCGTCGATCAATACGCGGTCGCCGTAGCCCTTGCCGACATTATTGAACTCAATGACCTTGTCGCCCAGTCGCGGACCCGCGGGGATGTAAATCTCGTTGGTTTCGCTGCGCTTTTGGAATTCCTGCGATTGCAGTTCTTCAAAACGTTGCAGGCGCGCCTTGGATTTCGACTGGCGGCCCTTGGCACCCTGACGAACCCATTCAAGTTCGGCTTTCATCGCCTTGGCATGGGACGATTCCTGCTTTGATTCCTGGGCCAGTCGTGTGGCCTTGGACTCCAGCCACTGGGAATAATTGCCCTCAAACGGAATGCCATGCCCGCGATCAAGTTCGAGAATCCAGCCGGCGACATTGTCCAAGAAGTAGCGATCGTGGGTAACAGCCACAACAGTGCCAGCAAAATTGTGCAAAAACTGCTCTAGCCAAGCGACAGAGTCGGCATCGAGGTGGTTGGTTGGTTCGTCCAGCAGCAACATATCAGGTGCCGACAGAAGGAGTCGGCATAAGGCGACCCGGCGTTTTTCGCCGCCCGACAGTAGTTCGATACGGGCATCCCAGGGTGGTAGGCGCAGCGCGTCGGCGGCAACTTCCAGCTGACGCTCCAGATTATGGCCATCGCCGGCCTGGAGGATCGCCTCAAGCTTGCCCTGTTCGGCAGCCAGCGCATCGAAATCCGCATCGGGCTCGGCGTAGGCCGCATAGACCTGATCCAGGCGCGCCTGTGCATCCTTGATCTCGCTTACCGCCTCTTCAACGATTTCACGAACGGTTTTTGTCGGGTCGATTTCCGGTTCCTGCGGCAAATAACCGATTTTGATACCCGGCATAGGACGAGCCTCACCTTCTATTTCGGTATCCACTCCGGCCATGATGCGCAGCAGGGTCGATTTTCCAGAGCCATTGAGGCCCAGTACGCCAATTTTGGCGCCGGGGAAAAAGGACAATGAAATGTCTTTTAGTATGCGGTTTTTGGGTGGGACGACTTTGCCGACCCGGTGCATGCTGTAAACGAATTGAGCCATGATGCGAAAACCTGAATGAAAAGGTGGATCGGTACTGTATTGGGAAGGCCCGCAGGCGAGCCTGTAAATTGCCCGCAAGGCTAGCCCAACTGGGCCTTTAGGGCAAATATCTCAGGCCTTCCTTGGTTACATTTTAGGCTGCAGGCTGTGATATTCTTCTCACAGGACTAACAGTTACGTAAAGATGAGTGACTTGAGCACGAACCACGACAAGAGCAGCGCACAGGACCAGGCTTTGACTATCAGTGCACCCGACAGCCTGCCTGTTGCGGGTGAGCTTGTGCTCGTCGCAGTCGCTGCAATCTTGCTTGCGATCCTCATGGTGTGGCAAGCCTGGCAGGATTTTCATTTGCTCCGTACCCAGCATCAAGTACAGGTGGAGGAGTCCGTCTGGCTGACAGCTAATCAGATAGGTTTGAATCTCGAGGTTAAGTCGATAGCTCTTGCCGGGGTTCTGGATAACCTTCATAGCAACGCGCAAGACGAAGCGGTAGATGCTGTGGAAGCCTTGCTTCCCGGGCTGCGATTGATTACCGAAGTCTCTTTGCTGGAGCCGGGAGCGGGTTCTGATACGTCACCCTGGATGCCCGCTTTGCGGGGTTTGAAGATCAGTGGTTACCCTTTTGCGCTGGACTCGGACGTGGCGCGCGGTGTGCTTTATTGGTCTATTGCCAGCAGCCATCCCGACCGTTTTTGGGTGATCGAGATAGATGACCGGGAAATCGCTGCACTGGTTTCCACTCAATCGGCTCAGGGTTATATATGGCTGCTGGAAGATGCCGGGCGAGCACGTGTATTGGCGCGGCAGGAGGGCAGCCGTCTGGTTTTTCTGGACAACCAATCGATGACTGCCCAGGAGCGCGAGCAAGTGGTCGTCAGTGCTCCGGTAGCAGGTAGTCTGTGGCAAGTACGCGGTCTAGTAGAGCCTGATTTCTATCTGCAGCGCCTCGGTAAAGCGGTGCAATTGAAAGTGCTGCTGGTTCTGGGGTTCATTCTTGTCATGTTATTGGTGGTGTGGACTGTTGTTCGCATGCGCCGTGCAAACCAAGCGCTGCTGGCACGCAGCCGTGCCTCCTTTAGACATGTGGAAGATACCGAGCGACGCTACCGAGATGTTTTCGAAGGGGTTGGTATGGCCCTCTGCCAGCTTAATCTTGCCTCTATGCGTAGCTGGCTGCTGGGCGAGGGGATTTACAATCAGGTGACGCTGGATGCGTGGCTGGAGAAGCACCCCCAACGCCATCATGAGATCTTCCAGAGCGTGAGCGTAGTCGATGCCAATCAGGTGGCTCTTGAATTGACCGGCCAGGGCTCGATTGAGGGGGTACCCAGTGTTCTGCAGCGGGCAGAAAAAGTGCGCAACGACTCGGCGCGCTACAAGGTACTCCTTGCGATTGTGAACCGAACACCGAGGCTTGAATTCGAAACGCCTTTGCGGGTGCCCGCCGGCACCGTTCGTCATGTCTGGGTCATCATGCGTCTGCCGGAGAATGTTGAGGACTACCATGCGGTCACCATGAGCCTGACGGATATTACCGCACGGCGACGGATCGAATTGTCGATGGTGGAGCGCGAGCGTTACTGGGCGGGCGTGGTAAAGGCTGTCCCCGATACTGTCTTCATCAGAAATATGCAGCGACAGCAGTTTGTCTACAGCAACCGTTCATTGGCCCAGATGTTAGGTTATGACGAATCCGATGAACGGACCCTCGATGATGAATACCGCGACCGCTTACTGCACCCCGATGACGTTGAGCAGCTACAAATAAATCGCAACTTGCAGCAGGTCCTGGAAGATGAGGTAGTGCAGGAGACTCGGCTGCGCTGGCGCCACAAGGATGGAACCTGGCGCTGGTTCAGCCTGCGGGTGAAGGTCCTTTCGCGTTTGTCTGACGGCAGGGTGAGTCAGCTGATCGGAGTAGTGCGGGATGTTCATCAACAAACCATGGCAACTCAGCAGCTGCGTACCAGCGAGCAGCGCTACCGGTTGCTGGCTGAGAATATCAGTGATGTGATCTGGTCGACTAACACTGCATTTCGCCTGGATTACATCAGTCCTTCCGTCACACGGGTGCTGGGGTACCGCCCAGAAGAGCTGATTGCCTCCGGATTCAGCAACGTGGTGGCCGGCTCTGATTATAAGCGTTTCATGAGCTCGATTGTGCGCGAGCTCACTCCGCGTCTGGAGTGCCCCGAGGAGGCTGCCAGGCTGCGCGAAGAGGGCTATCATCGGCAAACGACGGTCGACTGCATCAAGGCGGATGGCCATAAGTGTCCTACTGAAGTGCGTTTGTCTTTGATGTGGGATGGCAACGACCGTTTCCTTGGTCTGCTGGGTATTGTTCGTGATATTACCGAGCAACGGCGTACCGAAAATCGACTGCGCATGGCAGCGACGGTATTTGAAAATACCACAGGCGCCATTCTGGTCACGGATCCTGCCGGTTACGTTGTGCAGGTTAACGAGAACTTCATTCAGATTACCGGGTACAGTGCAGATGAAATCATAGATCAGACCCCCATGCTGCTGGCTTCCGATGTACTTGACGAGCAGTTCTATCCGGGAATTTTGCGCATACTCAGGCAGCAGGGTCGCTGGGAGGGCGAGATCTGGATGCGGCGCAAGAATGCCGACCAGTTTCCTGCCTGGACCGGGATAACTGCAGTGCATGATAATGAGGGCGATCTGGTCAGTTACGTCTGCTTTTTTGTTGATATCAGCGAGCGCAAGGCCAGTGAAGCCCGTATTGAGACCCTTGCCTACTATGATGCCCTGACGGGCCTGCCCAATCGAACTCTCTTCCAGGACCGGACCAAGACCGCGTTGCAATTGGCTGAGCGCAAGGGAGAGTCTCTGGTAGTGCTCTTTCTTGACCTTGATCGGTTCAAACCGATCAATGATACGTTGGGTCACGCGGCCGGCGACGTCATGCTCAAGGAGGTAGCCCGGCGGCTCAGCGGCTGTGTGCGCGACAGCGACACTGTGGCGCGCATGGGCGGTGACGAGTTCACCATTTTGCTAGCAGGGCAACAGAATCAGGAAAGGGCCATGGCTGCCGCGATACACGTAGCTGAGAAGATTCTCACCGTGTTGGCGCCTGCCTTTGTACTGCAGGAGCGTGAGTTTTTCATCAGCGCCAGTATCGGCCTGGCGTTGTATCCGCAAGATGGCGTCGAACCTAGCACACTGCTGAAGAACGCCGATACCGCTATGTACCATGCCAAGTCCATTGGCAAGGATACCTTCCAGTTTTATCAGGCTGAAATGAATGCTACGGCGCTCGATCGGGTAAGTCTGGAAAGTGACCTGCGCCGCGCCTTGCAGGACAATATGCTTGAATTGCATTACCAGCCGCAATTTGATTGTATCAGTGGTCGACTGGCCGGTGCAGAAGCATTGCTGCGCTGGCAGCATCCGGAGCGTGGGGCCATTTCGCCGGCTGTGTTCGTGCCGATTGCTGAAGAAATTGGTCTGATCGGCGCCCTGGGTGACTGGGTAATGGACTCTGCGTGCCGGCAAATGGCCGAATGGCGTGATAGCGGTCATCCATTGCCGCGTCTGGCGATCAACCTCTCTGGCCGGCAGTTTACCGAGGTCCAGTTGGCGGCTCAGGTGGGTCGTGTGCTGGAACGTTATCTGCTCGACCCAGCTTCAATTGAGCTGGAGTTGACGGAAAGTGTATTGCTTCAGAATGTGGATGAAACCATGCAGACGCTTGCGGCGCTGAAGGCGCTGGGGGTTGAAATCGCAGTCGACGATTTTGGTACCGGTTATTCGTCGTTGAATTATCTGAAGGATTTCCCGATCGATACCCTCAAGATCGATCGCTCTTTTATTCAGGCGATGCGGGATCAAAACCGCGATACGCTACTCGCTCAGGCCATTGTGGCCATGGCGCGGAGCCTGCAGTTGCGGGTTATCGCCGAAGGCGTGGAAACCCGTGAGCAGCTTGCCTTGCTGGTTGGTTTTGGTTGTGACGAGGTGCAAGGCTTTTTGCTCGGCAGGCCAATGCCTGCTACGGATCTGGCCGCGCAATTTCTAAACGGCTCAAACTTGAGCGTGCCGGATTGGCCTTGAAACGATTTTGTTGGGTACGTGAGCGCTTTTCATGTGCCAGAGTCGATTCCATGCGCTAAAATGCGGCCTTATTTACTTGATCGTCCTTGTAGGGGGCCGTGCCATGTTTAGCCGTTCTAACGATATTGCTACCTTCGACGCCGAGTTATGGGCCGCGATGGAGCAGGAAGCTGTCCGTCAGGAAGACCACATCGAACTGATCGCCTCCGAGAACTACACCAGTCCGGCGATAATGCAAGCTCAAGGCTCTGTACTGACCAACAAGTACGCCGAAGGCTATCCCGGCAAGCGTTACTATGGTGGTTGCGAGTATGTGGACATTGCCGAGCAACTGGCAATCGATCGGGCCAAGGTTCTGTTTGGTGCCGACTACGCGAACGTCCAGCCGCACGCTGGTTCACAGGCTAACAGCGCTGTCTTTCAGGCATTGTTGACGCCCGGAGATACTATTTTGGGCATGAGTCTGGCCCATGGCGGACATCTGACACACGGCGCGACAGTCAACTTTTCAGGTAAGCATTATAATGCTGTGCAGTACGGCATCAATACCGACACTGGCCTGATCGACTATGACGAGGTCGAAGCGCTGGCGGTGGAACACAAGCCGAAAATGGTCATTGCCGGTTTTTCGGCTTATTCTCAGGTGTTGGATTTTGCCCGCTTCCGGGCCATCGCCGACAAGGTTGGCGCCTATCTGTTTGTTGACATGGCCCATGTTGCCGGTCTGGTCGCAGCGGGTGTATATCCTAATCCGGTGCCCTTTGCGGATGTCGTCACGACCACCACTCACAAGACTTTGCGAGGGCCACGTGGTGGTCTGATTTTGGCTCGCGCCAACGAAGCGCTGGAAAAGAAGCTTAATTCCGCAGTGTTTCCGGGTGGCCAAGGTGGCCCGCTGATGCATGTTATTGCCGCCAAGGCGATCTGCTTCAAGGAGGCGATGAGCCCAGAGTTCAAGACCTATCAGCAGCAAGTGATCAAGAACGCTAAGGCCATGGCCGAGGTATTCATGGGGCGTGGCTTTGATGTGATTTCGGGCGGTACCGAGAATCATCTTTTTCTGTTGTCTCTGATCAAGCAGGACATAACCGGCAAGGATGCAGATGCCGCCCTGGGCCGTGCGCACATTACTGTGAACAAGAACGCGGTGCCAAATGATCCGCGCTCACCCTTCGTGACCTCCGGGCTGCGGATTGGGACGCCGGCGGTGACTACCCGCGGGTTTAATGAGGCTGACTGCAGCGAGCTGGCAGGCTGGATCTGTGACGTGCTGGAAAATATCAACGATGACAGTGTCATCAAGCGGGTAAGCGATCAGGTCAAGACTATCTGCAGCCGGTTGCCGGTATACGGCGACTGATACGCCTGTTGTACGCAAAAGCCCCCCAGGCTTTCGATCTGGGGGGGCTTTTTTGTGTTGAGTCAAATGTGACGCTGCGAGTTTAAGAGTCTCGCTGCTGCCCGCGGCAGCAGCGAGCCAAGAGTCCATCTCTAAGTTAACGCAGTTGCAAAGTGCTTAGCGTTCTATCGCGCACTCGTTTGAGCAGCGCTCCATCGTTGATCAAAGACTGGCCGTAGGAGGGCACCAGCTCTTTCATTCTCGCCTGCCATTCTGGTGTGGCCAGGCGATCCTTGAAGCAACGCTCGAGCACGTTGATCATGGCTTGCACGGCTGTTGATGCCCCCGGGGAAGCACCCAGCAACGCTGCCAGTGTGCCATCCTTTGCAGCGACAATTTCAGTACCGAACTCCAGCTTGCCATGGCCCTTTGCATCTTTCTTGATGATCTGAACCCGCATGCCGGCGTTTTGCAAGGCCCAGTCTTTTTCGCTGGCTTGTGGGAAGAAATTGCGCAGCGATGAGACCCTGTCCTTGTGCGACTGGAACGATTCAGCAATCAGGTAGCGCGTCAGATCCATATTGTCGCGGCCCACCGCCATCATCGGAGCTACGTTGTAACGCTTGACGGAGGAAAACAGGTCGAATACCGATCCTTCCTTGAGGAATTTGGTGGTAAAGCCGGCAAAGGGGCCGAACAGAAGGGCAGGCTCACCGTTGATAATCCGCGTATCCAGGTGCGGTACCGACATTGGCGGCGCTCCGCTCGGTGCCTTGCCGTACACCTTCGAGTGGTGCTGTTTGACGATTGCCGGTTCCCTGCAGACCAGCCATTGGCCACTTACCGGAAACCCGCCATATCCCTGGCTCTCGTCAATGTTGGATTTTTGCAGCAGTGGCAGCGAGCCGCCGCCAGCGCCAAGGAATACAAATTTGGCGTTAAGGGTTTTTTCTTCGCCGGTTTTTTCGTCCTCCAGCTCGACCCGCCAGTGTCCCCTCTTGCTTTTTTTCAGGCTCTGGACAGAGTGTTTCAGCAATAAGTCAAAATTCTCGGTGTCCTTCAGGTGCCCGACCATGCTGCGTGTCAGTGAGCCGAAATCGACATCCGAGCCGTGATTGACTCGGGTGGCTGCAAAGGCTTGGTCGGCCTTGCGCTCTTTCATAATCAGTGGCATCCACTCGTCTATCTGTTCAGCCGCTTCACTGAACTGCATTTCAGCGAACAGGTGATGGGCACTGAGCAACTTATGCCGCTCGCGCAGGAACTTCACATCCTTTTCGCCCCAGACAAAGCTTTGATGGGCGGTCGGATTGATAAAGCTCGTTGGCTTGGGTAACAACCCCTGCTCAACCAGATAGGACCAGAACTGCAGGGTCACTTCAAAGGACGCGTTAATGTCCAATGCACGGTCGATGCTGATATTGCCGTTCTGGTCTTCTGGGGTGTAATTCAGCTCACAGTAACCGGCATGGCCGGTACCCGCATTGTTCCAGCCATCCGTGCTTTCGTGGGCTACGTGATCCAAACGTTCGACCAAGGTAATGGTCATGGTTGGATCCAGCTGTTTGAGCAACATTCCCAGTGTGGCGCTCATGACGCCACCTCCGACCAGCAATACGTCTACGTTCTTTGCTGTCATTAACATGCCGCCTTCTAGGTAAAAACCAGATTTGATAATACCGTTTTATCGAGTCGAGTAACACACGCCAGAGGGTGACCAGATGGCGTGAGATACATGTTGGGCAATACTGTATGAGAAAAGATTCCCTGTCCGAGGTCATGGTTTATGTATAGTTCTAGGGTTTAAGCTGCTCAGCGCGATATAGCAGACAGACGGGAGTGATGGTTATGCAGCGGGTGGTGATAATAGGGGGCGGGGTGATGGGCTGCCTGACTGCTCTGGAGCTCCTTGAGAGTGGTCGCGACGTCTGTCTTATCGAGCGTCGCAGCACCGGGCAGGAAGCGTCTTGGGCCGGTGGCGGTATTGTTACTCCATTGTATCCATGGAGGTACAGTCAGCCCGTCACCGCGCTGGCCGAATGGTCTCAGGCACATTACCCGAAACTGTGTCGCGAATTGTTTATGCACACGGGTATTGACCCCGAGTTAAGTCCCTGTGGCCTGATCTGGCTTGACCACGCCGAGCAGGAGGCTGCACTGCAGTGGGCTGAACAGCAGGGTAAACCGATTACGGCTGTCGATGGCGATTTCATTTATGAACAGATTCCATCACTGGCTCCAGGCTTTGATCAGGGGATGTGGCAGCCGCAGTTGGCCAATGTACGCAATCCAAGACTAATGGCAGCGTTGGGCGTTCGTCTCCAGCAATTTGCCGGGTTTTCACTGTTGGAAAATACAGAGGTCAGTGGATTACGGATTGAAGGTGGCCGAGTAAAAGGTGTCATTTATGGCGGGGGTCAGCAGGCTGCCGATGCGGTGGTGCTTGCGGCGGGCGCCTGGAGTGGTGATTGGCTTGCCCAGTTTGGTCTGGATCTGGCCGTAGCGCCGGTAAAGGGGCAGATGCTGATTTATAAGACCGCACCAGGCTGGTTGCCGAGCATTGTATTGCACGAGAGCCGGTATGCGATTCCGCGGAGAGACGGCCATATCCTGATCGGCAGTACGTTGGAGCACGTGGGTTACGACACTGAGATCACCTTTGATGCCTTGGATTCGCTACGGGCCTCCGCGCGCAGCTTGTTGCCGGACCTGGCGAATCTCCAGCCCGTGGCGCAGTGGGCGGGCCTGCGTCCGGGCTCACCTGATGGTGTGCCCTTTGTCGGAGCCGTTGCTGGTATCGATGGCTTGTGGCTCAATACCGGACATTACCGTAATGGCCTGGTCCTGGCGCCGGCCTCGTGCCGAATGCTGGTTGACCTCATGATCGGCAAGCTGCCTGAAATCGATAGCCAGCCTTACTCGGTGGACGGACGTATGGGCCCACGGACCTTTTAGTCCTCTAGGCCAAGTTTTTTCAGTCGGTAGCGAAAGGATCGGAAGGTCAGACCCAGGCGCTTGGCAGCAGCGGTCTTGTTCCAGCGGGATTCCTCAAGTGCCTGGGTGATGGCAATGCGTTCGATATTGCCGAGATAATCTTCCAGCGAACCGATATCGCCTAGTGAGACCGGCGACTCTCCATTAGTAGGGCAGGCGGAGATGTGAATGTCGTCAGTTTCTATTATCCGTCCTTCGCTTAGGGTAAAAGCGCGCTCGAGAATGTTTTCCAGCTCACGCACATTGCCCGGGAAGCGATAGCTAGCCAGCAGCTCCATGGTGCGAGCAGCGATAGTCGGTATCGGCATGTCATTTCGTGCGGCGAGGCGGGTAAGAATATGATTACTCAGCAATGGAATGTCTTCGCGGCGCTCGCGCAGAGGGGGTACATTCAATTCGATCACGTTGATGCGATAAAACAGATCCTGACGAAATCGACCTTCTGTCACTTCTGCAGCCAGATCCTTATGAGTAGCACACAGCAAGCGCACATCTACTGATTCCTCCTGTTGGGTCCCCAGGGGTCTGACGGCCTTCTCCTGTATTGCCCTTAGCAGCTTTACTTGCATTGACAACGGCAGGTCGGCGACTTCGTCGAGAAAAAGCGTGCCGCCGGAGGCCGCTTGAAAGAGCCCTGGCTTGTCTGTCACGGCGCCGGTGAAACTGCCCTTGCGATGGCCGAAGAATTCGCTTTCCATCAGCTCTGAGGGGATAGCACCGCAGTTGACCGGTACAAATGCGGCAACTGAGCGTGAGCTCAATGTGTGGATGCGCCGAGCAACCAGCTCCTTGCCGCTGCCCGATTCGCCGCTGATGTATAACGGAGCCTGGCTGCGTGCCAGTTTGGCGATACGCTTGCGCAGCTGTTCGATCGGTGCAGAGACACCCATGATGGGGTCTGGTTCGTCACTGATCTGGATGGGTTCCTGGGATGGGTTCAGACGCAGCGCGCTGTTGACCAGTTCGCGCAAGCGCTGCAGATCCACGGGCTTGCTGAGAAAGTCGAAAGCCCCTGCCTTGAGTGCACTGATAGCCGTATCCAGACTGCCGTAAGCGGTAATCATCGCTACCGGAGTTTGTGGATGATTCAGTTGTATATGCCGCACTATGGCTAGGCCATCACCGTCGGGCAGGCGCATGTCGGTCAGGCATAGATCAAAGCGGTAACGGGTCAACAGTTCCATCGCCTGAGCCAGCGTCGTTGCGCTGTAGGTTTTTACCTGCATGCGTTGCAGTGTCATATCTAGTAGTTCAAGGATATCCGGCTCATCATCAATGATCAGGGCCAGCGGACTTGTTGTCTGTGTCATTGGTTGCGATTCACCTTCCAGAGTCTTGTGGTCGATTATACGAGCCGTTTGGGATGCGCAAAGGTTATCCGCATGCAACTGCCGCGGGGCACCATGGGCTCGTATTCGAGTCTTGCCTGGTTGCTTTCGCACAATTCGCGGGAGATATATAGCCCCAACCCGGTACCACTTGCTTCGGTGGTATAGAAGGGCTCAAAGATGTGCGTTATGTGCTCCTCGGCTATACCCGGCCCATGATCGATAACCTCCAGGACGGGCAAGTCGGTATCAGGCTGAATATACACCCTTAGCCAGATGGTTCTGTGCTCTTCTGCCGGACCGCTGTAACGCAGTGCGTTGCGACACAGGTTATCGACCACCTGACTGAGTTGATTGGGGTCGATGCGGGTTTCGATGCCTGGCTGCGTTACTTCAAGCTCGAGATTGTCAGCTACTGAGCTACTGACGGAAAAGTCGGCAACGAACTGGCTGACCCACAGCGCAAGGTCGACCAATTGAGGTTCACTAGGCCGTCGACGCGACAATTCCAGCACGGTTTCGATAACCTTGTTCATGCGTTTGGAATGTTGCTGAATGATTTCGCTGAGGCGACGATCGGCCGGCGGTAACAGTTCCGATTCACCCAGTAGCTGCGCTGCGTGGCTGATGGCGCCCAAAGGGTTGCGTATTTCATGGGCGATACTGGCAGTGAGACGCCCTAGAGATGCGAGTTTCAGTTGCTGCGCCTGCTGAGCTATCTGGCTGTTGTCATCGAGAAAGACCAGCACCGTTTCTTCGCCGTCGGCGGCCAGCGGTTTGAAATTGGCCATTATTTCGGCGCCGCCGCTATGGTTGTGAAAGGGTAGCGCGCGTGTGGAGGGGTTTTCTTCCCATTGGTGCAAGCGCTGAGCCAGGCCGACTGCCAGTTCTTCGATATCCATGCCGCGAATGATCGGCTCGCCGAGCAGTTGTGCAGCCGCTTCGTTGGCCAGAAGCACATTGTTGCTAACACCGACCACGATGATTCCGGTACGCATCCGCTGGATAATCAACTGATTGACTTTTTCCAGGTTCGCCAGAGTCGCAGCCTGATGAAGGGCAAGGGTTTCCGATTGGCGTAGCCGCCGGCTAAAACGCTGAACGAACATCGCTACGGCGAAGTAGATGCATCCGAGCACGCCGACTTGGAGATAGCCCTGGCTCACCCCAGGGTAAGACAAACTGAGAAAGAACGTTAGATAGATAACCGCCAGGCTGGCCAGCGCTGCAAGTAGTAACCCAACCCGGCCATGCAAAAGAATGTTGCCAATAGCGACAGGGATGATCAGCAAGCTGCCGAAACCGCTACTTGCGCCCCCGGCGGCATAAAAGATGATACCCAGCAGGAAAATATCCAGCAGGGAGACCACGAACAGATGCACGTCGCGACTTCTGCGGTTCAACAACACAGCAATTAATACATTGACCAACAGGTAGATCCAGCTGGCCACTTCGTAAATTTGCGGACTACTCAATTGCAACAGGCCGTCACGGGCGCTGGTGCTAGTTAGAATCGCGAGGCAAACTCCAAGTACGACCCTGTACAGATTGTAGAGCCGTAATATCCTTGGTCGCTGGGAATCGCCCGGCTCAGTCATGATGGTCGGCATCACGATGTTCGGCGCAGCAGTACCAGCGCTGGTTATCGCGCACGGCTCGATCCTCGGGCAAATGAACCTGACACTGGCTGCATCGCACCATCGGCTTGGATGTCGTTGCTGCTGAGCTGCGTCGGTTGTTGCGTTTACTCTGGAGCCGACGCCACAGAGTCAGTGCGGCGAATACCACGGCAATGAATACAAGCAGTTTGATCAGGCCCATGGTGTTGCCCCTGGAAAAAGAAATGCAGTGTAGCCCAACCGCGTCTGGCGCCAAAATCCCGTGGAGTAACCATGCAGTGCGGCGATTGCGGCTGTCCGCGCCATGCACGACAATGCGGGTATTGGAATATCAGGAGAATGATGATGGCAGATACCCTTCGTATCGTAATGGCGCAGCTCAATCTGAGGGTTGGCGACATCCCGGGTAATCTTGAGCGGATTGTGCAGAGTGCCTTGAGTGCGCGGGATGACCTGCAGGCACAGGCGATCGTCTTCCCCGAGCTGGCGCTCAGTGGTTATCCACCGGAGGATCTGTTGCTGCGTTCAAGTATGCAGTCACGGGTGGAGTCGGCGCTGCAATCGCTGTGTGAACGGGTGTCGGGTATTCATGTGGTTGTCGGCTACCCCTGGCGTGAGGGCGCCCGGTGCTTTAATCGAGCGGCGGTCATCGCTGATGGCAAGATTCTGGCCAGCTATGACAAGCAGCACCTGCCCAACTACAAAGTGTTTGACGAGAAACGCTATTTTGCTGAAGGCAATCAGCCCTGCGTCTTCGAGTTGCACGGGTTGCCCGTGGCCTTGACAGTATGCGAAGACATCTGGCAAGCGCAGCCGATGGTGCAGGCGCGTGAGGCGGGTGCGCGATTGATGTTGAATTTGAACGCTTCGCCATTTCACATGGGCAAACAGCACGAACGCGAAGAAATGATGGCCCGGCGCTGCGCAGAAGGGGCCATGCCTTTGATCTATGTGAATCAGGTGGGCGGGCAAGACGAACTGGTCTTCGATGGTGGTTCGGTAGCAATGGGGTCTCATGGGGATATTGCCCTGCGCGCAGGCGCGTACGTTGAGGGCTTGCATCCTGTCGATGTGTCATTTGATGCGCATCAGGTGGTATTGCGTCAGGGCAGTCTTGCGCCTATGCCGCAGCCTGAAGCAAGTGTGTATGAGGCTCTGGTGCTGGGTGTTCGTGATTATATTGGTAAAAGTGGGTTCAAAAGCGTCCTGCTCGGCTTGTCGGGTGGTATCGATTCTGCGTTGACCCTTGCTGTGGCGGTCGATGCACTGGGCGCCGACAGAGTAGAGGCGGTAATGATGCCTTACCATTACACTTCGGATATGAGTCTGGAGGACGCCGCGCAACAGGCTCGGACCCAACATGTCACCTATCATGTGCTGCCTATTGCCCCGATGGTCGAGGCGTTCATGCAGACTCTCGAGCCGGTATTTGAGGGCATGCCGCGGGATACCACCGAAGAGAATTTGCAGTCACGGTGCCGCGGCGTGATGTTGATGGCGATGTCGAACAAGACCGGTGCGCTGGTATTGACCACGGGCAACAAGAGCGAGATGGCCGTCGGTTATGCCACCCTGTATGGCGATATGGCAGGCGGTTTTGACGTACTCAAGGATGTGCCCAAGACGCTGGTCTTTCGTCTGGCTGAGTACCGTAACAGCAGAGGGCTAGTGATACCGCAAAGAGTTATCGACCGGCCTCCATCGGCCGAATTGTCACCCGATCAGAAAGACGAAGACTCGTTACCGGCCTATCCGGTATTGGATGAGATTCTGCGGCTGTACGTTGAGCATGATCTGTCGGCTAGTGCCATAGTGGAGGCCGGATTCGAAGCCGAGACGGTACACAAGATCGTCAAGCTGGTTGACCGTAACGAGTATAAGCGCAGACAGGCTGCCGTTGGACCGCGTATTACCCAGCGTGGCTTTGGCCGCGATCGACGTTATCCGATTACGTCGGGTTGGGCGGTAGAGGATTAAAGCAGGTGCTTGTTGATTCCGCGCCCTGACGCTAAGCCAGGGCGCGGGCTGCGGGATTCCTAGTCGAATAGGCCAAAGGTCATGCGGCTCCAGATCGAACGGCCTTGCTTTTCTTCAGCTTGGACAGGCGTACGGATTTCCCGTGGTAATGCATCCCGAGCTTGCAGGTATTGTTGCTGCATTTCGCGCTCCATTTGCGTGCCAGCGTTACGCGATGGAGGGGTCATGACCTTGTTCATCAGATCGCCGGCCATTTTATTGAATCTGCCCCGTTCACGTTGCGCAGGTTCTACATGGTGGCGGAAGGTATCGCCATCTAGGCTGGGATGTTCCGGATAGTTGGCACGCAGCACGGCTAACGAGGTGTCTGCCAGTTCCGGCATCGCCATCCGCTGGTAGGCTTCGACCATCAGTGCCAGGCCGTCTGCGACAGAGGGCGTTTGCTGGAAATTCTCGACCACGTAACGACCTCGATTGGCCGCGGCAAGGTGAGCTTGGCGCTTGAGGTAGTAATGGCCGACGTTGACGTCGTAGGCTGCCAGCAGGTTACGCAGGTAGATCATCCGCAGACGTGCGTCCGGGGCATAGCGACTTTCGGGGTAACGGCTGACCAACTGGGCAAACTCGTTGAAAGAATCCCGCGCTGCACCGGGGTCGCGCCGAGTCATGTCCAGAGGCAGAAAACGCTCGAAGATGCCGCGGTCTCGGGTAAAGGATGTTATGCCACCCATATAGTAGGCGTAGTCCACATTCGGATGCTGGGGGTGCAGGCGGATGAAACGATCTGATGACGATTTTGCCGCATCGGGTTCCTGGTTCTCATAGTAGGCATAGATCAATTCTAGCTGGGCTTGCTGGGCGAAACGGCCAAATGGGTAGCGAGACTCCAGCGCCCTCAGCTTTTCGACCGCGGCGTTGTAGCTGTTGGCGTCCAGATCTTGCTGGGCAAGCAGATACAGTTCCGATTCGCTGAGAGACTCGTCCAGCACCTGATTCGATGCGCAGGCTGACAAGAACGCAAGCAAACCGACCAGCAAAAAGTGTTTCATTGACATATGTGATACCCGGATGGACGACCATGCGCTGTTGCCCGGACAGCCGTCCTGTTATAGTTGGGACTTGTTTTCAGGTAACCGGCAAAGCCGGAAGCTACCTTTGAAGAAGCCGTATTTAACCACAGCGTAGAGCCGAATCCAAAAAAGGATTGCGTCTCTGCCACAGCGCCTCTGGCCCCTTTCAGTGAGTTCTGAATGTCCGATCGTATCTGCATGACCGCGCTTGTCGCCTCTGAAAGTGGTGGCCAGCGTCTTGACCAGGTAGCCGCCCAGCTATTTCCCGATTTTTCGCGCTCGCGTTTGCAGGCATGGATCAAAGACGGCTGTTTGACGGTAGACGGGCGTAGCGTGCGCCCACGCGATACCGTTTACGGTGGCGAAAAGCTGGTGCTTGAGGCCGAGCGGGAGGTGCAGGGTGACTGGCAGCCGGAAGCCATTGCCCTTGAGGTGATCTATGAAGACGATTCACTGATGGTGATAAACAAGCCGGCGGGTCTGGTGGTGCATCCCGCCGCGGGGCACCAGGACGGGACGTTGCTCAACGCGTTGTTGCACCATGCACCTGACCTGGCGAAGGTGCCGCGTGCAGGTATTGTGCATCGTTTGGATAAGGACACCACCGGGCTGATGGTCGTGGCCAAAACGCTGGAAGCTCAAACCGACCTGGTCGGGCAGCTGCAAGCGCGTTCGGTCACCCGGGAATACGAGGCTGTGGTGGTTGGAGTGATGACCGCTGGCGGCAAGGTGGATCAGCCTATCGCCCGGCATGGCACCAACCGGCAAAAAATGGCGGTCATGGTAGGTGGCAAGCAAGCCGTCAGTCATTATCGGGTGATCAGTCGATTCCGCGCCCACACCCATGTGCGGGTGAAGCTCGAGACCGGACGCACCCACCAGATTCGCGTCCACATGAGTTACATCCATTTCCCCTTGATTGGTGATCAGACCTACGGCGGACGGATGCGTATCCCCGCTGGCGCAAGTCCTGAACTGCTTGAAATGCTGCGCGGATTTCCTCGCCAAGCGCTGCATGCACGACGTCTTCAACTGACGCACCCGGATGATGGCCGGTTGATGAGCTGGGAGGTACCTCTACCCGAAGATATGCTGAATCTACTGGCGCTATTGCGTCAAGACGGTGAGCTAGGCGAATGAGTTTTGATGGACTGCAGGCCGAATGGTCAGCACCGCCGTGGGTTCACACCTGTGTGACCACCCGTCGCGGTGGCTGTAGCCAAGGGCGCTGGAAAGGCTTCAATCTAGGCGACCATGTGGGTGACGATACTGTCCACGTGGCGGCTAACAGGGCCGAGCTGCAACAATCCCTGGGTTGTGAGCCGGCTTGGTTGCAGCAAGTGCATGGCACAGTCGTTGTTCAGGCGGATCCGAGGCGAGTATTGGAGGCCGATGCGGCCTGGACCGATCAGCCAGGCATCGCCTGTACGGTAATGACGGCCGATTGTTTGCCGGTGCTTTTCTGCAACCAGTCAGGAACCCGCGTGGCTGCTGCACATGCGGGCTGGCGTGGGCTGCTTGCGGGGGTACTGGAAAATACAGTTCATGCCATGGGGGGCGAGCCGGAAAGCGTACTGGCGTGGCTGGGGCCGGCCATCGGGCCTCAAGCGTTCGAAGTGGGCCCCGAGGTGCGTGAGGCGTTTATCGCCGCTGACCCGCAGGCTGACGAGGCTTTCGTGCCTTCGCTGCGCGAAGGTCACTATCTCGCCGACCTCTACCAACTGGCTAGCCAGCGTTTGCGTAAGTGTGGCATCGGCTTGATCAGTGGCGCTGAACACTGCACTGTCAACGAGCCGACACGATTCTATTCCTATCGGCGCGATGGCCAAACCGGACGATTTGCCTCCCTGATCTGGTTGAATAGCGCGCATTGAAAGACCCGCTTGGCAGTTATATGACAAAAAATTGACTCTGATCAATTTTTCACACCTTGAAACACGGGTAACTGCCCCTATTTAAAGTCCATACTCATTGAAATCGTGCTGCAATAGATTGCCGGCAGCTTTCAGTACAGGATGGACATATTATGCGAATCGACCGTTTTACCAGCAAACTGCAACTGGCCTTGTCCGATGCCCAGTCACTGGCCGTTGGTCGTGATAATCCGCAGATCGAGCCCGTACATCTCATGTCAGCTTTGCTTGAACAGCAGCAAGGCTCCATCAAGCCGCTGCTTCGTCAGGTAGGCTTTGACACCAATGTGTTGCGCTCTGCTTTGAACGACGCACTGGACAACCTGCCGACAGTGAGCAGCCCTAACGGCGACGTTAATATGTCGCAGGATATGGCCAGACTGTTTAATCAGGCTGACCGTCTGGCCCAGCAGCACAACGATCAGTTCATCTCCAGTGAGCTCGTCTTGCTGGCGTCAATGGAAGGCAATACTGCCCTGGGCAAGATCCTGCTGAGTCAGGGTGTATCGAAGAAAGCCCTGGAGAATGCCATCAGCAACCTGCGCGGCGGTGAGTCGATCAACGATTCCAATGCCGAGGAATCGCGCCAGGCACTCGACAAGTACACAGTAGACCTGACTACCAAAGCTGAAGAGGGCAAGCTCGATCCGGTTATCGGTCGGGATGACGAGATACGCCGCACTATCCAGGTTTTGCAACGTCGGACCAAAAATAATCCGGTATTGATTGGTGAGCCCGGTGTGGGCAAGACGGCCATCGTTGAGGGCCTGGCGCAGCGCATCATCAATGGTGAGGTTCCCGATGGTCTTCGCGACAAGCGTCTGTTGTCGCTGGATATGGGCTCGCTTATCGCTGGTGCGAAGTTCCGTGGCGAGTTCGAGGAACGTCTCAAGTCCGTGATAAACGAGCTGTCCAAACAGGAAGGGCGGGTCATTCTGTTCATCGATGAAATACATACCATGGTTGGTGCGGGCAAGGCGGAAGGGTCGATGGACGCCGGCAACATGCTCAAGCCGGCGTTGGCACGGGGTGAATTGCATTGCGTAGGCGCGACTACCCTCGATGAATATCGCAAATACATCGAGAAGGATGCAGCACTGGAGCGTCGCTTTCAAAAGGTGCAAGTCGACGAGCCCAGCGAAGAAGACACCATTGCGATCCTGCGAGGTTTAAAAGAGCGTTATGAGGTGCACCACAAGGTTGCGATTACTGACAGCGCGATTATCGCCGCGGCCAAATTGAGCCATCGCTACATCACAGACCGCCAGTTGCCGGACAAGGCGATCGATCTGGTCGACGAAGCGGCTAGCCGTATCCGCATGGAAATCGATTCCAAGCCGGAGGTGCTCGATCGTCTCGAGCGACGCTTGATTCAGCTCAAGGTCGAACGTGAAGCTCTGAAGAAGGAAGATGACGAGGCCGCGCTCAAGCGCCTTGAGAAACTCAAGGAAGACATCGCCAGGCTAGAACTCGAATATGCCGACCTGGAAGAAATCTGGAAATCTGAAAAAGCCGATGTGCAGGGCACTGCTCAGATTCAGGAGAAGATCGAACAGGCCCGTCAAGAACTCGAGGCCGCCCGGCGCAAGGGTGAACTGGCGCGTATGGCCGAGTTGCAGTACGGCGTGATACCGGATCTGGAGCGCAGTCAGCAGATGGCCGAGCAGCACGGGCCGACCGAAAACAAGCTGTTGCGCAGCAAGGTAACCGAAGAGGAAATTGCTGAAGTCGTGTCCAAGTGGACTGGTATTCCGGTGTCGAAGATGCTTGAGGGCGAGCGCGACAAGTTGCTACGCATGGAAGAGAGTCTGCACACGCGTGTGATCGGTCAGCACGAGGCTGTCGTTGCTGTCTCCAATGCGGTGCGCCGTTCACGTGCGGGTCTCAGTGACCCAAACCGGCCAAGTGGTTCGTTCATGTTTCTCGGGCCGACCGGCGTCGGCAAAACGGAGCTGTGCAAGGCGCTGGCCGAATTTCTGTTCGATACTGATGAGGCCATGGTCCGCATCGATATGTCCGAGTTCATGGAGAAGCACTCCGTTGCTCGCCTGATCGGCGCACCGCCGGGCTATGTCGGTTATGAAGAGGGCGGTTATCTGACCGAAGCGGTGCGCCGCAAGCCGTACTCGGTGATCCTGTTGGATGAGGTCGAAAAGGCCCATCCGGACGTCTTCAACGTTTTGCTGCAGGTGCTGGAAGATGGTCGTTTGACGGATAGCCAGGGTCGTACTGTGGATTTTCGTAATACGGTGATTGTGATGACTTCCAACCTGGGGTCAGCACAGATCCAGGAGCTGGTCGGCGACCCCGAGGCGCAGCATGCGGCGGTTATGGATGCGGTGGGGCAGCACTTTCGTCCCGAGTTCATCAACCGTATTGATGAAGTGGTTGTCTTCGAGCCGCTAGGCAAGGAACAGATCGCCGGTATCGCCAGCATCCAGATGCAACGTCTGGGTGAGCGCCTGGCCGAGCGTGATCTGAAGCTAGAGCTGACCGATGAAGCACTGAAGAAGCTGGTCTCAGTGGGCTACGACCCGGTTTATGGCGCACGTCCGCTCAAGCGCGCTATTCAACGCTGGATCGAAAACCCCCTTGCCCAGCGTATTCTAGCTGGGGACTTTGCGCCGGGGGTGACTATTCAGGCTAAGGTCGAAAATGAGGAATTTGTTTTTACCGGTTGAGTGGTGGATGGAGCGTTGCTGGAAAGGCCGAATCCCGTTTCGGCCTATGCGCCTAGAGCAGCATCGATCGGATATCTCCCAAAAGCTCACCCAGCCGTCGCGTGAACTGGGCTGCGGCGGCGCCATTAATCGCACGGTGATCGTACGAGAGCGATAGCGGCAACATCAGCTTCGGTTGGAAAGTGGCTCCATCCCAAACGGGTTGTATAGTTGCTTTTGATATGCCGAGAATAGCAACCTCTGGGGCATTGACGATGGGGGTGAAATACGTACCGCCGATATGACCCAGGCTGGAGATAGTAAAGCAGGCGCCCTGCATGCCATCGGCACCAAGCTTCTTGGCGCGCGCTTTTTCCGCCAGTTCGGCAGCTTCGCCTGCCAACTGCAACAGGCTTTTCTTGTCCACGTTGCGGATCACCGGCACCATCAGTCCGTCTGGCGTGTCTACGGCAAAACCGATGTGCACATAGTGTTTGTGGATCAGTTGCTTGCCATTTGGCGCCAGGGCCACATTGAAATTAGCCTGTTCGCGCAGCAAATGAGCACAGGCCTTGAGCAGGAAAGGCAGTATGGTGAGCTTGACTCCAGCCTTTTCCGCTACGGCTTTCTGGTCCTTGCGGAAGGTCTCGAGCTCGCTGATATCGGCCAGATCAAATTGCGTCACATGGGGCACATTCAACCAGCTGCGATGAATGTTGGTTGCGCCAACCTGCTGAAGCCGAGTCATGTCTTTGACTTCGATCTCGCCAAAGCGGCTGAAATCGATTTCCGGTACGGCTGGTATGCCTGAGCCACCGGCAGTGGCCGGTGCGCTCTTGCTTTGCTTCATCACGGATTTGACATGACCTTGCACGTCTTCCTTGAGGATCCGATCTCGCGGCCCGCTGGGTTTCACTCCAGTGAGGTCCACACCCATCTCGCGGGCAAGGAGTCGCACAGCCGGACCCGCATGGACTTTAGCGCCATCGCGGCTAGCTCCGCCAATCGGCGCAGGCGCATTGGCCTGTTCTGCACTCTCACCCTCTTTGGCTTTAGCCTTCCCGCCGGATGGGTCTGCGGATGTCGATTTCTCTTCACTGTCCGCTTTTTCCGACGGCTCCTGCGCTTTGCCTGCGACCTTCATGTGCAGGATCAGATCGCCAGTACCCGCGTCCTGCTCCAGTTTGATCTCGACTGACTCGACGGTACCAGCGACAGGGGAGGGGATTTCCATGCTGGCCTTGTCGGACTCCAGCACGATCAGTGACTGATCTACCTCGACGCTGTCACCTTCCTTGACCAGGATTTCGATGACTTTAGCTTTGCTGTCCGAGCCCAAGTCGGGCACTTTGACTGGCTGGACTGAGCTGCCAACGGGCTTCTTGTCGCTTGCCGCCTGCGTGTCACCATTCTTGTTATCAGGCTTTTTGGCTTCTGCCTCATCGTCTTGGGTGCTGTCAGTTTTCGCGGTTTTGGCAGGCTCTTCTGCCTTTTCCTGTTTTTCTTCGCCGGCGTCTGCGCTTTCGAACTCCAGCTCGATCAGATCGTCTCCTTCCTTCAGGCTGTCGCCTATTTTGACCTTGATCGACTTGACTGTACCCGCTTTGGGGCAGGGGATTTCCATGCTGGCCTTGTCGGACTCCAGCACCACGAGGCTTTGTTCTGCCTCGACGGTGTCGCCAGGTTTGACCAGTATTTCGATGACTTCGCCCGCACCGTCGCCAATGCCGGGTACCTTGATCACTTCACTCATTGCATCTCTCCTCAGCAGTCCAGCGGGTTGGTCTTGCCAGGATCGATACCGAAGGATTTCAGCGCATCGCTGAGCACCTTGGGTTCCAGGTCGCCGGACTCCACCAGCGCAACCAAGGCGCTGTAGGCTACCCAGTTCCGGTCTACCTCGAAGAAATGCCGCAGCTTGCTGCGACTGTCGCTGCGACCAAAGCCATCTGTGCCCAGCACCTTGTAGATACCGGGGACCCATTGGCGAATCTGATCAGCAAAGAGTTTCATGTAGTCGGTGGAGGCAATCACCGGTCCCTTGCGCTTGGCCAGGTTAAGTTCGACAAAGCTGACGCGATCGGTTTTGGTCGGATGTAACCGGTTCCAGCGCTCGACGTCGAGTCCATCACGGCGCAATTCGTTGAAACTGGTGACGCTCCAGATGTCAGCGGTCACCTTGAACTGTTTCTTGAGGATCTCCGCTGCTTCAATTACTTCACGCAAAATGGTACCGCTACCGAGCAGTTGCACGTGCAGCGCTGCGGGCTTTTTCGTTTCCTGCAGCAGATACATACCGCGCATGATGCCTTCCTCAACGTCCTTGCTCTTGGGCATCGGCGGTTGCACGTAGGCTTCGTTCATCACGGTCAAGTAAAAGTAGACGTTTTCCTGCTCCTCCATCATTCGACGCGCGCCTTCGCGGATGATCACCGCAAGTTCATAGCCATAAGTCGGATCGTAGCTGCGGCAATTGGGAATGGTGGAGGCCAGGATGTGGCTGTGGCCGTCTTCGTGTTGCAGTCCTTCACCGTTGAGTGTGGTGCGCCCGGCGGTGCCACCAATCAGAAAGCCCTTGGCGCGACTGTCACCGGCGGCCCAGGCTAGATCGCCAATACGCTGAAAACCGAACATCGAATAGAAGATATAAAACGGCAGCATGGGCTGATTGTAGGTGCTGTACGCAGTGGCGGCGGCTATCCAGCTGGACATTGCGCCGGCCTCGTTGATGCCTTCTTCTAGGATCTGGCCCTTTTTGTCCTCGCGATAAAACATCACCTGATTCTTGTCGACGGGCTCGTACAGCTGGCCAACCGAAGAGTAAATACCCAGCTGGCGAAACATGCCTTCCATGCCGAAGGTGCGGGCTTCGTCAGGCACTATGGGTACGATTCGGGAGCCCAGCTCCTTGTCCTTGACCAGTTGCGAGAGGATTCGGACAAAAGCCATGGTAGTGGAGATTTCTCGATCACCACTGCCGTCGAGGATTGCCTTGAGCGTATCCAGCGGAGGTACCGTGACCTTGAAGCTTTCCATGCGACGCTGGGGCATGTAGCCGCCCAGTTTTTCGCGTCTGGAATGCAGGTATTTGTATTCGGCGCTGCCTTCCTCGGGCTTATAAAAAGGCAATTTTTCCAGGTCCTTGTCATTGACCGGAATGTCAAAGCGGTCGCGGAATAATTTCAGACTGTCGATATCGACTTTCTTGGTGTTGTGGGCGGTATTCTGACCCTGACCCGCGCCCGTACCGTAGCCTTTGATGGTCTTGGCCAGAATGACGGTCGGTTGGCCGCTGTGGTTCACGGCTGCGTGGTAGGCCGCATACACCTTGTAGGGGTCGTGGCCACCGCGATTGAGTTTCCACACCTCCGCGTCGGTTAGATCCTTGACCATGTCCTGTAGCTCAGGCCGTGCGCCAAAGAAGTGCTCGCGTACATAAGCACCGTCATTGGCTTTGTAATTCTGGTAATCACCATCCACGGCTTCTTCCATGCGCTGCTGTAGCAGACCGTCATGGTCGCGTGCCAGGAGTGGATCCCACATGCGCCCCCAGATGACCTTGATCACGTTCCAATCGGCCCCGCGAAAACTGCCCTCTAGTTCCTGGATAATCTTGCCGTTGCCGCGCACCGGGCCATCCAAACGTTGCAGATTGCAATTGATCACGAAAATCAGGTTGTCGAGCTTTTCGCGGCCGGCCAGGGAGATAGCGCCGAGTGATTCTGGCTCGTCGGTTTCGCCGTCGCCCACGAAGCACCAGACTTTCTGTTTGCCGGGCTCGATGAATCCGCGGTGCTCGAGGTATTTCATAAAGCGCGCTTGGTAGATTGCTTGAATCGGGCCCAGGCCCATGGATACGGTGGGAAACTGCCAGAAATCGGGCATCAGCCAAGGGTGGGGGTAGGACGAAAGACCTTTGCCACCGGTTTCCTGGCGGAAGTTGTTCAGCTGATCTTCGGAGATCCGACCTTCGAGAAATGCACGGGCATATATACCCGGAGAGGCGTGACCCTGAAAGAACACCAGGTCACCGCCATGTTCATCAGTGGGTGCCTTGAAGAAATAGTTGAAGCCGATATCGTACAGCGTGGCACTCGAAGCGAAAGTGGAGATATGTCCGCCCAGATCAGGGTCCTGCTGATTGGTGCGCATAACCATGGCCAGGGCGTTCCATCGGACCATCGAACGGATACGCCGCTCCATGAACAGGTCGCCGGGCATCGGTGATTCATGGGCGACCGGGATGGTATTGCGATATGGCGTGGTGATGGCGTACGGCAGCGGTGTACCGCTACGACTTGCCAGTTCGCCTAGGCGGGTGATCAGGTAGTGCGCGCGGTCTTCGCCTTCGTTATCAAGTACGGATTCGAGTGAGTCGAGCCATTCCTGGGTTTCAAGTGGGTCGATATCGTCCTGCTTCATTATTAGCTCCAGACCTTGTGGGCCAAATCAGTCGTGGCAGTAAATAGCCGACTCGGACTGACGGGTGTTATAGGCGGTATTTGTAGTATAACTACATAAAAAAACAGATTATATAGCTTTTTTCGCGGTTATTTGGTAGTAAAACTACAATATGACCGGTCGGTTCCGGTTTCTGGCTCTTTTCCATCTGATGCTGCCATGGCAAGCTGCACCATCGTCATTGCTACAGGATAGACCATGGTTTTCTCTCCGCCTTCGGCCCTCCCTATTTCTCTTCAGTCTCTGGTTGATCATCATCTGGAGCAGTTGCACGTAGCGGCTGCGCAGGAAGCGTTGGGACGCCCGGAAGAGTTAGGCGAAGAATTTATGACTGAGTTGCGTCATGTGCTCGCTGGCAGCGATTTTGTCGCCGAGCAATTGCGCCGTGATCCGGGTATGACCTGGAGACTGACTAGCGATGATCTGTTATGGCGTCCACTGGCCAAGGATGAGATGCAAGGCATGCTAACACGGGCCCTTGATGGGGTAGACCGTGAAGACGCGCTGGCCCAGGCGTTGCGTCGATTCCGTCAGGAGCAGCAAGTGCGGATAATCTGGCGCGATCTGACGCGCCACGCCAACACGGCTGAAACGGTGCGCGATTTGTCCGACATGGCCGACAACTGTCTCGAAGCCGCCTACCAATGGCTTTATATTGATACCTGCGCGACCCAAGGTACCCCGGTAAATGAGATCGGTGAGCCTCAGCATCTCGTTGTGCTGGGTATGGGCAAGTTGGGCGCTCGTGAGCTTAATCTCTCTTCGGATATTGACCTGATATTCGCTTACCCTGAGGCGGGTGAGACCCGCGGTGGGCGCCGCAGTATCTCCAATCAGGAGTTTTTTATCCGAGTTGGGCAGCGGCTGATCAAGGCGTTGGATGCGATCACGGTTGACGGCTTTGTATTTCGCGTGGATATGCGACTGCGGCCCTACGGTGATAGTGGCGCCCTGGTATTCAGCTTCGATGCGCTGGAGCAGTATTACCAGAACCAGGGTCGGGACTGGGAACGTTATGCCATGATCAAGGCGCGCGTGGTTGCCGGCGACCAGAAAGCGGGTGCGGAGCTGCAAGCCATGCTCAAGCCTTTTGTCTACCGGCGCTACCTGGATTTTGCTGCCATAGAGGCGTTGCGCAGTCTCAAGCTGATGATTCAGCGCGAGGTGCAGCGCAAGGGGCTGCAAGATAACGTCAAGCTGGGTTCGGGTGGTATTCGCGAGATCGAATTCATTGGTCAGGCCTTTCAGTTGATCCATGGTGGCCGCGAACGTGCGCTGCAGCAGCGGCCGATACTGGCTGTGCTCGATGTGCTCGCGGCCAACGGCTACCTGCCTTCTGTGGCGGTGAAAGAGCTCAAGGCAGCGTATCTGCTGCTGCGTGATGTTGAGCATGCCTTGCAGGCTATAGACGACCGCCAGACCCAGATGTTGCCGACTGACAGTCAGGGTCGTACGCGTGTCGCTTACGTGCTTGGGTTCGCCGATTGGCAGAGCTTCCGTGAAACCCTGGAGGTTCACCGACGGTGTGTCGCTATGCATTTTGCCGCGGTGATCGCCGACCCGGACGAGGATCAAGATGAGGAGCCTGGTTGGCACGCCGAATGGATACCGGTGTGGGAAAGCGCTGATCCTGAGCAGGCCATCGAACAGCTGCGCTCGGGTGGCTTTCGTGAGCCGGAGGAAGCCTGGCGCAAATTGGGTGGTCTGCTCCATTCGGGTCGGGTCAAGTCTATGCAGCGACTGGGTCGTGAGCGGTTGGATGTGTTTGTGCCGCGCCTGTTGGGTATGGCGAGCGAACAGGATGATCCTGATCTGGCGCTTGAGCGAGTTATGCCTCTGGTCGAAGCCGTGGCCAGGCGCTCGGCCTATCTGTTGCTGCTGACTGAAAATCCTGGCGCCTTGCGCGAGTTGCTGGTGCTGTGTTCGGCCAGCCCCTGGATTGCTGAGCAGATCACGCGCTACCCGGTTGTGCTGGATGAGCTGCTGAACGCTGGACGTCTGTATCGTCCGCCGGAAACCGAAGAGCTGGTCGATGAGTTGCGCCAACAGCTGATGCGCATCCCCGAGGATGATCTGGAGCAGCAGATGGAAGTGCTTCGCTATTTCAGGCGCGCCCATGTGCTGCGGGTGGCTGCTTCGGAAATCGCCGGCAGTCTGCCGCTGATGAAGGTTAGCGACTACCTGACGTGGATTGCCGAGGCCATATTGCAGCAGGTTCTGCAGTTGGCCTGGCGTGAAATGACTCTGCGACACGGTAAGCCTAAACGCGCGGATGGCTCCGACTGTGAAATGGATTTTGTGATCCTTGGTTACGGCAAGGTGGGCGGTATCGAGCTGGGCCACGGCTCTGACCTGGATCTGGTATTCCTTCACGATGGCGACGGCCAGGCTGAGACCGATGGCCCACGCCCGATCGACGGTAGTCGGTTCTTTACCCGATTGGGTCAGCGCATTATTCACATGCTTAATGCGCAAACTACGTCAGGCGCGCTGTATGAAGTTGATATGCGGCTGCGGCCCTCCGGCGAGTCCGGTCTGCTGGTCAGTTCCTTGGCCTCCTTCGCGCGCTATCAGCGTGATGAAGCCTGGACCTGGGAGCATCAGGCGCTGGTTCGGGCCAGGGTGTTGGCTGGATGCAAGCGGCTCAGTCATCGTTTTCATGTGCTGCGCGCCGAAGTGCTAGGTAAGCCTCGTGACGAGGCAGCACTGCGAGCCGAGGTCGCCGGGATGCGGCAGAAAATGCGCGATAATCTGGGTACCAAGGGCACCAAAGCGGGGTTTGACCCGTCCGCTTTTACTGAAGATGTGCTGTTTGATCTCAAGCAGGACGCTGGAGGTATCGTCGACATCGAATTTATGGTGCAATATGCCGTCCTGGTTTGGTCGTGCCAGCACCCCGAATTGCTGCGGTATACCGACAACATCCGAATACTCGATGGGCTGCGGGATGCCGGACTAGTGTCCGGTGAAGACGTACAGCGTCTGCAGGAGGCTTACAAAGCCTATCGCGCAGCAGCCCACCGCCTGGCATTGCAAAAGCAGCCAGGTAAAGTGAGTGGCGACCAGTTTCATGATTTCCGCCGCGCCGTCATGGCTCTCTGGCAACAGTGGCTGCCCGACTAGAGACGGTAAGGCTTGGCTGCGTCTCCCGGCAAGGGAGAGTGCGCTAATACGTTCGAATCAAGAAAAACGAATTTAGAACAACCCAATATTATGGAGCGGGCTGCAATGTCGATGGCCGATCGTGATGGTTTTATCTGGTTTGACGGTGAAATGGTGCCTTGGCGCGAAGCCAATATTCATGTGCTGACGCATTCGCTGCACTACGGCATGGCTGTATTCGAAGGTGTGCGTGCCTACAAGACGCCCAATGGTACGGCGATATTTCGTCTGGATGCGCATGCTGATCGGCTGTTTGACTCGGCCCATATCATGGGTATGAAGATTCCTTTTACCAAGGAGCAGATCAAGCAAGCGATGATTGCCTCGGTCCGCGACAATAATCTTGAAACGGCCTACATTCGCCCGTTGGCCTTCTACGGCTCGGAAGGCATGGGTATCCGCGCTGACAATCTCAAGGTTCATGTCACGGTTGCTGCCTGGCATTGGGGCGCATACATGGGCGAAGAAGCGCTGGAGCAAGGTATTAAGATACGTACCAGCTCCTTTACCCGCCATCATGTGAACATCACGATGACCCGGGCCAAGGCCAGCGGCGCCTACATGAACTCCATGCTCGCGCTGCAGGAAGCGGTTTCCGCGGGCGCCGACGAAGCATTGTTGCTTGATCCCGAAGGCTATGTGGCGGAAGGTTCTGGCGAGAACATCTTCATCATCAAGGCAGGTGTGATCTATACCCCCGAGGTGACTGCCTGCCTGAACGGTATCACTCGCAGCACAGTTCTCACTCTTGCGCGCGAGTTGGATATTCCAATCGTTGAAAAGCGCATTACCCGCGATGAGGTTTATATTGCTGATGAAGCCTTTTTTACCGGTACAGCTGCTGAAGTAACCCCAATCCGTGAGCTCGATTGTCGTCAGATCGGTGCCGGTCATCGTGGCCCAATTACCGAGAAGCTGCAAAAAGGCTACTTTGATCTGGTCAACGGTAAGAGCACCGCGCATCCTGAGTGGCGGACGCTTGTCGGATAAGTGGCTAGTTACGCGCCGGTGAATATTCTTATCGTAGGACCCAGCTGGGTGGGCGACATGGTCATGGCACAGACACTGTTCGCCTGTCTGAAGTCGCAGCATGGTCCGGATTGTCAGATCGACGTGCTGGCTCCCGAGTGGAGCCGGCCGATTCTCGAGCGGATGCCTGAAGTGCATCAGGCACTGAGCTTCCCTCTTGGCCATGGCGCGCTGGAGCTCGGAACCCGGCGTCGTATAGGGAAGCAGCTGGCTGGGCGCTACGATCAGGCTATCGTATTACCCAATTCGCTGAAGTCTGCGCTGGTGCCGTTCTTCGCAGGTATTCCCAAACGCACGGGTTGGCGTGGCGAAATGCGTTATGGCCTGCTGAACGATCTGCGCGTGCTCGACAAGACGCGATACCCGCTGATGATCGAGCGATTTATGGCGTTGGCGTTCATGCCGAACGCTGCTTTGACCGAGCCCTATCCTCGACCTGCGCTGCAAATCGAGAATGTCAGCCGTGATGCTGCGCTGATGCGTTTTGGACTCGCGCTGGACAGACCTGTGCTCGCGCTATGCCCTGGTGCGGAGTTTGGCGAATCCAAGCGCTGGCCTTCAGAGCACTATGCCGCTGTAGCGGATGAAAAGATTCGTCAGGGCTGGCAGGTATGGTTATTTGGATCGAAGAAGGACCATCCGGTTGGCGAGGACATCCGGCAGCGGCTTATACCCGGGCTGCGCGAGGAATCAGTCAATCTGTCGGGCGATACCAGTCTGGCTGAGGCGATCGATCTACTGTCTTGCGCGAGCGCGGTGGTCAGCAATGACTCGGGCCTGATGCACGTGGCAGCGGCTCTGGACAAGCCACTAGTGGCCGTCTATGGCTCCACATCTCCGGCTTTCACGCCACCGTTGGCTACTGATGTAGAGACCCTGCAGCTTGGGCTTGAGTGCAGTCCGTGCTTCGATCGGACTTGTCGTTTTGGCCACTATAATTGCCTGCGTGATCTACGCCCCGATCGGGTGGTTGCCGGGTTGGATCGTTTAGTCGGCGACCCACTCGCCGATCCGCAGGATCCCTGACTCGTGCGCGTGCTGGTGATCAAGACCTCTTCGATGGGTGATGTGATTCATACATTGCCGGCACTGACTGATGCGCGCCGGGCTATTCCCGATATCGAGTTTGACTGGGTAGTGGAAGAAGGCTTCGCTGAAATTCCAGCCTGGCATCCCGCAGTGGCTCAAGTCATTCCTGTCGCCATTCGCCGTTGGCGAAAGAACCCTTGGAAAACCCTGCGCAGCGGAGAGTGGAAGAACCTCCGTCAGCGTCTGAAAAGCACGCCCTACGACCTCGTTATCGATGCGCAGGGGTTGCTTAAGAGCGCGCTGCTGACTCGTTATGCGCAAGGCCCTGTTGTTGGGCTGGATCGCATTTCGGCCCGCGAACCCCTGGCCAGCCGCTTTTATGATCGCGGTATAGATGTACCTTGGGGGCAACATGCGGTGGAGAGAGTGCGCCAGCTCTTCGCAACGGCGCTGGGTTATCGGGTGCCCGCGGTTATCGGTGACTATGGCCTGGATCGCACCTACTTTATTGGTGCTCCGGGCGCGGCGCCCTATGTATTGTTTTTACATGGTACTACTTGGGCATCCAAGCACTGGCCTGAACTGTATTGGCGAAGGTTGGCCGAGCTGGCTATAGAACGTAACCTCGAGGTACGTCTGCCCTGGGGTAACCCCGCGGAAAAAGCACGCGCTGAGCGAATTGCTGTGGATCTCGATGGTGTGCAGGTATTGCCGCCAATGCAGTTGGCTGGAGTGGCTCGTATCATTGCCGGAGCGAATGCCTGCGTGGCGGTTGATACCGGACTGGGTCATTTGGCTGCGGCACTTGATGTGCCCGGCATCTCTCTTTTCGGTCCGACTAACGCTGGCTTTACTGGGGCCTATGGCCATTCTCAGGTTCATATGAGCAGCGACTTCCCTTGCGCTCCCTGCATGCAGAAGCGTTGCGTCTATGCACCTACGCCTGATGATGCGCGCCAGTTCGACCTGCGCCGTGAGCAACCGCTATGCTTTACCCGACTGCCGCCCGAGCGAGTGATGATTCGTCTTGAAGGTTTGCTGTCTCCTGAGAGAGTGCTCTGATGCAATTGGCTTTTGTGCTGTACAAATATTTTCCCTTCGGTGGCCTGCAGCGTGATTTCATGCGTATTGCTCGTGTTTGCCAGGATCGGGGTCACCGGATTAGGGTGTACACGTTGATCTGGGAAGGTGATGTGCCCGAGGGGTTTGAGGTGCTGGTCGTCCCAGTGAAGGCATTTTCCAACCATCGTCGTAACGAAAAATTTACCACCTGGGTGCAGAGTCATCTGGCAAAGCATCCAGTTGATCGTGTTGTGGGTTTCAACAAGATGCCGGGACTGGATGTTTACTATGCTGCAGACCCCTGTTTCGAGCATAAAGCGCAAACCCTGCGTAATCCGCTTTACCGCTACTGGGCCAGGTACCGGCATTTTGCCGAGTACGAGAAGGCTGTATTTGCCCCGGAGCGTGGTACCGAGATTCTGATGATTTCAGAGGTACAAAAACCTTTGTTCATGAAGCACTACCGTACCCCCGAGGATCGGTTCCATCTGTTACCGCCGGGTATAGCGCCCGATCGTCGGGCTCCACCCGATGCCGTAATTCAGCGCGCGGCTTTCCGCGCCGAATATGGCCTGTCGGTGGACGACCTGTTATTGCTTCAGGTTGGCTCCGGCTTTAAGACCAAGGGTCTGGATCGCTCCATCGCAGCGCTCGCCAGCCTGCCTGATGCTTTGCGCAAGCGAACGCGATTGATGATCATCGGCCAGGACGATGCCAGAGCTTTCCAGATACAGGCTCGGTCGGCGGGGGTAAGCGATCAGATTAGCTTTCTGAGTGGCCGCGATGATGTGCCGAGGTTTCTCCTGGGGGCGGACCTGCTGTTGCATCCAGCCTACAATGAAAATACCGGCACCGTTTTACTGGAAGCACTGGTAGCAGGGCTACCAGTGTTGGTTACAGACGTGTGTGGGTACGCGCATTATATCGAAGAGGCCGATTGTGGCCGTGTGATTCCCACTCCTTTTCAGCAGCGGCACTTTAACGAAACGGTGCGGCAGGTTCTTGAAGACACAGAGGTTCGCCTTCGCTGGCATGATAATGCGTTGGCGTTTGCCGCACGTGCGGATCTTTACAGTCTGCCGGAACGGGCAGCGGATGTGATATTGGGAGAGATGGTTTGACTCTTCACTTGTCCGAACCTTTTATTACGCTTTGGGCGGGTAAGGATCCCTTTATCCAGGTCGAATGTCTCCAAGGTGATATTTTTCGTGAGCTGGAGGCCCGCAGGACCTTGCGTACAGAAGTTGAAGGGCAGGGGTATTTTGTCAAGATTCATCGGGGTGTCGGCTGGGCCGAGATCCTGAAGAACTTGTCTACGCTAAAACGTCCGGTGCTGGGCGCTGAGCAGGAATGGCAAGCGATCCACGCATTGACTAACGCCGGTGTTGAAACCATGACGGCCGTTGCCTTCGGCGAGCGCGGCGCCAACCCGGCGACCCGACACTCATTCATTATTACTGAAGAGCTGGCGCCGACCATCAGTCTCGAGGACTTCAGCCTTGACTGGCGTTTTGTCGCCCCGCTGGTCACCCTTAAGTGGGCGCTGATCACTGAAGTGGCCCGTATGACCCGTCGCATGCATCAGGCGGGCGTGAACCACCGTGATTGTTATATCTGCCATTTCTTGTTGCATATCGATCAGCCACCCACCGCGGACAATTTCCGGCTATCGCTTATTGATCTGCATCGGGCCCAGATTCGTCCACGGGTTCCTCGCCGTTGGCGTGACAAGGATCTGGCCGGTCTGTACTTCTCGGCGCTGAACATTGGTCTGACCCGGCGGGACAAGCTGCGGTTTCTGCAGACCTATTTTGATCGACCGCTTCGACAGGTGCTGGCCGAAGAAGCCACACTGTTGGCAAAGCTGGACAAAAAAGCTGATCAGCTCCAGTCTCGGTTCGAGCGCAAGTATGCCAAGGATGGGGCTGCATGACTGGCTGGACGCTTAATCCCGAGTATGCAACGGGCGTCAGCGGTCAGCTGTTTGCCGATCTTGATACGGTCTTTGCCCTAGAAGGCGAACACATCACCAGCGACTTGATCAGCACGGTCCACAAGGTATGGGTGGGTGGTCGTTTTTACTACGTTAAACGCTACACGGGAGCGGGCAAGAACCTTCGGCGTTATGTTGGCAGGGCGCGTATTCAGGCCGAGTGGGAGAATCTTCAGCACTTCCAGGCTTGGGGTATCCCGTCTGCCATTATTGTCGGCTTCGGGCTGGAGCGTCGCAACGGCGCGTTCTATCGAGGGGCCTTGGTTACTCAGGATCTGGCGGATACGGCTGATTTGGCTAATATCGCCAAAAGCGCCGACCCCCGTTTTCATATTCGCGCGTGGGTTAACCACGTTTCACGCCAGATCGCCCATGCGACACGGATGATGCATGATCAGGGGTTTGCGCATAACGATCTCAAGTGGCGCAATATTCTGGTCGATGAAAAACCTTACCCGGATGTATTCATGATCGATTGCCCCAGTGGTAGTTTCTGGTGGGGGCCGCTGCTCGAATACCGTATCGTCAAGGATCTGGCCTGCCTGGACAAGCTGGGCAAACAGGTACTGTCGCGAACCCAGCGATTGCGTTTTTACCATGATTATTCCCAGCGAGACTGTCTGAATGCTGCGGACAGAAAACGTATCAGGGCGGTAGTCGGTTTTTTCAGGGGTAGAGAATGATCGAATCCGCATTTATTGCAGTCAATGCACGGGATGTTCTCGCCCGCCATGGGCTGGATAGCTTCGAGGCTCTCTGGTGTTACAGCACCTCCGACGGTACCGATATTGCAAAACGTGACAAGGGCTGGAAAAAAGTTATTCGGATTGACCTCGAAGACGCCAACGGTGAATCACAAAGCTTTTACCTCAAACGGCAGAACCATCAACTGGTTCGAAGCCTCAGACATCCGTTGGGAGAACCGACTTTCGCCCGTGAGTTCCGTGCCATTCAACTTTTCGCACATTTGGGCATTCCCGCGCTGGAAACGGCTTTTTTTGACCAACGCAGGCAGCAGGGTCATCAGCAGGCCATTCTTCTTACCCGTGCTCTGGACATATACAAGCCACTTACTTACTGGTTTGATCAATGGGAGACGTTGGCATGGCGTGACAGACAGGATCTGATTCTGGCTGCCGCAGCGTTGGTGCGGGCGCTGCATAACGCTGAGCGTATGCACAATAATCTTTATCCAAAGCACCTTTTTCTCAAACTTGACGACGACGGGGCCGGAGCAAGACTGATTGATCTGGTCGAGACCCGTCCAGCCTGGTTTGGTGAGCGCGACAAGATCAGAGATCTTCGCAGTCTTCTGCGTCGAAGCCCGGTCGCTACTCGTGGCCAGAAGCTGCGGTTTTTGCTCGCCTACCTGGGAAAGCAACAGCCTAGCTCGCGCTCACGCCAGTTGCTTGTTCAGATCACTGATCGAAAAAAGGGCAAAGCGTGATGCCTGTGAGCATCCATACTTTAAGACGCAGTGGACGAGAGCCTCCACTACCGATGAAAATAGTTACTTCATCGGGCGATCTTATTATTTTCGACTGGCTGCGTGTGCTGCCTCGACAGCGCCTGGTAGGAGCTGGCGAGCTTCTCGGTCGGCCTGTATTGGTGAAGTTGTTTATTGCTCCCCGTGCCATGCGGCATTGGCAGCGAGAGGTCGATGGCCTGATGCTGCTTGAGCAGGCGCATATTCTCACTCCCAAGGTAGTTGCATCCGGTGAGCTGGATGGTGGTGGTTATTTTCTGTGTACCGACTACCTTGCCGGCGCTGAGACGCTGCAACAATACTGGAAGGCATTACCGGCTGATAAAAGTCAATCACGACTGGTTGCATGGGATCCTGAAGCGATAGTTCTGTTGAAACGTGCATTGCGCAGTATAGCTTTGTTGCATCGTGCGGGGCTGACCCAGCTAGACCTGCATATGGGTAATTTTCTCGTTTACGGTGATGAGCTGTATGTCATTGACGGGGATGCGATCAAGGCTTCAAGCCCTGGTTATGCGGTTAGCGGTCGGGAAGCAGAAGATAATCTGTCCATATTTTTTGCCCAGCTTGATTCCCACTGGGACGCGAAGATTGAACTGCTACTCATTGAATACCTGCAAGTGAACACCGAACGCGCACTCAATCCGGATCGGCTACAGGCACAGGTAAAGCGGATAAGGGCAAACCGACTACGTGATTGGTTGACCAAGGCGGTGCGTGACTGCAGCCACTTCATGGTACACATGACCTGGTGGCAATTCAGTTCGGTCGTTCGCGAGCATGCAGCGGTCCTGGGTCCTCTTCTCGCTGCGCCTGATCAGCCGTTTTCGGCGGCTCCGATGCTGAAGGATGGTGGCAGCAGCAGCGTGACGCAGGTCGAGGCCGGCGGCCGTGCGCTAGTTATAAAGCGTTACAACATCAAGGGGCTAGGACATTGGTTGAGCCGTTTCTGGCGCCCGAGCAGGGCCTGGCATTCGTGGCTCGCTGGGCACCAGCTGCACTTTCTGGGTATTGCTACGCCCGCGCCCCTGGCTATGATCGAAAGCCGTTTTGGCTGGATGCGTCGACGTGCCTGGTTGGTAACTGAATTTTGTAGCGGACCGAATTTGCTGGACCTGTTGGGTCCTGACGGCAAATCAGTTCCCACTTCGGAGCAAAGCGATGCGCTCCTGGGCATGTTGGCGCGATTGCACCAGGCGCGCATCACTCATGGCGACTTCAAGGCAACCAATTTGCTCTGGCACGCGGAGCATGTATGGTTGATTGATCTGGACAGTATGCAGTTCCATAAAGCTGAAGCGGATTACCATCGGGCCTGGATGAAAGACCGAGCCAGGTTTGTGCGTAACTGGCCGCAGGGGAGTGCTTTGACTGCCTGGTTGGAAACGCATCTGCCCCACTGAGCAGATTGATTATGGTGGCGTTTCCTGTGTTTCTTCTTGGGCGCGGCTAACAGGCGCAACGGCGTCCTGATCCGTGTAAAATCATTCTGTAAATGACAGCTGTTTTAGCGAGGAAACCTGTGGCACTGATTATTCTCGGACTCTCCGGCGCATTGAGCCATGACCCTTCTGCGGCCCTGTATATCGACGGAAAATTGATTGCTGCGGTAGAAGAGGAGCGCTTTGTGAGGGATAAGCATGCCAAAAACCGCATGCCCTACGAGTCAGCCAAGTTTTGTCTCGAGCAGGCGGGCATCACGCCGGCGGATGTCGACATAGTTACCATTCCCTTTGCACCCATCAGTATCTTCGGCAAGGCCCGCTGGCACTACGCCAAACGTTACTGGTACGCGCCGGACAGGGCGCTCGATGCCATCCTGATGGGCAATCGCCGTTTCAATCGCTATCGCAAGAAGATCCTCTGGTGCCTGGAGCAGCTGGGTTTCGATGCCAAGAAAGTGCGTCTTGAGCCAGTCGAACACCACCTGGCGCACGCCTCCAGCGCCTACCACTGCTCGGGTTTCAAGGAAAAGACGGCCATCATGGGTATTGATGGCAAGGGCGAGTACGCGACCACTTTTTTCGGCTACGGCGAGAATGGCAAGATCCACAAGATCAAGGAGTTCTACGATCCTGATTCCCTGGGTGGCCTCTACGGTGCGCTAACTGAATACCTGGGCTTTGAAATGCTCGATGGCGAGTTCAAGGTCATGGGTATGGCGCCCTACGGTGATGCGAGCAAATATGATTTTTCGCGCCTGGCCAAATTCGAGAACGGCGAGCTGATCATCAATACCGACTACGCCAACGTGATCGGTTTCCGTCGTTACAAAGAGAAGGGCAAGGGGTACTACTTCTCGCCCAAGCTGATCGAATGGCTGGGTCCGCGGCGCGAGGGTGACATCGCTGATGATCCTTATATCCACTACGCCGCCAGCATTCAGGCGCTGTTCGAGAAGTTAGCGCTGGAGATGATGGAGTATTACTTGGGCGACATCCTCCGTGAAACCGGCAAGATTGCGTTTGCAGGAGGGTGCGCGCTGAATGTCAAACTCAATCAACGCATCATCGCCCGACCCGAAGTGAAAGAACTATTTGTGCAGCCTGCATCAGGTGATGCCGGTACGGCTGTTGGCGCCGCGGCGTATATCTCCGAGCAAAACGGTGTGCCGGTCGAGACAATGGAACACGTTTATCTTGGCCCTTCTTACAGTAACGAAGATATTATCGCTGCTTGCGCCCGCCATACGGGCAACCCCCAATGGGAAAAGCTCGACGACGTGACTGGCGAGATCGCCAAGGTGTTGCACGAAGGCAATCCGGTAGCCTGGTTCCAGGGCCGGATGGAATTTGGTCCGCGTGCACTAGGTGGTCGCTCTATCATTGGCTGTCCGAGCGTAAAGGGCGTGGCGGACCGCATAAACGCCCAGATCAAGTTCCGCGAGCGCTGGCGCCCGTTCTGCCCGTCGATGCTGGATACTGTCGCCCCGAAAATGCTTGGCATGGATCACCCGTCCCCCTTTATGACCTTTACCTTCGAAGTGAATGATGAGTGGAAGAGCCGAGTACATGAGGTCGTGCACGAAGATGGTACGGCTCGGGCCCAGGTGCTTAAGCGCGAATACAATCCGCGTTACTATGATTTGATGAAGGAACTCGAGCGAGTCACTGGCAATGGTGTGGTGCTTAATACTTCGCTCAATCGCCGGGGCGAGCCAATGGTTTGCTCACCCAAGGATGCGCTGGACATGTTCTTCGGATCGGATCTGGAGTATTTGATCATGGAGGATGTGTTGGTGGTGAAAAAGGCGGAGGTCGAGCTATGAGCTCCAGCGGAGTAGTTTATTTCTCGAAGATGTTCCAGGCGGTTCCTCATCTGGCGCAGGTAGCGGCGGAGCTACCGGGTATCTTCGTGTCCAGCAGGCGCACTACGCTAAAGGCAGCAAACAGTCTTTATCCTCAACTCAAGACAGCCCGGCACTCGCGGTATCTGGGGCAATTTTCCGAAGGCAATCGCGTGCTCAAAAAAGCCGATGTGATTGTTACGGGTTCGCCATACGGATCATTCCTTGCGCCTTATACACGTGCTAAGAAGTGCACGGTATTTCACGGCACGTACATGATGTTGAGCCGCGATGCATTATTGAAAAATAGCCATTTTGACTTGCTCTGTGTGATAGGGCCTCGCATGCAAGGCATGATTGAGCGTTTCGCTCCCGAAGTTGCGTTAAATGCGGTAGCAACAGGGTTTTTGCCATTTTGCGAGTATCCCGAGCGCTCTGAATCATACCGCAACGTTTTTATGTCGAGACTGAATCTCGATCCTGGCAATCGAACGATCGTGTACACGCCTAGTCGACGAGGCATTGGCTCCTGGGAGCGCGTAGCGGAGCAGCTTGTGAGAACCGCGCCATTGCATTTCAATTTGATCTTAAGGCCACATCCAAGCCAGAGTCTGACGTCTCGCTCGCGTGATCGGGCAAGCTTCAAGCGAATCCAAACGCTTATCCTCCAGCGCAAGAATGCGATACTCGACTTGACGTCCTTATCTCTTCCGACCGTCATGGCGGTAGCAGACCTGGTTGTATCGGATGCTAATTCTCCAGCGGAGGAGTCGTTATTTTACGACTTGCCACAGTACTTTATTGAAACACCGGAATACTCGCGCGGATACGTAGCGAAGCTGGGTCAGCTGGAGAATATGCATCCTGAGGACCTCGAACGGTTACTGGGGCTATATGACTGCGGTGTGTCTGAATTTGTTGAAAACCATTGTGATTTTTCCAACTCTCTTGATAAAGCGATCGACGAATCTGCCGGGTATGCGGAGCAGCGCCAAGCTTATTTCTCTTGGGTGTTTGGCGTGCGTGACCGCGATGCCAACCGGCGTGTAGCTGAAGCTATTCAAACTCATTTGCTCGTATAGGGCCCTGTATATGTTCAACAACAAGACTATTCTCATTACTGGCGGCACTGGCTCCTTTGGCAACACTTTCGTGCCCATGACCCTTGCCAAGTACAACCCAAAGAAGATTATTGTTTTCTCGCGTGACGAGATGAAACAATGGGATATGGCGAAAAAATTTGGAGACGATCCTCGAATCCGATTTTTTATCGGCGATGTGCGCGATAAAGATCGTCTTTATCGCGCCTTGGATGGTGTGGATTATGTGGTTCACGCAGCAGCTACCAAGATCGTACCCACCGCCGAGTACAATCCCTTCGAGTGCATCAAGACTAATGTTCTTGGGGCAATGAATCTGATTGATGCCTGTATCGACAAGGGCGTTCAGGGCGTGGTCGCTCTGTCGACAGACAAGGCCAGCAGCCCAATCAATCTTTATGGTGCGACCAAGCTCACGTCGGACAAGTTATTTGTTTCCGGTAATTCTTACGCGGGTGAGCACGGTACGCGCTTCTCAGTGGTGCGTTACGGTAACGTGATGGGTTCCCGCGGTTCAGTGATTCCTTTTTTCATGTCGATCAAGGACAAGGGTGTACTGCCGATCACCGACGATCGGATGACCCGCTTCATGATTTCGTTGGAAGAGGGCGTAGAACTCGTGTGGCATGCTTTTGAGGACATGGAAGGGGGAGAAATCTACGTGAAGAAGATTCCCTCCATGAAGGTGACTGACCTGGCCCGCACAGTCGCACCGGAGGCCAGGCAGGAAATAGTAGGGATCAGGGCAGGCGAAAAGCTGCACGAACAGATGATCAGCGCCGAAGATGCTTATTATACCTACGAGTATCCAGAACATTTTAAGATACTGCCGGTAATCAATAATTGGAGCAACTCGCCAGAACGGATCAAGGACGGCAAGAAAGTGGCCGAAGGTTTCGTCTACTCCAGCGACAATAATACCGTGTGGATGACTGGCGCTGATCTGCAGAAGTGGATTGACGACAACCGCGAAAAAATTGGGAGCATCTGATAATGATTCCTTATGGTCGGCAGGAAATTACCGAAGAGGATATTGAGTCCGTGGTGGCGGTGCTGCGATCCGACTTTCTAACCCAGGGGCCGATGGTGCCCCGTTTCGAACAGTCGGTCGCCAGCCATGTAGGGGCGGGGCATGCCTTAGCTGTCAACAGTGCGACTTCGGCCCTGCATATCGCCTGCCTTGCCCTTGATCTGGGCCCGGGCGACTTGCTGTGGACCTCCCCGATAACCTTCGTCGCGTCGGCCAACTGCGGACTGTATTGTGGTGCCGATGTGGATTTTGTTGATATCGATCCGCGCACCTATAACCTCTGCCCGGTTGCGCTGGAAAGCAAGCTTGAGCGAGCTGAACAGGCTGGCCGGCTCCCGAAGGTGGTAGTGGCAGTGCATCTATGCGGTCAGCCCTGTGACATGGCCCGTATTCACGCTCTCTCGCAACGCTACGGTTTTCGCATCATTGAAGATGCTTCTCACGCTATTGGCGGAAAATACAAGAATGAATACATCGGTAATGGCTGTTACAGCGACATTACCGTATTCAGCTTTCACCCGGTTAAGATCATTACCACTGCAGAAGGGGGTATGGCGTTAACCAACGATGAAGAGTTGGCTAGCCGCATGAACCTTCTGCGCAGCCACGGTATTACCCGGGATCCGGATTTGATGACCCATGCTGCAGACGGCCCTTGGTATTATCAGCAGGTGGATCTCGGGTTCAATTACCGTATGACCGACTTGCAGGCGGCGCTGGGCGTGAGTCAAATGGATCGCCTTGATCAGTTTGTGGCGCGCAGGCATGAGCTGGCACGTCGCTACGACAGTCTTCTCAAGGATCTACCGCTCACAACTCCATGGCAGCATCCGGATAGTTATTCCGGCTTGCACCTGTATGTTATTCGCTTGCAACTCGACCAGATCTGTCACACGCATCGTCAGGTGTTCGAGTCCCTTCGCGAGCAGGGGATAGGGGTTAACGTGCATTATATTCCTGTTCATACACAGCCTTACTATCGCAAGATGGGGTTCAAGATGGGAACTTTCCCGGACGCAGAACAATATTACGCCGAAGCTATCAGTTTGCCGATGTTTCAAGGTTTGACAGACGCTCAGCAAGACGAGGTGATCGGCGCGCTGAAAGCGTCGATACTATAAAATGCTGCTCTCGATTATTGTGCCGTTCTACAACTCAGGCCGGAAATGCGAGCGTCTTTTGAAGACGCTGGGAGACCTTGAAGACGCCCGGGTGGAATTAGTCCTCATCAATGACGGTTCTTCCGATGAGACGCCGGCTCTATTGGATCAATTTGTTGCTAGGAGCCAACTGCAGTGCCGGGTGATTCACCAGGAAAATCGCGGTCCGGGGGGCGCCAGAAATGCTGGTTTGGCATCCGCTGCAGGCGCCTATGTATGGTTTGTCGACTCGGATGACGATATCAATCCCTCCGTCATTGGCTCGTTGGCTTCGCTTTGTGAAGAAGAATTTGACCTGATTGATTTCGATTACCTGTCCCGCGGCAAGAAGGTCAACACCATGGGCCTCGCGCCTGGCGGCTATAAGGACGCAGGGCAGGTCCAGTCTACGTTGTTGGTTAACTTTGGAAGGATTTGTACCAAAATTATCAGTCGTCGGCTTATTCTGGATAACGACATACGGTATCCAGAGCATTGCATTTACGAAGATAACGCCTTGTTGTTTATTTATCCTTTCTACGTTAAGAGTCTCTACAAAAGCGATCTGGTGGGGTACATACATTGCGAAGATTATGAATCCGTCACTCGCTCAGGTTTCTCGACACGTTATCTGGACAGGATGTATACGGCGGTATTCGGCCTTTCTAGGGCGCAAGAGCTTGCAGGTCCGCAAGAGCTAGATTTATTGAAGAGGAAGTTTCTACGGTTGTACTTATTGAGCACGGCCAGAAAAATGATCAATCGTAAAAGTGGCGTGAGCTGGCGTTTGGTTGCCCGAGTTATGCGCCAATACAGGGCTGACGCAGCACGACTAGAGGTCGATTTCAATCCGACGAGCTACTTTAAAGGTAGCCTCAGGCGTGAGCTGATATTCTTTCTCTTATGGCATGCATCAGGTCTCTTGCCCGACCAGCGTCAGTTTTTTGAAGATAGTCGAGCCGCTGCGTGGGGTAAATGAAACGTCTGGGGATGAATGGGATGCGTATTGCAATAATACCAGCGCGGGGCGGTAGCAAACGCATCCCGCGCAAGAACATCAAGATGTTCTGTGGCAAACCCATGATCGCCTGGTCTATTGAGGCAGCGCTTGAGAGCGGCTGTTTCGATCAGGTACTAGTCTCAACCGACGACCAAGAGATTGCCGAGGTCGCTCAGAAATATGGAGCGGTGGCACCGTTTGAGCGTCCGCCTGAATTATCTGATGATCACACAGGCACTATTTCGGTGATACGGCACGCTGTGGGGTGGGTTAATGAGCGCGATGAGGTTCAGGTTGAGCAGGCGTGTTGCCTGTACGCCACAGCTCCATTCGTCCGAGCCTGCGACATCCAAGAGGGGTTGTCGGTATTGATGGGCACCGGCAGCGACTTCGCCTTTTCGGTCACCAGTTATGCCTTCCCTATTCAGCGAGCTATTCGGCGGACACCCGAGGGCCGAGTGGCTATGTTCAATCCTCAACACTTCAACACCCGGTCGCAGGATCTAGAAGAAGCCTATCATGACGCAGGCCAGTTTTACTGGGGGCGCGCCGACGCCTGGCTGCACAGCAAGACGATATTTGGTCAGGATTCTGCTCCGGTGCTCCTGCCCCGTTATCGAGTGCAGGATATCGATACACCGGAAGACTGGGAGCGTGCAGAATGGATGTTCAAAGCTCTGCATGCTCAAGACGAATGACATATAACCGTACGGTTGCTTTCCGGGTTGATGCGTCGTTGGAGATGGGCATAGGCCACCTCATGCGATGTCTAACATTGGCCGATGCGCTGCAGGAATCGGGATACGAATGTCATTTCATCTGCCGAGAGCATCCAGGCCATCTTATTGACTACGTACGTCAGCAGGGCCACAAAGTCTACCCGTTGGCATACGCTCCACTAGCACCGTGCGTCGGCGGGCTAGCCCATACGTCGTGGCTCGGCGCAACCCAGGAACAGGATGCAATGCTTTGCGTGGAGCTTCTCTCTGGAATACAGCCTCAGTGGCTGGTAGTGGACCATTATGCACTGGATGCGCGCTGGGAAAGCGCACTTGAATCGTGCTATCAACATCTGTTGGTAATCGACGATCTGGCTGACCGTTCGCATCTTTGCGATGTGCTGCTGGATCAGACCCTAGGGCGAGCTCCGTTGGATTATCACAAATGGATACCCGAGGATTGCATGCTTTTGTGCGGAGCGAATTATGCCTTATTGCGTCCTGAGTTCGCTGAGGCGCGCCAACATAGTCTCCAGCGCCGAGCGTCAGCACCTTTTCACCATCTGCTCGTCAGCATGGGGGGCGTCGACAAGGACAATGCAACTGGACAGATCCTGACGGCACTGAAGTGTGCCCAGTTACCTGCGGATCTTGCCATAACTGTTGTGATGGGCCAAACGGCGCCTTGGATTGACATGGTAAGAGAGCAGGCAGCTGGCATGCCAGTGTCGACAACCGTCAGATCTAATGTAAGTAATATGGCCCAGCTGATGGCCGATAGCGATTTGGCGATAGGGGCGGCGGGCGCCACCTCTTGGGAACGTTGTTGTCTCGGATTGCCAGCTATCATGGTGGTGCTAGCAGATAATCAGCACCTGGTCGCTGAGAGTTTGGAGGCGGTCCATGCCGTGAAAGTGATCGAATGCCTACAGGACATACCCTGGACGCTACCGGCATTGTTGAGTGGCCTGCTTAAGCCAGCCGACCAGCTTCACGCGATGAGTAAAGCGGCAGCGAGGGTAACGGACGGCACGGGTACACGCCTAGTCGCCGGTTTTCTGGAGTCGATTGATGGAAATACCTGATTCTCAACGGATTCGCCCGATGACGGAGGCTGATCTCGAGCGGGTGCTAGCCTGGCGCAATCATGAGGATGTACGGCGTTTCATGTACACCCAACATGAGATTGGTACGCAGGAGCATCGGGCGTGGTTCGAGCGCGCCTCCCTGGACCCTAGGCGCCACCTGCTGGTTTTCGAGGTAGATGATACTCCGAGGGCGTTTTTGGCAATCAATCTGACGAGCAGCGACACCGTTGCCGACTGGGGCTTCTATATTGCACCGGATGCGCAGCCGGGTACTGGTCAGGCACTGGGTACAGCCGGCATGCGCCATGCCTTTGTTGTGCTGGGCCTGCACAAGATTTGTGGGCAGGCGCTGGGCTACAATGAACGCTCCATCCGGTTTCACGAGCGTCTTGGCTTCATCCGAGAAGGAGTGCTACGCGATCAGCACTTTGATGGAAAAGATTATCATGCCATTGTCTGCTTCGGCCTGCTGGCCGAGGAATGGCGCACTGTACAAGCGTATAAGAGTACATCATGAAAACGACACCCAGCATCCACATTGCCGGCCGCCGCATCGCGGCAGACGAGTCGCCCTACATCATCGCCGAGCTATCTGCTAACCATAACGGTAGCCTTGATACTGCGTTGAAAATAATCGAGGAGGCAAAGATCGCAGGTGCCGATGCGGTCAAGCTGCAGACATACACAGCTGACACCATTACGCTTGACTGCGACTCCGAAGAGTTCCAAATTCATGGCGGGCTGTGGGATGGGAAGACGCTTTACAAGCTGTACCAAGAAGCCCACATGCCCTGGGAGTGGCATGCGCCGCTGTTCGCCCGTGCCCGCGAGCTGGGTATCACTATATTCAGCTCGCCCTTCGACATTACTGCGGTAGATCTGCTCGAGGATCTAAATACACCTGCCTACAAGATTGCCTCCTTCGAGGCGGTTGATCTGCCACTGATTCGGTATGTCGCGCGGACCGGCAAACCGATGATCATTTCCACTGGTATGGCCGATGCGGAGGAAATCGAGGAGGCCGTCGAGGCTGCTCGCTCGGGCGGCTGTCAGGAGCTGGCGATACTGCATTGCGTGAGCGGGTATCCCGCACCGGCTGCAGATTACAACCTGCTGACCATCCCTGACATGATGCGTCGGCATGGACTGGTAACCGGTCTGTCGGACCACACGCTGGACAACACGACGGCTATCGCCAGTGTTGTGTTGGGCGCCTCGATAATCGAGAAACACTTCACGCTGGATCGTAGTGGCGGCGGGCCTGATGACAGCTTTTCGCTTCAGCCCGCAGAGTTAATGGCGCTCTGTCGAGATAGCAAAACAGCCTGGTCAGCGCTTGGGCAAGTCGATTACGGCAGGAAATCCAGTGAGCAGGGCAACGCACAGTTTCGTCGGTCCCTCTATGTTGTCAGGGATATGGACGCGGGAGAGGCTTTCACCCTTGAAAATATTCGAAGTATTCGGCCCGGGTATGGCCTTGCTCCGAAACATCTGGAGCGGGTGTTGGGCAAACACTCTTCCCAGCCGATAAAACGAGGCACACCCCTGAGCGAAGCGCTTCTGGCTTAAGTTCCGGAAGTCTTGTTTGGGCGGGTGAAGCTTTCCTTGCGTGTTATGTAGGTGACGTCGTCGGGGATATCTTTGTTCACGAAACTCATGGCGCCAATACGTACGTTGCTCCCAATGGTCGGCCCGGAGCCAATGATGCAAGTATGTGCACCAATATCGACATTGTCTCCCAGGGTTATCGCCTTGTTGCCCACTTCGATCGAACCGATCGTGGTGCACTGGCGGATACAGCAGTTTTTACCAATCCGAACACCCGAGTAGATGATGATCGTAGTGGGGTGTCCGAGTGACAGCCCCTCGTCAATGCAGGCACCCAGCATGATCTCGACTCCGAACGTCCGGGTCAGTGACTTGTTTATCTGTTTGCCTACCGAGCGGGTACTACGATAAGGCAGGCTGTAGAGATATTGGGAAAGCCTTAGCCAGAAAAGACACTTAGACGAGTTGCTGCGGCGGGCCCTGCGAATCAGGCGCCACCAAGAAAACCGTTTTTTCGAGTCGAGTATCTCGACATGCCAGAATTGCTTTAATTGGGCGAAAGTGGAAGGCATGTCATATCCTGGAAAAATGACAGCAGAATCTGATCAGGTTTTTCTGCTGTATGGGTCAATTACACTTCGAGCGCCGGGATTAACCAGCGCCCAGTCGCTCTGGTAACGCAGCAAATGTCTGTAGTTCCGATTACGCATTCGTATGGGTAAAGGCTTACCCAGACAGCGCATGTCGGAGATATCGATCAAACCAAGTTCGCCACCTGGCGTCAATACAATATTACCCAAGTGCAACGAGCGAAAATAGACTCCAATTTCGTGCAAATGAGTAATGAATTCGGCCAGCATGCCAAACAGTTCGAGCTGTTCAAGACTGGGCTGCTGGTTAAGTATCTGCCGCAGTGTGGTGCCTTCCAGCGGTTCATAATGGACCACCGAGCGGTAGGGGTTGGTCAGTTTGTACAGCTTGATAATATGAGGACAGGCAATGCCTAGGCGTTCCAGCTCCTCTGCATTTTTTGCAAAGCGCGTCGCGGGTGGAAAGAGCACTGTTTTTGAGAACCAGCTCTTGCGGCGGAACAATTTGAGGTAGGAACCGTCTGCCAGTCGCAGAACCTTCTCGCCATGGCCATCCTTTTCAACAACCTCGGCATCTCTGCGCATGGCTGCGAACTGCTCGCTACTCATTGACTGCATGGGGCTTTCCTGAACTAAAACGGCAGTTTACCGTACTTTAGCAGCGCTCGCTGCGCCCCCGGATTGCTGTGTTAAACTCTGGTTCCGGTCCATTATCGCGAAGTGCTCATGTCTGATTCCGAGAAAGAAAGTTTCGCCCGATCTAGTGCGCGGATTTACGCGCGTCTACTGGGATACGTGAAGCCCTACTGGCTGCCTTTTGCTATCAGTATTGTGGGTTTTATGATTTTTGCCTCCAGTCAGCCGGCTATGGCCTGGATGCTTAAGTATTTTGTCGATGGCTTGACCCAGGGCGCAGGTGGAATGTTTCTGGGTGTACCTCTTATTTGGGGTTTCCCATTATTTATTATCCTGGTAGCGCTCTATCAGGGAGCTGGCTCCTTTCTTGGCAACTACTACATCGCCAAGGTGTCGCTTGGCGTGGTTCACGATTTACGAACATCACTATTCAACAACTTGCTCACGCTGCCTAACCGCTACCTGGACAACCACAACTCGGGTCATCTGGTGTCGCGTATCACCTACAATGTCGCTATGGTTACCGGAGCGGCAACGGACGCGATCAAGGTCGTGTTTCGAGAAGGAATGACCGTGATATTCCTGTTTGCGTATTTACTCTGGATGAACTGGCAACTGACGTTGGTGCTGATGGCGATTCTGCCGGTGATTGGGTTGATGGTTAATAGCACCAGCAGAAAATTTCGCAAGCAGAGCCATAAGATTCAGGCAGCGATGGGGGATGTTACTCACGTAACATCTGAAACCATTTCCGGCTATCGCGTTGTTCGCAGTTTTGGCGGCGAAGAGTACGAAGCCCGACGTTTTTATCAAGCTAGTGAAGCCAATCGGCAGCGTGGGTTGAAAATGACCCGAACCGGTGCGGTATTTACCCCCATGCTGCAGCTTGTAACCTTTAGCGCGATGGCCACCGTAATGTTTTTGGTGTTGTTTCTGCGTGGCGACTCTACCGTGGGTGATCTGGTGTCTTATATCACCGCCGCCGCATTGCTGCCCAAGCCGATCCGACAGTTATCCGAGGTGAGTGCAAATATCCAGAAGGGTATCGCTGCGGCTGAGAGCATTTTCGATCAGCTGGACGAAGAGTCTGAAACAGACGCTGGGACGGTAGAACGCGACCGGGTGTCCGGTCGAATTGAAGTGCGCGATCTTGATTTTTGTTACCCCAATACCGAGAAGAATGTGCTTGAGGGCATCAATTTCTCTGTTGAGCCAGGGCAGATGGTAGCGCTGGTTGGTCGTTCTGGTAGTGGCAAGTCGACTCTTGTCAGTCTGATTCCGCGTTTTTACCATCATAATGAGGGTCACATCCTGATTGATGAGGTAGACGTTGAGGACTATCGCTTGCGCAATCTCCGTCGGCACATTGCTCTTGTTACCCAGCATGTGACACTTTTCAACGATACGATCGCCAACAATATCGCCTATGGTGATCTCGCTGGGGCACCGCGTGAGGCGATTGAGCAGGCGGCCGAGGCAGCCTATGCCAAGGAATTCATCGACAAGTTACCGCAAGGCCTGGATACCATGGTCGGCGAGAATGGTGTGCTGCTCTCTGGCGGTCAGCGCCAGCGTCTGGCGATCGCCAGAGCGTTGCTGAAAGACGCGCCTGTGTTGATTCTCGACGAAGCTACTTCCGCGCTGGACACCGAGTCAGAAAGGCATATCCAGAAGGCCCTCGACCGCGTTATGCAGGGTCGCACCACTCTGGTGATCGCCCACAGGTTGTCGACTATCGAGAAGGCCGACATCATCATGGTGATGGACCAGGGGCGGATCGTCGAGCGTGGAAGCCATGCCGAATTGATAGCGCAAAATGGCTATTATGCCCGCCTGCACAGCATGCAGTTCCGGGATGAGCCACCAGCCCGGGCCTAAAACTCTTATTGCCCTGCGGGGCTGATTGACCACAGGTATAGACAATGAAACTGACCATGCCACGTTTTGATTCGGCGCCGGTTCTAATAGTGGGCGATGTGATGCTTGATCGTTACTGGCATGGACCTACGCACCGGATTTCACCCGAGGCGCCTGTGCCGGTGGTGAAGGTCGAACAGATCGAAGATAGGCCCGGCGGTGCAGGCAACGTGGCGCTTAATATTGCTGCTTTGGGTGCTCCGGCCTGGCTGGTCGGGGTGACCGGTGAAGACGAGGCAGCGTTGAGTCTCCGCCAGCGGCTTAACGCCGCTGGCGTTTACTGCGATTTCCAGACCCATGCCGATCGTCCAACCATTACTAAATTGCGGGTAATGAGCCGCCACCAGCAATTGATCCGTCTTGACTTCGAAGAGCCTTTCGCAACTGACGGCGAGGCAATACTGGCTGCTGTCCGAGGTTTACTGGGGAAGGTAAAGGTCATGATTCTGTCAGATTATGGCAAGGGCGCATTGGTCAACCATCAGGCTCTGATTGCGCTTGCTCGCGAGCAGGGCGTGCCGGTCTTGGCCGATCCCAAGGGTAAGGATTTCAGTATTTATCGTGGGGCGACACTGATAACGCCGAATTTGACTGAGTTTGAAGCGGTTGTTGGGCACTGCACTAGCGAACAGATGTTGGTCGAAAAGGGCATGGCGCTGGTTGAGGAATTGCAGCTAGAAGCTATGCTGGTGACCCGTAGTGAACAGGGCATGACACTCCTGCGCAGGGGCGAGTCTGCGCTGCACATGCCGGCGCGGGCACGGGAAGTGTTCGATGTGACCGGGGCAGGGGATACGGTGATCTCTACCCTGGCCGCGGCGTTGGCGGCCGGCGAAGAGATGCCCAATGCCGTGGGTCTATCGAATCTTGCGGCCGGTATCGTTATCGGTAAGCTTGGCACGGCCGCGATCAGCGCCCCGGAGCTACGTCGTGCGGTGCAGCGAGAGCAGGGTAGCGAGCGCGGAGTGGTTGGATTAGAGCAGCTCGTTCAGGCAGTTGAGGACGCGCGTGCCCATGGCGAGCGTATTGTTTTTACCAACGGTTGTTTCGATATCATCCATGCGGGTCATGTGGGCTATCTGGAAGAGGCGCGGAGTCTGGGTGACCGGCTGATCGTCGCCATCAATGACGATGCCTCCGTCAGCAGGCTCAAGGGGCCGGGCAGGCCGATCAACAGTGTTGAACGGCGTATGACTGTACTTGCTGGCCTGGGGGCGGTCGACTGGGTGATCAGTTTTGCCGAGGATACACCGGAGGCGCTACTGAAGGCACTCAAGCCCGACATTCTGGTCAAGGGCGGAGACTATAGTGTCGATCAGGTTGTTGGCGCGCCACTGGTGCACAGCTGGGGTGGAGAGGTAAAGGTTCTAAACTTCGTCGAAAGCTGCTCGACCACTGCGATAGTTGAACGTATCCGGGAGCGAAGCACGGATTGAATCGGTCGCTCAGAGTCGTGTCAGGCCCTCGCTCCAGTCGCAGCGCTGAGCTGATACGACCCATCCGTCCTGTGCTGCCAGCGATTCGCTGAGCCATGGATTTTTGGGGCGGCGAAGTTGCAACTCTCCGCCTACCAGGCTGAACAGCTCACCGGTTGCCTTGCCATCACGCAGCTCGGCAAGAAAGATTTCCGGCTTCTGATAATCCATTTCTACGATCAATTCGCCACTGCTCCCATTGAGCCGCTCATCCGCGTGAAGCAGTGTCATGTTGGCACAGTTCTCGGGCAATTCGAGCTGCATCGCATACACCAGTTGCAGGGAGTTGGTTGGCAGGTGCACATAGGCGCGTGGACGCTCGATCAGGTGCAGTTCTCGGCACAGTACCGGTCGAGTGCCACAGTGTCTGGGCGACAGCTTGAAGGAATAGCGTTTACATCTGGGCAGGCCGGGGGCGTAGGGCGTTGGTAGCCAGGTGTCCAGATAGCTACCCTGCAGCCAGCCATGACTGCCTTCAATCAATAATTCCTCTGCTAGCTCCGTCATCACTGGTAATAGTGGGACACGTAATTCGTGGGCTGGCACATAACCGGAAATTAGCTTGAGAACGCTGTCACTCTGATCAATACGCTTCTGGCGAATCAGGACGCGAAACTGCCGTTGTTGCCAGGTGAGGCTCAAATCGACCGACACACCTAGGTTGGCGGCGACGATGTCAAATCGCTCGGGGTTATCTATTTCGATGGGTTGACGCATGGCCTGCATTTGTGCGAAACCAAGAGGGTTGCCGACAGGCGTATAGCAGAGTACCTCGGGGCTGGCTTTCACTTCGATGGCCTGGGTTCTGAACACCCCCGGATCCTTGCGGGCTATGATGCGTGACATGCGCTTGCCTCTGAAGGTTGTAGTACTCTGAGCGCTGTAGCGACGTTCTCGCGCAGGTGGGCCGGGTTGATAGTGCCAATGATAGCGCTTGCTACGGCAGGATGGCTGTAGATCAGCTTCAGGCTGGCTAATAGGGGATCCTCATCCTGCAGGCAGATGTGTCCGCTGGCCAGGGCTTTTTTTACCAATATCCCCTTGTTGTGTGACAGCGCGTAATCGAGCACAGGTAGTTCTCTCTGCTCATGAAGGTTGTAGGTCACCATCGCACAGTCTCCTTGTTCCAGTGCGCCAATCCCCCCTTCTGTTGTTTTTCCTGAGAAGCCAAATGCCCTGATGACACCAGCCTGTTTGAGCTTGGCAAGCGTTGGATATACGCCTTCGTTCAATACGCTCAGGTCGTTGCCATCGGAATGGACGAGTACCAGGTCAAGATAATCGGTTTTTAACCGACGCAGTGAACGTTCGACCGAGAGAAGGGTATGCGCTGCGCTGAAATCGAAATACGACTTACCCTCCTCAAACTCCTCGCCGACCTTGGTACAGATAATCCATTGTTTCCGTTGATTTTTAAGCAGTTCGCCCAGGCGTTCCTCGCTGGAGCCATAAGCGGGTGCAGTATCCAGCAGGTTGATGCCCAGTTCCTGCGCCTGAGCGAGAATATCCAGCGCTTGACGGTCATCGGGTAGCTCGAAACTCGCAGGATATTTGACTCCCTGATTACGCCCGAACTTGACCGTGCCTAGCCCCAAGGGAGAAATCCGCAGGCCTGAGTCACCCAGTGAACGATGAAAGGGTTGCAGGCTATTCATCGAAAGCAGATGTCCCAGGCTGGAGCTGCCAACTGGGGACGAGGCAGCTGTGAGTAGTCGTCCGAGGTGTTTGGTCGGATACCCTGTAGTTCTAGCTGAGCCAGCGCCTGATCGCTGAGGTCTGGTGCCAGGGCGAGTTTGGTAGGCCAGCTGACCAGAACGTTCTGTACCGGTTGCAGATAGGCGGTATCGGGTCGTACCAGACCGCTTTGTGCGGGCTCTGCTCGATTGACCGGCAAAGTGGTCCATTGGCATTTGGACAGATCAATCCAGGGCAAAAGCTCGGCGAGTTCGTGCTGGGCTTTGCTTACCAGTGCGTCAGGGGTGAGTTGTACGCCTTGCTCGGCGAGCTCTCCACCCAGATACCAGCACCACTGGCCATCGGCGCAGGGGTGGGTTGTGACTGTCATCCGCGGCTTGGGACTGCTGCCTAGGCAATGTGCATAAAGCGGGGGAAGGTCCGGGCCCTTGACCAATACCATTTGCAGGGGTCGGCGCTGCATGGCGGGTTGGCTGACGCCCCAGTCCTGCAACAGCGCCTCGTTGCCTTCTCCGGCAGTCATTACATAACGCTGCGCCTTAATCTGATAGCCGTTGATGCGCACGGCGTCAATGCTACCATCCTCGCGACGTTCGATCTGCGGAGCGCTGTCGGCAATCAGGCTGTCGCCGGCGAGCTCGCTCAAGCGCCGAACCGCGTCAGGAACGTCGATTACCAACTCTGCCAGCCTATATACCTTGCCTTTGAAGGCCGGGTTGGCAAATACCGCGGGCAGGTTCTTGCCCTTGACCGCGTCTACCTTACCGCGCAGGGCTTTGCTGGCAAAAAAACCGGCGAGATTGCTGATCAGGCTCCCTGGAGACCAGAGGTAGTGATAGTCCGATAGCAGGCGTACTCCGCGCAGGTCCAGTTCGCCGTCCCCTTCCAGACACGAACGCCAACGCTTGGGCATGCCGGCAATGGATTCTGCTGCGGCGGTCAACTTGCCGTGCAGAGCGTATTTGGTACCGCCGTGGATAATGCCCTGAGACTTACCACTTTGCCCGCCGCCTAGGGCTCCACGCTCAATCAAAAGGGTGCTATAGCCCAGACCGCGTAAACGCGCATTGAGCCATAATCCGGCGATCCCGCCGCCAAGAATACAGATGTCGGTTTCGAGGGTTTTACTCATTGGCTCCAGCGCTTGCGCTTCAGTTGTGGGTAAAGGGCACTATTATAGACACTGCCGGTGCTCGCGGTCACATCTGCTAATATGAGTCTCGCTCCAAATCCTTACTGTTATGCCCTGATGCTTGTGCGATAAGCCCACCAAGGAGCTTCTATGACGCGAACCCTTTACAGTCTTGTGTTTACTCTGTGCATGCCCCTTGTCCTTTTTCGGTTGCTGCTTCGCGCGCGCAAGGCGCCTGCTTACGCGCGTCGGTGGCATGAGCGTCTGGCACTGGGTGGCGATTTACGTCCCGACGGTATCTGGGTACACGCGGTATCGGTCGGCGAAGCCATTGCAGCTGCTCCGATGGTGCGCCAGTTGCTGGAACGCTATCCGCAACTTCCTGTCACCATTACGTGTATGACACCTACTGGTTCCGAGCAGATCCGTAAGATGTTTGGCGACCGGGTTGGTCATACCTATCTGCCTTATGACCTGCCCTGGTTGCAGCGCCGGTTCATCCGACGTTTACGGCCGCGTGTTGGTGTCATCATGGAAACCGAGCTATGGCCAAATATGGTGCACGAAGCAAAAGCCGCAGAGGTGCCCCTGATACTGGCCAATGCCCGGTTGTCGGAGCGTTCGGCCCGTGGTTACCGCCGCGTGGGCTGGCTGGTGCGTCCGATGTTTGCGGCCCTCGACTGGGTGGCTGTGCAGACGGAAGCTGAGGCCCAACGTTTTGCTCGGCTCGGGGTTGCTCAGGAGTCGATGAGCATTACTGGCAGTATCAAGTTTGATTTGCAGCCCGATTCTGATGTGTTGGAACAGGCGGCTCAGCTGAGGGGCCAGTGGAGCGGGCGTCCGGTCTGGATTGCTGCGAGCACTCATGCTGGTGAAGATGAACACATCCTGGCGGCGCACCGACAGGTGCTGGAGTCGCACTCTGATGCACTGCTGATTCTGGTGCCGCGACACCCTGAACGATTCGGTGATGTTGCTAAACTGATTGCGGGGGCGAATATGAATGCTGTTCTGCGCAGCAGTGGGAAGACGCCGATGCGAGCCGATCAGGTTCTGCTCGGTGACACTATGGGTGAGTTGATGATGTTGTATGCCTGCGCAGATATCGCTTTCGTTGGGGGGTCGTTAGTGGCGCACGGAGGGCACAACTATCTGGAGCCGGCAGCTTTGGGCCTGCCGATCATTTCCGGGCCCCATTCGTTCAATTTTACTGAAATCAGTGAACTACTTCAGGGATCTGGTGCGTTGCAACGGGTGGCGGATCAGCGTGAGCTGGCAACAGCGGTTATTCGTCTGATCAGCGAGCCAACAGCGGCGCGTCAGGCTGGCACCGCTGGACTGGCCGTTGTGAAAGATAATCAGGGTGCTCTTGAGCGGCTCCTTCAGGGCATTGATACTGAAATCGGTGTCGGAGACTTTAAAGTCCCCGCTACCGAGTAGAGTGCCTGAAGGCGATAAAGTCCGTTTAGAACGAGTTACGAATGCGCTGGGTGTCTGCATCAGGCACGCTGGATTCGTTACTATCCATTTCCATTCGATTCATGGATGGTCGGCGCATGGTCATGCGCTGAACTTCTTCTTCGTCAAATGGCGGAATGAAATCACGATCCGGATCGTAATTGGGATCAAGCCACTCGGACAACTCCATCAAATCCTGTGGGCTTAGTGTCCCGGCGGCTTGCTTCAAGCGAAGGTTGTCGATGATGTAATTGTAGCGAGTAGTGTTGTAGTCACGGACTGCCCGAAACAGGTTTCGCTCGGATTCCAATACATCCACCACATTGCGTGTGCCGACTTCGTACCCGGTCTGGGTAGCGTCCCGCGCGGCCTTCGCTGAGATAATAGCCTGCCGACGGGCTTCCACTTCTTCAACGCTGGAGGTCACGGTGCGAAACAGGTTACGTGTTGATTCAACCACTTCACGCAGCCTGGCCTCGCTCAATCGCTCGCTTTGGGTAAGCCGGTAAATGGATTCACGTACCTGTGAGCTTCTGGCACCGCCGGTAAATAGCGGCACGGTGACTTCAATGCCAATGCTGGCTTGCTCGGTATCGCCGCTGCTGTTGGTCGCACTGAGTGCGCCACCCAGATCTGCGCCGCCACTGCCGTTATTGAATCGTGCGAACGCATCCACTACAGGCAGGTAAGTTGACCTGCTGCTGCGCAAGGTATCGCCTGCAGTTTCCACTGCCAGTCGGCTTGCTTGCAGACTGAGGTTCTGCATCGCTGCGGTGTCGACCCACTCCTGCAGGTTGGCTGGCAGCGGTGGCATGATGGGCATCTCATGACGTATGCCAGCCAGACTGTCGTAATCAGTCAGGGTCAGACGGGTCAGAGCCTGATAGCTGACGGTCAGATTGGTCTCTGCGGTCAGCCGCGTTGCGCGGGCAGTATCATAACCGGCAAGTGCTTCCAGTACATCTGTACGGGCAGACAGGCCGACCTCGAAGCGTTCCCGCGCCTGGTCAAGTTGACGCTCGAACGCGTCCTCTTCTGCGCGAGCAGTTGCCAAATTGTCCGAGGCGCGAAGGACGTTGAAGTAAGCGTCAGCCACTTCGATAATCAGCGCCTGCTGCGTCGCAGAAAACTCGACTTGAGCCTGTGCGCTGATCGATTTGGCGGCCTGATAGTTAAACCAGCGCTCGGCTTGAAATAGGGGCTGAGTGAGGTTGGCCTGGTAGTAGTTAGTGTTGTAGGTATCGCTGCCCCGTCCTTCGACTTCAAACCGCTCACGGGCTATGCCGGCGCCGACTGCGATATTAGGCAGCAGTAGTGATCTGGCTTGGGGCAAGGCTTCCTGACGAGCCAGTGAGTCAGCCTGAGCTGCCGCCAGATCGGCGCTTTGGAGAAGGGCTTCCTGATAGACAGTCATTAGGTCGGCCTGGGCCGCAACCTGGCCGGAGGCAACTGCTAGCAGAATGGCAACGTATAGAGGACGCAGCATGCATAAATCCTTGCATGGGGGGAATAATCAGCTAAGGCTAAGGAGATGTAGGCTGGTGGTCAAGCAATGCTTGGGGCTGCAGACGGAACAAAGTGTTTCTCCCGTTCTTTCGCCAGCAGCGGCTCGTTACTGTCACCTGTTTCCACCACGCAGGGAAAAGCGTTAGATGGTGGGCCACACAGCGGATTGTAGCCGCAGCCGAGCTGCTGGTGGTATGCTCTCAACTCATCTTGACGGGGTGCCTGCGGTGTTGCACAGGCTGAGATAATACCCGTTGAACCTGATCCGGTTAGCACCGGCGTAGGAATCGAGATGCGTGCTTGCTGCCGGCTGTTCCAGCCCATGCTGCCTGCCGTTTCGGTTCCCTGCGAACCATTGACGCAGCGGAGCACAGCAATGACCAGCAAACAATCCCAAACATCTCTTGTTTCCTCGGGTGCCGACGGCGCCGCCGCCCAGCCTTTTCCTCGGTCGCGCAAAATATACGTAACCGGCTCGCGCCCTGATATTCGTGTCCCGATGCGAGAGATCAGTCTGGCGGATACGCCGACTGAGCTGGGTGGCGAGAAAAATGCCCCGGTGACTGTTTACGATACCTCCGGACCTTATACTGATCCGGCGGTGGCAATCGATCTGCGCTTAGGCCTGGCCGATGTGCGCAGCGTCTGGATAGCAGAGCGCCAGGACACAGAAATATTATCCGGGCTCAGCTCTGAATTCGGTAATCAGCGCCTTGCTGATTCAGCCTTGGACGGTATGCGCTTTGCCCATGTGCGCCATCCTCGCCGAGCTAAAGCCGGCTGCAACGTGTCGCAGATGCATTACGCACGCAAAGGTATTATCACGCCGGAGATGGAATACATCGCGATACGCGAAAACATGAAACTGCAGGAGGCGCGAGCCGCCGGTCTGCTGGCCAATCAGCATCCGGGCCAGAGCTTTGGTGCCTCGCTCCCGAAAGAGATAACCGCTGAGTTCGTTCGGGAAGAAGTCGCGCGCGGTAGGGCGATCATTCCCGCTAACATCAATCATCCAGAACTCGAGCCGATGATCATTGGTCGCAACTTCCTGGTGAAGATCAATGGCAATATTGGTAACTCCGCATTGGGCTCTTCGATTGAAGAGGAAGTGGAGAAGATGACCTGGGGCATCCGCTGGGGATCCGATACGGTCATGGACCTGTCCACCGGCAAGAATATTCACGAAACCCGCGAGTGGATCATCCGCAACTCGCCGGTACCAATTGGTACCGTACCCATTTATCAAGCGCTGGAGAAGGTTGACGGGGTTGCCGAGGACCTGACCTGGGAGATCTTCCGTGACACCTTGATTGAACAAGCCGAACAGGGCGTGGATTATTTCACCATTCATGCGGGTGTGTTGCTGCGCTATGTGCCCATGACCGCAAATCGGGTCACCGGCATCGTTTCACGCGGTGGCTCGATCATGGCCAAGTGGTGTCTGGCTCACCATCAGGAGAGTTTTCTCTATACTCATTTTGAAGATATCTGCGAGATCATGAAGGCCTATGACGTCTCGTTTTCCATGGGCGACGGTTTGCGTCCGGGCTCTATTGCCGATGCTAACGACGAGGCCCAGTTTGGCGAGCTTGAAACCCTGGGTGAGCTGACCAAAATTGCTTGGAAGCACGATGTACAGGTGATGATCGAGGGCCCGGGTCACGTGCCGATGCAACTGATCAAGGAGAATATGGATAAGCAACTGGAATGCTGCGATGAGGCGCCATTTTATACGCTGGGCCCACTGACCACGGACATTGCGCCGGGTTACGACCATATAACCTCAGGGATTGGCGCGGCGATGATTGGTTGGTTCGGCTGTGCGATGCTTTGCTATGTCACACCCAAGGAGCATTTGGGTCTGCCCAATCGAGATGACGTTAAAACAGGCATTATTACCTACAAGATTGCCGCCCATGCTGCGGATCTGGCCAAGGGGCATCCCGGTGCCCAGATACGCGACAATGCGCTGTCAAAGGCACGATTCGAGTTCCGTTGGGAGGACCAGTTTAATCTGGGGCTGGATCCAGATACGGCTCGCAGTTATCACGACGAAACCCTGCCCAAGGACTCTGCAAAGGTCGCACATTTCTGTTCCATGTGCGGGCCTAAGTTCTGTTCGATGAAGATTACCCAAGAGGTGCGCGAATATGCCGCCGGACAGCGGATTGAGACAGTTGATTTGGAGGTCGAAGAAGGCATGAAAGCCAAAGCCGAGGAATTTAGATCCAGTGGCTCGCAGTTGTATCAAAAGGTCTGAAGCCTTGCCGAAGCCCCGTTAGGTGTGCGAGCTTAGGCAGCTAAACACATCGACTGCCTTGGGGGCTTCTGGTTGGACACTTTCACCCGCGCTGACGTGGACATCATCCGCCGGGAAACCGCTTTCAGTGGGTTTTACCAGCTGGATATTCTTACCCTGCGCCATCGCCTGTTTGGTGGCGGATGGGGGCCGGAGTTGCGCCGCGAACTTTTTGTGCGGCGCGATGCCGTCTGTGTGCTGCCCTATGATCCTTGGGAAGATAGCGTCGTGCTGCTAGAGCAGGTGCGCGTTGGCGCGCTGGATAAGAGTGAGCGTCCTTGGCTTATTGAACTGGTCGCTGGCCTGTTTGACAGCGGCGAAAGTCCTGAAGAAGTCGCCCACCGCGAAGCGCGGGAAGAGGCGGATCTGAGCCTGCTGCAACTAATGCCTATCATGCGTTACTTTCCATCGCCTGGAGGAAGCGACGAGCAGGTTCACCTGTACTGCGCTTTTGTAGATAGCCGGGAAGCTGGTGGTGTTCATGGACTGGATCACGAAGGTGAGGACATTAGAGTGGGTGTCTGGCCACGGGCCGATGCCATCGCCGCTATGGAAAGCGGCCGCATAGATAACGCCGCCAGTATCATTGCACTGCAGTGGTTGGCGATGCACGCTACAAGGCTTCGTGAAGAGGCGGGGGTGCGTCCATGAATGCACTGCGCAAACCGCGCTACAAGGTCGATTTGGCAGGTCTGCAGGCGTCTTGTGAAGCGAACTATTGGAGACTGGTGAGGTTAATGCCGGACATGGCCGGCAGTGACTATCTGCGATTGTTGGTAGAAGCGGAAGACGGGCAGCCGCAAAGTCTGAGCCTTCATGTGCTCGAACGCTGCCGCTATACCACGACCCTGCGGCTAACCCATCAGCGTGATCACGAGTGGCTGATTCCTCCTAGCATGGAAGTGCGTTTGTATCACGACGCTGCCATGGCTGAAGTGGTTGCAGCGTATAACCGTCGGCGCTTTCGCGGAGTGTATCCATACCCGAACGAACAAATGTTGCAGCCGGATGAAAAGTATCAGCTGAATCAGTTTCTTGGCGAGTGGCTAGGCTACTGCCAGCGGTATGGCCGGAGCGACCAGCCTGTTATCATTCGACAATGAGGCAAGGCCAATCATTGCTCAGGCCAATGCTCCGAACCAGTCGCTGGATTCAGCGTCATCTACTTGCCATTATAGGCGCCGGACAGTGATCAGGAGCAGGTGATCCATGCCATCACCGATAGGAAATCCATCAGAGGCAGTATGTCTGGTGCAGCTGACGGACAGCCATTTGTATGCGCTAGGCCATGCCGACCTGTTGGGTCTGGACACATCGGCTAGCCTGAATGCGGTGATTGAATTGGTTCGCAGTGAAGTTCCGGATATCGATCTGATTCTGGCTACCGGCGATATCGCCCAAGATGCCAGCGAGTCTGCATACCGGCGCTTTATTGCTGCCGTGGCGACCTTGCCAGCTCCCTGCCACTGGATTCCTGGCAACCACGATGATGCGGCGCTTATGGGCCGGATAGGGTCGGATGTCGGATTCACCCAAGAGTGGGTAGATGCTGGAAACTGGCGAATCGTTCTATTGGACTCCAGTGTTGCTGGCTCGGTGGCCGGTTATCTTGCCCCCGATCAGCTTGAACTACTGGAACGGGCTCTGGACAGTGCGGGTGAACGTTTCATTATGGTGTGTCTGCATCATCATCCCGTTCCAATCGGCTGCGACTGGATGGATCCTCTGGGGCTGTTGAATGTGGATGACCTTTTGCCTCGCCTGCGTTTGGATAACCGAGTCAAGGTGGTTCTGTGGGGGCACGTTCACCAAGAACTAGACGAGCAGCTTGATGGACTTCGACTGCTGGCTACGCCATCAACCTGCGTGCAGTTCGCTAGGCATAGCGTGGACTTTGCGACTGATACCCAGGCCCCAGGCTACCGTCGCTTTGCCTTGCTGCCCGACGGGTCTATCGAAACACGGGTATCGCGCCTGGAGGCCGGACTTTTTCTGCCAGAACCGGGCGCGGTAGGATACTGAACGCGCCCGCGATCAAAACAAGCGGTCCGCCAGTCTGGCATCGAAGCGTTATGGGGGCCGCTTCGGTGGATTGCGCGGCATCGGCCAGTGAGTGTTATTCTCCCCCGCATTAGAAGAATCAAGGATAACCAGGCAGCCTATGTCTCAATCGACCTACAACGCCGATGCGCTGGAAGTGCTCACCGGTCTGGATCCGGTGCGTCGCCGCCCTGGCATGTACACGGATACAACACGGCCTAATCACCTGGCTCAGGAAGTCATCGATAACAGCGTCGATGAGGCTCTGGCCGGACACGCGCGCCGACTATCGGTGATCCTGCATGCGGACAACGCTCTGGAAGTTTCCGATGACGGACGTGGCATGCCCGTCGATATGCATGCCGAGGAAGGCGTGTCGGGTGTCGAGTTGATCTTTACTCGGTTGCATGCCGGTGGCAAATTCTCCAGTAAAAACTACCTGTTTTCCGGCGGTCTGCATGGTGTAGGCATTTCTGTGGTTAACGCGCTGTCTCTGCGTGTTGATGTGCGGGTGCGCCGCGACGGACAGGAATACGCGATGGCCTTCGAGCATGGTGAGAAGGTTAGCGAATTGAAAGTGGTTGGTGCCGTTGGCAAGCGCAATACCGGTACCACAGTGACCTTCTGGCCCAATGCAGATTATTTTGATTCGCCGAAATTCAGCGTCAGTCGGTTGAAACATCTGCTCAAGGCTAAGGCGGTGTTGTGCCCCGGTTTAACTGTCGAGTTTGACGACCGCCAATCCGGCGAGCAGAACACCTGGTATTACGAGGATGGCCTGCGTGATTATCTTATGGATGCCTGTGCAGAGTGGCCTAAAATGCCGGAGGAGCCTTTCACTGGTAGCCTTAAGGCGCGCCAGGAAACGGTGGACTGGGCGGTACTCTGGTTGCCCGAAGGCGGTGATCTGGTGCAGGAAAGTTACGTCAACCTGATTCCCACCGCTCAGGGCGGTACCCACGTGAACGGCTTGCGAGCCGGCCTGTTGGAGGCTATTCGCGAGTTTTGCGAGTTCCGTAATCTGCTGCCACGCGGCGTCAAGCTGGCTCCCGAGGATGTCTGGGAGCGGGTCAGTTACGTGCTCTCGTTGAAGATGGCTGAAGCGCAATTCTCCGGTCAGACCAAGGAACGACTGTCTTCTCGCGAATCGGCGGCTTTTGTCTCCGGTGTGGTTAAGGATGCCTTTAGTCTTTGGTTGAATCAGCATGCGGATATTGGCATGCAGATCGCCGAGCTAGCGATCAATCACGCCGGACGGCGCCTGAAAGCCGGCAAGAAAATCGAGCGAAAGCGCATCACCCAGGGTCCCGCTCTGCCGGGTAAGCTGGCCGATTGCGCGGGGCAGGATAGCCGGCGCTCGGAGTTGTTTCTGGTCGAAGGCGATTCGGCTGGCGGCAGCGCCAAGCAGGCGCGTGATAAGGAGTTTCAGGCGGTGATGCCGCTGCGAGGTAAGATTCTCAATACCTGGGAGGTGGATTCCAGCGAGGTTCTGGCTTCCCAGGAGGTGCACGACATCGCCGTGGCGATTGGAGTAGATCCCGGTTCTCCGGACCTCTTGCAGCTACGCTATGGCAAAATATGTATTCTGGCTGACGCCGATTCTGACGGTCTACATATTGCAACATTGCTGTGCGCGCTCTTCGTCAAGCACTTCCAACCCTTGGTCGCTGCGGGGCATGTATTTGTAGCGATGCCACCGCTATACCGTATTGATATCGGCAAGGAGCTGTTCTACGCACTGGATGATGCGGAGAAGCAGGGCATCCTTGATCGCATCGAGGCTGAAGGCAAGCGTGGCAAGATTCAGGTGACACGGTTCAAGGGACTAGGTGAAATGAACCCGCTGCAGTTGCGCGAAACTACCATGGCGCCGGATACACGGCGGTTGGTGCAGCTGACGATTGATGATATGCCAGGTACCGAAGCACTGATGGATATGTTGCTGGCAAAAAAACGCGCCCCGGACCGCAAGCGCTGGCTGGAAAGTAAGGGCGATATTGCGGAAGTATTGCTGTGAGTTCTGCCGCTTACGCCGCCGCTGCTCATCGGAGGAGCTAGACGTTTGAGCGAGACCGGTTCTACACAGCGCATCGGCAAGATAATGATGATTCTCGCCTGGGTCGCGGGGTTGAGTCTGGCGGCCATGTGGTTTTCCGGATTGGAAGAGCGCCGGATCAACCCGAACCAAACGCCCGAGTCGATTACAACCGACCGCGCAATTGAAGTGCGACTGCAATCCAACGCTCAGGGACACTATCTGTTGGGTGGCCAGATCAATGGTCGTGATGTCACCTTCCTGTTGGATACCGGTGCGACCTTTGTGGCGATTCCAGCGGGGGTGGCTGATCGTCTCGGTCTTCCCCGTGGTCGGCGCATAGCCGTCAATACAGCCAACGGGATGGCGGACAGCTATACCACCCGTATCGATTCGCTGCGCTTGGGTGCGATCGGCCTGGTAAACGTCAATGCGGGTATTGTGCCGGGCATGGACGGCGAAGAAATATTGCTCGGCATGAGCGCGCTACGTCAGCTGGACTTCAGCCAGCGCGGTGGGGAATTGATATTACGTCAGTATCGTTGACACAGGTTGGCGGGGACAGCCCGACAGCTTTGCCAAACAGAGGGAATGTATGAGTGACAGTCTGGATCTGAGTATGGACGGAGTTGAGCGTCGGGCGATGTCTGCCTTCACCGAAGAAGCTTATCTCAATTACTCCATGTACGTGATCATGGATCGCGCCTTGCCGCATATTGGCGACGGTCTCAAGCCGGTTCAGCGCCGCATCATCTACGCAATGAGCGAGCTGGGGCTCAGCGCAACCTCCAAGCATAAAAAGTCAGCACGCACGATCGGTGATGTATTGGGTAAATATCATCCTCACGGCGACTCGGCTTGTTACGAGGCCATGGTGCTGATGGCTCAACCGTTTTCCTATCGCTATACGCTGGTCGATGGCCAGGGCAACTGGGGTGCGCCGGACGACCCCAAGTCCTTTGCTGCTATGCGTTATACCGAAGCACGGCTGGCGCGCTACAGTGAGATATTGCTGACGGAAGTCGGACAGGGCACTGTTGACTGGCAACCGAACTTCGACGGCACCATGGATGAACCCATGGTGCTGCCCGCAAGGCTACCCAATCTTTTGCTCAATGGCACCACGGGTATTGCCGTAGGGATGGCCACCGACGTGCCGCCGCACAACCTGCGTGAGGTTGCAGCTGCCTGTGTGCGTTTGCTAGATGATCCCGGTGCTGGCCTTGATGAGCTGATGGAGCACATTCAAGGGCCTGATTATCCCACTGAAGCTGAAATCATTACGCCACGCAGTGAACTGTTGAAGATGTATGCTTCAGGCCGCGGATCAGTCAAGGCCCGCGCCATCTGGACTCGGGAAGAGGGCGATATTGTCATAACGGCCTTGCCTCACCAAGTATCCGGCTCCAAGGTACTGGAGCAAATCGCCGCACAGATGCAGGCGAAAAAGTTGCCAATGGTCGCTGACCTGCGTGATGAATCCGATCACGAGAATCCGACCCGTATCGTTATTGTGCCGCGCTCCAACCGCGTGGATGCCGAAGAACTGATGCAGCATCTCTTCGCCACTACCGAACTCGAGCACAGTTATCGCGTCAACATGAACGTCATCGGTACCGATGGACGTCCTGCAGTCAAGGATCTGCGGGGACTGATCGGCGAATGGCTCGGATTTCGTATCTCTACTGTGCGTCGGCGTCTGCAGTTCCGATTGGACAAGGTACTGTCGCGCCTGCATCTGTTGGAAGGTTTGATGATCGCGATGCTCAATCTCGACGAGGTGATTCACATCATCCGTACCGAGGAGCATCCGCGTGCGGAGCTGATGAGTCGCTTCGCCTTGAGCGAACTGCAGGCTGACTACATTCTTGATACTCGCCTGCGTCAGTTGGCTCGACTGGAAGAAATGAAGATCCGCGGCGAGCAGTATGCTTTGGCCGATGAACGTGACAAGCTGCAGGCGCTGCTGGGCAGCGACAAGCTGTTGCGCAATCTGGTGCGTGACGAACTGATAGCCGATGGCGAGACCTACGGTGATGAGCGTCGCTCGCCACTGGTGGAGCGGCGGGAAGCAAAGGCGTTATCGGAAACCGAGCTATTGCCATCTGAGCCAGTCACTGTTGTGCTGTCGGAAAAAGGCTGGGTGCGATGCGCCAAAGGTCATGATGTGGCGGGTGCCAGTCTCACTTATAAACCAGGGGACGCATTTCAGGCTCAGGCCAGCGGACGTTCCAATCAGCAAGTCGTTTTCATCGACACGACCGGACGCAGTTACTCCCTCCTGGCGCACACCTTGCCGTCGGCGAGGGGCCAGGGTGAGCCGTTAACAGGTAGATTAAGCCCAGTGCCAGGTGCTCGCTTCGAGTGCGTGATGATGCCGGATGATCAGTCACTCTATTTGTTGGCATCCGACGCGGGTTACGGATTTGTCGCCCAAGGCTCCGATCTGCTGGCCAAAAACAAAAATGGCAAGGCGCTGCTATCCATCCCCGAGGGCGGCAAAGTGATGTCGCCTTTAGCCGTAGGCAAGGACAAGGACGATCAGGTGGTCGCTGTGTCGAATGAGGGTAGGCTTCTGGTTTTCCCCTTGTCAGAACTGCCGCGGCTGGCCAAGGGTAAGGGTAACAAAATTCTGTCGGTGCCTGCGGCCAGGGTTAGAGTCCGCGAGGAGTTTGTGTTGGACATTGCCGTGTTGCCGCTTGATGCCAATCTGGTGCTGACTGCGGGCAAGCGAACTCTGACCTTACGGCCAAGTGATCTGGAGCATTACCGAGGTGAGCGTGGCCGGCGGGGCAACAAATTGCCCCGGGGCTTCCAGAAAGTTGATCAGGTCACGGTGGAGAAAGCTAAAGCCAGTGTCAACCCGGACGTTGCTGGTTGAAGTGTCGGAGCTGTTGCTCCAGCATCGCCTGGTAGGGGACGTGCAATCGTTCGATGCAGTAGATGCCGGGTTGGCTTGCCAGGCGGCGGACTACAGCACGTTCTTTCAAAGAAGCACTATCGGCCAGTGTTGCATCTAGCAAGAGCAGGTTGCGACTGAACTGAACGGGTCCTATGACCGCTTGGCACTCTGGTCGCTCGGCTAGTGCGTCTGTCGGTATGTCCTTGAGGTCAGAGACATGTCCAATGGCGAGCTGCAGGTGCAGAGTGATGCCCGTGTCGGCAATCTCTACTTGGAGCTCATGGCCCAGCACGCGCAAAAGCTCACCGCAGCACAGTGCGTGAGTCAACTCGTCGTGTCTGCACTCTCGCGCATGAAAAACAACCAGGCTGGTACCGTCGTGGAACGTCTGCAGGCGGCCGCTGTATAGCTCGCAGGCACGCTGAAGCTGCTCGCGGTAACGGTCCAGCAGCGCCATTAAGCGCGGTCTTGGCAGACGTCTGAGCGCGTCTTGATTGCCTAGCCTGACTGCCAGAATAGCTGTTTCTGGCGGTTGTTGGATCGTGAGCGGATCCGCTGTCGGGGGTGCTTGCGGGTCTGACTCAAACCCAGATGTCGGTTCTGGCGCAATGTTTTGCTCCACGATATTCTGTTTTTCCTCGCCCCCAGTCTTGTCGATTGCATCAGCGATATCCATCTTCGGCTCAAGCAGGTCATCGGGAGAAACGGATCTGCCATCAGCTTCGCCAGGGTCTGATGTTTCTTCTCCAGCGATCATAGACTGTGCTAAATGATCGGTAGTTGCAGCTTCGGGTACAGGCTCGGGTTCAGGTTCCGGAGGCATATCAATAATCTGGCGTTCACCTAATTGCCTAGCCAGATCGCCCAACTCATCGCGCCGGGCAAAGCCCGGAACTGCTTGCCCGGAGTCGCCATACCAGAGACCCAGTCCTAGCAGGCTCAGGCGCATGCTGCGGGCGACTCGCCAAGCGACCAGGCCAGCAATCAGGGCAAGCAGCATAGTGCCCCACACTAAGCGCCAAAGCAGGGTATTTGCTGGTCCAACAAAGGGCTCTGCCGCCAGATAGAGCTGTACCTGACCAACGATCGTCTCCTGAAAATGCACCACAGCATTAAACTGACCCTGGCCGGGCGCTATACCCCGGCGTCCCGGTTCGTCACCGGCCTCGGCGATCAGCCGGTTCTCAGCGGTATAAAGGCGGACATGGCTTATCAGCGGGTTACGCTTCCATTGTGCGAGTTGAATATTGAGACTCAGCTGGTCATCGGCGGACAGTGGCTCGGCTAGCGATGCTGCGATTTGTCTTGCCAGCTCGGTGCCCGCGCCATCAGCCTGCCGGGCGACTTCACTATTCAGTTGTAATTTTGCGACGCCTAGTAACAGGAGTAGGGCTGCAAGAGGAATAAGGACCATGAGGAGCAGCTTGCCGGTCAGCTTCACACTGTGTGCACGCCAAGCGGCGTAGCTCCGCAGAAACAGGTTGTCGGAAGCAGGGGGTATCTGATTCAAGGTAAGGCTCTGTCAGTGGAAAAGTGTAGGTGGGACGCTTTCAAGTAAACACAGTTCCCGCAAAATCGAGAGCTGAAAGACTGATTGGGTAAAGTATAGCGATTCCAGTCGGACGGCAAAAGGCTGTATGTGTGAGCTGATAGGCAATTGCAGGTAGAATAGCCTTCCATATTAACTTGAGACTGGAGCGGGTACCTTGAAGGAAATCGTGCTGATCAATATCACCGGACCGGACCGGCCAGGACTTACCGCGGCTATCACCGGCATCCTTGCGCGAGCTGAAGTGAATATTCTGGATATAGGCCAGGCCGTGATTCACGATACGTTGTCGTTCGGAATATTGGTTGAGATGGCCGGTGGCGAAACGATGGCTGATGTACTCAAGGATGTTCTGTTTCGGGGCTATGAGCTTGACCAGCAGGTGCGCTTCACGCCTGTGAGCGCTGAGGAGTATAGCCGCTGGGTCACCGGACAGGGAAAGCCTAGACATATTGTCACGTTACTCGCTCGCCGTGTCACGGCCGAGCACATCGCTCTTGTCAGTGACATTACCGCGCGTTACGGGTTGAACATCGATCAGATCGACCGCTTGTCCGGCCGAATACCCGAGGGGCTTCCAGCGGATCAGGGCAAGGGTTGTATCGAGTTTTCGGTTCGCGGTGAGCCTGACGATCCCGCGCAGCTGCGGGCCGAGTTTCTCACCATCGCCCAACAACTTAATGTGGATATCGCTTTCCAGCAAGACAGTATATTTAGACGTAATCGGCGTCTGGTGGTTTTCGATATGGATTCCACACTGATCGATGCTGAGGTGATCGACGAGCTGGCCAAGGCTGCGGGCGTCGGCGAGCAGGTATCAGCCATAACCGAGCGAGCCATGCGCGGCGAGCTGGACTTCAAAGCGAGTTTCCGTGAACGCATGGCGTTACTCAAAGGGTTGCCGGAAAGCGTACTGGAAGAAGTTGCTGATTCTCTGCGCCTGACCGAAGGCGCAGAGACATTGATCAGTCAGCTGCGCCGCCTGGGCTACAAAACGGCAATCCTGTCGGGTGGTTTCAGTTATTTCGCTGAGCGCTTGCAAGAGCGTCTAGGGATCGATTACGTCTATGCCAATGCCCTGCCGGTCGAAAATGGCCTAGTGACCGGAGGCGTAAAAGAACCGATTGTTGATGGGCAGCGTAAGGCGGATCTGCTGCGCGAATTGGCGCAACGGGAAGGCATCAGTCTAGAGCAGACTATTGCGGTGGGCGATGGAGCCAACGATTTACCCATGCTGGCTATAGCCGGGTTGGGCGTCGCCTTTCGAGCCAAGCCACTGGTCAAACAATCAGCCAAGCAGGCCATTTCGACCCTGGGTTTGGATGGCATCCTGTATCTGCTTGGATTTCGCGACAGAGAGGGTGTCTGAACCGCTGGCCCGGAGCAAATAACTGTCTCCAGGCCAGTGTTTACTCAGCTGAAAAGTCGTAATTCATTCCGTCAGTGGGCGATTGTAAGTAATGTCCCTGAATGTAGTTCACCCCGGCCTGCCAGAGTGTTGGCATCATCGTGGCGCTGTCTACATAGGGCACTATCGTCAGTTTGCCCATGCCGTGCAGTGTCGCGACTATCTCTTTGAGTGCATTTGCTGATTCTGGATCGGCGAGTTCCCGGGTAAATGAGCCGTCAATCTTGATAAAGTCGACGTGAAGGTGCTTGAGCGATGCGTAGGGATTCAAGGCGCAACCGAAGTGGCTCAAGGACACCTTGCAGTGCATGGAGCGTAACGACTCTGTGAGTACTTTTGCTTGCTTCATATACGTATTGGCGTCGGCATCATTAAACTGGAATATGATGCTGTCAGAAGGCAGACGGTTTTCCTTCAGCAAGCCCGAAACCCAATGGGCAAGTTGAGGCTCCTGCAAGCTGGCACTACTGAGATTGATCAAAAGGCGCGTGTCCGATCCTTTGCCGCGCTGACCAGCAAGCAGCCTGATGGACCGGCTGATTACCCAACGATCAATCTCTACTGCTAGTCCAGCGTCGCTGATGGCCGGCATGAACTCTGCGGCGGATACTTCCTCACCCTGGGAGTTGAGCAGTCGCAGATAAGTCTCGTAATGCTCATGATTGTCCCCACGCAGGCTAATCACCGGCTGGAACAACAATTTGAACCCGTTGGTTTCAAGAGCGTGCGTCACCAGGGCGATCAGATTGCCGCGATTAGCCTGATTAGCCAGCTCTTCCAGCGGATTGAATACCTTGATTGCATTGCCGCCGGCTTGGGTGACTTGTTCTGCCAGACGATGAGCACGGTCAATCGCTTCTTCGGGTTTAGGACTTGTTTCGCTGATTGAAGACACGCCCATGCTGACAGTGATCTGTATGGTTCGGCCACTGGCCTCGAACAGATTTGCTTCAACCTTGCCACGCAAGTTGTCAAGCGAGGCTAAGATAGCTTCTGGCTCTCCCCCGTTTAGCAAAATGCAAAAAGCATCATCGCTGAAACGTGAGATCAGTGTGGATTCCGGGAAAGCTTCACGTAGTAGTTGAGCCAGGTCCGCCAGCATCAGATCCGCACCACCAATACCGATGTCAGTCTGAACCCCGTTGAAACTGTCAATACTCATGTAGATCAGTGAGCTGGCCAGCCCTCCCTGGACTACTTTCTCGCTGATCGCTTCGAGCTGCTCTTGGAAGTAGGCGCGGTTGAATAGTCCGGTGACAAGGTCTTTGCTGGCAAGTGCTTTGAGCTTCAGTTCAAAGTCGGCACTGGCGGTTTCTGCACGAATAACGACCTGAGTGCAGGGCTCGCTATCGTAGCTCGCGGATGAAAAGCTCAAGGTGATCGGGAACTCCTTGCCATCGACACCCACGCCGCTGCAGCGCATTTCATTCTGATCGCCCTGATCGATGTAATGACGTAGAAACGTCTTAAAGGTGGCTTGGTCCTTGGTAGCTATTAAACCCACCATGGGTTCCGCCGCAAGGTCGTCGGCATCATCGTAACCGAATAGATGGATATATGAGCGGTTCGCATAAATATGCATCCCGTCATGCACATAGGCTATGGCATCGACCGAGCTGCTTAGGAGTAGTTGACAGCGTTTTTCTGTTTCGCGTAATGATTGTTCCGCGATGCGCTGTTGGCGTCGTGCAGTCAAGCTCAGCAGTTCCCGTTTGACTACCAGAGCCAGCAATGAGTCGGTGGATTCGGATACGGCATCGTGCATTCCGTGCATCAAGGCTTCGGTACGCACGTTTTCGTTCAATTCCTTGGCAACAAGCACAAAAGGGATGTCGCGAGAATGCCTGAGAATCATGGCGCTGGCGTCATTCGCACTCATGAAGCTGGTCTGGCTTACGGCGAGACAGAGGTCCCAGTTCTGCTGGAGCGATTCCTGCAGATCTTCGACGGAGGTGATCCGATGGGCGCGGGTCGCGTGGCCCGCATTTCGCAGGATGCTGACCAGACGCTCGGCATTATTTTGCGAGTCGTCCAGAATCAGTAATCTAATGGCGTGAGTATCTTTGCCCATGATCTTCCAGACTAGATCGGGCCGATAGGGCCCGGTTTTGGAATCTGAATTTACAGAGACTTCCAGAGGGAGTCAAAGTCATCGTCAGTACTAACGGTTAACGCAGAGCCAGCCGTCTGTGGTTTGACTTGTTTCTCTCCAGTTTCTTCCAATAAATGGTATTCAAACTGGCTGAAGCTACCACTGGCAGCGATGCGGTCAGTCAGATGAGCGCGCACTTCCCGGTTACCCTGAAGGATCATAACTTTACTGTTCACGCTGAACGGCATGCGCGGTGTGATAATAGTGGAGGGGCGGTCAATAGCGGTTACCTCGGGTAGTATCAGTGCTCGCAGGTATTGACTTGGCTGTTCAGTCTTGCGGATCAGTTTGAGCGCACATGGTGTGCAGTGCGGCGCCACCAGCTCAACACCCATCTGCGTACCACCACCTCTCACCTGGCGTATCCAGCGCACAACGGCCAGGCTCCAGTCCTGATCGCTTTCTTCCTGAATGCCAAGCAGCTCACCTGCTTGCAACTGCTTGGGGACGTCGCGTGGCCAGGTCAGGCAGAATCCACCCGGGCTGTGGTTAACGATGGGCAGGGCGTGTATCGGATAGTGCTCTTCGCCTTCCTCATTGCCGCTGTTATCGCCTAGGTCCTTGTAATTGATCTGCTCGACGCCGCCTGGCTGCCAGTCTACCGGTTGACCTGAGTCGAACGCTGAGTTCCAGCCCTCCTGACGCGACCGCTGAGCAGCATCGGTGAAAGGATTGATTTCGTGTTCGTCGGCGCTCATAAAATGGGCAAAAGTGGTCTGAGCGATACGGAAATGCGTTGCGCTCATGCCAATGCTGATTTTCAATACACCCCGGCCGGGCACGCGGTTGAACGTGCGTTCGGCCAAGTCTCCCCAGGATTGACTTACATGTTGCAGCATCTCGATGCCGAGTCCCTCAGGTACACGCAAGCCGGAATGGTTTTCGCCACCGTTGAGCATGTATTCCTTGATAGAGTCGACCAGTCGATCGGTGCTCAACCCAAGGCTATTGGATGGATCTTCTTCAAGAATCAGCGAGCGGTAACGGGGCGGACAATCCATTGCTGGATTGACGATGAAAAGGGCTTTGGGATCTTCTGGTGGAAGCAGGTTAGCAAGCCGCGACCAGTCCTCGAGTATTACAAAGAGCCTACCCATGGCACTTTGGCGCATCTGGTTCGGTCGAGCGGATCCCATAAGCAACGCTATCAGGTAGCACTGCTCTATGCTCAGGGGCTTGCCTTCAAGACTTTCGCTATCGTTAATCGGCTGCTGATGTAAATTGCGCTTGCGCGCGAGCTGATACAGCTGGTGCAGCTCCAGCCAAACACCGTCGGCTACGGGACAATAAAGTTGAAAGGCTCGTAACAGGGGGCCACATAGGCCTCGCATGGCACGTTGGATAGCGAGTCCAATAAGAGCAGAATGATCGCGTGAACGGATCTGACGCTCTTGGGCGACCACAATCTTGTAGCCGTTGGCCAGATGGTTCTGTAACGACTGGGAAAGATTGGCAACCTTGCGTGGCTTGTCTTCCAGGACGATTGATTGACCTAGATAATACTTTGATAGCGCACTGCAAACGTAATAAACCTCGGGTCGTATTTGCTCCAGAATCGCCAGCCGTTTGTCCGGAGCAATCTCCAGTTGATTGATTTCAATCAGCCCCTGGTACAGTTGTCTTGCCGTTTCCCCAATGTTGGCTTTGGGCAGGTTAGCAATCCAGTTGACAATACCTTTCTCGCTACCCTCAGCAAAACTCAATGTTTTGAGATGTTGCTGGGGTATCCGCAAACTCAGCCTTTGGGCTGTGCTTTCCATAAGAGTCCTGTCCATTTCAAACGGGTCAATCCGAGTCCCGACGCGGTGTGGGCGGGTTCCGAAGAAGATGCGCTAAGACGGAACCGGCTTTGTTCAATACTTTATCAGTTAATAAGTGTGCGCGCTAAGTCCTGTAATATATAGCTGCGGACGGCAGACACTAAATTGACGCAGGTGGTTCCATTTTCAATCGGCGGCCAACTCTACTGGAAGTGGCACTTTAGCCGCTTTTCCAGCGACTTCCCTGACTAGCTTGGGCACGAGAAAACCTGGCAGGCGGGTGAGCATGCGACCCACCAGCTGTTGGGCTTCTTCATCTTCCACATTAAAATGTTGAGCACCCCTTACTCGATCAAGCACATGCAGATAATAAGGCATAACGCCGTGATCGCCCAGCGCTTCGCTCAGATCAATAAGTTGTTCAAGTTTATGGTTGACGCCTCGCAGCAATACAGACTGGTTCAGGAGCATCATTCCCGCCGCCCGCATTTTGCTTATAGCCTCCGCAACGCTCTGATCGATTTCGTTGGCGTGGTTGCAGTGCAGCACCATGGTTACAGGAAGGCGGGTGCCGCACAGGGCTTCAATCAACGTAGGAGTGACCCGTTGCGGAATTACCACAGGCAACCGAGTATGCACCCGCAAGCGCCTGACATGATCGATAGAGGCGATCTCCCGGGTAAGCCAGGCGAGTCTTCGGTCATTGGCCGCCAACGGGTCGCCACCGCTGAAGATCACCTCACGCACGCTTGGGTCCCGGCGGATATAATCAAGCGCATCTTGCCACTGGGCGGTACCGAGGTTGTTTTCTTCATATGGAAAGTGGCGGCGGAAGCAATAGCGGCAGTTTATAGCGCATCCGCCGCTAACCACTAAAAGAAGTCGGCCGTGGTACTTATGTATCACGCCAGGTAAGGCGTTGGCGTGCTGCTCACCCAGCGGATCGAGCACGTAACCGTTTTGTTGATGCAGTTCCTCACCGATGGGTAAAACCTGCCTGAGCAGAGGGTCGTGGGGGTCGCCTGGTACCATGCGTGCAAGGTAAGGTTCTGGCACTCGCAAAGCAAATTCGCGGCTGGCAGCGTATGCTGACTCGAGCAACGAAGGGTCGAGATTCAGCCGTCGCAGCAGCACATTCGGGTCGGTAATACTGGTGGCAAGAAGATTTTGCCAGGTCGCAGGCTCAACAGCTGTGGAAGATACATGTATCATTGTGTTTTTCGGCGCATGGGTAGCTGGGCATCCGTCTGACGTTGGCTCACCACGTCGGTCGCAGTCCGGGCTTGCTGGCTGGAGCTGTGCTTGTGCTCTGCGCGATACCGGACATTCCGTTCAAACTGTCAGTGGGAAATATATGGCTAACTATTCTACCAACGAATTCAAGTCGGGTCTTAAAGTGATGCTCGATGGCGATCCTTGTGCGATTCTCGAGAACGAGTTTGTCAAACCGGGCAAGGGGCAGGCATTCAACCGCGTCAAGGTCCGCAATCTGAAAACGGGCCGTGTCAACGAGCGTACTTTCAAGTCCGGCGACAGTCTGGAGGGCGCAGACGTCATGGATCGTGAAATGGAGTATCTGTATACCGATAGCGAATTCTGGCATTTTATGGCGACGGACGGTTCTTTCGAGCAGGTTGCGGCCGATGAAAAAGCTATCAGCGATGCCAGTAACTGGCTCAAGGAGCAAGTGATCTACCAGGTGACGTTATATAACGGTGCACCGATTGCCGTTACGCCACCCAATTTTGTTGAGCTGGAAGTAGTCGAGACTGATCCAGGCGTTCGCGGCGATACCTCTGGCGGCGGTACCAAGCCGGCCAAGCTGCTTACGGGCGCCGTGGTCAAGGTGCCTCTGTTCATTAACGTGGGCGATGTTCTCAAGGTCGATACACGCAGTGGCGACTATGTCGGCCGTGCCTGAGTGACGGATTCTCTGCCGCATTGATGGTTTGCATTTTTATACGTGATGCGAAAACCGGGGCCTTGCCCCGGTTTTTTATTTCTACAAAACGCTTCTTTCAGGAGACTATATGACGCACCAGTGGCAACCGTCGGCATCAATGTCCGCGTTGCGCGCTCGCGCGGCGGTGATCGCTAAAATACGGGCATTCTTCGCTGATCGGGATGTGCTGGAGGTCGACACGCCAGCATTGTCGAGTGCGGCGGTGAGCGATCCCCATCTTTTTCCTTTTGCGACTGTCTTTGTGCCTGACGGCGGTGGTGAATCATCTTGCTATTATCTGCAAACGTCTCCTGAATATCCGATGAAACGCCTGCTTGCGGCAGGCAGTGGTTCTATCTGGCAGCTGGCTAAGGTGTTTCGCAACGGCGAAAGCGGCAGTCGTCATAATCCCGAGTTCAGCATGTTGGAGTGGTATCGCCCGGGGTTTGATCATCATCGCCTGATGGACGAAGTAGACGAGCTTGTATGCGCAATTTTGAGTGTTGCTCCGGCACGAAGGGTGACCTACGCAACGCTTTTTGCTGATTTGTTAAGCCTGGATATCCATCGCTGCTCCGACGCCCAGCTGGCTGAGGAATCGCGTCTGCGCTGTGGTTTCAAGGGAGAACTGAGCCGTGATGGTTGGTTAGAGCTGCTTTTCTCCCATTGCATCGAGCCGCTACTAGTGGAACCGACGATGGTCTACGCCTTTCCTGCTTCGCAGGCAGCTTTGGCGCAAGTATTGGAGGGGGATGATCATGTGCCGAGCGCTGCCCGCTTTGAGTTATTTATTCGAGGCATGGAGCTGGCCAATGGTTACTTTGAACTCACGGACTCGCAGGAGCAGACCAGACGTTTCGAGCTCGATCAGGACCAGCGTCGGGAGCTGGGGCGGTCGGTGCTGCCCGTCGACGCGTTATTGATCGATGCCTTGCGAACGGGGATGCCATCCTGTGCTGGCGTTGCTTTGGGTGTTGACCGTCTGATTATGTTGGCGCTAGACGCCAAACGCATTGATGAGGTTATCGCGTTCGGCTTTGATCGCGCCTGAACTAACGCCGCAGGCGCTGCAGCTCAAGACGTAATCAGATCCCCCATGCGTTGCCCCATGCGCACAGCGTCGCCCGCTTTTAATGATTCGGTCCACTGGGCGCGTCCCGGACCGAAAAGGATAATAGCCGTTGAGCCGAGCTTGAAGCGGCCCATCTCGGTGCCACGGTCCAGTGCCGGAGCGGCCTGGCCATACTGCTCGATTTTTAGCTGGCGTTTGGGTGGTGCCACCAGCCCAGCCCAAGGTGTTTCCACTGATGCGACGATCATCGCCCCGACCAGCACCACGGCCATCGGGCCTGCTTCAGTGTCGAAAAGACAGACTACCCGCTCGTTGCGCGCGAACAGTTCAGGTACATTTTCAGCAGTATTGCGGTTGACGGAGAATAATTTGCCAGGCACGTAGATCATTTCCCGCAGCTCGCCACCCAGTGGCATGTGCACCCTATGGTAATCCCGCGGGGAAAGATAAACGGTGGCGAATTGTCCACCTTGAAATAGAGCTGCGTGCTCGGGATTGCCGCCCAATAACTCCAGAGCGCTGAAGCTCTGACCTTTCGCCTGGAATATCCGGCCGTGCTCTATTGCACCCAGCTGACTTATCGCACCGTCGGCAGGGCACAGAATGGAGTTGGGCTCATCATGAAGCGGGCGTGCTCCTTTTTTCAGGGCGCGAGTGAAAAAATCGTTGAAGCAGCTAAAAGCTGTGGGATCTTCCTCAACCGCCTCGGACATGTCTACCTGATAACGATCGACGAACCAGTTGATGAAGGCATTTTTCAACCAGGGCCAGTGGCAATCAGCTACTGCCCCGGCGAGTCTCGATAGCAAGTGCTGGGGAAGCAGGTACTGCATGATGATAAATAAACGATCGCGCATGGAGTGTCCTCAGGATTCGACGGGTGTGTTTGGATGGTTGCCCCATTCAGACCAGGACCCGGGATAGGCCCTGACGCGGGGGAAGCCAAGAATCTTTGCTGCCAGATAGGTAAAGCCGGAACGATGGTGTGTCTGACAATGGGTGATAATCTGCTTGTCCTGGGTAATGCCCTGGCTTTTGAGTCGCTCTGCCAGGTCACTGCGCAGCCGCAGTCCGCGCTGAGGATCCATGCCCTCGGTCCATTCAAAGTTGATAGCACCGGGAATATGTCCGCCTTTTTTAGAAAAGGCTTTTTCGCCACGATACTCTGCCGGCGATCTTGCATCCCATACGACGAGTTCGGGGTTGCTCAGTTCTGTCTGAAGCGCTTGCAAAGTGATGCTTGGGCCTGGGTCGATTTGTAGTTCCGGTGTGGTGGGTTCGACGGTGGAAGGGTTTTGCTCCGTGGGATGGCCATCCTCCAGCCATGCCTTCAGGCCGCCGTTAATGTAACTGTAATGGGGATGGCTAACCGCATCGAGTAGCCAAATGAATCTACCAGCCCAGCCTCCGCCTTCGTCATCGTAGACGATATAGTGCAGGCCACCATGGTGTCCGAGCTCTCCGAGCAAGTGCTGCAGCGCTTCACGATCCGGCAACAGCCCCGGCACTGGTAGGCCCGACGTGATACGCGCGGGTGTCAGATGCACTGCTCCTGGAATATGCGCTTGGGCGTATTGTTCGGCGGTAGAAAGGTCCACCAGACGGACACAGTTCGGATCGAGATCGGGAGGGAGGTCCTCGGGTTCGATCAGAAGCGGGAATAGGGGGTCGAGCATAAGCGTCTCCATCGGTTAAGGCTCTATGATAATGGCTCAGGTCTTTTGCTTGAAGCTGACCAGCGCCCGATTAAGACACTCTGCTGTTTTGATCAAGGCGAGGCGCTGTTTGTCGACTGTCAGGCTTAACGCTGTCTCACCTTGTGTCCCCAGAAGGCCTATTAGTTGTTTTTTGTAAAACAGTGGAAGTAGCCGGGTTGTGCCCTCGGTCGCGATGTGAAAGAGGCTGTGTGGAAAGGGTTCAGTATCCAGAGCGATTAGCGCCGAGTTCACTTCATGGCACGCATCACTCTGTAGCCATTGGCCCCAGGCATTGCCGCGACCTTCACCCAAAGAAAGCCCCACAGGGCTTTTTGTTTTAGCGAAGCCATGCTCTGCCAATACAATCAACTCGTGTTTGCGTGAATTATACAGTGCGACCCAGCTTTGCTCTGCGCCCAGCCCACGCGTTGTGGCGTGTAGCGCGGTTTCGATCAGATCATTCAAATTGGCGAACGGGCTATGCTGGCTGGCGAGCATCGTACAGGCTTGTCGCCATAGCGCTGAGTCGGCTCCGGGCGCTGTGGCGGTGGTTGTTGCGACAGCAGCCATGCCAAGGTGCCTGCGAGACCCGCCCGGCCATATAAGCGCTTCTGCGGGTAACCAAAGAGTTGATCCGTGATGATGATGCAGGTTTCGTGCACTGTTTACTGCGTTGACATGACTGGCGGCTTGGACTTCGGCCACGCTTTGGCCAAGATATAGGGCCGTTAGCTGTTGCCAGCGGCGGGTGTGCCGCGCATCCCAATCATGGTACGCACCTAGCGCCAAGCCGTTTGCCATCACCAGGCTGTTGGCAGGCAGTGTCAGCCAGCGCGACAGGTTTCGATCGGCATCCAGTGCAGCTTGCTGTTCCTGAGGATGTTGGCTGTCGCGGGCGATATGCAAAGCCTTGACTATTGTTTTACGGCTGGTACTCAGCGAGCGGTAGCCTTGCATAATCCAAGGTGGCAGCCACCAATCCCGGGCAATTTTCTGTGCTAGCCCCAGCACCCGTTCGCTATTGAGCAGCCAGAGGCTTAGCTCGGCGCCCTGTTGCGCTTTGTCCAGATGATGTGCGTCCCACTCTTCGAAGATCTCGGGGCGCAGGTAGACTAGTACCCAGCAGGGTGAGAGAAACAGTAGGCTGGCCAGAGATACTTCATGCCATAGACGCGCCATGCGATGGGCGAACAGGCCCTGAGATTGCGCTAACGCATGCTCGCTGATACTCAGGATTTGGCGGTAGGCATCAGGCATTTCACTCGCTTCTAGAACAGGCAAATCCTTTATAATGTCGTTTAGGCGATGTGTGCCCAGCAGATTACAGGCTTGTTCAAGAGTAAGGATGTCGATGTCTCTGCGCCGTGCTAAGTCGCCAGCCACGCGACAGACCTGCAGCGCGGCAGCCGGAACGCGCAGCAGTTCAGCGACCAGTTCGGAAAAATTTAACATCTCCCGTTCTAGGTAGCTGCAAAGCGCCAATTGTTGTTTTTTTTCAATTGGCAGCACAAAGGCGTTCAGATTTTGGCGCAGTATGCCGATATCATCTTGTGCCATGTCAGTTATTTTGGGTTGTTCTGTGCTCATGGTGTTTGGGGCTTTACAATAGCTTATATGATTTCTCACATGACTATAACGTGAACAAGCTGGTTTTGCTGCCGCTGCGCAGTGGTTTCGTGTCTTTCAGGGAATTTGATGGGTCTATGTTGAAAATCGGCGGTTATCTGGTAGTTCTCTGCAGCGTGTTAGGTGGCTTCATGGCCTCCGGCGGAAAGCTTGCTGCACTGTGGCACCCCTTTGAAATCCTGATTATTGGTGGGGCTGCCTTTGGTGCATTTTTGGTCGCCAATAACATGGCTACAATCAAGAAAGTATTCGCCAAGGTTCCTGTGATTATCTTCGGCCATCGCTTTGGTAAGCCTTTCTATCTTGACGTGCTCGGAGTGCTTTACGAAGTCCTGAACAAGAGTCGTCGCGAAGGCATGATGTCGATCGAAGCCGATATCGAAGAGCCCGCAGAAAGTCCTATCTTCAGCAAATATCCGGCGGTTCTTAAAGATAAGCACATGACTGAATTTATCTGTGATTACCTTCGGATCATGTCGACCGGCAATATGGCACCGCACGAGCTTGAGGCGCTGTTCGATGTGGAGATATCCAGCCTCACCGAAGAACTCGAAGGCCCGAGCCACGCGGTAACGCGGGTGGCTGATGGTTTGCCGGCATTCGGTATTGTTGCCGCCGTTCTGGGTATCGTCATTACCATGAGCGTCTTGGGTGAAGCCGACAATAAGATGATCGGTGAAAAAGTCGCGACGGCACTAGTGGGTACCTTCTTGGGTATCTGGGCGGCTTACGGGTTTGTGGGTCCTTTCGCGGCGGCAATGGAGCACGAGGCGCATGAAGAGATCAACACCTATGAGGCGATCAAGATGTGTCTGGTGGCGAGCGCCCAGGGTCTGCCGCCGGCTCTTGCGGTTGAATTCGGTCGCAAGGCGCTTTTGCCAGAGCACCGCCCCAGCTTCCTTGAGTTGGAAGAGTCGGTGAAGGGGCGCTGATCGGTGGACAATAATCAACCAATCATTGTTAAACGCATTACTCGTAAGGGCGGTGGGCACCATGGTGGTGCCTGGAAAATTGCTTTTGCTGACTTCGCTGTTGCTATGATGGCGTTCTTCCTGGTGATGTGGCTGCTGACCACTGCGACGCCTGAAGAGCTCAAAAAAATCTCCGGTTATTTTAACGACCCAATTGGATTCGCTGAGGGGGGTAGTCCCTTTGCCATTGACCTGGGTGGTACGCCCACCGTTGCACCGAAGAGAACGCTCAGTGACGTTGACGAGGAAGAAGTCCCCATACCCGATGATCAAGAATCCAACTCCGCAGCGCAGCAGGCCGAAGACGCTGCTCAGGAGCGCGTTGAGAATCTTGAGCTGGAAATGTTGTTGCAGGAGCTGCAAAACAAGATAGACGTCGAGCCCGTTCTGCAGCGATTCAAGGATCAAATCCTGCTCGAGATCACTCAGGACGGACTGCGCATCCAGATTGTGGATGCGGAAAACCGGCCCATGTTCGCCAGCGGCAGTCCTCAACTGCAACCCTACTTTGAAGAAATTTTACTCGCACTCAGTGATACGATTGCCGTAGTGCCGAAAAAAATCAGTATCGGAGGACATACCGATGCGGCCCCTTTTGCAGGTCGTCGCGGCTATGGTAACTGGGAGTTGTCTACCGAAAGAGCCAACGCTGCGCGGCGCACCCTGCTGGTCGCAGGCTACCCGGAGAGTCAATTGGCGCGAGTTGTTGGTTTCGCTGATTCGGCGCATTTTGATCGCACAGACCCGCTCAGTCCGACTAATCGGCGGATCGATATCGTGGTGTTGAAAAAGCGCGCTGAAGACCAGATTCTGGATGGCTTTGGCGAGCGTGTAGAGCGTCCTGATGCTGAAGTAGTACCTGTCGGCTCTGAGCTAAACCAGAATCCCGCAGCGGAAGCGGATTTCGCTCCCGAGCTGGAGCCGGAGGCTTCACCATTGGATCAGCAACCGGTCGAATCTGAGCCCCCAGCGACGCGGTCGCCCAATTTTTTCGATGACGGCGGGACGGCTCAGCCGCTGGATCAATAGCTCTGCGGGCCGATACTGGAGAGTATCTGCCGGTAGCTGCTGATTCGGCTGGCTGATATATCGCCACGTGCGACGGCATTGAGTAGCGCGCATCCGGGTTCATGCAAATGGGCGCAATCGCGGAATTTGCAATAGCCAAGAAAAGGTCTGAACTCGATAAACCCTTCCAGCAGGTCTTCGTGACTGATGTGGGTCAGACCGAACTCACGGATACCTGGCGAGTCGATCAGATCACCGCCCTCGGGAAAATGGAACAGTTTGGCTGTTGTCGTGGTGTGCGTTCCCTGTCCGCTAGACTCCGACAGCGCGCCCACGCGCAGATCGATACCGGGTAGCAGCGCGTTTATCAGAGAAGATTTGCCTACACCGGACTGGCCGACAAATACACTGACATGGTCCTTCAATGAGGCCTGTAGCTCGTCCAGGCCGGCACCTGAGCTGGCGGACAGCTCGAGCACTTGATAGCCGAGCTGTGCATACACATCGAGCCATGCGCGAATATCCGCAAATTCGCCGCCCAGCAACAGGTCTGCCTTGTTCAATACCAACAAGGGACTGAGACCTGACTGTTCTGCGGCGACCAGATAACGGTCAATCAAGGTGGTGTACGGGGTAGGCAGTGGGGCGAAGACAATGACCAGGCGATCAACGTTAGCCGCTACTGGCTTCAGTTGACCACGGTGGTCGGGCCGATTGAGTTCCGACACACGGGGCAATTGCGCCACGATCACGCCGCCGGACTGATTGTCGGCCCGCCATATGACGCGGTCGCCGGTGACCATTGCGGGCAAATTGGCCCGCAGGTGGCAGCGACGAATTTGTCCGGCGTGGGACCCCTCGGTCGCTTCGACGTCTACCTGTACGCCAAAGTGGGCAATCACCAGGCCTTGTTGTTCGGGGCCCAGATCGCCGCCGATCAGGCTTTCTTCGGCCATATCGGCCCGGCGACTGGCGCGGACGGTGCGCTCGTCCTGAATTTTCTGAATACGCCAGTTCTGGCGTCTGGTGAGGTGTCGCTTGGCCATGTGGTGCACTGATTCCGGAAGTTGCGCCAGTGTAGCATGCGCCGCGTATACTCGATCACCACCATCTGACAGCAGGAGCCCACATGGCTAACGACGACAACCTCATCTGGATCGATCTGGAGATGACCGGTCTGGATACGGATAATGATGTGATCATCGAGATCGCCACGGTAGTAACCGATGCGCAACTTAATGTGCTGGCCGAAGGGCCCGTCATGGCAGTGAAGCAACCGGATTCGATGCTGGACGCCATGGACGATTGGAATACCCGGCAGCATGGTGGATCAGGGCTTACTCAGCGGGTTCGTGAGAGCCAGATCAGCGCTGTCGAGGCGCAACAACAGACGCTAGATTTTCTGCGGCTGTGGGTGCCCGCGCGTAAGTCACCAATGTGCGGTAATAGCATCTGCCAGGATCGGCGCTTTTTACACCGGGGCATGCCTGAGCTGGAACAGTATTTCCACTATCGCAACCTTGATGTGTCTACTCTGAAAGAGCTGGCCTCGCGTTGGGCGCCGGACCTCAAGGGTGGCTTCAAAAAGGCGAGCAGCCATTTGGCGCTCGACGATATTTATGACTCCATTGCCGAGCTTAAATACTACCGAGAGCATTTCATCAAGTACTGACCCGACAGGTTCAGGGCATCTGGCCATGGCGCTGCAAGGCCCAGATCACATGCTCCCTGACCAATTCGGAGGAATGTTCGCGTCGCGCTTTGAGCGCCTCGATCACGGGTATGCTGGTCGAGGCGTTGCCGAGCCCTACTGCTAGATTACGTAGCCAGCGTTCATGTCCTATACGGCGTATTGCAGAACCCTCGGTATGGCTCAGGAAGGTGGCCTCATCCCACAGGAAAAGACTGGCCAGGGTGGCTTGGTCCAACTGATGGCGGGGATTGAAATCGGTTTCTGCTGTCGGTTTGGCAAACTTGTTCCAGGGGCAGACCATCTGGCAATCGTCACAGCCAAAAACGCGATTGCCCATCAACGGCCGTAATTCCAGCGGTATTGCCCCTTTCAGTTCGATGGTCAGGTAGGAGATGCAGCGTCTGGCATCCAGCACATGAGCGCCGACAAAGGCTCCGGTTGGGCAAGTGTCCAGGCAAGCAGTGCAACTGCCGCAGTGTTCGGTTTCCTGGGCTGCATCCACGGGTAGCGGTAAATCGGTAAACAATTCGCCGAGAAAGAAATAACTGCCTGCCCTGGGGTGGATCAACATGGTGTTCTTGCCTATCCAGCCAAGCCCGGCCCGGGTGGCGAGGGCGCGCTCCATTACCGGCGCGCTGTCTACGAAAGCACGGTAGCCAAAGGGCCCGATAAGAGCCTGGATGCGCTCAGCCAAATGCTGCAGGCGCCGGCGCATGAGCTTATGATAGTCGCGCCCCAGGGCGTAGCGTGAAATATAGGCATGATCTGATTGTTTCAAGCGCTTGGCCATGGCCGTGTCGGCGGGTAGATAATCCATGCGCACGGAAATGACGCGGCAGGTGCCGGGGACGAGTTCATCTGGGCGGGTCCGTTTGCTACCGTGGCTTGCCATCCACGTCATCTCGCCCTGGTAGCCAGCATCCAGCCAGGCATGCAAGCGCCCCTCATGCTCGCCAATCTGCGCTGTACTGATTCCCACCTGTTGAAACCCCAGTTCCTGGCCCAGCGAGCGAATCTGCTCGGCTAGTTCTTGAGGGTCCGCGCTGACGTCGGTCATGCTGTTCCGGTCTTAAAATTTGGGAAGGGGTGAAATAGCCCCTACAATTGTGCCAGACATCGCCCGAGGTAGCATGCCCATGACCACGCCATTGCCGATCAATATTTACACTGCTGCACAAAGTCGCCAGATCGATGAAGCCATTATCCAGGGCGCAATACCCGGAAGCGAATTGATGCAGCGCGCAGCGCAGTCATTGTGGCAGCGTCTCGAGCGACGCTGGCCCGAGGGGGCGGAGCTTACGGCGCTGTGCGGAGGGGGTAATAACGGTGGCGACGGTTATCTGGTCGCGCGGCTTGCCCGCTTGGCGGGGTGGTCAGTGCGCGTGTTGTCGCTGGCATCGCCAGACAGTTTGCAGGGTGATGCTGCGCAGGCCTGCAGGGCCGCCAAGGCGGCGGGTGTGGATATCGAACCCTGGCAGGTGGGGCAACCCCTGCGCGGCATCGTACTTGATGCGATGCTCGGAACAGGTACCGGCGGTAACGTTCGCGAGCCTTACGCTGGGGCCATCAGGGCCATTAATAATAGCGGTTTGCCCGTGGTGTCGGTTGATTTGCCCAGCGGTCTTCATGCTGACCGCGGCGTGGTAATGGGAGAGGCCGTGTTCGCTGACCTGACAGTAACCTTTATTACGCTCAAGCTGGGACTGTTGACCGCCCAGGGACCTGATCATTCGGGTGAATTACACTTCGCCGCATTAGCTGACCTGCCGCACCGGATGCCTGAACCCGTAGCACAGCGTCTGGATTTGCGGGACTGGCGCGCTACCCTAGAGAGGCGACCGCGTGGCGCGCATAAAGGGATGTTCGGGCATGTGCTGGTTATCGGTGGTGATCTGGGTATGGGCGGTGCGGCGTTACTTGCTGCTGAGGCTGCCTTGCGAAGCGGGGCTGGCAGGGTGAGTGCAGCAACTCGCAGCGCGCACATTGCGCCTTTGCTTGCCCGTTGTCCGGAAGTCATGGTGCATGGCGCGGACGCTCCAGAGAACGTTGACACATTGATCTCGAAGGCCGATGTGCTGGTGGTTGGTCCGGGCCTGGGTGCCGGGGAATGGGGTCAGCGGATCATGGACAGCGTTCTGCGAAGTGCTGCTCCCAAGGTGCTGGATGCCGATGCGTTGAATATCATTGCCGGTCGTTTTGCCCATGGTACAGACCTGGGCAACAACTGTATCATCACGCCGCATCCTGCCGAGGCAGGTCGGCTTCTGGGTTGTTCTACCGCTGAGGTTCAATCTGACCGGCTCAGAGCGCTCGAGCTTCTGGTTCAGCGCTACGGCTGCGCCGTGGTACTCAAGGGTGTTGGTAGCCTTATTGGTGGCGGAGAACCGAATGCTGAGCCCGTCGCACTCTGTATTGCTGGTAATCCAGGCATGGCAACGGCGGGCATGGGTGACGTTCTTTCAGGGCTATGTGGTGCCATGTTGGGTCAGGGCCTGCAAGCGGGCACGGCAGCGCGCTATGCGGTGTTGATCCACGGCATGGCGGGCGACGCCGCCGCTGTCTTGGGCGAGCGGGGCTTGCTTGCTACCGACCTGATGATGCCCATCCGCCGATTGCTGAACATACAGGATCTTAAATGATAGAAGTGATACTTGCCGAGGGTGAGCAGGCCATGGAGGCTGTTGGGGCAGCTATTGGCCGCGCGATGCGGGCCCATGGGGTGATCTATTTGCGCGGCGACCTTGGTGCGGGAAAAACCACCCTCAGTCGTGGTCTGATTCGAGCCCAGGGATACGCAGGTGCAGTCAAAAGCCCCACTTTTACTCTGGTCGAGCCCTATGAGCTGAGTGACCGGGCTATTTATCATTTCGATCTGTATCGTTTGCTGGACCCGGAAGAGCTGGAGTTTCTTGGAGTTCGCGATTATTTTTCGGCTGATAGCCTGTGTCTGGTCGAGTGGCCGGAGAAGGGTGAAGGGGTTTTGCCAAGCCCGGATATGATCATTACTATTGCAGTGAGTGGCACTGGGCGTAGATTAGTGGTCGAAAGTCATAGCGCGCATGGTGAAGCTGCGTGCCAACAACTACACACACGGGATGATGCACAAACGTGATCTTGAATGGCGGTATAACAGGTCGGGTTGCATTGAGCTGGTTGATAGCGGGCGTGTTACTGGTCCTCTCCGGTCTGGTAAATGCTGCTGATATCCAGAGCGTAAGACTGTGGAGGGCGCCGGATAATACGCGACTGGTGTTTGACCTTTCTGGCCCAGCCGATCATAGCTTGTTTACTCTGTCCAATCCGGAACGGCTGGTTATCGACATCACTGGAGCGAGTTTTTCTGCTGATGTGTCCGGCCTGCCGCTGAGTGATACGCCACTGACCGGAGTGCGTTCCGCGCCCAGAGACAAAACAGATTTGCGGGTGGTGCTTGACCTCTCTCGGCAGGTCAATCCCAAAAGCTTTGCTTTGCCACCCAACCAGCAATACGGCCACCGCCTGGTTATTGATCTCTACGACCACGAAGAGCCACGCGAAACAATCTCGGCGCCTGCTCGGCCCAGTGCCTCACCGTTGCCGCAGACACCGAGCCGAGGTGGTAGTTTGGGAGGTGAGCGCAAAATTCTGATTGCAGTTGACGCTGGTCACGGAGGAGAAGACCCCGGTGCACTAGGTCCCGGGGGGGTCCGTGAGAAGGAAGTCGTACTGGCGATTTCCCGTGAGCTGAAAAAGTTAATGGATGCCGAGCCAGGTTTTGAGGCGGTGCTGGTCCGCACGGGTGATTACTTTATTCCCTTGCGTAAGCGCACCGATATCGCGCGCAAGCATGGTGCTGATCTCTTTGTTTCTGTGCATGCGGACGCCTTTACCCGGGCGAGTGCTTTCGGCGCTTCGGTGTTCGCTCTCTCGGACAGTGGCGCCACCTCTGAGACGGCCCGTTTGCTGGCAGACCGGGAGAACCGGTCAGACCTCATTGGCGGCGTAGGGGGTGTCAATTTGGGTAACAGGGACCAAGTACTGGCCAGTGTGTTGCTTGATCTGTCCATGACGGCAACCTTGTCGGCCAGCCTGGATGTGGGGCAGCAGGTGCTGTCCGCTGTAGGAGGTATTACACCCTTGCACAAACGCCGGGTAGAGCAGGCCGGTTTTATGGTGCTCAAGTCTCCGGACATACCGTCAATTCTGGTAGAGACCGGGTTTATCTCCAATCCTGGGGAAGCACGTAAGCTTGTCACTTCGAGTCATCAGCAGGCTCTTGCCCGGGCGATGCACACCGGGATACGTGATTATTTTCACCGTAATCCACCGCCTGGCACGCGTATCGCTGCGATGAAATCCAATGGCCAATTACAGGCCCAGCGCCCACGTGAATACCAGGTTGTGCGGGGCGATACGTTGTCTTTGATTGCGACTCGCTTTGATGTCAGCCTGAGCAACCTGCGCCAGTCCAACGGTCTGGGTAACGATCAAATCCGCGTCGGCCAGATACTCAAAGTTCCGGCCGGCAGTATGCTGGTCAAGAACGAGCCGTGATATGTCGAGAATAGAGCTACTCAGCCCTCGTCTGGCCAACCAAATTGCCGCAGGAGAAGTGGTTGAAAGACCCGCTTCGGTTATCAAGGAGCTGCTGGAGAACAGCCTCGATGCAGGTGCCAAGCGTATCGACATCGAGGTGGAGCAGGGGGGCGTCAAGCTGCTCAGGGTTCGCGACGATGGCGTCGGAATTCTTCCTGATGATTTGCCCCTGGCGCTCTCAAGACACGCTACGAGTAAGATTCGCGACCTGGATGACTTGGAAAAAGTAGTTACTCTGGGCTTTCGTGGCGAGGCTCTGGCGTCGGTGAGTTCGGTATCTAGATTGACACTGACCTCCTGCCCGGAGGGTTCTGATCAGGCATGGTCGGTGGAGACCGAGGGGCGGGACATGGCGCCGGTCATGCAGCCCGCCGCGCACCCCCAGGGGACTACCGTCGAAGTCCGCGACCTGTTTTTCAATACCCCGGCTAGACGCAAGTTTCTGCGAACCGAGAAAACCGAGTTCAGTCATCTTGAAGAAGTGGTCAAGCGTCTAACGCTCTCACGATTCGATGTAGCTTTTACCCTCCGTCACAACGGTCGCACTGTGTTCAGTTTGCGTCCGGCCCATGGTGAAATGGAATTCAGGCGTCGAGTCGGCAGCGTGTGTGGACCTGCGTTTGTCGAACAGTCGTTGTCAATTGATAGCGAGCGCAGTGGCTTGCGGCTCTGGGGCTGGGTGGGCTTGCCTACTTTTTCGCGCAGTCAGGCCGATCTGCAGTATTTTTTCGTCAATGGCCGCATGATCAGGGATAAGCTAGTTGTGCATGCGGTGCGCCAAGCCTACCGCGATGTCCTGTTCCACGGACGCCATCCGACTTTCGTGCTGTTTCTCGAGGTCGATCCGGCAGTGGTTGACGTCAATGTGCATCCGACCAAGCATGAGGTGCGGTTTCGTGATGGCCGTATGGTGCACGATTTCCTTTTTAGTACTCTGCATAGGGCGTTGGCTGATCAGCGGCCGGGCGACAAGGCGGTTACGCATGGGCTGGTCGATGCCCCTTATATGAGTGCACCCGAGGCCACTGGCCAGTCGGCCGGGGTCTTCTCCGGACAGGAGAGCATGTCGTTGAACGAGCCTGCCGCTGGCTGGTCGATACCCGGATCGCTTACGGACCGTCCTTCAGTCCAGGTCGTCGCTGGGAGTCTCCTTGCCTATCCTGGTTTATATGGAGTAAAGAGCAGGGGTGACGAAGTGTCGGGGGCAGTCGATGATCCCTTCGCATCGATCGTGGAGGATATTGCCGAACAGGATGTGCCTCCGCTGGGTTATGCCTTGGCGCAACTGCACGGCGTCTATATCCTGGCTGAAAATGCCAAAGGTTTGGTTGTTGTCGACATGCACGCCGCCCACGAGCGCATCACCTATGAACGGCTCAAGCAGGCAATGGACGACGAAGGCCTACGGGGTCAGCCGTTACTGGTGCCCGAATCAGTGGCGCTGAGTCAGCGGGAAGTGGATTGCGCCGAAGAGCACGCTAAATGGTTTTCTCAGCTGGGGTTTGAAGTCCAGCGGCTGGGTCCCGAGACGCTGGGAATACGCGAGATTCCTGCGCTTTTGCGTCAGGCCGACGCTGCACAGCTGGTGCGTGATGTGCTCAGTGATCTGCTTGAGTACGGTACCAGTGATCGTATTGAAGCGCATCGTAACGAGCTCCTATCGACGATGGCTTGCCACGGCTCGATACGAGCCAATAGGCGTCTTACCCTGACCGAAATGAATGCCCTGCTCCGCGACATGGAGCGGACCGAACGCAGTGGTCAATGTAATCACGGGCGTCCGACCTGGACGGTCATGACCATGCCTGAGCTCGATAAGCTCTTTTTGCGTGGCCGTTAATCTGTTTCAGGCTGTTGCCTGATGACGTCCTCTTTACCGCCCGTTATCTGCCTGATGGGGCCGACTGCCTCAGGTAAGACAGAGCTTGCACTGCATCTGGCAGACCGTCTTCCATGCGAGTTGATCAGCGTAGATTCGGCCCTGGTCTACCGGGGCATGGATATTGGGACCGCCAAGCCGGACGAGGCAATCCTCGCCCGTTTCCCCCACCACCTGGTCAATATCCTTGATCCGGCTGAAAGCTATTCCGCTGCCTTGTTTCGTGCCGACGCGTTACGTCTTATGGCTGATATCACCGCTCGCGGCCGCATACCGCTGCTGGTAGGCGGTACTATGCTGTATTTTCGGTCACTGGCCGAAGGCTTAGCGCAGATGCCCGCAGCCGATCTGGATACGCGCCGGCTGATTGAGCAGGTAGCAGCGAGCGAGGGTTGGGAGGGCGTGCATGCGCGCCTGGCAGAGGTTGATCCTGCAGCAGCACTGCGGATTCATCGTAACGATCCACAGCGGTTGCAAAGGGCGTATGAGGTGTACCTTCTTAGCGGGATCAGTCTAACTGAATGGCACCTTAAGCAATCCGCAGAAAAAGCCGCGTCTGTAAGGCGCGGCGCAGCATTTTTACCCTATACTATGTATAACTTGTGTATCGCTCCGCTCGAGCGTCATGTGTTGCATGAGCGGATAGCTTCCCGGTTCAGTGCGATGATGCAGCAAGGCTTCCTGGATGAAGTGCAAGCCTTACATGCTCGTTCAGACCTGCATTGCGCTCTGCCCTCGGTGCGGGCGGTGGGATATCGGCAGTTGTGGGATTATTGCGATGGGAAACTCTCGCTTGAAGCGGCTGTCGAAAGGGGAGTCATAGCAACCAGGCAGCTGGCCAAGCGTCAAATGACCTGGTTACGCGGTTGGCGGGAAGAAATTGACTGGTTTGACAGCCTAGATCCGAACAGATTTGACCTGGCCTTGAAACGCCTGGATCGTACCACCATATAGTGTTCAGGTGATTTGCTGGTCTTGCTTTGGTTGGTCATGTTGATAATTGCGTCGCCCGGCTAGATGAACAATCGACGGGTTGACGATAACGCATTGTTTAAATGCATATAAATACGGTTCCCATAAGGAGTAAGGCAATGTCAAAAGGGCATTCATTACAAGACCCTTACCTGAACGTTCTGCGCAAGGAACGTGTTCCGGTATCCATCTATCTGGTCAACGGCATCAAATTGCAGGGCCAGATCGAATCCTTCGACCAATTTGTCATCTTGCTGAAAAATACGGTTAGCCAGATGGTGTACAAACACGCTATCTCCACTGTTGTTCCGGGTCGACCGGTACGCCTGCCAGTTCAGGGCAGCAGTGAAGAGGAAGAGTTGGAAAACCCTTGATTTGTCCGGAGGCTTGATTGTTCTTTGAACGTCATGAAGGCGGTGAGCGGGCCTTGCTTGTTCACCTTGAAGGCGCAGAAGAGCGCACCCGGGAAGATCCGCAGGAATTTATTGAGCTGGCCAATTCGGCTGGAGCCGAGATTGCTGCCTTTCTGACCGTCAACAGGCATAAGCCCAGTCCCCGGTTTCTGATCGGCAGTGGCAAGGTTGAAGAGCTTCAAGCGCTGGTTGAGTCTCATCAGGGTGACCTGGTCATATTCAACCACGTGCTCACACCCAGTCAGGAACGTAATCTCGAGCGTGAGCTCAAGTGTCGTGTGATTGACCGTACGGGTCTGATTCTCGACATTTTTGCCCAGCGAGCGCGCACCCACGAAGGCAAGCTGCAAGTTGAGTTGGCTCAGCTTGATCATCTCAGTACCCGCTTGGTTCGTGGATGGACTCATCTTGAGCGCCAGAAAGGTGGTATCGGTCTGCGCGGGCCTGGTGAAACCCAGCTGGAAACAGATCGCCGCTTGCTTCGAGAGCGAATTAAACAGATCACCCGACGCTTGGAAAAAGTACGTAGCCAGCGCGAACAGGCCCGCAGAGCCCGGCGGCGTGCAGAGATTCCTGTGGTGTCACTCGTAGGCTATACCAACGCTGGCAAATCCACTCTTTTCAATACAATGACGTCTTCCGAGGTATATGCGGCAGACCAGCTGTTTGCCACGCTGGATCCAACCTTACGGCGAATCGAACTTGAGGATATTGGCCCCACCATCCTGGCCGACACCGTCGGATTCATTCGTCATCTGCCGCACAAGTTGGTAGAAGCTTTCCGCGCTACCCTTGAAGAATCCAGCCAGGCCGATCTGTTGCTGCATGTGATTGATGCAGCTGACCCTGACCGAACATCCCACATTGAGCAAGTGACCAAGGTCCTGAGTGAAATTGGTGCGGCGGGTTTGCCCATGCTCGAGATATACAACAAGACGGACCTGCTCGAAGGTGTGGAACCCCATATCCAGCGCGACGAGCAAGGTTTGCCACTGCGCGTTTGGGTCTCCGCTCAGAGTGGCGCGGGTCTCGAGCTGCTAGCGCAGGCTATGGCAGAGCGTTTGGCGGTTGATGTGATTCAGGAATCGCTGGTTCTTCTGCCGACACAAGCGCGACTGCGTGCTCAGCTCTATGAGCTCGGCGCAGTGGTTAACGAGCATATAGCTGAGGATGGTCGCCAGCAGCTTGATATTCGGCTTCAACGTAGCGATTTAAATCGTTTGCTCAAACGCGAAGGTTGGCAAATGGACGCCTTTATCCAGCAACACGCGCTGCAATAATTGCGACGTCCGATTCGCTCGCGGTGCGCGGTATGCTGTACGATCACTTACATACGCAAATCAGCTTGATGCTGGCTTTGCAGACCAGTTTACGAAAAACGGAGAAAGCTATGGCCTGGAATGAGCCTGGTGGTGGCAAGAATCAAGATCCTTGGGGTGGCGGTGGTAACAATAATGGTAACCGTGGCGGCAAGCAGGGTCCCCCAGACCTAGATGAAGCATTGCGCAAGCTGCAGGACAGCCTTAACGGCATGTTTGGCGGTAAAAAAGGCGGTGGAGACAAGAGTGGCGGTAGTGGCACAGGATCAGGCCAGGGGTTCCCTAAAGCTGTATTCGGTATTGTTGCGCTGGTCATTGTTGCTATTTGGCTGTTTGCGGCTGTTTACACGGTAGACGAACAGGAGCAGGCAATTGTTTTGCGCTTTGGTGAATACAATCGCACCGTCGAGTCGGGCCTGCATCTGTATTTCCCGCCAATCGAAAAAAAGTTTCAGCGTAACGTGACCCAGGTTCGCTCGTATCGCCAGCAGGGGCAGATGCTTACTCAAGACGAGAACATCGTCGAGGTACCCGTTGCTATTCAGTATCGTATTTCCAATCTGGAGAATTTCATTCTCAAGGTCGAGGATCCGGAAGTCAGTCTGCGTCACGCTACTGAAAGTGCACTGCGTCATGTAGTGGGTTCGACCCCGATGCACCAGGTGCTGACCGAGGGTCGTGAGCTGATGGGTGTGGAAACAACGCAACGTTTGCAGCGCTATCTCGACACCTACAACACGGGCATCACAGTAGTACAGGTTAACATTGAAAGTGCCCAGGCACCCGAAGCGGTTCAGGATGCGTTTGACGATGTTATCCGTGCTCGCGAAGATGAGGTGCGCGTTCGTAACCAAGCCGAGTCCTATGCTAACGGCGTCATTCCAGAGGCCCGGGGTAGAGCTCAGCGGTTGCTGGAAGAGGCTAACGGTTATCGTGACGAAGTGGTTGCCCGTGCGGATGGTGAGGCCCAGCGCTTTAACCAGCTGTTTGAGCAGTACCGCTTGTCTCCTGAGGTCATGCGTGAGCGCATGTACATCGAAACCTTGCAGGATGTCATGACCAATACCAGCAAGATTCTGGTATCGGGTGGTGATGGCAACAATAATCTGCTTTATCTGCCACTCGACAAGCTAATGCAGCAGGGGGGAGGTTCCGGATCGGGTTCATCTTCCGCGTCCGCAGGGTCCATGGCGGGCGATTCCACTTCGCGCCAGCCCCAGAAACAGCAGCGTGATGTGCGCTCAAGGGAGACTCGTTGATGAGTAATAAGACAATTTTTGGCCTGATACTGGTCTTGGTCGTCGCCACAGTTGGCTGGCAGAGTTTTTTCGTAGTCAGCGAGATCCAGCGTGGCATCGTATTGCAGTTCGGTAAGGTGGTTAAGACGGATGTTCAGCCGGGCTTGCACTTGAAATTACCTTTTGTCCAGGAGGCGCGCCTTTTCGACGGTCGTTTGTTGACCCTCGATACCGATACGCAGCGTTATTTGACGCTTGAGAAGAAGGCGCTGATGGTCGATTCCTATGCAAAATGGCGCATTGCTGACGTTGAACGGTTTTACACTGCCACATCAGGACTGCGTGCACTGGCTGAAGATCGCCTGTCACGTCAGCTGGAGTCCGGACTACGCAACGAAGTTGCTCGACGCACCCTGAACGAAGTTGTTTCTGGTGAGCGCGACCAACTGATGGCCGACATCACCACCGTGCTTGATGAAAGCGCTCGTCGTGAGTTGGGTATTGAAGTGTTGGACGTACGTGTCAAGGGAATCGATCTGCCAAGCGAAGTGAATCGCAGCGTATTTGAGCGCATGAGCAGTGAGCGTGAGCGCGAAGCACGTGAACACCGCGCCAAGGGTAATGAGCTGGCCGAAGGTATTCGTGCCGATGCTGACCGTCAGCAGCGCGTACTCCTGGCTGAGGCGTTCCGGGAAGCTGAGCAGATACGCGGTGACGGGGATGCCCAAGCAGCGGCAATTTATGCTGACGCGTATAACAAGGATAGTGAGTTCTACTCCTTCTATCGTAGCCTCCAGGCTTATCGCGAAAGCTTTTCGAGCAAGTCCGATATTCTTGTGCTGGATCCAAAAAGTGATTTCTTTCGGTACCTTCAGGACGGTAGCGCTCGCTAAATCACTGCGAGTCGCACCTGCAGCCTTTGCAGGTGTGACCTCGGAAAAACGTGTTACAATCGCGCAGCCGGGATATCCCGGCTTTTTTGTGACCGGCGTCTGCCTAATACGGACTAGATGCGGTCTGCACTGGACGGAGATTGCAGTCAATGTGGCAAAGTCTGGCAACTGCGCTCTGTCTGGTATTGGTTCTGGAAGGATTGATGCCTTTTTTGGCGCCAAGTCTCTGGAAGCGCACGCTGGCTGGTCTTACGCTGATAAGCGATCGTCAGCTGCGTTTGGTGGGGTTGGGCAGTATGGTGGCCGGTACGTTGCTACTGTATCTGGTGCGCTGACGGTGCTCAGACGGGCCAATTGTATTCACTGCGTATGAAAGGTTGTGAAAATGCCGACTGTTGATAGCTGGCTGTTGCCTGAAGGTATCGAAGAGGTCCTGCCCACAGAGGCTGCGCTTATCGAAGCCGCACGTCGACAATTGCTGGATCTGTTTTCTTCCTGGGGATATGACCTGGTCATTACCCCTCACATCGAATATCTGGAATCCTTGTTGACTGGAGCAGGCCACGATCTGGAGCTGCAGACCTTTAAGATGGTCGATCAGCTTTCTGGACGTATGCTGGGCGTGCGGGCCGATATTACTCCGCAGGTCGCGCGAATTGACGCTCATACGCTGGGAGCAGAAGGGCCAAGTAGACTGTGTTACTGCGGTAGTGTGATGCACACTCGACCGCGGACATTGTCCACGGCTCGCAGTGTTATTCAACTTGGCGCAGAGCTTTATGGAGATGCTTCCAGCGCTAGCGACATTGAAATAATTACTCTGATGCTCGAAACGCTCGCCAGTTGCGGTGTTAACGGAGTGCATCTGGATATCGGCCATGTTGGTATTTACCGGGGCTTGGCACAGGCCGCCGGCCTCGATGAAAAGGTTGAGCAGCGTCTATTTGACGCGCTGCAGCGCAAAGCTGTCGATGAAGTAAGAGCGATTGCTGAGCCTCTCGGGCAAAACCAGTCATCCCTCGCTGCTATGCTATGCAGTCTGGCCGAGTTGTCAGGCGGTGTGGAAGTACTCGAGCGTGCGCATGTGCTACTGGATGGTGCGCCCGAATCGGTTATGGCAGCGCTTGATGATCTTGCCGAGATAGCACAGACCCTTGCTCGTCATTATCCTGATGTCCCGCTTTATTTTGATCTCGGTGAGTTGCGTGGCTATCACTATCACACCGGCGCGGTGTTCTCAGCCTATATTCCTGGCATGGGCCAGAGTATCGCTCAGGGTGGTCGATACGATGACATAGGGCTGGATTTTGGTCGTGCGCGTCCAGCAACAGGATTTTCAACGGATCTGCGTTTGTTGGTTGAGCGCGGCGTGATTATTGGTGCGGAACGGTCCAGGGGTATTTGGGCGGCGTATGCCAATGTGCCCGGATTGCAAACCGAGGTGATGGCGCTGCGCCGAAAAGGCGAGCGGGTAATTGTTGCTCTGCCTGGCCAGATGGACTCTGAGGCCGTGAAACACGGTTGTGATCGTATTTTGCTCTGGCAGGCTGGCGCTTGGCAGGTCAACACGCTGGATTATTGATTCAACGGCCGTGCAGGCCGTTTAAACTCGAATGAGGCAATAGCTGAAATGGGTAAGAATGTAGTCATCCTCGGTACCCAGTGGGGCGACGAAGGCAAAGGCAAGATTGTGGACCTCTTGACGGATCAGGTAGCTGCGGTTGTGCGCTATCAGGGCGGTCATAACGCAGGCCATACATTGGTCATCGACGGTGAGAAAACCGTATTGCACCTGATCCCCTCAGGAATCCTGCGTGACAATGTCATGTGCTTTATCGGTAATGGCGTGGTCTTGTCGCCCGAAGCGCTGATGAAGGAGCTGAAGGAGCTTGAGGCCAAAGGTGTACCTGTCCGCGAGCGTCTGCGTATCAGTCCCGCTTGTCCGCTTATCCTGCCTTATCACGTGGCGTTGGACCAGGCACGGGAAAAAGCGCGTGGCGAAGCCAAGATCGGTACAACCGGTCGAGGTATTGGTCCGGCCTATGAAGACAAAGTCTCGCGGCGCGGTCTGCGCGTGGCAGACTTGTTTAATGCCGAGCGCTTTGCAGTCAAGCTGGCGGAGGTTCTGGAGTATCACAACTTCTCTCTGGAGCATTATTACAAAGTCGAGCCGGTTGACTTCCAGAAGACCTTCGATGAGGCAATGGTCTACGCTGAATGGCTGAGACCGTTGATGACGGATGTTACAGCGCGATTACACGAGCTGCGACGCGAGGGCGCCAACATCATGTTTGAGGGTGCTCAAGGCTCTTTGCTGGATATTGATCACGGTACCTATCCTTACGTTACCAGCTCCAATACCACCGCTGGCGGTACGGCTACGGGATCGGGTTTTGGTCCCTTGTATCTGGATTATGTGCTGGGCATAACCAAGGCGTACACCACTCGGGTCGGTTCGGGGCCCTTTCCTACCGAGCTGTTCGATGAGGTTGGTGCTCGTCTTGCCGAGCGGGGTCACGAGTTTGGTTCAACGACTGGTCGTGCACGACGGTGTGGCTGGTTTGATGCGGTAATTCTGCGGCGGGCAATGGAGGTCAATAGTATAAGTGGACTGTGCTTGACCAAGCTCGACGTGCTGGATGGTCTGGATGTCATCCGTATCTGTGTAGGTTATCGTAACGAGGCTGGAAACGTTATTACGGTGCCGACCGATGCCGACAGTTACCTGGGATTGGAGCCGGTATATGAGGAAGTTCCAGGTTGGAGTGAATCAACCCTAGGCGCTCAGACGTTGGCACAGTTACCGGATAACGCGCGCGATTACATTAGCCGTATCGAAGAGTTGGTAGGGGCACCTGTAGATATAATTTCGACCGGCCCGGATAGGAACGAAACGATTATTCTCCGGAAAATTTTCCAGGATTGAACTAAAAAGGCGCCTTTTAGGCGCCTTTTACTCTATTCAATAAACGTGCGTTGTAATGGGTGTTATTAGCGTTGCCATAGGATGACAAGGCGGACGTCTTAACTTGAGTAAATTGAAATATAAGAGCTTTGCGGATTATAAGCTGAAGATATGTTCAGCAGATACTGGGTAGGGTGATATGACGTTGCCGATCGGGGTATCAGCAACTTATAAATGGTGCCCAGGAGAAGACTCGAACTTCCACGGCCTTGCGGCCACCAGCACCTGAAGCTGGCGTGTCTACCAATTTCACCACCTGGGCAAATCAGTCAATCTGGATGCTATGCTGAAACAAGGTTTCGCGTTGCAACCGTTGTTGTGTTGACGGCGCGAATAATACGTAGCGCCTATGGCCTTGTAAACCCCTCGGCAAAAAATAATCGGTATTCAACGGAAACAGGTGCACTTGAAGCCAATTCGCGGTTCAATAGATAACTATGACGAAAAAATCAATATCAAAAGACTCGGCCCTGCCGAGCAACTCCGAACGTACTTCCGCATCATCAGTCGACTGGGCAGCTATCGATCCAGAAGCGACACGCGAAGCCCAGAATTACGAAAACCCCATTCCCAGTCGTGAGCTTATCCTGAAGCTGCTCGAAGATCGTGGCGCTCCAGCTAACCGAGCACAACTGCAGGACGAGTTGGGTATCTCTGGCGAAGAAGGTATCGAGGCGCTGCGTCGCCGGCTTCGCGCGATGGAGCGCGATGGTCAGTTAATTTACACCCGTCGTGGTGCATACGCCCCGGTAGACAAACTTGATCTTATCAAGGGGCGTGTACAGGGTCATCGTGACGGTTTTGGCTTTTTGGTGCCAGATGGTGGCGGCGACGATCTGTTTCTCAGTCCGGCGCAGATGCGCCTGGTGTTTGATGGCGATCGTGTCCTTGGGCGCGTAACGGGTGTGGATCGTCGAGGCCGCAGCGAAGGCACCATTGTTGAAGTGCTCGAGCGCGCACACGAAATGTTGGTAGGTCGCTATTATCGTGAGAACGGTATTGCTTACGTGGCTGCCGACAACGCCAAGATAAACCATGAAGTATTGATTCAGCCTGGCTGCGAACATGGCGCTGAGCCAGGTCAGTATGTTGAGGTGAAGATCACTCAGTGGCCCAATATCCACCGTCAGGCTCAGGGTGAAGTCGTCGAAGTGGTTGGTGACTACATGGCCGCTGGTGTTGAGATCGAAGTTGCGTTGCGTAGCTATGACATCCCCAGCGTTTGGCCGCAGGCAGTTCTGGATGAGGCGTCCAGGCTCAAGGATCAGGTCGAGGAAAAAGACAAGCTCAAGCGGGTTGATCTCAGACATCTGCCGCTCGTAACGATCGACGGTGAAGATGCCAGAGATTTTGACGATGCGCTCTACTGCGAGCCTCAGAAAGCCAGCGGCTGGCGTTTGTTCGCTGGCGGCTGGAAGCTGTATGTGGCAATCGCTGACGTTTCGCATTATGTGCCTGTTGGATCGGCGTTGGACGAAGAGGCTGAACTGCGTGGTACATCGGTGTACTTCCCTAGCGAAGTGGTACCCATGCTTCCTGAAGCTATTTCCAATGGCTTGTGTTCGCTGATGCCTGAGGTTGATCGCCTGGCGCTGGTATGTGAGATGACCCTGTCGAAGAGCGGTGAGCTAACAGCGTATGAGTTTTGCGAGGGAGTCATTCATTCCCATGCGCGCCTGACTTACACCCAAGTGTCGAATATGCTTGAGCATCCGCGAAGTCAGGAAGGTCTTGCGCTGTCAAAGCAATATGCCGAGGTTCTACCTGCTTTGAAGGATCTATATGATCTCTACAAAGCGCTTGCCAAAGCCCGTCAAGGCCGTGGTGCGATCGATTTTGAAACGACGGAAACGCGTATTATCTTTGGTGAAAATCGCAAGATTGCGCAGATTCGTCCAACCAAGCGCAATGATGCCCACAAGATAGTGGAAGAATGCATGCTGGCTGCGAACGTAGCGACAGCACGCTTTCTTGGTGACCTCGAACTACCAGGTCTGTACCGCGTCCATGATGGCCCTAAGCCGGCAAAAGTTGAGCGTTTGCGTGAGTTCCTTAACGCAATGGGTATTTCGCTGACGCGCAAAAAAGGTGACCCGACGCCTGAAGATTACGCTGAGGTGCTGCAGAAAGTGCAGGGACGTCCTGATGCCCAATTGATCCAGACGGTTATGTTGCGCTCGCTGAGCCAAGCGGTTTACAGCCCGCATAATGCTGGCCACTTTGGTTTGAATTACGAAGCTTACACGCACTTCACGTCACCGATTCGCCGTTATCCCGATCTGCTTACGCATCGGGCTATCCGTAGCGTCATTCGCTCACGACGCAAAACTGACCTGGTTCAGCGCGCCGGGGCTGGCACGATACCCAAGGCCGATATTTACCCTTACGATCTGGCCGCGCTCGAGCGTCTAGGTGAGCAATGCTCGCAGAATGAACGTCGTGCTGATGAGGCCACACGAGATGTGGTCAGCTGGCTCAAATGCGAGTTCATGCAGGACCGTGTTGGCGAAAGTTTTGATGGCCTGGTGACTGCAGTGACAGGATTTGGCCTGTTCATAGAGCTGACTGATATCTATGTTGAAGGTCTGGTACACATCACGGCGCTGCCTGCGGATTACTATAACTTCGACCAGGTGCATCACCGTCTCACCGGAGAGCGTTCTGGTAGGAGTTTCCGGCTGGGCGATACGGTGCGGGTGATTGTAGCCAGGGTCGATCTTGATGAACGCAAGATCGATTTTGAAATGGACAAGAATCAGCCGCGGACCCAGAATACTGATGTTGAAGCCAGTCAGGCCGCACGCAAGAATCTGGTCGAGGGCTCCAAAAAGGCTGGGGCGGTTGTTTCCAAGCAGGGCAGGGCGCCACGCTCTCCGTCCTCGGCCAAGGCTGCAGGTGCCAAGAAGTCTGCTGACCAGGTCCCTGCTGGTCCTGGTTCCGGCCCAAGGGCGCCTCGGGCTCCACGCGCCCCACGCGCCCCACGCAAGCGTAAGACATGAGACGAGTGGCTGACCAATCATGAGTGATAGTGAATATGTATTTGGCGTTCACGCCGTACAAGCGATGCTTGAGCGCTCGCCCAAGCGGGTCAAAAGGCTAGTTCTGCCTCGTGGGCGTCTTGATGCTCGCGCTCAGACCCTCTCCGATCTGGCCGAACGCATCGGCGTGGGTATCCAAAGATTGCTGCCGGAGGAAATCGACAAATTGGTCGAGGGAGTTCATCAAGGCGCAGTAGTTGAGGTATCCCCGAGCCAGATGTGGTCGGAGGATATGCTTGATCGTTTGCTCGACGGCTTGGAAGAGCCCGCTTTGCTGCTGGTGCTTGATGGTGTCACCGACCCGCATAACCTTGGAGCCTGTCTGCGCAGTGCTGATGCAGCGGGCGCGCATGCGGTAGTGATCCCGCGGGATCGCTCCGCCAGTTTGACTCCGGTTGTGCGCAAGGTGGCCTGTGGGGCAGCAGAAACGGTCCCGCTAGTAGCGGTGACCAATCTTGCTCGCACCCTCAAGCAATTACAGCAGCGTGGGCTCTGGGTGGTGGGTACGGCAGGTGAGGCGGAGCAGCTTATCTATCAAGTTGATCTCAAGGTTCCCAGTGTCATAGTCATGGGCGCCGAAGGAAGCGGCATGCGGCGGCTTACCCGAGAGCATTGTGATTATCTGGCGAAGTTGCCGATGGCCGGTAGCGTCAGTAGTCTGAATGTCTCAGTAGCAAGCGGTATCTGTCTTTTTGAAGCTGTTCGGCAGCGCCATCAGCGCAACTGAAGACTTGAGATTTCGGTAGTTGCTCTAATTGCGCATTTACCTTGCCAGTGACACGGCTCTCCCATAGAATGTGCGCCCCAAACTAGAGTTCTACTCCTTGCCAGACCATGTTGGGTGGCTGGCTTAAACCCGTAAGGAGCACTTATGCGTCATTACGAAATCGTATTTTTGGTTCACCCGGATCAGAGTGAGCAGGTCGGTGGCATGATCGAGCGCTACACCAAGCTTATCGAAGAAGACGGCGGCAAGATTCACCGCCTCGAAGATTGGGGTCGCCGCCAACTGGCTTACCCGATTGACAAGATCCATAAAGCCCACTACATCATGATCAACGTCGAGTGCAGCGCTAAGGCACTGGCAGAGTTGACTGATAACTTCCGTTACAACGATGCCGTTATTCGCAACATGGTTATTCGTCGTGACGAAGCTGTCACTGAGCAGTCTGACATGATGAAGCCTGAAGATACCGGCCGTGGTGAGCGTCGCGAGCGTCGCGAGCGCACTGAAGGTGACGATAACGATTCCGACAGTGACAGCGAAAGCTCGAACGACAACGACGGTGACGACGAGTAAGTCATCCCGGTCCCATTTCCAGTATTTAAGGAGACGCTGCCATGGCACGTTTTTTCCGTCGCAGAAAGTTCTGCCGTTTCACCGCTGAAGGCGTTAAAGAGATCGATTATAAGGATCTCAACACCCTGAAAGCGTACATCACCGAGACCGGCAAGATTGTTCCTAGCCGCATTACCGGTACCAAGGCCCGTTACCAGCGTCAGCTGGGCGTCGCTATCAAGCGTGCTCGTTATCTGGCTCTGCTGCCCTTCACGGACAGCCACGGTCGTTAAAAAGCACCTAATTACGTAATCAGGGAAATCTTACCGGCATGCGTGGGTTGGCAGAATACATCATGCGCGGTCGCAGGCAGGCTACTCTAGTAGTCGCCATCGCCGCGGCCGTACCGCTGTTATTCTGGGTCAGCGCTGCTGCCTTGGCTTTGATCGTGCTGCGGCGCGGTCTTAGTGAGGCTCTGCCGGTGTTGGGCTGGGGTATTCTGCCGGCGATTGCATGGGCTTGGGTTGGCGATCTGACTCCGTTGCTGGTTATTGGTGGCAGTTTTGCACTGGCATCCCTGCTGCACAGTCGTAATGACTGGGCAGCCGCGTTGCTGGTGGCGGTTCCGTTAGGCGTGGGTTATGCCCTCTTGCTGTTAACGGTTCTTAATGAGCAGCTGCTAGTACTTGCCGCGCAAATTCAAGAGCGCCTGCCTCAGTTGCTTGCTGATATGGGCGGGTCGGTTGATGAAGCCGGCATGGTGCGGATCCAGGCTTTATTGGTCCCGGTTATTGCGGGGCTGATGGGGGCTGTGCACTCGCTGATGGTCCTAGTCAGTGTGATGGTGGGTCGTTCATGGCAAGCCCGGCTTTATAATCCGGGTGGATTTCGTGAAGAGTTCCACCGCTTGCGGCTGTCACCGCTGGTTGCTGGCATGTTGTTGCTGATAACGCTATTTGGCCCGCAGTTTGGGCAATTCGCGTTATTGGCACCGATAACCAGCTTGCCATTGGTTATTGCTGGATTGGCACTGTTGCACGGAGTTGTCGGGATAAAGAAGTTTGGTTCAGTGTGGCTAGTAATGCTCTATGTGATATTTGTTCTAGCCGCTCAGTTCGTGTATCCCCTGATTATGTTTTTAGCATTTATAGATAGCCTGTTCGACTTTCGTTCCCGTCTTGCGCCGGCCTCGGGCCCCCGTGACGATAACGATCCGAAAGGCCAAGACTGAATACAAGAGGTTATTGCAATGGAAGTTATCCTGCTCGAAAAGATCGCGAATCTGGGTAGCCTTGGTGACAAGGTTGCTGTGAGTGCCGGTTATGCACGCAATTTTTTGCTGCCTTTCGGCAAGGCCACTCCGGCCACCGCTTCTAACCTGGAAGCCTTTGAGGCACGCCGCGCCGAACTTGAGCGCATTGCCGATGAGAAGAAGGGTCATGCTGAGGCTCGCGCCGCTCAGTTGGTCGAATTGACTGTGACAATCGCAGCCAACGCTGGCGAAGAGGGCAAGTTGTTTGGTTCCATCGGTACCCGCGATATCGCCGATGCAGTCACTGCAGCTGGTGTTGCTCTCGAAAAGAGCGAAGTGCGTTTGCCTGAAGGCCCGCTGCGCAACGTCGGCGAGTATGAAGTTGCTCTGCAACTGCACACAGATGTTGAAGCCAGCGTTAAGCTGGTCGTGGTTAACGGCTGAGTCGACCGGCTTGAAGTGACTTGCACTGGTACGCCAGCGGCGTTGCAGGGTGAGTTCGATAGCCATTAGGGTTAGACTGTTCAACACGGCGCCTGTCTTTGACAGGCGCCGTGTTGCTGTTTTAGTACCCCGGTTATTTCCATCCTGGGTAGTCCTGATCGAGTAGTCAGCAAGTGCCGAGCCTGTGCCGATGAACGAAACCATGTACACCGACAATACGGAACTTGATCTGCAGGCTTCTGCACTGAAAATTCCGCCACATTCGATAGAAGCCGAGCAAGCTGTGCTGGGCGGCGTAATGCTGGAAAATACCACATGGGAGAGGGTGGTAGAACTCCTTAGCGAGCCGGATTTCTATCGGCATGATCATCGGCTGATTTTTCGGGCGCTGGCGAGTCTAGCTGCACGTAACCAGCCCTTCGATGTGGTGACCTTGGCTGAAGAGCTTGATCGCGAGGGCTTGATCGACCAAGTGGGCGGGCTGGCCTATTTGGGCCAGTTAGCTAAAAACACACCCTCGGTTGCCAACATCAGCGCGTACACGCATATCATCCGTGAGCGCTCGACGCTGCGTAAATTGATCAGTACCAGCTCAAACATCGCCGATAGCGCCTTCAATCCCAAGGGCAAGCAGGCCAATGCGATCCTCGATGAGGCTGAGCGACAAATTTTCGCGATCGCCGAGAGTCGGCCCAAAACCGGCGGACCGGAGTCGGTGACCAATCTGCTTACCAAGGCTATCGACAAGATCGATACGCTGTTTAACAGTGATGGAGCCATCACGGGCCTGTCCACTGGGTTTACCGACCTGGACGAAATGACTTCAGGCCTACAGCCGGCTGATCTGGTCATCATCGCGGGTCGACCGTCCATGGGCAAAACGACCTTCGCAATGAACCTGGTCGAGAATGTGGTGCTGCGCTATGACAAGGCGGTATTGGTATTTTCGCTGGAGATGCCTGGTGATTCCCTGGTAATGCGTATGTTGTCTTCGCTTGGGCGTATTGATCAAAGCAAGGTTCGTGCTGGTCGGCTGGATGATGATGATTGGCCCCGTTTGACCTCGGCGGTCAATCTGCTCAATGACCGGAAACTGTTCATCGATGATACGGCGGGATTGTCCCCGATGGAAATGCGTGCTCGGGCGCGACGAGTAGTACGCGAGCATGGCGAGATCGGAATGATCATGATCGATTACCTCCAGCTTATGCAGATCGGCGGCACTTCAGAAAACCGTACCAATGAAATTTCCGAAATCTCCCGTTCGCTAAAAGCGCTGGCCAAAGAATTCAACGCCCCGGTAGTAGCGCTGTCACAGCTCAATCGTTCACTTGAACAACGGCCAAACAAGCGGCCAATCAACTCTGATTTGCGAGAATCCGGGGCGATCGAGCAGGACGCCGACGTTATTATGTTTGTCTATCGTGACGAAGTTTATAATGCAGATACTCAGGATCAGGGTATCGCCGAAATTATTATCGGCAAGCAGCGGAACGGTCCGATCGGTAATATCCGATTAGCCTTTCTGGGCAAGTTCACCCGTTTCGAGAACCTCGCCCCCGGCTCATACGCTGGGTACGGGGACATGGAGTAAAGATGTCCGCCAGCATGCCGGCCGCCAGGCCACTTTTCGATTATCCAAAGTACTGGGCCGAGTGCTTCGGCGCGGCGCCCTTCCTGCCTATGAGCCGAGCCGAGATGGATCTGCTGGGCTGGGATAGCTGTGACATCATCGTAGTCACAGGTGACGCCTATGTTGATCATCCGTCCTTCGGTATGGCGATTATTGGCCGGCTGCTCGAAGCTCAAGGCTTTCGTGTAGGTATCATCAGTCAACCTGACTGGCAGAGCAAGGAAGCCTTCAAGCAGCTGGGCAAGCCGAATCTATTTTTTGGTGTTGCTGCTGGCAACATGGATTCGATGATCAATCGCTATACGGCTGATCGCAAGATTCGCTCGGATGACGCATATACGCCTGGAGGCAAGGCTGGTAGCCGACCAGATCGTGCTAGCCTGGTCTACAGTCAGCGCTGCCGTGAAGCTTACAAGGACATCCCGATTGTGCTGGGCGGGATAGAGGCATCGCTGCGGCGGATTGCGCACTATGATTACTGGCAGGACAAGGTGCGTCACTCTCTGCTGCTTGACGCGAAAGCGGATATTCTGTTGTATGGCAACGCCGAACGAGCTGTCGTCGAGATTGCTCAGCGGCTGAGCCGCGGTGAAGAAATTCAGGCTATCACGGATATTCGCGGCACTGCCTTTATGCGACGCGACACACCACTGGGTTGGTTTGAACTCGATTCCACACGCATAGACCGCCCCGGTAAAGTCGACAAAATCATCAATCCCTACGTGAACACCCAGGATACTAGTGCCTGCGCGGTGGAGCAGGCCAAGGGCCCGACGCCAGAGGATGTACTGGAAGCCGCGCAGCAAGGTGTGCAGGTTCTTCAGTTATTGCCGCATCCGCGTCTTGAGCGGGACAAGACCGTCATTCGCCTGCCTTCCTATGAGAAGGTCAAGAGCGACTCTGTCCTCTACGCCCACGCAAATAGGGTACTCCATCTGGAAACCAACCCGGGTAACGCCCGCGCGCTGGTGCAGCGTCATGGGGAAAAGGATGTGTGGTTCAATCCGCCGCCAATACCCTTGACCACGGAAGAGATGGACTACGTGTTTGGTTTGCCTTATGCCCGCGTCCCGCATCCGGCTTACGGGGATGCGAAGATTCCTGCCTACGAGATGATCCGCTTTTCAGTGAACATCATGCGCGGTTGCTTCGGCGGCTGTACTTTTTGCTCCATCACTGAGCACGAGGGGCGGATTATTCAGAATCGCTCCCATGAATCGATTATCCGCGAAATCGAAGAGATTCGTGACAAGGTTCCTGGGTTTACAGGAATAATTTCTGATCTGGGCGGGCCAACCGCCAACATGTATCGCATAGCCTGTAAAAGTCCTGAAATTGAAGCGGCCTGCAGGAAGCCTTCTTGTGTCTATCCGGGTATTTGTGAAAATTTGAATACCGATCACTCGTCACTGATCGGCTTGTACCGCAAGGCTCGTGAATTGCCGGGTGTGAAAAAAGTGCTGATCGCCTCCGGGTTGCGCTACGACCTGGCAGTCGAGTCGCCAGAGTACGTCAAGGAACTGGTAACGCATCACGTTGGCGGTTATCTGAAGATTGCACCTGAGCATACGGAGCAGGGTCCGCTTAGCCGGATGATGAAGCCTGGAATCGGTACTTACGACACCTTTAAGCGGCTGTTCGAAAAATACACCAAGGAAGCAGGTAAAAAGCAGTACCTGATCCCATACTTTATCGCTGCGCATCCGGGTACTTCGGATGAAGACATGATGAACCTGGCGCTGTGGCTCAAGACTAATGACTTTCGCGCAGATCAGGTGCAGGCCTTCTATCCGTCTCCCATGGCGACCGCGACGGCAATGTATCATTCGGGCAAGAATCCATTGCGCAAGGTCACCTACAAGAGCGACGGCGTTGCAAGCGTCAAGGGCGAGCGTCAGCGTCGGCTACATAAGGCGTTTCTGCGTTACCACGATTCTAAGAACTGGCCATTACTGCGTGAAGCTTTGAAAGAGATGGGTCGCGCGGACTTGATTGGTAATAGCAAGCAGCACTTAATTCCGACCTTTCAGCCGGCTGTTGAAGGTTATTCCAGTGCCAGACGCAAGAACTCCACGCCCCAGGGTGCCAAAGCCAAGCCTGGCGTATTACTGACTCAGCATTCTGGGTTGCCGCCCCGCGATAGCGGAGCCAGGAAAAAGCCGGCGGAAAAGAAGGTCGGGCGCCCAGCCTCACGAAGCTCCTCGCGCCAGTCCTGATCGATAGGATTGATCAGGACTCTTTGTCTTGTTTGCGCTCTACCCAGTAGTCGATCTGCTCGCGCAATTGGGACAGGTCGACAGGTTTGGCAATATGCGCGTTCATACCTGCCCGGCGCGAACGCTCTCGATGCTCCGGTAGAATGTGAGCAGTTAGTGCGATAATGGGGAGAGCTGGGCGTCCTTGGTTCTTTTCCCATTCGCGTATTTGTTGCGTTGCACTGAACCCATCCAGTTCTGGCATTTCGCAGTCCATCAGAACTAGATCATATTGACCGCTTTTGACCGCTTTGACTGCCTGGTGTCCGTTTTGTACCGCGGTTGCCTGAAGACCCAGCTTGCTCAACATTCCCTTGATGACTTTTGTAGATATAGCGTTATCTTCGGCGACCAGCACCTTGAATGCGCCGATGAGTGGCCCAGCGGTGTCCACAGGATCGTCTTCAGACATATTTGCGAGGATGCCAAGATGCTGCTGCCACTCGTCAGCCATTGTCGTACGCAGTGTGTATCCAGCCACGGGTTTGTTGAGTATGCGGCGCACACCTGCGGCGCGGGCAATCACCCGGTTTGGAGCTTGGCTAACACCAGTGAGCATGATAATCAGTAATCTATCGCGTAGCGTGGAGTCGTCCTTGATCCGACTCGCCAGTTCCAAACCGCTCATACCGGGCATAGCATGGTCGATCAGTAGAATCTCGAAGGGGTTGCCCAGGTGCGCCCGGGTTCTTAACAGAGCAAGCGCTTCCTTGCCGCTAGCGACCGTCTCGGCGTGCATACCCCAAGCACTGCACTGGTTTTGCAGTACCTTGCGGCAGGTCGCATTGTCATCGACGATAAGCGTACGTCGCTCCGCTAGGCAACGGCCTTCAGCATCAAGCCCGGAGTTGGAACCAGGATGCTCAACAGCAAGTGCAAACCAGATCGAGTTGCCTTGCTCCGACGCGTACTTGATCCCTATTTTGCCACCCATCATACGTACCAGCTGACTGGCTACAATCAGTCCCAAGTGTCCTCCATGATCCACCTGTGCCAGCAGGCGAGAGGTATCTAGGGTGCTGCGCAGCAGTGATTCGCGTGCTTGGTCAGGAATTGCGCTACCAGTATCCTGTACGGCAAATTGCAGCAGGGTGGCGCTGCCGATATGCTCCAGCCCGACGACCAGCATAATCTCGCCTTGGGCAGTAAAGCGCATGGAACTGTTAAGCAGGTTGGTCAATATCTGACGAAGTCGGGTTGGATCGCTCTCAATGGTACGCGGGACATCCGGGTGGAGATAGCTGATGAGCTCGACTGTATTGTTGCCAGCACGGCTGCGCACTGTCTCCATACAGTCATTGATCAAGGCATGCAGATCAAACTGGACTGACTCCAGGGTCATGTCACCGGACTCGAGTCGGGACATATCCAGTATTTCGTTTATCAGGTTCAGCAAGTCGCTACCCGAGCCGTGAATCGTTTGCACGTAATCGCGCTGTTTTGCTGACAATGCGGTGTCGAGCAAGAGTTCGGACATGCCCAGTACGCCATTCATGGGCGTACGAATTTCATGACTTATGCGAGCGAGAAACTCTGCTTTGGTTCGGCGTTCGGCCTGGCTTGCTGCACTGTTTCGCTTGCGATCGAAACGCTGGGTAATGCGGCGCTGCAAGCGTTTGTGCAGGCCCCAAGCAAAGCCGACAAGGGCAAGCCAGAGCAAAAAGATGACGGCGCTGTCACCCATTGCGTGAGCGGTGGGGCGGATCTCGACGATAAGGCTGCCTAGCATGAAGACAATAGAAGCTAGGAATGATCTCTCGAATGGCTGATGACGCAACCAGAGAAACAGCATGACTACGGCTGTCAGCATGGGTAAGCCGAGGCGCAGTGTGGTATTGGTCAGGCTAAGTCTGTCAGGGTCAAGTATGGCGATGATGATGAGCAGCCCCATCATGCAGGCAGCCAAGACAATACTCTGGGATAAGCCGCTTCGAATATGCACGCTGCCCCGGGGCAGCAGACTCAGAAGCACGAGGGCCATGAGAGGATAGGTTGTGAGTTGCAGGAGAATGGAGCTACGACCACGCAATACAGGAAATTCGCTAACAATCCAGCTGATGCCACTGAGTGCGCTTGCGCACAACGTGAGTCCGGCCAGTGCAATCAGCAGATGGAATGGGTCGCGGCTGACGACGCCGTGCAGGAGTCCATGTAGCACCAAAGCCAGTATCAGGCCGACCAAGATGCCCCGCAAGGCCTGACTGGTACTGAGCATCATTGCTGCTTCCTGTACGGTAGCAACGTTTATCGAGCTAACCAGAGGACGTTCGCTCAGTAAGCGAAGGTAGGCAAAATATTGACCGCTTGTACCTGTATCCAGTGTGAACGCGTAGCCCGTGTGGGGAATCACCCCTTTGGGATCGGATACACCAGCACCTGCACGATACTCAGCTACAAGGTTCGCGTCGCGCAGCAGATAAAGTTCTGCGCGGTAAATCAATGGATTTTCAAGGAATAATTGCCGGACTGTGCCGCCCTGCAACGAGATCTGTATCCACATGGCTCCGTCGCCGGGGATCCGCAGCGGTCCCGTAGCACTTGGGGTGAAGCGATGGACATACAGGCTGGAAGTGACGTCCTCAAGTGAGAGCTCGCCTTGGGTGTCGAGGAAGGTGCTGTAGGCAGGGGCATTGCTTTCGGACGCAGAAACCCAGCTTGCCATGGCCATGGCCAGACTTGCGAGGATGGCAAGGAACCAACTCGTCTGCTTCAAAATGGTTACGTCCTGTCCATGGGCGATCGGAAGGCAGTTGATATCTGCGACATTAAAGTATAACCCAAGCCCAGGCACGCCGGTATGGGCGGGTCAGCCCTGCGCATGTCCAGCTGTGCCAAGGGCCGCCGACAGTAGCGATACGCCACCATCGATCATGATTTTCACTCTTCGCGGGGCTCTCGTACTATGGCGCGATAGCCGATATCCGTGCGGTAGAAGCTGCCTTCCCAGTTTGCCTGGCGAGCCAGCGCATATGCATTTTTCTGCGCCTGCTGCACGCTATCGCCCAGCGCAGTCGCGCACAGTACCCTGCCGCCGCTGGTCAAGACCTGTCCATCAACGAGCGAAGTGCCGGCATGAAATATTTTAGCTTCTGCATTTCCTAACGGCTCAAGACCATGAATCACAGCTCCCTTGGCATAGTCTCCCGGGTAGCCACCCGCAGCAAGCACTACGCCGAGGCTGGGCCGTGAATCCCACGCAGCTTGTACTTCGTCCAGTCGACCGGCCAGAGCCGCTTCGGTCAGTTCAACCAGGCTGGATTGCAAGCGCAGCATGATCGGCTGTGTTTCAGGGTCGCCGAACCTGCAGTTGAACTCGATTACTCGAGGTGATCCTTCGGGGTCGATCATCAGGCCTGCGTACAGGAAACCGGTATAGACATTACCTTCGGCCGCCATGCCTCGAACGGTTGGCCAGATCACTTCGTCCATGACCCGTTGATGAACGTCAGCAGTGACCACGGGAGCCGGTGAGTAGGCGCCCATCCCACCGGTATTCGGACCAGTGTCGCCGTCGCCAACCCGTTTGTGATCCTGGCTGGTGGCCATCGGTAGTACATGTTCGCCATCTACCATCACAATAAAGCTAGCTTCTTCGCCTTGCAGAAACTCCTCAATGACAACCCGTGAACCCGCCTCGCCAAAGGCGTTGCCTGAAAGCATATCCCGTACGGCGTCCTCTGCTTCGGCAAGCGTCATTGCGACGATGACCCCTTTGCCTGCAGCCAGACCATCGGCCTTGACCACGATCGGAGCACCTTTGCGACGCAGATATTCCAGCGCGGCGGTGACCTCGGTGAAGGTTTCATAATCCGCCGTGGGAATCTGGTGACGCGCCAGAAAATCCTTGGTGAAAGCTTTGGACCCTTCCAGCTGAGCAGCGCCGGCGCTGGGACCGAAGCACTTGAGGCCCCGCTCACGGAATAGATCGACTATCCCGGCGACCAGCGGTGCTTCTGGTCCGACAATAGTGAGTTCAACATTATGCTCTGCGAAATGGGCAAGTCGATCCAGTTCCAGAACATCGAGGTTGACGTTCTCGCATTTTGCTTCGGTGGCCGTACCGGCATTGCCAGGCGCGACGAATACCCGGTCTATTCTTGAGTCCTGGGCTACCTTCCAGGCCAAGGCATGTTCGCGTCCGCCACTACCGATAATAAGTACATTCATGGGAGTTCTCTCGTCAAATGTGGGTAGTGGTTGGCTTCAATGCCGGAAGTGCCGCATGCCAGTGAAGACCATCGCCATGCCGGCTTCGTCTGCGGCGGCGATCACCTCAGCATCTCGCATTGATCCGCCGGGCTGGATCACTGCGCTGATCCCATTTGCTGCTGCATTGTCGATGCCGTCCCGGAATGGAAAAAACGCATCCGACGCCATGACTGCACCCTTAACTTGCAGTCCCGCGTGCTCAGCCTTGATTGCAGCTATGCGGGCGGAATTGACCCGGCTCATCTGGCCGGCACCGATGCCTACTGTCTGGCGCTGGCTGGCATAGACAATGGCGTTGGACTTGACGTATTTGGCAACTTTCCAGGCAAAAATCAGATCGTTTATTTCCTGCTCGGTCGGCGCACGCTGCGTCACCACTTTCAGCTCGTCGGAGCTGATCATGCCGATGTCGCGGCTTTGGACCAGCAGGCCGCCATTGACGCGCTTGAAGTCCCAGTCAGCCACAGACCCGGTAGTCCAGTTGCCACATTCCAGCAAGCGCACATTGGCTTTGGCACTGACGATATCCCGCGCCTCGGCGCTGATGCGCGGCGCAATTATGACCTCAACGAACTGCCGCTCGACGATCGCTTTGGCGGTTTCTGCATCTAGCTCGCGGTTAAAAGCGATGATGCCACCGAAGGCGGATTCCGAGTCAGTGGCATAGGCAAGTTCGTAGGCCTGGCGGATACCACCCTCGGCGTCAGGTACGACGGCGACGCCGCAGGGGTTGGCATGTTTGACGATAACGCAGGCTGGCTTGCTGAAACTCTTGACGCACTCCAGTGCGGCGTCGGTGTCGGCGACGTTGTTGTACGACAGGGCCTTGCCCTGCAACTGCACTGCAGTGGCAATGCAGGCATCCGCCGGTGCTGCTTCGCGATAGAAGGCGGCGGCCTGATGGGGATTTTCACCGTAGCGCATGTCCTGGGCCTTAATAAACTGGCTGTTGAATGTGCGGGGAAAACTGGTGCGGTTGTCAGTGCTCAAGGTGTCGCGCCGCTGATCAATGGTGCCCAGATAATTGGCAATCATGCCGTCATAGGCAGCGGTATGCTCAAAAGCCTTCAGCGCCAGATCAAAGCGCTGGGCATAGGTCAGGCCGCCTGCTTGCAGCGCCTCGATGACCTTGGCGTAATCGGATGTGTTGACAACAATAGTAACATCCTTGTGATTTTTTGCCGCTGAGCGGACCATTGTTGGGCCACCGATATCGATGTTCTCGATCGCATCGGGGAGGGTGCATCCGGGCTTGGCAACGGTGGCCGCGAAGGGATACAGGTTGACCACAACCATGTCGATCGGCTGGATGCCATGTTTCTCCATAACGTCGCCATCAATGGCCCGACGGCCGAGGATGCCGCCATGGATCTTTGGGTGCAGTGTTTTGACCCGGCCGTCCATCATCTCCGGAAAGCCGGTGTAGTCAGCCACCTCGACGGCAGCCAGACCCTCATCACGCAGGAGTTTGAAGGTGCCGCCAGTGGACAGAATTTCGATGCCCCGGACGCTCAGTTCGCGGGCAAAATCGACGATTCCGGTCTTGTCGGAAACGCTGATAAGCGCGCGACGAATTGGCAGGCGGATGGTGTGGTCGGTCATGGGGCTTCCAGTCATGGTCAATTGAGAAACAGCGACGCCCGATAAACAGCAGTGCAGGCCGGGATGTCGCCTCGAGCAGCAGCCGGTTGCTTTATAGAAGCCCGTACTGCTTGAGTTTTTTGCGCAAGGTGCCGCGATTAAGGCCCAGTATCTCGGAGGCCCGAGTCTGATTACCTTTCACGTGTTGCATCACACTTTCGAGCAGAGGCGCTTCCACTTCGCAAAGTACCATGTCGTATACATCAGTGACGTCCTGGCCATCGAGATGTTCGAAATAATTCTTCAGCGCCTGTTCAACGCTGTTGCGCAAGGTTCGGCTGCTCTGACTGAGCTTATCCGGGGGTTCGATAAAGGCACTTTCTTGAGGGGTGTCGCTCACGGTTTCCAGTCCATTTATCGCTAATGCATTCACTAGGCTCATGCCGCAAGGTCTCCTTCCAGCAAGCGGGTAAAAAAAGTTCGGATATTCTGGCGCTGTTGCGCCGGACATTCTATTCGGTTGAAAGTACGACGAAAATCATCAGCACCGGGCAAGGTCTGTAAATACCATCCCACGTGCTTGCGCGCTATGCGCACGCCCTGATGTTCGCCGTAAAAATGGTGCAGCGCATCCAGATGCGTGAGCAGCGTTTCCTGCTGCCACTCCAGTGGTGGCGGTGCCAGCACTTCGCCATGTTGAAGATAATGGTCTATCTCGCGAAATATCCAGGGTCGACCCTGTGCTGCGCGACCGATCATTACTGCATCTGCTCCCGTGTAATCGAGAACTGTCCGGGCTTTCTGGGGCGTATTGATATCACCATTGGCGAAAATTGGAATGCCTGCCTGCTGCTTGATGGCGGCGATGGTGTCGTATTCGGCGTGGCCGGTATACAGCTGGTTGCGTGTACGCCCATGCACGGCAAGAGCCTGAATGCCTGATTCTTCGGCGATGCGGGCTATCTTCAATCCGTTGCGTGATTCTGCACACCAGCCAGTGCGGATTTTTAGCGTGACTGGCAGCGTCACTGCGCTGACGACGGCCTCCAGAATCTCAGCGACCAGCATCTCGTCGCGCATCAGGGCCGAACCGGCAGCCTTGTTACACACCTTCTTTGCTGGACAACCCATATTAATGTCAATGATCTGGGCCCCAAGTTGCTCATTCATACGGGCTGCTTCAGCCATCATCTGGGGGTCGCCGCCGGCAATCTGGACCGAGCGTGGTTCGCCTTCCCCTCGGTGGTCGAGACGGTTGCGTGATTTGCGGCTGTTCCACAGACGAATATCACTGGTTACCATCTCGGATACAACCAGACCCGCCCCCAGGGTCCTGCATAATTGCCGGAAGGGAAGATCGGTGACGCCCGCCATCGGCGCGAGTATCACTTGGTTGGCCAGTCGGTAAGGCCCGATTTGGATCAAAGCTGTATCCATCCCTGTACTGTCGGCTCATTGATGGTGTGCCTGGGACCTGCCCTGGAGGCTGACTTGTCGCGGCACTGTTCATTTTGCGCGAAAAGGGCACTAATGATACCCGCTCCAGATGACCATATAAAGACTGGATTGGATGAATTTTGAACAGATGTACTCTTGGCGTCAGGGGCTGAGAAAATCCAACTGGTACCCTGCTGCCTCCGGCCCGGGGTCCAGCATGTCGAGGGCTACATGCACAGGTGTCTGTGGTGGCATCAAAGTAGCACCCGCCAGCTCACCACCTAAATACTCATCAGGCCGGAAATGCTTGTTGAGTAATTCCCGTCCACGGGTGTCATTGAAGGTCATGCGTAAGACCGGAAAGGGCTGGGCAAACTCGGCGCGGTTATACAAAATAACGTCAATGGCCAGGGCGTTGGGATATTCCTGGTGGGCTCTTACCATCAAGTTACTGCTGCGTATCAGCTCGATATTGACCCTGGGTGGTAACGCACACCCTGTCAGCAAACACAGATTCTCCAGATAGGGTCGGCTATTCTCGTTATGGGCCAGGGTGCTGAAATTATAATACAGCGCCTGTGCCGGCAGTCCCAACAACGCGATGACGCTTAGTAGTATCCACAGTGGCCCATAACGGCTGCGTCGAATTCGGGGTTGTCTGTACAAAACAACTGGCTCGGCTATCAGGTCAGGAAGCTCCACCCGCTCACCGATCTGGGGTTCCGGACGTTCAGGTGCATCAATGTTTGCCTTGCGCGGGCGCTCCTCCGCGGTGAAAGGGGTGACCCACGGCGCACCGGGGGGACGACCCTGCAGAAAGATGTTGTTGTCCCTAGCGGAGTGAGCGGTATGGGCATCCGTGTCCTTTGACTGGTTTTGTTCCTGGGACTCTATGATTTTGAAATCGCGTGCGATGGGTGAAGTCAGGAAATCTTCGTGAAGGTCCAGGTCGTCAACCACGTTCTCACTGCTCTCGCTTTCGATTGGGTGAGTATCTGGCGCTTGGTGTGCTTTTTCCGGCTGGGGCTCAGTGGGTGCATTATCAAGCAGCCCCCACGGATCGCTGCCTGCTCCGTCATCGGTTTGACTGAGCTGATTATCCGGGTCTTGCGCTTCGAAATCAGGCCATTCTGCCGCTCCGGTGCTATCCCGCGATTCAGACGCTAAAGTTGAACTGGGTGTGGTATTAACCTGCGTCGGTGGGTCAGGGAGTACGTCGTTCAAACGAACGGTCGGATTGATTTCTTCAAGAATTGACTCATCCAGTCCGAGCGCTTCGAGATCTAGGTTATCGAGTTCCAGATCGTCGTGAATCCACAAGGTACTCTGGCTATCTGCTAATGCATATGCAGGTTGCGTAAGCGGCGGTATCGTCGGTTGAGTAGGCTGTGCGTCGCTAGGTTCCGCGGCGGAGTTCACCGTCAGGGTGGCATTGAATACTTTCAGGCAGGCGCCACAACGGACGTTGCCAGCTGCTGCCTGCAGATGCTCCTGCGACAGACGGAAACGCGTCTGGCAGAAAGGGCATTGTGCTACCAGCAATTCGCTCATGGGTAACCGGTAATCCTGTGCCGTCATGAAAGCCGCAAAGGGCTATATTGTGCCGTGAAGCGGATCAGGCCGCCAAGCATCGTCTTCCACTGATTCGAATCCAACCATCGCGCTCGATCACTGGATCGAGCAGAAAATCCTCGCTGTAGGCAGCCAATACCTCATCGGCCTGTTCTGCCAGTATGCCTGAAAGCGCAATCAGGCCGCCGGGTTTCACCAGGGCAGTTAATTGCGGTGCCAGCTTGACCAAAGGGCCGGCCAGTATATTGGCGACCAACACATCAGCCGGCTGTTGCGGCATATCCTCAGGCAGATAAAGGGCAAAACGTGTGTCCGCGACCTGGTTGCGTTGGGCGTTATCGCGGGAGGCTTCGAGCGCTTGAGTATCGATATCAGTGCCGACGACTTGCTGGGCGCCAAGCAGTAATGCAGCGATCGCCAGAATGCCCGAGCCACAACCGAAGTCGATCAATTGCTGCCCCTGTAATGCTTGACCATCTAACCATTCCAGACACAGAGCCGTGGTGGGATGCGTTCCAGTACCAAATGCCAGCCCGGGATCAAGCAGCAGATTGACTGCATCGGGTTCGGGAGCGATATGCCAGCTCGGAACAATCCACAATCGTTGGCCAAAGCGCATTGGCTGAAAGTGCTCCATCCAGCTGCGCTCCCAATCCTGATCGGCAATCTCTTCGATTTCGTGCTTCGGCAATTCCCCCGGCCATTGATATTTTAGTGAGGCGAGCAGCTCGGTTTGGTTTGTATCGGCTTCAAACAATGCAAGCAGATGGGTATGTGACCAGAGTGGAGTGGTGCCCAGGTCGGGTTCAAAAATCGGCTGGTCTTCGGCATCCATGAAGGTAACTGATACCGCTCCGAGCGCTAGTAGTGTGTCTTCCAGCGGGTCGGCTTGCTCGGGAGTGATGGCAAGGCGCAGTTGTAGCCAGGGCATGGGAATTCCTTCAGAAAGCGTCGGACGACAAAAAAGAAGGAGCGGCCTAGCCGCTCCCTTGATCAAAGTACCGGTGGCGTTGGGCTATTTGATTCCCAGTTTGTGCTCAAGGTAATGAATGTTCACGCCCCCTTTGCAGAAACCCTCATCGCGCACGAGTTCGCGGTGTAGTGGGGTATTGGTTTTTATGCCGTCCACCACCAGTTCATCCAGTGCATTGCGCATGCGTGCCAGAGCTTCATCGCGGGTGGCACCGTAAGTGATCAGCTTGCCAACCAGCGAATCATAGTTCGGTGGCACTTTGTAACCACTGTACAGATGCGAATCGACGCGTACCCCGTTGCCGCCCGGTGCATGGAAAAAGGTAACGGTGCCAGGGCTGGGCATGAAAGTTTTTGGGTCTTCTGCGTTAATCCGGCACTCGATGGCATGACCGCGTATGACTACATCGTCCTGAGTGATGCTCAGGGGCTGACCAGATGCGACTAGAATCTGCTCCTTGACGATATCGATTCCGGTGACCATCTCGGAAACTGGGTGCTCGACCTGTACCCGGGTGTTCATTTCAATGAAGAAGAATTCGCCATTCTCGTAGAGAAATTCGAAGGTGCCAGCCCCGCGATATCCCATTTCGATACAGGCTTTGACGCAGCGAGCCTGAACCATGGCACGGGCTTTCTCGTCGATGCCTGGCGCAGGCGCTTCCTCAATAATTTTTTGGTGACGACGCTGCAGTGAGCAGTCGCGATCGCCAAGGTGAACCGCATGACCTTGGCCATCGGAGAGTATCTGAACTTCAACGTGTCGCGGATTGGTTAGAAACTTTTCCAGGTAGACGACCGGGTTGCCGAACGCAGCGCCGGCTTCCGTGCGGGTCAGGGCGATTGACTTGATCAGCTCGGACTCTTCATGCACAACGCGCATGCCTCGTCCGCCGCCGCCACCTGAGGCCTTGATAATCACCGGATAACCGACGCGTCGGCCGATGGTCAGGCACTCGGTTTCGTCTTCGGGCAGAGGGCCGTCGGAGCCGGGCACTGTGGGTACACCAGCCGCAACCATCGCGGCAATAGCCGAGACCTTGTCGCCCATTAGTCGAATTACATCGGCGCTGGGCCCAATGAAGGTGAAGCCGGACCGTTCAATTTGTTCGGCAAAGTCGGCGTTCTCTGCCAGAAATCCATAGCCGGGATGGATTCCATCCGCGCCTGTCACTTCGGCCGCGCTGATAATCGCCGGTATGTTCAGGTAGGATTCCGTGGCGTTGGCTGGACCAATACAGACGGTCTCGTCGGCCAGCGCCAGGTGCATGAGTTCACGGTCTGCAGTGGAGTGCACGGCGACGGTCTTCAACCCCAGTTCCTTGCAGGCGCGAATGACACGCAGGGCAATTTCACCGCGGTTAGCTATAAGGACTTTTTGCATCGATGGCTCCGGTTCGGGCTCAGGAGATGCTGAACATGGGTTGATCGAATTCCACAGGCTGGCCATCATCTGCCAGGATCGCTTGAACTACACCACTCTTGTCAGCTTCGATATGATTCATCATCTTCATTGCTTCGACAATGCACAACACATCACCGACCTTAACGCTGTGCCCTACTTCGACGAAGGGTCCGGCTGCAGGTGAGGGCGAACGGTAGAAAGTGCCGACCATAGGCGAGCGGACCAAATGGCCGGAGGGCTCAGCCACAGGTGCTTCGACTAGCGAGGCAGGCGCAACAGGTGCAGCAGCTGTTACGGGCGCAGGTGCTGGCTGAGGATAATATTGGGGTTGGGCAATTTGTTTGCTGTGGCGGCTGATCCTTACCGATTCTTCGCCTTCATGTATTTCCAGCTCGTCGATACCGGATTCTTCCAGAAGCTCGATCAGTTTTTTTACTTTGCGGATATCCATTGGTGCTTGCACTCCAGAGCAGTTTTAGTCTTGTTCGGTTTTTTCTATCAGGTCTATCGCGGCATCGAGAGCCAGTTCATAGCCCTTTGCGCCAAGCCCACAAATCACGCCCACCGCTACGTCAGAGAAGTAGGAATGGTGACGGAAGGGCTCTCGTTTATGCACGTTCGATAGATGCACTTCTATAAATGGGATGCACACAGCCAGCAATGCGTCACGTATTGCGACACTGGTGTGAGTAAATGCAGCAGGATTGATCAGAATAAAATCGATCGCTTCATCCCTGGCCCCATGAATACGTTCGATCAATTCGTGCTCGGCATTGCTTTGCAGGCTTAGCAGATGATGGCCTCTGCTTTCGGCATGCTCGCGCAGTGTATGCACTATTTGCTCAAGCGTGGCGACGCCATAGACCCCTGGCTCTCGGGTGCCGAGAAGATTCAGATTGGGGCCATTGAGTACCAGAATGCTCGCCATTATTATTGATCCACGGGCAGTTAATAGAAGCTGACCAGCAGGTCATGAGTAGAAGTCTGCCGGAAACTGCGCAGGCTGTCCAGAATCGCTCGGTTGCCACCAGATGCCAGCATGATTGCTGCAGATGAGTATAGATTACTCGATGACAATTTCTGATACGCGCTGCATAAATCCTTCGAGGTCGATTTCTCCTTGAATGCGAAGATTCTCAAGCTCTGCTCCCTCAGCAGAGAAGAACAGGAAAGCGGGAGGGCCGAACAGACCTTTGTCCGTCAGCCACTGGCGCTGATCAGGTGTGTTATCTGTTACGTCCAGCTTGATCCGCTCAAAGCCTTCTAGCTCCTGGCGCACGCGATCATTACTCAAAACCTGACGTTCGATGACCTTGCAACTTATGCACCAATCGGCATACAGCTCGATTATCGCTGGCCGGTTTAATGTTTTTGCGCGGGCCAACCGCGTATTGATTGCGGACTGATTATCGACCTGAGTAAAAAAATCTCCGTCAGAGATTCTCTGGTTTTGCACTGAGGCCGTCAGCGGGGCCAGCGGGCGCAGCGGGTCAGCGCCGCCGGCCAAGGCGCCGATCAGGGCAGCTGCTGAGTAGATGGCTGCGAGCAAGGCCACTACACGGGCTAGTTTACTGGCTGCGTTTTGTCCGGACGCTTGGAACAGCCCCATCTGAACTGCCAGGCCCGCGGCCAGAGCTGCCCACATGGCGAGACTGACGGGGCCTGGGAGCAGTCGTTCAAGTAGCCAAATGGCTACCCCGAGCAGGCCGAAACCGAAGAGTTGCTTAACTTTTTCAAGCCAGGGGCCCGAGCGCGGCAGAAATGCGTTGCCAAATACAGCGATTAGCAACAGGGGTACGCCCATGCCCATAGCCAGTGCGAACAGTCGCGCCGCTCCGCCAACAGCATCACCGGTGGTACTGATATATACCAAGGCGCCGGCCAGGGGGGCCGAAATGCAGGGAGAGACAACCAGCGATGAAAGTGAGCCCATTACCGCGGCGCCCGATATTGACCCTCCCCGGGTGCGACTACCCAGTCGTTCCAGCGGTTCGCGCAGAAAGGCGGGCAGGCGCAAGTCGAACAGGCCGAACATGGCCAGAGCGAAAAAGGCAAAGAACAGAGCGAAGGTAATCAAAACCCAGGGTGACTGCAGGCGTGCCTGGATGTTCATCGCGGCACCGAACAGGCCGATCAGCGCCCCTACGGTAGCAAAGGTCAGCGCCATGCCCAGCACATAGCTGCCAGCAAGTATGACTGCCCGCGGCCTGTCTATATCGGAGCGGCCAACCACTAGGCTGCTGAGGATGGGCAGCATGGGCAGTACGCAGGGGGTAAAGGTCAGCCCAAGGCCGGCAAGAAAAAAAAGCAGCAGCGCCAGAGCGATCGTGCTTCTGGAAGTGTCGGCGCCCCTGTCGGTATTCTGGATGCCGGTTGCTGCCGCAGGGTTTCCAGGCAAGGCCAGGGTGACAGTTTCCGGCGGGTAACACAGACCTGCGTCGGCACAGCCCTGAAAATCCACTTTCAGCTGCTGCTCTGGCTCTAGAGTTCCACTCAGATTGATGGCGACCTCTAGGCTGTCGTAATACACCTCTACGTCGCCGAAGAATTCATCATGCCGATCCTGCCCGTCGGGCAGTGGGAAGTCAGCTACTGAGGCACCCTTGCCGGTCAGGGCGAAGCCGAGTCGATGACGATAAAGATAATACTCAGGGGTTATCTCGAATCGTATACGAATTTCCTGTCCGGCTAGCCCAACTACGCCGGGTCTGAATGCTTCGTTTACAGGCAGAAAATTGGTTTGTCCGGCGCTGCCCTGAAGCATGTCGGGCGCTGAGGTCGAGTTGTCGAGTAGCCCTCCCGAGACCAGACCAGGAGTGAGCAAGCAAAGCATCAGGAGTAGGCGTGACAGCAAAATGAATGATCCGAGCCAATAGTGAAAAGACCATCATAAACGCTGAATCATCGATTGCCGAGTGACAAAATGCCTTAAAGGCACGTGGTATTCGTGGTTTTGCAACGCGCTGTTTCTTTATGTCGCACTGAGGCGCCGTGGTCAGGCCTTCTTCGAGGATGCGTAGGTTCTCCGCAAGCGCAGCAGGGTGTTTTTTGAAACTCTCGGCGAGCTGCGGCAAAGTGTGCTTGGCTGATGGGAGTGGTATGCTCAAAGTTGAGTCGTTTATAGGAGTCAATACATGAAGTTTGGAAAGGGCGCGTTCGGCACCAAATCCACTGCAGCCTCCGGGAGCAGGTTGAGTGAAGGGCCGGGTAAAACTGTGTTAGCCAAGACCCTGCTAGGCTTGCTATTGGTCTATCTGGTGCTGTGCGTGCTCGTTGGGTGGTACTGGAGCCGAGCGCCAGGTATCACGCCCTTGGCTCCAGCCGTATTGTCCCAGTCAGAAGCGGTCGAAGGTGCGGCGACCGTGGCGACGGTCGAATCGCTGATGTCGACCCTACTGAACAAACCCGGTGGTTATTTGAGCAACGACGTAATGCCGCCCGGAGTCTGGCTGGACAATATGCCGCACTGGGAGTTTGGTGTGCTGGTGCAGATTCGCGACATCACCCGGGCGATGCGACGGGATATGGCGCGCTCGCAGTCCCAATCCGCCGAGGATGAGGACCTGGCTCGAGCCGAGCCACTTTTCCACTTTGATAACAAAAGCTGGATCATGCCAGCCACAGAGAGCGAGTACAGTGACGGGTTAAAGGCGCTTAACGCCTATGCTGGCCGCTTGCGTACCGGGGACGCCGATTTTTATGCGCGTGCCGATAATCTTGGCAGTTGGCTCGGAGATGTCAGTACTCGGCTGGGGTCCTTGTCTCAAGGGTTGTCTGCCAGTGTTGGGCAGGCACCGGTGACAGACGGTAGCCGGCCCCGTGAGCAGACCCCTTGGCTTGAAATTGACGACGTATTCTACGAAGCTCGAGGCAGCGCTTGGGCTCTGGTGTACTTACTCAGGGCGGTAGAAGTGGATTTTGCCGATATTATTGCCAAGAAGAACGCGCAGGCGAGCCTCCAGCAGATCATTCGTGAGCTTGAAGCAACTCAGGAGCCTTTGTGGAGCCCCATGGTTCTAAACGGCGGTGGGTTTGGTCTGTTGGCCAATCACTCGCTGGTCATGGCCAACTACCTGTCGCGGGCCAATGCCGCGCTTATTGATCTCCGGCGCCTTATGGAGCAGGGTTGAGATTGATGGGGCCGGAAATAGAAGCCTATCTGGCAGCGTCCGCGGCGGAGCTGGTTATCTATGTGGACGAAGCTGACCAGCCGCTGGGGGTTACTGCGCGAGGCAGCATGCAGCGCCAAAGACTCATCCCTCGTTGCTCGTTCATCTTTGTTTTCAATAGTACAGGCCAGCTTTGCGTACACCAGCGCGCTGCGCACAAGCGTCTTTACCCTGGCGCTTGGGATGTTGCAGCTGGCGGTGTGGTGGCGGCAGGAGAGACCTATCTTGAAGGTGCGACTCGTGAGCTGTGGGAAGAGCTGGGGGTGAACGGCGTTGAACTGAAATCGCACTTCCGCTTTTTTTATCAGTCTTCCGAAAGCCGGCTTTGGGGGAGCGTATTCAGTTGCACCTGGGATGGTCTTCTCAGCCTTCAGCCAGAAGAGGTCGTTGCGGTACGCTGGGTAGACCCGCACCAGCCATGGCAGCGAGAGGACGAGTGCTACGCGCCGGATTCTCTCCAGGCTCTCGGGATGCTGTTGTCGGATTGTGCCAGTGATTGATAGTGCATTTACCGCCCCCAAAGCCTCCGAAACACCAATTTACTGACGGACTCATGATGGCCAAATCAGCCAAAGGCATGGCCACTCTGGGCGGCCTAGTCTATTCAACTGAAACCGGACGCACCTGCCCTGTATGTCGTCAGTCCATATCGGCCTGTACATGCAGATCGCCTGCGCCCCCCGAGGGTGACGGTATTGCACGCGTGCGGCGTGAAACCAAGGGGCGTGGAGGCAAGACAGTGACCACGGTTGGCGGACTGCAGATTTCTGCTGAAGAGTTGAAGGTTGTGGCAAAAAGCCTCAAGAATCGCTGTGGCTGTGGTGGTGCAGTAAAGGAAGGCGTGATCGAGATCCAGGGTGATCATCGAGAGCTAATCTGCGATTGGCTTATTGAACAGGGTTACAAGGTGAAAGGCGGGGGTGGCTGATGGGCCATATGACCACAGATTTCCGCCGGTATGCACAAAGAGTAATTCCGGACTGTTACTTTTTGCTTAACTTTTTTGTGGGAGGACCATGATGCTAGAGCCGACCTTACCTTTGGATGAAGTGCAACGCCAGTCTGATCTTGAGGCGCTGAATCTGCTCGATACCGGTCCTGATCCGCAGATAGATGGGCTGTTGCGTTTGGCGCAAAAACTCTTCGGTACCCGCGTTGTTCTGGTGACCCTGATTGACAATCAACGGAATTGGTTTAAAGGTCGCAGAGGGATCACCATGCCGGAATTGCAGCGAAATACTTCCTTCTGCGGTCATGTGATCCACAGTGACGCTATTCTGGAAGTACCCAATACCCAGACTGATGAGCGCTTTGCGGATAATCCGCTGGTGACGGGAGATCTTCAGGTCCGTTTTTATGCTGGTATAGCTTTGCATGCACCGGGTGGCAGTCGAATCGGCACTTTCTGCATGTTCGATGACCAGCCTAACACCCTGTCCGTCGAGCACCGACAGAGTATGCAGGACTTTGCCCGTCTTATTGAAGGGCTCTTTGAGGCCCATATGTTACGCCTGCAGCACAAACAACTGTTGATTCAACTTGATTGGGCTCAGCGACGCGCCTTGCTGGATCCCTTGACCCAACTTATCAATCGCGAAGGTTTACAGCAGATGCTGCACGCTTACATCGGCCGGGCCGAGCGTGATGGTCTGCTTGTCGGATTTATATATGGCGATCTGGATTACTTTAAGAAAATCAACGATGAGCATGGTCACGGTGTCGGTGATGAGGTGCTCGTCGAGGTCGGGCAACGACTGGTTGCGGCCATCCGACCAGATGATCTGGCATTGCGCATGGGCGGTGAAGAGTTGGGGGTATTGGCGCTGGTGAGCTCTCACGATCAGCTGGATGCAATCGGTGAGCGGGTGCGCGAGGCTATAGCCAGCAAGCCTTTCGATCTGGTTGCGGGGCAGCTGAACGTCACTATCAGTCTCGGTACGGCGCTTGCCAAGCCAGATGAGATCGATACCGGCCTGCACCTGATTGACCAAGCTGACCGCGCTTTGTACATGGCCAAGCAGAGCGGGCGTAACTGCGTGGTTCGTGGTTAGGGCGAGTCGTGAGTATCCTCTAACCGCAACCACCAATGCAGGTAGCGGCCCAGATTCAGATACGCCGGGTGGCGGCTGTATAGCAGTTCTTGCTCTATTACTTCCTCGGGCTGAACCTGGGACTGGAATTCAGGCGGCATGTAATCGTAGAAAACGCGTATCCCACTTTTGCCGTGACACTCAAAGCCACTGTGCATAACCCACTTGGCGACGAGCGCAGGATCGAGCGGCTGCTGTGGCGTCAGACTGCGCTTGCTGCCGGCCAACTGGTTTTTTGCCAGTTTGCGGAATTGGCCTTTGATCAGGTTTTTGTAAACCAGCGCATCACGATTGTAGAACGCCAGTGAGACGCCTGCGCCAGGATTGCAGAGTTTACGCAGAACGCCAATGGCCTCTGCGGGATCCTCTAGCCACTCCAGCACAGCATGACAAATCACCAGGTCGTACGTCTCGCCAAGAGCGGGCAGCGCCTGGAGCGGGCTTTGCAAATAAGTGACTGGATACGCGGAGGGTCTTGCATCCAGGCGCTCCTTGGCGGCATCAATCATCTCTGCAGACGGGTCCGCCAGGGTCAGTCTATGGCCTTGGCCTATCAGCCACTCACTCATGTGACCCAGGCCCGCTCCAGCGTCGAGTACACGCAACGACTGGTCTGCATGACAGATTGTCGGCAGCCACTCTTCAAGGTCGCGTGTCAGCACGGCCAACCGCACGGCGCCTTTGGGGCCGGCGTAAATCTTGCGGGCAAAATGTGCGCCCATCTCGTCGAAGTAGCGATCTGCCATGCCGGAATTGCTCCTTGGTTGTCGCATTCTGCCAGAAGATCTAAATTTCAGGCATTAAAAAAGCCAGCTTGTGGCCGGCTTTTAATGGGGCAAAACACTTATTTTTGGTAAGCGTTTACTGCCTTAACTATTTCCGCGCGGGCTTCATCAGAGTCACCCCAGCGGTCGATCTTGACCCATTTACCGGGTTCCAGATCCTTGTAATTCTCGAAGAAATGCTGGATCTGCTGCATAAGCAGCTCCGGCAGATCCGTGTGTTCTTTAATGTCGCGATACATTGCGCTTAGCTTGTCGTGAGGCACCGCTATCAGCTTGGCGTCACCGCCACCGTCGTCTGTCATGTGCAACACGCCCACCGGGCGGCAGCGAATCACTGCCCCGGGTGATACTGGATGGGGCGTTACCACCAGCACATCCAGCGGGTCGCCGTCGTCGGCCAGGGTGTTGGGGATAAACCCATAGTTGGCCGGATAGAACATCGGGGTCGCCATGAAGCGGTCAACGAACAGGGTATTGCTGTCCTTGTCGATCTCGTACTTGATCGGCGCATGATTAGCCGGGATTTCGATGACGACATATATGTCGTTGGGAATATCTTTGCCTGCGGGGATCTGGTCGTAGCTCATGGGTTACCTGATTCGGGCATGATTGAAAAATTCTGGGCGAGATTATAGAGGCTGCGTCAGGGGATACCAAGCAATAAGCGCAGAAAACATCTAAAACGATAGTCTTATAAGCAAGTTGGCGATCCTCGCTGCCTGCCCTCCACGGGCGTCGGCGAGAATAAAAGCAAGCCTCGTCTGGATCAGAGCTTGAGAGCGAAGTAGTTAAATTCCGAGTCTGCGGAGAAACCCAGAGACCGATACAGACCATGTGCGGTGTGATTGCTTTCGCCGGTCATGACCGTCATGCGCTTGATTCCCTGAGCCCGCGCCATGGACTTGGCATGGTTGATCAGCTTGTCGGCCACTAGCTGGCGACGGGCCTCTTCGACCACATAGACGCCCTTGAGAACCCAGGTAGGTGACAGAGTAAGTGCTGAGAAACTGGGAATGAACTGGCAAAATCCCATTACTTTTCTGGTTTCCTCGTCTTCGCCCAAGAGAATGATCGCCTGATCGTTTTTCAGGCGGTCTTCCAGGAAACGTCGGGATGCTTCGGGCTTGGGCAGTTGGCCATAGAATTCGCGGTACTTGATGAACAGCGGCGTGATTTCGTCCAGCCGGCTGGTATCTGCCTGCACTATGCGCATACGTGGTTTCCATAATGTGTCAATTTGTGGCTCATCGCTGCCAACGAGTCGGTTGCGAATATCCTGCCCCAAAGTCCGGGAATCTTCAATCGGATATCAATGCCATTTTGACAGGGTCGGGCCCTTGCAGGATGACGTTAACGGGGCAGTCGTGTTGCTAGATCTTGAATTCCGGTAATTTGCGTTCGACTTTGTGGTTGTTCAGTTGGACGTAGGAAGGCAGGCCATTGGCGAACGGCGGGTAATCCTCACCCTGGATTAGCGGCGACAGATACCGACGGCATTCGTCAGTGATATGGAATCCGTCAGCCGTAATGAATTCGCGCGGCATGAACTTCTCGACGTTGGCCACATCCTTTAAGGGAGCCTCAATGATGTCCCACTTGTAAGGGGTGTCCTGAAGCCGGCGAATGGCTGGCATGATGGCGTTCTTGCCCTCAAGGGCTATGCGCACGGCCGCCTGACCCAATGCATAGGCTTGCTCGACATCGACCGCTGAGGCGAGGTGGCGCGCCGAGCGCTGCAGGTAGTCGGCGACTGCCCAATGGTATTTATAGCCCAGCCGGTCTTTCACCAGATTAGCCACGGTTGGCGCAACGCCGCCAAGTTGAGCATGTCCGAAGGCATCGGTGAGCCCTGTCTCGGAGAGGAATTTGCCATCACTATTTTTGATACCCTCGGATACACCAATAACGCAGTATCCGTAAGTCCCTACACATTCTTCGACCCGTGCGAGGAAAACTTCCTGGTCGAAGCGAATCTCCGGGAACAAAAGGATATGCGGTGGCTGTCCTTCGCTTTCGCTAGCTAGTCCGCAGGCGGCGGTGATCCAGCCGGCGTGACGGCCCATGACCTCGAGAATGAATACCTTGGTCGAGGTCGCGGCCATGGATGCAACGTCAAATCCTGCTTCGCGGATAGAGGTGGCGACGTACTTGGCGACAGAGCCGAAGCCTGGGCAGCAATCGGTGATAGGTAAGTCGTTATCGACCGTTTTGGGTACGTGAATGGCCTGAATCGGATAACCCATGGTTTCAGCAAGTTGAGATACCTTGAGGCAGGTATCTGCTGAGTCGCCGCCGCCGTTATAGAAGAAGTAGCCAATATCGTGGGCACGGAAGACTTCGATCAGGCGCTCATACTCGGCGCGGTTGGCCTCCAGACTCTTGAGCTTGTAGCGGCAGGAGCCGAAAGCGCCAGAGGGAGTGTGACGCAACGCAGAAATGTGCTCGGCAGATTCGAGGCTGGTGTCGATGAGATCTTCGGTCAGTGCGCCAATGATGCCGTTATGGCCGGCGAATACCTTTCCGATTCGATCCGGGTGCTGGCGGGCCGTTTCGATAACACCTGCGGCGGAGGCGTTGATAACGGCGGTTACGCCGCCGGATTGTGCGTAGAAGGCATTCTTGACGGTCATGCAGACTCCGTGGATTAAGATGATGGCCTGAAATGGATGCGCGCGGCATCATGTGGCGCGCAATAGTAGCTGAAAGTATGTCTGTTTGCATCGCCGGCCGGCGGATGGCAGCGCAGGACAATAGCGCGTGATACCATCCTCGAATTCATTTCAGCTTGGATCAGGGCGCTACAATGCATCTGCATATTCTTGGTATTTGCGGCACGTTTATGGGTTCTCTGGCGCTGCTGGCACGCGAGCTTGGCCATCAGGTCACTGGCAGCGACGCCAATGTCTATCCGCCGATGAGCACCCAGTTGGAGGCGCAGGGCATCAAACTTCTCGAAGGCTATAGCCCCGAGCATCTGCAGCCCGTGCCCGACCTGGTCATAGTCGGTAACGCGATGTCGCGGGGCAATCCCGCGGTGGAATACGTTCTGGATCAGGGTCTGCCCTATGTCTCCGGCCCTGAATGGCTAGCGAGCCATGTGCTCCCGGATCGCTGGGTGCTGGCCGTTGCTGGCACCCATGGCAAGACCACAACGTCCAGCCTGCTGGCCTGGATACTCGAGTATGCCGGCATGGCGCCCGGATTTCTTATTGGTGGTGTGCCACAGAACTTCGGTATTTCCGCACGACTTGGCGACACCCCTTTTTTTGTGGTCGAGGCCGACGAATATGACAGTGCCTTTTTCGATAAACGCTCCAAATTTGTGCACTACCGTCCACGTACCGCGATTCTGAATAATCTGGAATATGATCATGCCGACATATTCCCTGATCTGGCGGCCATAGAGAGGCAGTTTCACCATCTGGTCCGCACCATTCCGTCCAGCGGTCTGATCGTTCATCCCCAAGGCGATGCGGCTTTGCAACGCGTCATTAACATGGGTTGCTGGACCCCTCGGCAAACCACTGGCGGTGAGGGCGATTGGCAGGCACGATTGCTGGCAGCAGACGGCTCCCGGTTTGAAGTCTGGCTGGGTGGTGTGCTGCAGGGCGTGGCGCAGTGGTCGCAGACTGGCGCGCATAGTGTGGCCAACGCCTTGTCAGCGTTAGCAGCGGCGAGGCATGTGGGTGTTGTTCCGAGTATAGGCATTGCTGCGCTTGCTGAGTTTCGCAATGCCAAGCGGAGAATGGAGTTGCTCGGTACCCTGGGGGGGGTGAGTCTCTATGACGATTTCGCCCATCATCCCACGGCTATTGCTACCACGCTCGCCGGTTTACGCGCCGGCATTGGTGAGGCGCCACTGATTGCCATCATCGAGCCGCGTTCCAATACCATGCGTCTGGGTAGCCATGCGTCAGCACTGGCGGCCAGCGTCGCCAGTGCAACTGAGGTTATCTGGTTTCAACCCCCGGGGCTGGACTGGTCATTGCAGTCTGTCGTGGACGCTAGCCCTGTGCCGGCGCGGATTGAAACTGATATCGACCGGATTATAGAAACGGTGCTGGCCAAGGCATCTGCCGGAACGCGTATCGTAATCATGAGTAATGGCGGTTTCGCCGGCATTCATCAACGGATGCTCAATCTGCTGGAGGTGACCCATGGATAATCGTCGGGTGACCCTGGCGGTAACCGGCGCGTCCGGCTCGCAATATGCGCTGCGATTGCTTGAGTGTCTGGTTAAAGCGGATGTCGATGTCTATTTTTTGATTTCACAGGCAGCTCAGTTGGTTGCAGCCACCGAAACGGATCTGAAATTGCCACCAAAACCCCAGGCACTGGAAGCGTTTCTGACCGCGCTTTTTTCTGCGCGCGAGGGCCAGATCCGAGTATTTGGCAAACAGGACTGGATGGCGCCGGTGGCATCGGGTTCTGGAGCGCCCAGTGCAATGGTCGTTTGCCCCTGTTCAACCGGTTGCCTGTCAGCCATTGCCACGGGTGCCAGCAATAATTTGATCGAGCGTGCTGCCGACGTCGCGCTGAAGGAGCGCCGCCAGCTTATTCTGGTACCGCGTGAAGCGCCTTACTCGACAGTGCATCTGGAAAATATGCTGAAGCTGAGTCAGATGGGAGCGGTGATACTGCCGGCGAGTCCGGGTTTCTATCACAAGCCTGAGTCGGTTGACGACATGGTGGACTTTGTCGTTGCACGTATCCTCAATCAGCTGGGGATAGAGCAGGATCTGCTAGCGCGATGGGGAGAATGAGCATTGCCGGCGCAAAGCCGGCAATGATCGTCTTTTACATGTCTTAAACGAAGTAGAGTGACAGGCCTTCAGCGATGAATGCGGGCTTCTCACTGCCTTCGATTTCCAGTGTGGAGCGTGCCTTGATCAACCATTGGCCGGGTTTTTTCTCGGTCACATCGATAACGGTGCTCTGCAGCCGGACGCGGGAGCCGACGCGCACAGGCTGAATGAAACGCAGGCTATCAAGGCCGTAGTTGACGGCCATCTTCAGGCCGACAGGGCTGATCACTAACCCGGCCGACAGGGCTGGCAGTAGCGAGAGTGACAGGAATCCATGGGCGATGGTGCCGCCGAATGGGGTCTGCTTGGCTTTTTCTTCATCAATATGAATAAATTGATGATCACCAGTGCATTCGGCGAATTGATTGACGCGCTCCTGATCAATGGTCATCCATTCTGAATGGCCTAGATCCTTGCCAATGTAAGAGGTCAGTTCGGAAACGGGTACGGCGGTCATGGCGTTCTCCATGGCTGTTGTTGTATTGCCCCGTGCGGAGCGGTTTGAAACAGACGCTTGCAATGAGTGCGGGTAGAACTATAGACACAAGTTCAAGTCTTTTGCCATGGTTGCAAGGGTAGGTGATGGGGTCAATGTGCAAGCGCTTGAATAGGTTTGCTGAATGCCCCAACCGCCGCACGGACCACCAAGGTAATCCTTTTTTTACAGCGCGAGGCGGGCATGACCGAGAAACACGCTTTATTTCCACTCAAAAGTATTTTATTGCCCGGTTGCGTAATGGATTTGCAAATATTTGAACCGCGTTATTTGGATATGCTGAGTCGTTGTTTTAAGAGGGGCGAGAGCTTTTTGATTGTTGCGCTCGAATCCGGACCGGAAAGCGGCTTCGGTGATTTGCGCTTTAATGCATTGGGTTGCGAGGCACATATTGCCGACTGGCAGCAGCGGGATAATGGATTGCTTGGAATTCGTGTGGAGGGTCGCCGTCGTGGGCGCATATCGGGGGCGGAGGTGGCTGCTGATGGCCTAGTGACAGGTGAAGTCGACTGGTTGCTGGAGCACCACGACAGCCCTCAGCTTGAAGAACATAGTGATCTGTCTGTTTTGCATCAAGCGCTCATGGAACATCCTTTGGCGGAGGGCCTGGGCCTGCCGGAGGTTGCAGCAAGTCAGCAGCGCCTGAGTTATCAGTTGGCTTTCCTACTGCCGTTTTCCCTGGATCAGAAAGTGGCGCTGCTTAACATCGACAACCATCAGGCACGGTTGCGTCAGATCAGCGATTGGCTAGAAGTAATGCAGGCTTGACAGTACGCCAATGGCTGAGATCAAGGGTATCCATAGAAGAAGATAGCTTGCCGGTCGAGCTGGGGTGGTGATGGGCCCCGCTCGCTCAACTATCCACAGCGCAAACAGCATTCCGACTGCAGCCAATAGGCCGGCGTTCACCAGTGACACCAAGGACGTCTGCATCGATACCAGGCTGACTGCGCCTAACAACATGGCCGCAGGAGTGACGCCTGACATAAAGGCTGCCCGGGTCCAAAATGAGTGAGGTCGATTTTTAAGCAGTGCTGTCATGGCGATCAGCAGCATGCTCATCGCCAATGCAGACGTCTGAGATGACTCGCCGGTGATGAATGCCAGTCCTGTGCACAGGCACACGCCGAGAATGATCAGGGCCAGAGGCTGCCAGGCGCGCGTCGCCGCCAGAATTGTTGCTATTGGTCCTATCAGCGCCAGCGGATATACCCATCCGGCCAGGGGTGCCATTGCCGCCAGCGCCGTTATGCTTGGGTTGTCGTGTGGTTGCATCAGCCACAGGGTGACGCTTTGCTCCAATATGTCGAGGTTAACGCGGCCTATGGAGAGGACTCCGAGCGCAAGCAAACACAATAATCCTGCTATCAGATTACTCCAGCGCGCCTGAGTCTTGAGTATCAGTATAACCAGGAGGATCAGGCCCGCCAGTAGGGCGATTAATGTCAGCGCCTGGTGCCAGAAAAATGCGGGAACCGGCCACTTGACTGCTCGGCCTGCGATGAAGCCGGGCGTGACGTAAACCGGTGCCCAGGCCAGGGCCGATAGCAGGTTGATGCCGACGAACCGCAGAACTGGCATGTCGAGCATGCCAGCGACCATCGGTATGATGGGTCTGATTGGTCCCACAAAACGGCCAATGAAAATACTCAACAAGCCATAGCGTCGGAAAAAGTCTTCCGCGCGCCCAATCCACCGGGGATGGCGCTGGAAAAGGCCGATGCGCCGAATATCCTGATGAAAAAAGCGGCCCAGGGCAAAGCTGAGCATGTCACCAATGACTGCGCCGCTGAAGGCCCAGGCGAGGGCGGCAGCAAACGACATTCCACCGCCACCGGCCATGGCCGTTACCGCGAGCAGGAGTACTACTCCCGGCACCACCAATCCCGCCAATGCGAGCGACTCGAGCATGGCTATAAGTAAAATCGCCAGGCCCAGCCATTGCTGATGACCGCCTAGCCAATCAAGCATACTTCCTGCCAGCAGATTATCCATAGGCAGTGTACCTGCATGGCAGTATCGGTTTTTGGGCCCAAGAGTGCGTGTCGGCGCGTGATCGAATCATATTTAAGATCATAGCAGCTCTGCCCTGTCCAGTGCCGTGGCAGACAGCTATAATACGGGCCTTGATCTAAGCAACGGGCAATCGGTGACAGGCATGAGCGCGGAACAGGTGTCAGAGTACATGCAGGGGCTTGGCCTCAGGGCCCGGCAGGCGTCTCGAGTGATTGGTCGCGCCACCACAACGGTGAAAAATCATGCGCTGCGTGCGACTGCGGACGCAATAGAAGCGGCAACGCCTCAGCTAATTGAAGCTAACGAGCTGGATTTGCAAGCAGGGCGGGAAAGCGGTCTTGATGCGGCGATGCTCGATCGTCTGGCACTGACTCCTGCAGGCATTCAGGGCATGCTCGAAGGCTTGCGGCAAGTCGCCGCGCTGGATGATCCGATCGGTGCCATTCGTGATATGAAATTTCTCCCGTCAGGTATCCAGGTGGGTCGGATGCGCGTGCCATTGGGCGTCATAGGCATTATCTATGAATCGCGACCCAATGTGACTGTCGAGGCCGCTAGCCTCTGCCTGAAATCCGGCAACGCCTGCATTTTACGCGGCGGCTCCGAATCGATTCACTCCAATCGCGCCATTGCCATTTGCCTGCGTCAGGGTCTCGATGCGGCTGGGCTGCCACCCGAGGTAGTGCAGGTGGTGGAGACCACCGACCGAGCGGCAGTTGGTGCGCTGATAACCATGCCTGAGTTTGTTGATGTGATCGTTCCACGCGGAGGCAAGGGCCTGATTGAGCGGATAAGTCGCGATGCGCGAGTCCCGGTCATCAAGCATCTGGACGGTATTTGTCATGTTTATATTGATGACCGTGCGGATATGGACAAGGCCGAGGCCATAGCAGTGAACGCCAAGACCCACCGATATGGGGTCTGCAATGCGATGGAAACCCTGCTGGTTCATCAGGATGTTGCTGAGGTTTTTTTGCCCCGCGTTGCACGCGTATATGCCGAAAAACACGTAGAATTGCGCGGCTGCAAGGTGACCCTAGCTATCCTGCCAGAGGCGATAGCGGCCACGGAAGAGGACTGGGGTACCGAATATCTGGCGCCTATTCTGTCGATACGCGTCGTAACCGATATGGATGCAGCTATCGAACACATCAATAACTACAGCTCACAGCATACCGATGCGATGGTCTCCGAAGACTTTAGCCGGGCACGACGGTTTCTTGCCGAGGTCGACTCTAGTTCAGTCATGATCAATGCATCGACCCGCTTTGCGGACGGCTTCGAGTACGGTCTGGGTGCGGAGATCGGTATTTCCACTGACAAGATACACGCCCGCGGGCCCGTCGGGCTGGAAGGGCTGACCAGCGAAAAATACGTGGTATTTGGTGACGGGCATATCCGCCAGTGATGTGCGGATGAATAAGCGCCTTGGGCTGCTGGGTGGCACCTTTGATCCAATCCACTTTGGACATTTACGTGGCGCACTGGAAGCGGGTGAATGTTTGGGTCTGGACGAGCTTCGGCTGATCCCGAATGCTCGACCGCCACACCGGGGATTACCCGGCGCGACCGCTCAGCAGCGTCTTGATATGGTGCGACTCGCGCTCGATGCAGGCAATACTGGGCGCAACGACATACGGGTTGACGATCGGGAGTTGTCCCGCGACCGTCCGTCATATAGCGTGGAAACACTCGAATCCCTGCGCAGCGATCTTGGCGATGCTGTTACCCTGTACATGATTCTCGGGTGGGATGCCTTTGGTGGCCTGCCCGGCTGGCATCGTTGGGAAGAATTACTGGGATTGTGCAATCTGGTTGTGCTGCAACGGCCGGACTTCAATCCGGAGTTACCTGAAGTGCTGAAGGATCTTCTGGCCGCTCGTTGCGTCAGTGATCCGGCAGATGCCAACGCTCATTATGGACAGATTATTTGTCTGTCGCAGACGCCCTTGGCCATTTCCGCTACCCATATACGCGAACTGGTGGCGGCGGGTCGCTCGCCACGCTTTCTGTTACCTGACGCTGTACGTGATTACATTGAAACCAACGGGCTGTATCAGCCCTGATACCGAAGGACACGAACACCCTATGCAGATCGACGAAATGCTTAAAGTGATAGAGGATGCGCTGGACGAACTCAAGGCCAAGGATGTGATGCGCATCGATGTCCGCGAGCTCACCAGCGTCACCGACTATATGATTATCGCCAGCGGTACTTCCAATCGACACGTCAGCTCGCTCAGCGATAACGTGCTGGAAAAAGCCAAAGCAGCGGGTAACCGACCCCTGGGTGTTGAGGGTAAAGAGTCTGGAGAGTGGGTGCTGGTAGATCTTGGCGACATCGTAGTGCATGTCATGCAGCCGGCTACTCGTCAGTTCTATGATTTGGAACGGCTCTGGCAAAGTGCGGAGTCACGCCGGGCTCAGCAACAACAGCCGTCAGAGTAAACCGTCGTGCGTATCCGGTTGATCAGCGTGGCGTCGCGCATGCCACGCTGGGTAGAGCAGGGATATCACGAGTATGCCAAGCGCCTGCCCACTGATCTGCCGTTGGATTTGGTGGAAGTGCCGCTGGCAACCCGGGGCAAGAATGCCGACATAGCCCGGTTGATGCGCCGCGAAGGCGAGCAGATGCTCGCTGCCACGCAGGCAGGTGAGCGGATCGTCACACTCGAGGTGACTGGCCGTAGCTGGAGCACCGAAGAGTTGGCAAGCCACTTGGAAAACTGGCGTCTGGATGCGCGCAACGTGAATCTGATGGTCGGTGGGCCGGAGGGTCTCGCGGCAGAAGTGGCGGAGCGTAGCGAACAGCGCTGGTCTCTCTCGGCCCTGACATTGCCTCATCCCCTGGTAAGAATACTATTGGCGGAACAGCTGTACCGTGCCTGGACTATTCTCAATCGCCACCCTTACCACAAGTGATACATGGCCAGACCTATTCACCTGAAAGATCATTCCAGTGACGCCAGTGTTGTTCAGCGTCGGGTAGTGCTCGCCTGCTTGTTCATCGCTTTATTGACGATGACGCTGGTCGGGCGCATGTACTTTCTTCAGGTCACGCAGTACGAGCATCATTCGACTTTATCAGAAAACAATCGCGTGCATATACAGCCTGTGCCGCCCAGCCGTGGCCGTATATACGACCGAAACGGGATAGCGCTAGCGGAAAACCGCCCCAGCTTCAGTCTCAGTATCACCCGAGAGCGGGTGCCTGATCTGGAACAGACTTTCATGCTTCTTGGGTCATTGTTGCAATTGACCGCCGAAGATCTGGAGCGTGCAGAGCGCAAGTTGACCCAGGGGCGTCGGCCGTTTGAGTCCGTCCCGGTCATGTTTGGGCTGACAGAGGAGCAGATCGCCCAGATAGCGATCAATCAATTTCGATTGCCGGGGGTAGAGGTGCAGACGAGTTTTGTGCGCCATTATCCGTTCGCCGAGCATTTTGCCCACGCAGTAGGCTATGTCGGTCGTATAAATGAAAAAGAAATGGCCACCATCGACGAAGTGGCTTATGCGGGCACTCACTATATTGGCAAGACCGGGATCGAGCGGTTCTATGAACCAATACTGCATGGCACCGTGGGTTACGAAGAAGTCGAGACCAATGCCAGGGGCAGGGTGCTGCGCGTACTCAAGCGAACCGATCCGCTACCCGGCAAGGATATTACACTGCATCTGGATAGCCGCTTGCAGGCGGTTGCTGAAAGGGCCCTGGGTAACAGGCGCGGCGCGGTGATTGCGATCGAGCCGAAAACCGGCGGCGTACTGGCATTTGTCAGTCAGCCCGGCTTCAATCCCAATTTGTTTGTTACGGGCATTAGCCACGCTGATTACGGTGCGCTGCGTGACTCTCTTGATCAGCCTTTGTTCAATCGCGTTTTGCGTGGTTTGTACCCCCCAGGTTCGACTATAAAGCCAATGATCGCTTTAGCTGGACTGGACAGCGGGGCGACAACGCGGGAGAGCCGCGTCTATGATCCGGGGTTTTATCAATTACCCAATCACAGTCACAAGTACCGTAACTGGAATCGCCAGGGTGATGGCTGGGTGGCGATGAACTATGCCATTGCCCGCTCCAACGATACCTATTTCTACGATCTGGCGCACAAGCTCGGGATTGATCGCATGCATGATTACATGACCCGTTTTGGCTTGGGTACCAGGGTATCGCTGGACATGTTCGAGGAATCTGCCGGACTCATGCCATCGAGAGACTGGAAGCGCGAGTCGCGCCGCCAGCCCTGGTATCCCGGCGAGACGCTGATCACTGGTATTGGCCAGGGTTATATGCTGGCGACGCCGCTCCAGCTTGCCCAATCGATTGCATTGATTGCCAATCGTGGCGTCTGGCGCCGCCCGCGGTTGTTGCTGCAAGCCGAGGGAGAGCCCCCTGTGGAAGAGAACATCCCAGCCAATATCGAGTTGAATAACCCCGCTGACTGGGACTTCATCATTCAGGCACTGCAAGATGTGATGCATGCGCCCTATGGTACCTCGCGCAGCGCCGCGCAGGATGCGCCGTATCGTATGGCCGGGAAAACCGGAACAGCGCAGGTAGTGGCAATCGCCCAGGGCGAAAAATATGACTCCGCAGCGTTGCAGGAGCGTCACCGCGATCACGCCCTCTTTGTCGGTTTTGCACCGGCAGAAGCCCCGCAGATCGCCGTGGCCGTAATGGTTGAGAATGGCGAATCCGGAGGCCGAGTAGCGGCGCCGGTAGCCCGGGCGCTGTTTGATGCCTGGTTACTGCCCGACTTCGAACCAGACAGCTTCACCGACGAGGCGACAGAATGAAATCGTTTCCTTTAGCAGGGAGGCCGGGCCGGAGTGGCCTCCCGCGGCGAGATCCCTTCTGGCAGCGAATTCACGTTGATCCCTGGCTTTTGGTGCTCGTATTGATTCTGGCCACAGTCGCTGGCTTCGTCCTGTATTCCGCGAGCAGCAAGAGCATGGCGACCCTTTATCGACAAGGAGCAGCCTATTGTGTAGGCCTTGCGGTCATGTTGGCGATCGCGCAATTCAGACCCCGCTTCATGGAGCGTTGGGTGCCGGCTGCTTACGTGGGGTGTTTGCTTTTGCTGGCCGCAGTGCTGCTAGTCGGCACGGAGGCGAAGGGTGCTCAGCGTTGGTTAACGATCCCCGGAGTCATGCGCTTTCAGCCTTCGGAGATCATGAAGCTGGTTATGCCAATGGCGGTTGCCTGGTACTTGGCGCGGCGCAATCTGCCCCCGGGCTTCAAATATATCTGCGGCACCCTGGTCATCATTCTGCTGCCCATGGTGCTGATTCTCAAACAGCCTGATTTGGGCACCTCTTTGCTGGTGGGGTTGTCAGGGTTGTTTGTCCTGTTGCTCGCTGGCCTGCGCTGGCGTTATATCATTGGTGCGGCGGTGCTTCTGGTGCCAATAGCGATGGCCATGTGGTTTTTTGTTCTGCATGAATACCAGCAACGTCGTGTACTCACCTTTCTCAATCCCGAGAGCGATCCGTTAGGGGCTGGCTGGAATATTATCCAGTCAAAGGCGGCCATTGGATCAGGTGGTGTTTTCGGCAAGGGTTGGTTGCAGGGAACCCAATCGCACCTTGATTTCTTGCCGGAGGGGCACACAGACTTCATTATTGCGGTATTGGCTGAAGAATTCGGCATGGTGGGTGTGTGTTTGTTACTGATGGTGTATCTGCTAATTATTGCCCGGGGTCTGTTCATCACGTTGCAGGCTCAGGATACGTTCAGCAAACTTTTGGCAGGAAGTATCACCCTTACCTTCTTTATCTATGTTCTGGTCAATATCGGCATGGTCAGTGGCCTGTTGCCGGTGGTCGGGGTACCCTTGCCGCTCATTAGTTATGGCGGTACGTCGCTGGTAACGCTGTTATCTGGTTTCGGCATCCTCATGTCGATTCACACGCATCGAAAATGGATGGTTCAGTAATGCAGGCAAGAATATTCCGTTGTCTAAATTCCTCCGTCATGGCTCTCGTACTGACTTCGGCCAGTATGGCCGCACTGGCTGCCGATTATTCGACCAAACACCCGGCAGTAGTGCCTTTTGTTCAGGAAATGCAGGTTGAATATGGCTTTGCACCCGGTTATGTCAGCGGTTTGCTGGCCAACGCCGAGCGCAAAGAATCCATACTCGAGGCCATTTCCAGGCCTGCAGAGCGTGTCAGACCCTGGCACGAGTATCGTGCGATTTTCATTACCGACAAACGTATTTCCGGTGGTGTCGAGTTCATGAAAACTTACGCCGAAGCACTGGCGAGGGCAGAAAAAGAGTATGGGGTCGAAGCTGAAGTCATCACGGCGATCATCGGTGTGGAAACCTCTTATGGTGGTAATAAAGGTAGTCACCGGGTGATCGATGCGCTGACTACCCTGGGTTTCGATTATCCGCCACGCGCCGAGTTCTTCAGGCGCCAGCTCAAGGCGTTTCTGGTGCTGACCCGGGAGCAGCAGATGGACCCGCTCACGCTAACGGGTTCCTACGCGGGGGCGATGGGATTTCCGCAATTCATTCCTAGTAGTTACCAGGCGTTTGCGGTGGACTTCGATGGTGATGGCACCGTCGATATCTGGAACAACCCGGTTGATGCGATCGGCAGCGTAGCGAATTACTTCAAGGAGCATAACTGGATGCTGGGTGCTGACGTGGCAATCCCGGCGAGCGTCAAAGGCGATAACTTTGCTAAAGGGATGACACTTGAGCAAGGTCTTGAAGCCCGCCGCACCGTGGGTGAACTGCAGAATCTGGGATGGCAGCCGAAGCGTGATCTCGTGTCCGAACGCGAGGTCATGGCCTATGAGTTCGACGCTGGTGCGCAGAAGGAGTACTGGATCGGACTGGATAACCTTTACGTCATTACCCGTTACAATAGAAGCGTGATGTATGCGATGGTGGTTCATCAGTTGTCCGAGCTGGTCAAAGAGGCAGCGGAAAATGGCTAATGTTTTTAAACGGTTTGCTTGTGGTGCCGGACCAGTCTGCTTTCTGGCTTTATTGGTGGCATGTTCAAGTGCGCCACAAATATCTTCAGATACAGCGCCGGTACCAGCTTTAAGGCCGTTGGTGGATGGTGCGCCGGATTACCTGATGGATGTGTCAGCAATCCCGGACGCAGTACCGATATTGCACGATGGGCCGTACAAGGCAGCACCCTATCGGGTGCTAGGTAAGCATTACACGCCCATGCAAGACGGGCGTCGGTATCGGGAGGAGGGTGAAGCCTCATGGTACGGTACTAAATTTCATGGTCAGCACACGGCCAATGGCGAGCTTTACGATCTTTACGGCATGACTGCAGCGCATAAGACGCTGCCGCTACCTACCTATGTTCAGGTCACCAATCTGGCTAATAATCGCAAGGTAGTGGTACGAGTCAACGACCGGGGTCCATTTTATTCATCGAGGATCATTGACTTGTCCTATGCGGCAGCTAAGAAACTGGGGTTCGCCGAATCTGGCACCGCACGGGTACTGGTCGAGGGGATCGATCCAGTGGTGTGGCATCAGCAAAGAAACCCCGGCTACCTGGTAACCGCGCAAGCAGCAGAGCCCGAGCCGATGCCTGCGTATGCTGCGGGTCCGACAGGGTCAGTGGCGGCTCCCGTCGCAGAATGGTTTCTTCAGGTTGGCGCCTTTTCCTCTGCCGAGGCTGCTGAACAGTTACGCCGCCAGCTTCAGGAGAAAACAGCCAGCAAGGTATTTCTCAGTACGACGGAAATTAATGCCCGAACGTTTCATCGCGTCAGGGTTGGGCCGCTCGATTCACAGGATAAGGCCCAGCAGTTGGTGGACACCTTGCGGCGTGCCAATCTGGGCACGCCAGCGCTGATTTCCGGCAACTGACATTCAATCAACAGTTTCAACCTCTTAATAGTGAGTAACATGTTTAGAAAATTGACCCATCTGCTACTGATTTCCAGCTCGCTTGCTCTTTCCGGTCTGGCTTACGCCCAAGTACCGACCCCCAATGCGACGCCAAGTATTACGGCGCAAGCGACCATCGTTCCGTCTGCCCCGCAGCTGGCTGCAAGCAGCTATATTCTGATGGATGCACGCAGTGGCGAAGTGTTGATGGAGCATAATGCGGATGAAGCTTTACCTCCCGCCAGCTTGACAAAAATGATGACCAGCTATATTGCCAGCCTGGAAATCATGCGCGGACAGATTAAGGAAGACGACCTGGTGCTGGTCAGCGAAAAGGCTTGGCGCAAGGGCGGTTCGAAAATGTTTATCGAAGTGGGTAATCAAGTTTCCGTAATCGATTTGCTGCGAGGGATCATTATCCAGTCAGGCAATGATGCCAGTATCGCGATGGCTGAGCACATTGCCGGTAGCGAAGATGCTTTTGCGGATTTGATGAACAGCCATGCCAAGCGGCTTGGTATGACAACCACGTATTTTGAAAATGCGACTGGCTGGCCGGCGGAAAACCATCTTTCCAGCGCACGGGACATGGCTGTTATGGCGCACGCGATCATTCGGGACGACCCGGATCATTATAAGCTTTACAAGGAAAAGGAGTTCTTTTGGAACGGCATACGCCAGCCTAATCGAAATCTGATGCTATGGCGCGATAGCACAGTAGACGGTTTGAAAACCGGCCATACCGAAGAAGCTGGTTATTGTCTGGTAGCGTCAGCCGAGCGTGATGAGATGCGACTGATCTCCGTAGTCATGGGCACGAGCAGCGAGCAGGCGCGGGCGGCTGAAACGCAAAAGATGTTGACCTGGGGTTTCCGTTTCTTCGAAACCAAGGTGTTTTATCAGCCAAACCAGGTGCTCTCGCAAGCCCGGGTTTGGGCGGGCGCCGAAAACCAGGTGGCGCTCGGGCTGGCAGACGGTCTGGTGATGACCCTGCCAAAAGGTCAGGCGGAAAAGCTGGAAGCCGGAATTACCATGGACTCGCCGATCAAAGCACCGATAGCTGCGGGGGACGTACTCGGACGGGTGGAGGTCAAACTTGGAGATAAGGTTATGCATAGTGCCCCGCTGGTCGCATTGGTAGCGGTGGAGCAGGCGGGTATTTTTGGTCGTTTGTGGGACAATATTCGATTGTTCTTCTACGGACTGTTCAACTGAACCGGAGGCCCGCATGAACGAGACCGCCAATGATTCGCCGCGCATCGAGTTTCCCTGCCAATATCCGATCAAGGTGATTGGCAATGCTGGCGAAGGCTTCGTCGCATTAGTGACCGGGATTGTCGAACGTCACGCGCCAGGTCTGGATGCCTCTGCGATTGATGTTAAAGAGAGCAAGAACGGGCGATTCCTGTCTGTCCGTATGCAGATTACGGCGACCGGCCCTGATCAGCTTGAGGCAATGCATGCGGAACTCAAGGCCACTGGCAGGGTGCAGATGGTTCTGTGAGCGTGCCGGTGGTGGTTCGTTATCTTGGGCAGGTCGACTATCTTCCGACCCTCAAGGCGATGCGCGATTTTACAGCCGCACGCGATGTGGCGACAGCGGACGAAATCTGGCTGCTGGAGCACCCGCCGGTCTTTACTCAAGGCCAGGCAGGTAAGCCTGAACATGTGTTGGCCGCAGGAGATATTCCGGTGGTTCAGGTAGAGCGGGGCGGGCAGGTGACATATCATGGTCCGGGTCAACTGGTTGTCTACCTGATGCTCGATATTCGTCGTCTGGATTTGGGCGTGCGAGAGCTGGTCAGCACGATGGAACGCAGTCTGGTGGGACTGTTGGCCAGTTACGGTATCGTAGCAGCTCCGCGAGCCGACGCTCCGGGCGTGTACGTAGGCAGTTCAAAGATTGCTTCTCTGGGTTTGCGTATCCGTCGCGGCTGCTCATTTCACGGACTTGCGCTCAACGTAGACATGGACATGCAGCCCTTTCAAAGAATCAACCCGTGCGGTTACGCAGGCCTGGCGATGACGCAGCTGCGTGATCACATGACCGGAGCGCCTGTTATGTTGGAAGTTGGTCAGCGTCTTGAACAGATTCTTCTGCAGGAGTTGGGCTATGCCCAAACCCCTGCAGGGTCAGTTGTGCGCTTTAGTTGACCGAGCGCGTGGGTATCAATTGAGGCGTTTGTGCTTGCCCGGGAACAGCGGCGGGCGCGGCGAGACCAAGGTTGTTTTTCTCGAATACCCGATCTGCTCTATAGCTCGAGCGCACCAGCGGTCCTGAGGGCACTTCCATGAATCCCTTGGCTAAACCTATCTCCCTATAACGGTTGAACTCTTCGGGTGTGACCCAGCGCTTTACCGTGAGATGGTTCTTGGTCGGCTGCAAATACTGACCCAGGGTGACGATATCCACGCCGATTGCCAGCAAGTCGTCAAAAGTAGCCAGAATCTCTTCCTCGGTTTCCCCGAGTCCTAGCATCAGACTGGTCTTGGTGATGACATCGGGGCGATGGCGTTTTGCGTGCTCAAGTACCTTCAGAGTCTTGGCGTACCCCGCGCGCGGATCACGCACTTCGCGGGTCAGGCGCTCGACCGTTTCAACATTCTGGGCAAAAACCTCTAGGCCCGAGTCAACCACGGCCTCAATTGCGGAATGTACACCGTCGAAATCCGGCGTCAACGCTTCTACGACCACATGGGGGGTGCGTTGTTTGATTGCACGTACAGAAGCCGCGTAGTGGCGGGCGCCACCGTCAGATAGATCATCACGGTCTACTGAGGTGAGCACTATATAGCGCAACCCCATCAGTTCAACTGATTTGGCAGTGTTCTCCGGTTCTTCGACGTCCAGCCAACCGTTAGGGTTGCCCGTATCAACCGCGCAGAAGCGGCAGGCTCGAGTGCAAACTGAGCCCATCAGCATGATTGTGGCCGTGCCGTTGGACCAGCATTCGCCCATATTTGGACAATGGGATTCTTCGCACACCGTACTCAGCTTGTGAGAGGCGACGTTCTGCTTCACTGCCTCAAAACGCTCGCCAGTGGGTATGCGTGCCCGCAGCCACTTTGGTTTGGGCCCGACTACGCCGCCGTCAGCGCTTGTGGCGCGGCGTTTCTGCCCATCCTTAATGGCTGCAATACCTTGGGCTGTACGAAATTTTTCACCGCTACCGATGCGTTTCGAGAGGTGGTCACTCATGGAACGTGGCTGCTCCTGTGTAGCGTTCGTGCGTATGTAGTCGCACTGTCTGTACTGCGACTGCCGGCTGATTGGTAGCACTCAGTTTATCACAGGCGCCAAAAACTTAGGCTGTGTGTACGCGCAGATTAAAAGGTACGTAGTTTTTCCAGTAGGGCGTGAGACGGATAGCCATCGGCCGGCAAACCCAGGGCAATTTGGAAATGCCGCAATGCCTGACGGGTGTTTGCGCCAATAATACCGTCTGCACCACCCGGGTCGAAACCCACGTCCAGCAGGCGCTGCTGCAACTCCAGGCGCTCGCTACGCGAAAGGGGTTTGTCGCCGGTTGGCCAGGTAGCGATAATCTCGCCTTCGCCTTGCATCCGTTTGGCCATAAGGCCGATGGCAAGGGCATAGCTGGTTGAATTGTTGTAGCGCAAAATGCTGCGAAAATTGTCACGTACTAGAAACGCCGGACCGGTATGACCCGCCGGTAGCAGCAGAGAAGCCGCTTGTTCGCCATCGGTGAGCGCCAATGAGTTGCCCTGCATATCTCTTACGCCCAGGGCAGCCCATTCGGATAGAGGTTTGCGAATCGACATGTCGGCCAAGGCGTAGTCGAAATCTCTAATCAGCGATACCTCCGCGCCCCATGGTTGGCCGTTTTGCCATTTGGACACGCGCAGGTAATTTGCCGCTGAGGCGAGGGCATCTGCGGATGAGTTCCAGATGTCGCGCTTTTGGTCGCCGTCGAAATCCACCGCATGGCTGTTGTAAGTGGTCGGAATAAATTGTGTTTGCCCCATTGCTCCCGCCCAGGATCCGAGCATACCGGCCGGTTGTATGTCACCGCGCTGGAGGATTTCCAGCGCAGCCAGTAGTTGGGCATGGGCAAAATCAGGCCGGCGTCCTTCGTGGGCCAGTGTGGCCAGCGCGCGGATGACATAATTTTTGCCCATGTTGTTGCCGAAATTGCTTTCCAGCCCCCAGATGGCGACCAAGATATGCCTGTCGACGCCGTATCTCTGTTCGATTGTGTTCAGTATGGCCGCGTGCTCGATCAGCAAACGCTGCGCACTGGCCAGACGCTGGGCCGACAGTGCGCTGTCCAGATACTCCCAAACTGGGCGGGTGAACTCAGGCTGGCTATTATCGGCGCGTAAGATGCTCGGGTCCGGTACCACGCCGGCAAAAGCCTGATCGAAAAGTGTCTGCTCGATGCCGGCTGCCAGGGCCTGCTCGCGGAAGCTACGTTGCCATTGGACGAAAGTGTGTCCCTGCGTCGCTAGGTCGACTGCGACTTCTGCGGGTGCGCTTTGGGTAATAGCGGGCGCAGATGACTGACCAGGATTTTCGGCGTGTGCTTTCTGAATTGGCGTGTCGGCGCAAGCAGCCAGAAGTACAGTCAGTGCGGCGATAGCAAGATGATGACGGTTGTTGACGGGGCGCTGGGTCTTGATTGGCATTGAATATTCCCGAAAGTATTGTATCCAGCACAACTCTACCATGCCCAATGGCCAGCCTGTGACTGCTTATGGACGTATCTGTCGTCGTGGAAATCCAAGTTGGCTGAGTGCTATTATTCGATGATTGACCACATCAAGGACCAGTCGATGTCGACCCCAGGACTTGAACAGAGCACGATCGAGAGCAGGCAAATAAAAGTGCGCGCCAGGGGATTGAATCAATGGCCGCAGGAAGAGTCTGGTGATCACTCCCAGATTCATCGTTATCAGACATGGTTAGATGCACTGCAAGGTCAGGCTCTTCTCACGCACCCATTTTACCCGCTGGTTTTGCCGGTTGAATCCGGTTTCAGTGCCCGTATGGCTTATTACTTTGCTATTGGTGATTATGAGCAGGCCGATCTCCAGCTGATCGAGGAAATGATCGAACCCGCTGACCTTGTTATGGAGTGCGGCGCCGGCGCAGGTGTTACCGGATCATTTGCTGCAATACGATCAAACCGGCCCGTTGTAGTAGTAGAGCCCAATCAACTAATGTATGAGCAGATTCGTCAGACCTTCGCGGTGAATAGTCAGCACGTGCGGCTGGTTGAGGCGGCTGTGGTTCCGGACAATTTCGCCGGCGATCATATTGCACTGGGAGTCTGTGATGAATATTGGTGGAGTAGTGCGTTGACGCCGAGCACCGCCGATCGAGTGGTAAATGTTCGAGCGAAGGGCATCTCTTCGCTGCTTGCTGAATATCAACCTAGCGTGCTGATTCTGGATATCGAGGGTGGTGAATGCGGTTTGTTTCCCGCGCGGCTTCCAGCCTCCCTGCGTATGATAATGACCGAGATTCACACGCCGAATATCGGTGAAGCTGCAACGGTAGAGCTAGTGAATCAGATTCAGGACCAGGGCTTCAGGTTGCGCCGTCTTCTCGCGCAAACCTGGGTGTTCACCAGAGCATGACTGTGTAGTGTAAATAACGAGAGTCGTTTTGTAAGGCGCGATGGCTTCCTGGCCACAAAGACGTACTTGCCCTCCTAAGAAAGGCGATGTGACCAGAGGGTCGTATAATAAGTGGATCGTATAATAATAGGAGCAGTATGATTTTTAGTTCGTGGTCTCTCGGCTACCGCGTTCCCGCGATTGGGGTGGTGGGGTTAGTCTTTGCGCTGGCGTGGTGGCAGCATCAGCCTTACGAGATGTCTGGTTTTTCCACGGCTACAGACTGGGATGATAGCAGCGTAATTGCCGCTGAACCGGTGATGCAACGTCTGTTCGTGTCGAGCGATCTGGATGATTTCGTGCACTCATCTTCTATTGCCGCATTGCCCGGGGGCGATCTGCTCAGTGTGTGGTTTGCGGGCTCCCGCGAAGGTGCGGCAGATGTGCAGATTCGTGCTGCCCGCTTTGACGCCGCGAGCAACCAATGGGGTGATGAGCAAGTGTTGGCCACCCGAGAAATGACCCGCGCCGCTGTCGGCAAGCCAATCCGTAAACTAGGTAATCCGGTGATCGCGTTTGCACCGGACGATCGCCTCTGGTTGTTTTATGTGTCTGTGTCGCTTGGAGGCTGGGCTGGTAGTGCAATCAATGTAATGGTATCCGAAGATCAGGGCTTCACATGGTCTAAGCCCCGTCAATTGATCACCTCGCCGTTTATCAATATCAGCACCCTGGTGCGCAGTGCTCCGGTTTTCCATAAGGATGGCTCCATTGGACTGCCTGTATACCATGAGTTTCTTGGCAAATTTCCTGAATACCTTTATCTCGATGGTAATGGTCGCGTGGTGGATAAGTTCCGCATGGCCGATGGTACCAATTCACTGCAGCCAACAGTCGTTCCCCTTGACGATCGCCGAGCAATCGCCTTGTTGCGTTATGCCGGCGAGAAAGAAGGCCATGTATTGGCCACGATGACGACCGATGCAGGCCAGACATGGAGTGAAGAACGCTTTATCGAACCATTGAATCCAAATTCCTCGCTGGCGGCGATACGTTCCCATCGGGATACACTTTTGGTTGCTCAGAATAATCTGGCCGACGGGCGGTTTCGCCTGACGCTGGATGAGGCGAGTTTCAACCTCAGCAAGTGGTCTCTGATTAACACTATCGACGAGTCGACCGATGCTGAAGGTGAACCCATTCCGATAGAGGCTTACGAGCCGATGATGCGCGAAAAGTTTCTGGCGGCCAGCGGACCGAAGCGGCATGTGCTATTGGACGAGTACATGCTATTGATGGAAGGTCGTGTTTGCCGGGCGGGTATGTGTAACTTTGATTACGAATACCCTTACATGATCAGATCTGACAATGGCAACTTTCACATGGTTTATTCCTGGAACAACAGCTTCATCAAACATGTAACTTTCAATCGAGCCTGGCTGGAAGCGCAGAAATGATTATTGCCAACTGGCAGGCTGTCCTTTCTTTTGCGCTGATTATTTTTTTGTTGGTTCCCATGGACAGGTTGTCAACGGCTTACAGGCTGGTCGTTCTGCTAGGTATGTTACTGGTCGCGTTGATACCCATGTCCACCGGTTTGACGCTGGCGGGTCAATTACGCGGGCTGACCGATGACCTGGCGATAACTACGCTTATCTGGCTGGCGGCGGCAGCTTCTATAAAACTGGGTTATCTGCCGCCGATATCCTTCACGATAAAATGGCCGTTGTGGTTAGGTTTCGCCACGCTGGGACTCGTACTTTATCCAGCGGCGTTGGGTCTGGGCATGATTGATACGTACCGCTGGGGTTATAGCCCGCGTGTACTCCTAATAGTAATGGCTAGTCTGACAGTGGTGTTTTGCCTGATGCGCAACACGCTTGGCGTGATGATGCTGACACTGTCTACTCTAGCCTTTATGGTCGATCTGAAGCCCTCGGCTAACTATTGGGACTACCTGCTTGATCCGTTTATCGTGATTTTCTGTTTTGTGGCGCCGGTGATTGCGTTGTTGCGCGAGCGCCGCACCGGAGCGGTCGAAACGTAAGTGTCGATGGGTGGGTTTGATCAATGGGATGAGTTGCGCTGATAGCCCGAAGTTATTCCCGTGTGATAAGGTACTCCGCCTTAAGCGGACCCCTGACCGGATATACCGATGAACATCTCCACTGGCGCTACGCCACCATAGGTTCTATTCCCCCAGATGACTATTGTCATCCACAAGTTAATATTGCGCTTGTGTGTCCTTGTCTGAGTTGCTTCGCCGAGCCGCGCGCTGGGCTTTAGTTATCCGGATCGTGTTGGATTTTCAGGCCTTGCCTGGATATATATTAAACCCCGTCATACCCGGCCGGCTCTTTTCGCCTTGCCGCTGCCTGCTATACGCCGACTGTCTCCTGTTGCGAGCTCGGCAAACATGGCCTGGCGTGCCGAGTAGTCATTTTTTGAAGTGGATGAATTGTATGACCCTGATTCAATCAGTAAGACAAGAATGGTTCTCCAATATTCGTGGCGATATTCTCGCTGGTGTCGTGGTAGCCCTAGCCCTTATTCCGGAGGCGATTGCGTTCTCGATCATAGCCGGGGTGGATCCAAAGGTTGGGCTGTACGCGTCATTCTGTATTGCCGTGGTTATTGCCTTTACCGGTGGGCGCCCCGGGATGATTTCGGCGGCGACGGGTGCCATGGCTCTGTTGATGGTGACCCTCGTTCGCGAGCACGGGCTGGAATATTTGTTGGCCGCGACCATACTCTGCGGTTTTTTGCAGATCGGGGCGGGCTACCTGAAGCTGGGTTCGCTGATGCGCTTCGTGTCGCGCTCGGTGGTAACGGGGTTTGTTAACGCGTTGGCTATCCTGATCTTCATGGCACAATTGCCGGAGCTGACCAACGTTACCTGGCATGTATATGCCATGACGGCCGGCGGTCTGGGGATTATTTACCTGTTCCCCTACGTCCCCAAGGTCGGCAAATTAATTCCATCGCCTCTGGTATGCATCCTGGTGCTGACCGCACTGGCTATTTATCTTGGCCTAGACATTCGCACTGTTGGCGATATGGGGGATCTCCCCGATACCCTGCCGATCTTCCTATGGCCACAGGTGCCGCTCAATATTGAAACCCTGATGATCATTTTCCCCTATTCAGCAGCGCTCGCAGTGGTTGGCTTGCTGGAGTCCATGATGACAGCGACTATCGTCGACGACCTTACCGATACGGGCAGTGACAAGAACCGCGAGTGCAAGGGTCAGGGCATCGCCAATATTGGGGCAGGCCTGCTCGGTGGCATGGCCGGTTGCGCAATGATAGGGCAGTCGATTATCAATATTAAATCAGGCGGCCGCACACGGCTTTCCTGTTTTTGCGCAGGCGTTCTATTACTTTTGATGGTGGTGTTTCTCGGTGATTATCTTTCTTTGATTCCGATGGCTGCGCTGGTCGCGGTGATGATCATGGTATCGATCGGCACTTTCAGCTGGGATTCTCTGCGTAATCTCAGAAAGCATCCGCTGTCGACTAACGTTGTCATGGTCGCTACTGTCGCCGTGGTTGTTGTGACGCATAACTTGGCTTATGGAGTGTTCGTTGGTGTGTTGTTGGCCGCGATGTTCTTCGCCAACAAGATGGGTCATTATCTGCATATAGGCAGTGAAGCGATGATCGATGGCATGGAACGTCGTTACAGCGTGGTAGGCCAAGTTTTCTTCAGCTCCAGCGACAAGTTCATTAGTGCCTTTGACTTCAAGGAGGCCCTTGATAAGGTGGTGATCGATTTGTCACGAGCGCATTTTTGGGACATCACTGCCGTTGCTGCTCTGGATAAGGTAGTGATCAAGTTCCGCCGCGAAGGGACCGAGGTCGAGATCATCGGTTTGAATGAAGCCAGCGCTACCATTGTTGATCGTTTCGGGGTGCACGACAAGCCCGATGCTGTTGATCAGTTGATGGGTCATTAAATCAGCAAGGAGAATAAACGGATGACCAGGAACACCGTATTGGCCTGCATCGACGGGTCTCTCTCTTCGTCCGGTGTATGTGACTACGCGGCATGGGCCAGCCTGCGTCTGGATGCGCCGCTCGTGTTCATTCACGTGCTGGATCAACAGCATGCTCAGCCACGTGGTGATCTGTCGGGTAATATTGGACTTGGCAGTCGAGAGCATTTGCTCGCCGAACTGGCCGAGCTGGACGAAAAACGCGGCAAGCTGATGCGCGAGCAGGGTCGGCTAATGCTGGAAGCCGCCATCGAGCGTGCCCGGGCTGATGGTGTCGATGAGCCCTTAAGCAGGCAACGCAATGGCGATCTAGTGGAAACGCTGAATGCGCTTGAGGATGAAATTCGCCTGTTGGTGATTGGCCGCCAGGGTGAGGTAGGTGATTCCGTAGGCCAGCATGTGGGTAGTCATCTGGAAAGCGTCATCCGCACCACGCACCGGCCGATACTGGTGACCGCGGGTGAATTCCGCAAACCGGGCAGCGTTATGCTCGCATTCGATAACAGTGCGACCACGCGCAAAGGTGTCGAGATGCTCGCTGATAGCCCGCTGTTTGTCGGCTTGCCAATTCATCTGGTGATGGTCGGTGCTGACACCAACGATGCCTGGGAAGCGATTAACGCGGCCAGGCTGCGGCTGGAAAAAGGGGGCTTTCAGGTTCAGGCCAGCATCCGAGCGGGTGACGTCGAGGAGGTGCTTATAGAGTATGAGCAAGAGCATGATATCGACTTGCTGGTGATGGGCGCCTATGGTCACTCACGCATACGGCAGTTTTTTGTGGGTAGCACGACCACGACCATCTTGCAGAATACCTCTCGCCCTGTGTTATTGCTGCGCTGAGTAACCGGTGGCATGAATCAGACGCTAAGAGTCGAGCTACGCGAGCTGCGGCAGTGGTACATTGTTCAACTTGCAGGTGGTTCTTTATCCGATGTCGGGCGCTGCGAGGCGATTGAGCAGGACCAGGTCTGGGTTGGCCGATTGGCACGCATGGATGCGATGCAGCAACAGGCCATGCTCGACGCGACCAGAATACCTAACGAGCGATAACTGGCGCGGTTGCAGCGGGCACTGGCTTGGGGACGACTATGGTTATTGTGACGCATGTGGTGAGCCTGTTGCTCCGGGCCGACTGCGGATCGATCCAGCCGTCAGTCTCTGCATAGGTTGTGCCGGCAGAACCTGAGATGTCTACTCATGTTCTCAATGGAGATGTGTGAGCCAGGGCAACAAGTTGTCCGATGAAAAGGTCGTAGAAATGAATGTGAAGCGATACCTCCTCCCGCTAAGCTTTGTTTTGCTTCTGATTGCAGCGGTTGTTCTGGCTGTAGTGGTATTTGACCCGCCTGAATTGCCCGACCTGTCAGAGGGCAGGCCTGATACCATAGGCGATGTGCGCGACAGTTGGCAGCTGGGCACTGCCATCGTCCTGGTCCGCCATCTGGAACGATGTGACCGTTCTGACGCGCCTTGTCTGGATGGCGAGGATGGTATTACGGCCCGATCAGTGGGCGTCGGAATAGCGCTCGGCGAGGACTTCCTGCAATTGGGCCTTGGCCGCGCGGTGGTTTATAACAGCCCTCTGGCGCGTACCGATCAGACGGCTGATGTCCTGTTTGGAGGCTATAGCAGCGATCGTGACTGGCTATACCACTGCCGCAAGAATGACACGTTGCTCAATGACATAATGCACTTCAAGCAACCGGGAACGAACCTGGTGCTGGTTACGCATAGCACCTGCATCGCGCGCTTCGAGCAATCGCTGGGCTTTTCCAGTGACACTCCGGATTATGGAACGGTGATTTTTCTGCATCTGCACGCCGGGTTGCAGCGGCCACAGGTCCTCGGTTTTCTCGATGCAGAAGACTGGGAGACGCTACACGGTGACGCCGGGTTGCTGCTGATTCCGGAAATGGACTAGCGCCCGGCGGATCTGTTGCATCGGTTAGCGCGCCACGCCGGCCAGCAACCCCAGCATGACCAGCGCAAGCGCGGTGGAGAACACCATGACCAAGCGAATGGCGCCTATATGCCGGATGCCATAGCGCTCAGGTCAGAGGGCTCCAAGTATCGCATTCATAGCCCCTGGCTAAGACCAAGCAGACCAAGGAAAAACCAGGGCGTCTAGCCCGCCATTGCTTGCGGAGTATTAGGCCCACTGGCGCTGGGGTGCGCGGCATTGCGGCTGAACCAGAGCATGAGCGGCAGCAGAATGCCGAGCAGAATCACCGCCGAGCCGATCCAGCTGCCACGCCAGCCTACAAAGGCTATCAGCATTGATATTAAAAATGGCAGCAATGGCTCGGACAGCGGAAAACCGCCAGCACCGAACCCGACCGCCTTGCCACGGCGCAGGCTGAAATAACGATCCGCCGTGGTCATGCCAATGTGGGACAGCATGGCCTGGCCGCCGAAGCGCACCAACAGAAATCCCAAAGCCAGCACCCATAGGTACTCCCCTAGGCCCAGCATCAGGTAGCCAGCACTGAGTATTCTGATAGCCAGAAGGGTGACGCGGCGCAGTGACCAATGGTCAAGTAGAAACCCAAAACTGAGTAGCAAGGCCGCAGAGCACAGCGTTGCCAGACTATAGAGCACACCGTAGGCCGAGTGAGGCACTACGCAATGAGTCCGGTCAGAAAGGTCTGGCCTAATCCCGAAGAAGCTGTAGCTAGTAAGACGAATAGCGCCAGGGAAGGATTTTCCTGCAGAAACAGCAAAAGACGTTTAAGCAACGTGATTGTGGGCTGCGCCTGAATCAGTGAGCGGTTGTTGCCAGTAGCGGCAAGCGGATGCCCGCGACAACTAGTACTATGGCAGCAAGACCGTCCCATGGCGAGCCGGGACGCTGGCCCTTTATCTGCTCGTCCACCCGCTGAGCGGCCTGTAGCCATGCATCCCAGGCCGGTTTTGGATGGCGTTGCAGAGCCTGGCCGAGTACCGACTTGCGTTTGTCCCATACGGGAGGGCGCTGACTAGCGAACACCCTTTCTAGCGGTATATGTTGTTGCAGGTCATGGGCCATGCTGGCCAGGCTGCGAATTTCTCGTGCTAGAGCCCAAAGTACAACGGGGGCCTCGACCCCTTCGCCCCGCAGTCCTTGGAGTATTCGCAGTGCCTGCTCTGCCTGACCCATCAGCATAGTGTCGACCAGGGAAAACACATCGAAACGGGCGCTGTCGGCAACCACGCGTTGTACCGTTTGCAGATCGAGCTGGCCGGCGTCACAGTGGAGTGTGAGTTTCTGAATTTCCTGAGCTGCTGCGAGAAGGTTGCCTTCCACCCGGGTACTTAACAAATCAAGGGCGTCTGCGCTGGGTGTGATGCCCACCGCAGCGAGGCGTTCGCGCATCCAGCCCGGCAACTGTTGAGCATCTACCGGCCATATCTGAATAAAACGGCTATTGGTGTGTTCAGTTAGGGCCTTGGCCCATTTTGTGCGCTGCGTACTGCCGTCAAGCTTTGGCAGGCTGACCAACAGTGTGGTGTCGGGGGGCGGGCTGTCCAGCCAGGCGATGATCGCCTTAGCACCCTCGTCCCCAGGTTTGCCCCCGGGAACTCTTAGCTCGACTAGACGTTTTTGCGCGAAAAGCGAAAGACTATGACTGGTGTCGTGCAACTGTCCCCAGTCGAAAGACCGGTCGACATGAAAAACCAATCGTTCTTCACTTCCATCGAGGCGACATGCAGCCCGAATCTGATCTGCGGCTTCGCCGCCCAGAAGGGGTTCATCGCCACTGATTACATAGACGGGGGCAAGAGTATCCTTGAGCTGGCGGGTCAGCTGGGCAGCATTGAGTTTCATGCGGCCTCAGGGATTCTGGCGATCCAGTGCCTGCCCGCGCGCTGATAGTTCGCTCTCACTAAGGCTGGACAACCGGAACAAAAGCTGACGGGTCAGATCCTCATGCATTTCTTTGCGCAATAACTCTTCTTCTTCGCTGGTGCCCGTCAGATTGTCTGCGTCATTGACGAATATACGCTGGGTTGTGAGCGTGACGGGCCCCACCAATCGGCGGTCACTGTTATCACTTATTTGGAAGGTCAGGCTGGTCTCGAGCTCGAACTCGGCCGGGGTTGCCCTACTGGTGTAAGTCACTGCGGTCTTGTTTTCCTTTTCGTCGAGAAGCTGGAGCTGGAAGGGCGCCGTATCGGTGATCTCGACCCCGTCAACTATCAGTGCCTGACGGATATCACGGTATAGCTGACCGTAACTGTTGCGTGCACTGAGTTGTAGTTCGTCAAGTTCGACATTGTCTACTCCGGTGCCACGTAAGTGAAAACCACAGCCGCTGAGCACTAGACTGAAACCGACCATGAGGCAGCCGATAAACTGGCGGGGATTATTGGGTAACATCGTGTCTCTCCGTTGCATGTCAGTTAGCGACAATATTGACCAGTTTGCCGGGCACCACGATTACCTTGCGGATAGTCAGGCCCTCGGTAAAACGGTGTACGTTCTCGTTCGCGCGTGCGACCTCTTCGACGTGATCTCGCGTGGCTTCGGCGGCGACTTCGATATGGCCACGTAACTTGCCATTGACTTGTATGACCAGTTGCAGGGTGTCCTGTATCAGAGCTGATTCGTCCAGTACCGGCCATTGCGCTTTTACTGCCATCTCGTCGTGTCCGAGTGCTTGCCAAAGAGCATGACTGATGTGGGGCGTAATCGGAGCAAGGAGTAGCACGACCGCTTCCAACCCTTCCTGTAACAGGGCTCGATCCTGCTTGCTTGCTTGAGGCGCTTTTTCCAACACATTCATCAACGTCATGATTGCGGCAATAGCGGTGTTGAACTTGTGATTCTGACCGATATCCTGACTCGCCTGGCGTATAGCTAGGTGGATCGCCCGGCGTACCGCTTTTTGATCGTCACCCAGGCGGGATTTTTCCAGGGTGCCGGTCGGGCCGGCAGCTACATGCTGATGCCCCAGACGCCAGACCCGGCGCAGGAAGCGATGCGCTCCTTCTACTCCCGCATCCGACCATTCCAAACTCATGTCCGGAGGTGAGGCAAACATCATGAACAGACGGCAGGTATCCGCACCGTACTGATCGATCATGGACTGAGGATCGACACCGTTATTCTTCGATTTCGACATTTTTTCAACGCCGCCGATCTCGACTGACTGGCCGTCGCTGGCCAAGCGGGCTGCAATGATCTTGCCTTTGACGTCACGCTCGACCTGCACATCAGCCGGGTTGAACCAAATCTTGGAGCCGTTTTCTGCCAGACGATAATAGGTGTCGGCGATTACCATGCCCTGGGTAAGCAGGTTCTTGAATGGCTCGTTGGAGTCGAGTAATCCCTCATCACGCATCAGTTTGTGGAAAAAACGAGCGTAGAGCAGGTGCAAAATGGCATGTTCGATGCCGCCAATGTATTGATCGACCGGCAGCCAGTAGTTGGCGGCAGTGGGATCAACCATGCCCTGGTCGAAGTGCGGTGAGGCGTAGCGGGCAAAATACCAGGAGCTTTCGACGAAGGTATCCATGGTATCGGTTTCACGTTTGGCCGGCGCACCGCAACTGGGGCAGGTGCATTCGTAGAATGCGGGCATCCTGGCAAGGGGACTGCCATTGCCGTCTGGGACCACATCTTCGGGCAATATCACGGGCAATTGATCTTCCGGGACAGACACGTCGCCACATTGGTCACAATGAATGATTGGAATCGGGCAACCCCAGAAGCGTTGTCGACTGATGCCCCAGTCACGTAAACGGTATTGAGTGCGAGCTGCGCCAAGATCGTTCTGGGCAAGAACGTCACCAATGGCCGTCAGTGCGCTGACGAAGTCAAGTCCGTCGAACTCCTCGGAGTTGATCAGTTCACCCTTTTCACCGTAGGCGTCCTGCCAAGGCGCTGGCGTGGTGTCGCCGGCACTGGTGCGTACGACAGGCTTGATTGGTAATCCGTACTGGGTGGCAAAGTGGAAATCCCGTTCGTCGTGAGCTGGAACGGCCATTACCGCGCCTTCACCATAGGTCATCAGTACATAGTTGGCGACCCATACCGGCAACTTTTCACCGGTCAGAGGGTGCTCGACCAGCAGGCTGGTGGCCATCCCTTTCTTTTCCTGTGTGGCGATGTCGGCCTCAGCCACGCCACCACGCTTGCACTCGTCGATGAAGCTTTTTAGCGGCGCGTTGCCCTGGGCGGCGATAGTGGCGAGAGGGTGCTCAGCGGCGACCGCCATGTAGGTAACGCCCATGAGGGTATCGGGACGGGTGGTGAATACCTTGAGTTTACCCGGCTCACCGATGCTCGACTGGTTATAGGGGAAGTGAACTTCCATACCAACAGACTTGCCGATCCAGTTACGCTGCATGGTCTTGACCTGCTCTGGCCAGCCAGGCAGGTCGTCGAGTGAGCTGAGCAATTCTTCGGCGTAGTCGGTAATGCGGAAATAATACATCGGTATGTCGCGCTTCTCGATTACCGCGCCGCTGCGCCAGCCCTTGCCATCGATCACCTGTTCGTTGGCGAGTACGGTTTGATCGACGGGGTCCCAGTTGACACTGCCATTCTTGCGGTAGATCACGCCCTTTTCGAACAATCGGGTAAACAGCCACTGCTCCCAACGGTAGTACTGGGGCGTACAGGTGGCAAACTCGCGAGACCAGTCCATTGCCAGCCCCAGACTCTTTAGCTGGGTTCGCATGTAATCGATATTGTCGTAGGTCCACTTGGCCGGCGCGACATTGTTGTTCATCGCGGCATTTTCTGCCGGCATTCCGAACGCATCCCAACCCATTGGCTGCAGAACGTTTTTGCCCTGCATGCGCTGATAGCGGCTGATGACGTCGCCGATGGTGTAGTTGCGCACGTGACCCATGTGCAACTTGCCGCTGGGATACGGGAACATTGACAGGCAGTAGAAAGTGTCCTGGTCCGGTGTCTCGGAGACCTTGAATACTTCGCTGCTATCCCATTCGGTACGGGCTGTGCTTTCTATGTCGCGGGGAGAATACTGTTCTTGCATGGTGTGGGCTGTCTGGACTCGTCTGGCTATCGGATAATTATGCAGCGCGAACGGGACGCTTTGCCGAGGGCGCCTCTGCGCCTTCGCTCGGCACTGGCCGAGTAACTGCATAAATTGATAGCGCAGGATACACCACCGGACAGCGTGCAGGTAGCCCATGCCATTCGTCGCTGGAGGAACGCATCATCCGTGAAGACAACTATGCTCAGGGTATCAGGCCAGCGTTAAAGCGCTGTTTGTCCAACACCAGAGGAGATGTCTTTCATGAACGGGACGGTACCCGAATCGCAAGACCGGAGCCGGGATTCCTCCTACGGACGGCTGTTACGCCGTCTGGATCAGGCAATGGATGTAGCGTGCACGCGCCAATGGATGGAGGGAATTCCACCGGCATTGACCGAACTGGAGCTCAGCGGACTGACCCAGGAAGACCAGCGTCTTCTCTGGCGCATTCTTCAGGCTCTGGAAACCAGTATGTCATTACCCCGCGGCTCCAGTGCTGTGGTGGCGCCCGCCGGTTCTGCGACGTTTTACAACGCAGGCTATGAGACAGGCCATCACCACTAAAGCCAGAGGCCAGTTACGCCAACGCAAATAGGGCGTTAGACCAGTGCGAGGTTGTACTTGACCCCTGAGCACGGCCTGCTCGAATTGCGCAATGCGTTGGGAGATCCGGCCGCGATTATCGATCAATGCAGTGACGCCATTATTGGTGCTGCGGATCATCCAGCGGTCACTTTCAATCGCTCGCATACGGGCCATCTGTAAATGCTGCAGAGGGCCGATAGAATGACCGAACCAGCTGTCGTTGCTGATGGTGATAAGTAGTTCGCTTTGTGCGGCCATACGGGCGGCAAAATCAGGGTAGACCGCTTCATAGCAGATGAGAGGTGCGAGCCTGTAGCCTGCCGCTTCCAAGGGCGGCTGATCCGAAGGCCCACGTGAAAAGCTCGACATCGGTAGGTCAAAAAAGGCAATCAGGCCGCGGAGCAGATCCTGCAGGGGCACGTACTCACCAAAGGGCACGAGTTTGTGCTTTAGATACTGCTGGCCTTCCTCCCCGGCAACCGTGATCGCATTGTAGATATGCAGTTCGCCGTCTTTGTAGGTATCCACGGGGATGCCCGTGATCAGCGCTGTACCTTGTTTGGCGAGGCGCGCGGCCATGCCATCAGTGAAGGCGCGGGCCTGGCTCTGCAGTACCGGAACAGCGGTTTCCGGCCAGACAATCAGGTCGACTGGCCCCTGAGCGACGCTGAGATCGCGGTAGAGGGTCAATGTTTGGTTGATATGATCCGGGTCCCACTTGCGCGACTGGGCAATATCCGCCTGAATCAGCGCTACCGACAGGGGTGATCCAGTGGGATTTGTCCACTCTACGCCCGTCAGGGCCTTGCCACCAAGCCATATAGCCAGCAGCAAGGCTACTCCGACTGCAGCGGGACGCCGATGACGCCAAAGGAAAAGCTCGCTGAGCAGACAGGCGGTGAACACGCTGGTAAAACCGACTAGCCATACGCCGCCTATGGGTGCCCAGCCAGCTAACCAGGTATCGGTATATGAGTAGCCATGGTATAGCCAGGGAAATCCGGTCAGGAACCAGCCACGGAACACTTCCTGGGCGACCCAGAGTGCCGCAAAGCCGACGCAGCTTATCCAGATGTCAGCACTGGGCCGAAGCCAGCCGGCCCACAGCCAGGCCATCAATGCAATGATCAGCGCCAGCCCGGCGACGAAGCAGGCGGTCAGGAGTCCCGCGAGACCGGGGGAGGCCGAGCCGTGTGTATGGATACTGATATAGACCCATGACACGCCGCTGGCAAAGAGTCCAAGCCCCCAGAGCCAGCCGCGCAGTGCTGCCTGGGCTCCGGTTGGCTGTTTGAGCCCTTGATACAGAAGACCCACAGAAAGCAGGCCGAGAGGCCAGATACCGAAAGGGCTGAGTGCCAGCGTGCTCAAGCCGCCCGCAAGCAAAGCCACCAAATTGCCTCGCCAGCCAGGCGCACGAAGCCAGTAAAAGAGGGTGTTCAGCAAGGGCATGGGTTTCTCAGGACTCGACTAGAGTGACCCGCAGCAGGTGGACTCTGCGGCTGTCGGCATTGAGCACCCGGACGCGGAAACCATCCAGCTCGACTACCTCGTTGCGCCGCGGGAGGTGGCCAAACGCATTCATTACCAAGCCACCCACGGTATCGAACTCCTCATCGGGAAACTCGGTGCCGAAATGTTCATTGAAGTCCTCGATGGGGGTAAGCCCCTTGACCAGGAAGTCGCCGCTGTGCAGTGGCTTAATCTGGCTGTCCTCATCAATATCGTGCTCATCCTCGATATCGCCGACGATCTGTTCGAGCACGTCCTCAATGGTCACCAGGCCAGAGACGCCGCCGTATTCATCAATTACGATCGCCATGTGATTGCGCGTGGCACGAAACTCCTTGAGCAGCACATTGAGGCGCTTGGATTCGGGTACGCAGGTGGCTGGGCGGAGGATTTCCTTGATGTTAAACCGATCGGTATTGTCCTCTAGCAGCAGCGGCAACAGATCCTTGGCCAAAAGAATACCCAGAACGTCATCCAGACTTTCACCTGTGACTGGAAAACGCGAGTGCGCAGCTTCAATAACCTCGGGCAGGAACTCTCGTGGGGCCTGGCTTGATCTGATTGTGATCATTTGCGAGCGGGGGATCATGATATCGCGCACTTGCATATCGGAGACCTGCAGTGCGCCCTCGATAATCGATAGAGCTTCGATATCCAGTACTTCGTTGGCATGCGCTTCGCGCAATAACTCCAAGAGTTCCTGGCGGTTCTTGGGTTCATGGACAAAAGCCTGGACCAGTTTGTCCAGCCAGGTCTTGTGTCCATTGGTAGATCGATCTTCGCTCATGGTTCCTTTCTACTCGTTGCGTTAAGGGGTAAGACGGGTGGAGTCGACTGGCAGGGAATCGCTCTCGTAGGGATCGGCGATCCCCAGTTGTGCCAGTAACTGACGCTCAAGCGACTCCATTTCTTCGGCTTCGGCATCATCCAGATGATCGTAACCGGTCAGGTGTAGGCATCCGTGGATCACCATGTGTGCCCAGTGCGCCTGCGACGTTTTATGCTGTTCCAGTGCTTCGCGTTCGACCACCGGCGCACAGATCACCAGGTCACCCAATAAAGGTATGTTTAGTTCGGGGGGAAGATCAGCCGGAAACGACAGCACATTGGTAGGATAATCCTTGTGCCGGTAGTCACGATTCAGGCTCTGGCTTTCTTCTTCGTCTACCACGCGGATAGTCAATTCATGTCCGGGGCGATCCTGCAATGCCAGTTCGGCCCAGCGCCTGAAACTGTCGTCATCGGGCAGTCCGGAGCTGGCAGACGCACGCTGGATGTCGAGTTCAAGGGCAGCCGGGTTGGGATTTGCAGGATCAGGACTCATGAGTGCGCTCCTTGCGCTCGCCTTCTTCTCGGAGCTCAAAGCGGTCGTACGCTTCGACAATGCGTTGGACCAGTGGGTGACGCACTACATCCTTTGACTTGAAATGGGTGAAGCCAATACCTTTGACGTCCTTTAATACTTCAGTTACATGGGCCAGTCCGGATTTTGTGCCGCGCGGCAGGTCGACCTGAGTGACGTCCCCGGTTATGACCGCAGTAGAGCCGAAACCGATGCGCGTCAGGAACATTTTCATCTGTTCCAGCGTGGTGTTCTGGCTTTCATCCAGAATAATGAAGCTGTTATTTAAGGTGCGTCCGCGCATGTACGCCAGCGGAGCGACCTCAATAACCTGTTTTTCGATCAATTTAGCAACGTTTTCGAAGCCGATCATCTCGTAGAGCGCGTCATACAGAGGGCGCAGATAGGGATCGATTTTCTGAGCCAGGTCACCAGGCAGAAAGCCCAGTTTTTCACCAGCCTCTACAGCCGGGCGGACCAGCATGATCCGGCGAACCTGCTCGCGCTCCAGGGCGTCGACTGCGCAAGCAACTGCCAGATAGGTCTTGCCGGTGCCAGCCGGACCGATACCGAAATTGATATCGTATTCCTGAATCGACCGCACGTAATTCTGCTGGTTGGGTCCCCGTGGCTGAATCGCCATGCGCCGTGTGCGCAGCACGACCGGGCCACCGGCATTGCTGTGCAAAGTGTCGCTGAGGCTTTCCAGTCCCGATTCCTGAAGGAACAGGTGGACGGTGTCCGGGGTCAGCTCAGCGTTATCACGGGTTTCTCGGTAAAGCTGTCGCAGCACCGCTTCGGCAGAGCGAGCAAGTTCTGCAACGCCGATCAGCTCGAACTGATTGCCGCGGTTGCGCACTTCGATGCCAAGACGCTGCTCTATAAGCAGGAGATGTTCATCGAATTGCCCGCATAAGATGGCCAGGCGGCGGGGATCAACCGGTTCGATGCTGAAATGATGAATGTGCAGGGGAGCGTTCAAAATGATCTGCCAGTAACCTCGTGAGAATTCGGATTCGACAGCATAGCGCGCTGCAGGCGCGATGCAAAGATGCCGTGATCAGCTAGGTGCGCACACAGGACGTGCGCGCACAGGAGAGGCTTAATGGGAGCGTTCAGTGCACAGTCTCGGCCACGAGGGTGCCGCGCAGAGAGTGCGGGAGCGCCTCGTCTATCACTACATCGACAAATTGTCCGATCAGACGCGGATTGTCGCAACGGAAGTTGACGATGCGGTTGTGCTCGGTACGGCCCTGCAGCATTCCCGGGTCCTTCTTCGAGTAGTCGCTGACCAGGATGCGTTGCACACTTCCAACCATGCGGCGACTATTCTCGAAGCCCTGTTGGTTCAGCCGATTCTGCAGGATCTGCAGACGTTGCTTTTTGACCTCGGTTGGCGTTGTATCTGGCAGGTCGGAGGCTGGAGTGCCCGGTCTGGCGCTGTAGATGAAGGAGTAGGAGAAGTCGAAACCGACATCCTCTACCAGTTTCATCGTCTGTTCGAAGTCCTTCTCGGTTTCCCCGGGAAAGCCGATGATGAAGTCCGAGCTGAGAATCATGTCCGGTACTGCTGCGCGCAACTTGCGCACCCGGGATTTATATTCCAGCGCGGTATGGTTGCGCTTCATGCCCGCCAGCACGCGATCGGAACCGGACTGTACCGGCAGGTGAAGGTATTTAACCAGCTCCGGCACCTCGGCATGGGCGCGTATCAGGCTGTCGGAGAACTCCAGCGGATGCGAGGTGGTATAGCGGATGCGATCGATACCTTCGATCTCGGCAATCACCCGGATCATATCCGCTAGGTCGGCAATGGTGCCGTCGTGGGTCGGACCTCGATAGCCATTGACGTTCTGTCCCAGCAGTGTGATTTCGCGCACGCCGTTCTCGGCCAGGTGAATGCATTCGGCCAGCACGTCATCAAAAGGCCTACTGACTTCTTCGCCCCGCGTATAGGGAACGACGCAAAAGCTGCAGTACTTGCTGCAGCCTTCCATGATCGATACGAACGCGGTTGGACCGTCCACTCGGGGCTCAGGCAGGCGATCGAATTTTTCAATTTCCGGAAACGAGACATCCACCTGAGGCTTATGAGTGGTTCGCACGGCATTGATCATCTCGGGTAATCGATGCAAGGTCTGGGGGCCAAAAACTACGTCCACATAGGGTGCCCGATCACGAATAGCGGCGCCCTCCTGGCTGGCTACGCAGCCACCCACCCCGATAATCAGATTTGGGTTCTTTTCCTTGAGTGGCCGCCACCGGCCCAGCTCGGAAAAAACCTTTTCCTGGGCTTTTTCGCGAATTGAGCAGGTATTGAGCAGGATAATGTCGGCTTCATCGGGGCGATCGGTCATTTCCATCGCCTGATTTTCGCCGAGCAGGTCAGCCATGCGCGAGCTGTCATACTCGTTCATTTGGCAACCGTGGGTCTGAATAAAGAGTTTCTTGGCCATGGGATGTGCTGTGCGTAGCCTCGTCAAAAGCGAAATTATACACTGATGAGCGAGTCGATGTCCTGCGCTGTGGTATCATCCGCGCCTGCCGCACGTACCGATACGGCTCGCTTGCCACAGGTTTTTACAGTTCAGCTATGAGCAAAGACAAACAACCGATATTTCGCGTGATTTTCCTCAATCAGGGGCAGGTCTTCGAGCTGTATGCACGCAACATCTTCCAAAGCGATCTTTGGGGCTTCCTGGAAGTCGAGGAATTGTTATTCGGAGAGCGTTCGCAAATGCTGGTCGATCCAGCGGAAGAAAAGTTAAAGACTCAGTTTGAGGGTGTGGCCCGCAGTTTCATACCGCTGCAATCGATCGTGCGTATCGACGAAGTAGAACGTATTGGTCAGGCACGGATCAGTGAAGCTAAAGGCGGCGGCAATGTCATGAGTTTTCCCATGCCGCCCACCACCTGATCCTCTCTAGCGCGGCTCAGTCATAATGGCGCCGGATTCGGTCTCCGGGTAAGGGAGACCCGTGGGCGCTGCGGGGCTGTTCTGCAGTTCCTGGAGTTGTTCTTCACGAAGCTGGGTCAGATAATCACGAAACAAGGTTCCCAGAACGTGGGTCGCCACTGTCAACTCATTCTCGTTCATTTGCAGTGCAACGCGGTCGCTGGCATCCATCGCTGCTTCCTCTCCGTTGACTGCGGCCATTTTCAGAATGATGTAGGCCTGGGGTAAGTTGCGAGTGACACCTTCGCCCTGAAAATGCATCAGACCGAGTTGATACTGTGCCCCGGGATGGCCCTGTATTGATGCCTGCTCGAACCATTCAAGGGCTTTTTCGATGTCGCGCTCGACCCGTTCGCCCTGATAATAGAATTCGCCGATCTCGAACTGCGCCTGTAAATCGCCTTCCTCGGCAGCGGTGCGACAGGCCTCGATCGCCAGCTCCAAGCTCTCATCGTCCACCCGATTGAAGGCGCAACGTTCATCGGTGCTGATCAATAACGGATTACCGTTTTGCTCTTGTGCACTGATGGCCGGGCTGGCGAGGCCAGTTAGCATACAGACCAACAGAAACGGGTGTCGCAGCGAGATGCTCATGACTCTGAAGGGGCCTCTGGTTCGGTTTGGTTATGATTATCATTGTGCGCCTGTTCGGCAACCACGCCAACAGCCAGTCCGGCAGCAACAAAACCCGGCACCAGCCAGCTGGCCTGAGTCTTGGCATCCAGCAGGCTCAGCAAAGGCAGCTGATCGTTCAAGCCGCCCAACAGTGTTGGTGCCAGTATGCAGACAATTGCGACCAGACAGAGTATGCCCAGCCGGCGGTCGCGCCCGGCGTTGAGCAGCCCGCTGATGCCCAGGCTGATAACGCCAGCGAGGGTCAACAGCCAAAGATAGCCGCTTTGCCATTCCAGATAGCGGGATAATTCGTAGAAGGCAAGAATACCGAGAATGACTCGGCTCCAGTTCATCGGTTTCCAGCGCCAGCCACTGGCCAGATACAGACATGCCAGCCCCAGCAGCGGCAGGCTCATGTGTTGCGCGGCAAGACCCATGATGCGCTGGGCGTGCGTCAAGTCTGCATTGGTAATGCCCCACTGGGCCAGAGCGAGGGGTAATGCAGTACTGGCGATGAGTACCAGTGCGACCAGGCTAGCAGTGATTGCGCCCCGTGCACCCTCTCGTCTGTCAGCCCGGCGGCGCCACAGCCACAGACACAAGAACATAGCGCTGGCTGTCAAACACAGGTAAACGAAGGCTGTCATAGGGCGGCGAACGCCTTTTCCGCGGCATCCAGTGTCAGCTTGAGTTCCGTTTCGCCATGGGCGATTGAGGTGAAGCCTGCCTCGAAAGCACTTGGCGCAAGGTAAACGCCACCGGCGAGCATCAAGTGAAAGAAGCGTTTGAAGCGTTCAATATCACCCGCCATGACATCCTCAAAGCTGAGGATGTCATCAGCGTCGGAAAAATACAGTCCGAACATGCCGCCGGCCTGGGTGGTGACGAACGGGATCGAGGCGGCTTGCGCACGCTCCTTAAGTCCAGTCAGCATGCGGCTGGTATAGTCGCTTAGCTCAGAATGAAACCCTGGGCGATTGAGCAGTTTCAAGGTGGTCAGACCCGCCGCCATAGCCAGCGGATTGCCCGACAAGGTGCCCGCCTGGTAGACCGGGCCCAGGGGTGCAATCACTTCCATGATGTCGCGCTTGCCGCCAAAGCACCCAACGGGCATGCCGCCGCCAATAATCTTACCGAAAGTAGTGAGGTCTGGCGTGACGCCATAGAGGGCCTGGGCACCGCCCAAGGCGACGCGAAAACCGGTCATGACCTCATCAAAGATCAGCACCACGCCATACTGGTCGCACAGGGTGCGCAGACCCTCAAGAAAGCCGGGCACCGGGGGCACACAGTTCATATTGCCGGCAACTGGCTCGACAATGATGCAGGCGACGCGGGTGCCTGCGTCAGCGAGCATGGTTTCGACGGCGTCAATGTCATTGAACGGCAGGGTCAGGGTATGTTTGGCGAAATCGGCAGGCACGCCGGCTGAGTTGGGTACACCCTGGGTGAGTGCTCCTGAGCCTGCCTTGACCAGCAGACTATCGGAATGACCGTGGTAGCAGCCCTCGAATTTGATGATGTCGTCTCGACCGGTAAATCCTCGGGCCAGGCGGATAGCGCTCATGGTGGCTTCGGTACCGGAACTGGTCATGCGTACCATCTCCATGGAAGGCACCAGGTTGCAGACCAGTTCGGCCATCTCGGTTTCCATCGCCGTCGGCGCGCCAAAAGACAGTCCATGCTGCAGTTGCTCGCGTACCGCATCGAGGACGGCGGGGTGGCTGTGCCCGAGGATCATTGGCCCCCAGGAACCAACATAGTCGACATAACGATTGTCATCTTCGTCGATAACGTAGGGACCTTCCGCATGTTTGAAAAACAGCGGCGTACCGCCGACGCTCTTGAATGCGCGCACCGGTGAATTGACACCGCCGGGTATGTGTTTCTGGGCATTGGCAAAGAGGGTTTCTGAGCGAGCAGAGCGGGACATAGACAATTCTCTCAATTGGACTGGAAGAGTTCGGTGAAGCCGCGGGCACGATGCTCGACTTCGTTTGCGCTGGACGCTGCAAAGAGGCCGTTTATCACGGCAAGCATGCTGGCGCCGGCGCCGATGAGGTGTGGCGCATTGTTGAGTGTGATGCCGCCGATCGCTACAACAGGCAACTTGAAACGTTGCCGTGCCTGTTCGAGCAGGACCGGCGTTGCCTGTGGCGTGCCCGGCTTGGTGACCGACTGGAAAAAACGGCCAAAGGCAATATAGTTGGCACCGGCAGCCTCCGCCTCTGCCGCAAAATTCAAGTCGGCATGACAGGTCGCGCCAATGATGGCATGTGGGCCCAATTGCTCGCGTGCGGTGCGCAGGCAGCCATCTTCACGGCCTAGATGCAAGCCCACACCCAGTTCGGTGGCGAGCGGTAAATCATCGTTGATGATAAGCGTTGCACCGTAGTGCTGACACAGTTGGTTCAGCTCGCGTGCCTCGTCAAGACGGCGCATCGAATCGCCGGATTTGTCCCGGTACTGCACTATTCTTGCGCCACCAGCCAGCGCTGCATCTACCCAAGGTATCAATTTGCCTCCGGCCAGCAACATGCTGTCGGTAATCGCATACAGACCTCTGAGCTGCCTGCTCATCGCTGGTTGCTCATGAACAGAAGTCCAGAGGCAATCGCCGTGGAACGTACTGTCCCATGCCAGGCTGTTCCGCATCGCGCAGCGTGCGCCAGGTATAATCAAGAGCCGAGCGAACGGCGCTGACCAACTCTTCACCGAGTGCCAGTCGACCCGCCAGCGCGCTGGCCAGCGTGCAGCCTGAGCCATGGTAACTGCCGGGCAGGCGTTGGCAGGTAAACGTGTGCTGGGTGCCGTCACGGCAATATAACCGGTTGTGAATCTCCCTTTCGTCGCCGTGGCCTCCGGTTATCAGCAGGTTGCGACAAAAGGGCAGCAGCTTGGCTGCGCATTCGTCTGCTGTGCCAGCTGGCAGCTCCGCGAGAATGCGCGCCTCGGGCAGGTTAGGCGTCGCGATCAGTGCGATAGGTAGCAGCTGCTCACGCAATGCATAGCCCACTTCGTCCTTGCCCAGAGAACCGCCACCGCCGGCGCGCAAGACCGGATCACAGACCAGTGGCAAATCCCGATGGTCTTGCATCAGTTCGACGATTGTTTCGACCATGCTGAGGTTACCCAGCATTCCGAGCTTGACCGCTGATACCGGCATATCGGCCAACACGGCGTTAGCCTGTGCTAGCACCCACTCACGATCGAGTACTCTGAAGTCGGTGACGTTTACGGTGTTTTGCACCGTTAGCGCAGTAATGGTGGGAGCTGCATGGCAGCCCTGTGCTATCAGTGCTTCAATGTCGGCTTGCAGGCCTGCACCGCCGCTGGGATCATGACCGGAGAGACAAAGAACAACAGGACGGAAAGGAAGTAATGTTTTCATAGACTAAGCTTATCATTATGCGTCGGGCATCGGCAGGGGAGCGAACCGCCTTTTGCGCCCGAAAATGATCACCGAACGTATCAACAACGGAACTTTATTATGCGAGCAATAGATCAGTGGTTTGACGAATACGGCGAGAGTCACCGCAATCCGATTAATAAGGTATTGCACTGGATATGTGTGCCGCTAATCACTTTCAGTGTGTTGGGCATACTCTGGGCTATACACCCCTGGGCATCGGTGATCGCAGTAGCGGGGGCAATGGCTTTTTATGTCATGCTGTCCTGGCGTATAGCCGCCGTCATGCTGGCATTCAGTGTGTTGATGCTGTTGATTCTGGCCAGCATGAATTACGTTCTGGTGCCGAGCATCGCGATCTTCGTGCTGGCCTGGATAGGTCAGTTCATTGGCCACCATCTAGAAGGTAAAAAGCCATCGTTTTTCAAGGACGTGCAGTTTTTGTTGATTGGTCCTATCTGGCTGATTGGAGCACTGTTTCGTTCGTTCGGTCTGCGCTACTAGTCAGCGCCGCCTTACCCGGAAATGGTCAGCTTCTGCCATTGGCCCGGCTGTAAATCACCCAGGGTCCAGTCGCCTATCTGCACCCTGACCAGCCGCAGCGTAGGCAAACCCACTGCCGCAGTCATCCTGCGCACCTGTCGGTTGCGCCCCTCGCGTATGGTCATGCTTAGCCAGCTGGTCGGTATGCTGGCGCGATAACGCACAGGCGGATGGCGCGGCCATAGCTGCAGGGGTTCGGCTATGTGTTCGACCTCGGCTGCACGTGTAGGGCCATCATTGAGCTGTAAGCCGTTTCGTAGTTGCTCCAGTTGCGCTTGCGAGGGTAGGCCCTCTACCTGTACCCAGTAGGTTTTTGCCAGCTTGTGTGTCGGATCGGTAATGCGTGCCTGCAGTTGACCGTCATTGGTCAGTAGCAGCAGCCCCTCGCTGTCGCGATCGAGGCGCCCGGCTGTATAGATTCCGGCGATATCAACATAGTCCTTGAGCGTCTGCCGCCCCTGGCCGTCGGTGAATTGGGTCAGAACATCAAAGGGCTTGTTCAAGGCCACAAGCATTGGGACGTCTGGCCGGGGTGCTGCCTGTCTGCGTGGTTTTTGCGGCTTGCCAGGCGCGGGAGCGGCAGGATTTATGGGTTTTTTGCTGCTCATGTCGGACCTGAAATGTAACTGGTAGATGATGCCCGGGCCACTAGCGCCGCGACGTCAGTGCCTCTGGGCAGAGTACCGTAGGCGCGGCCGTGACCAGCCAGTCGGCTGGTGATGAACGCGTCGGATACCACTTGATTACCTGCTTCGATCAACAGTTTTGCCTGCAGCGCCACGGCCACATCTTCTGTCAGTTGGCGGGCGCGGTACTGTATGTCGTCGGTGTCACGGAAATCCGTCTTGATCTGCTCGATATGCCGCGCCAGATGTGCGTCACCGTGGCCGTCGCCCAGTTCGCTGAATAATACTTCAAGTACGCCCGGCTCTTTGGACAGTGCCCGCAAGACGTCCAGGCATTGCACATTCCCGGAGCCTTCCCATATCGAGTTGACTGGTGCCTCGCGATACAGCCGCGGCATGATGCTCTCTTCCACATAGCCGGCGCCGCCGAGACATTCCTGCGCTTCATTGATCATTCCCGGTGCGCGTTTACATATCCAGTACTTGCCAATCGCGGTGACCAGACGGGCAAACTTTTTTTCATGTTCGTCGTGACTGGCGTCTATCGCTTTGCCCATGCGCATTGTCAAAGCCAATGCCGCCTCGCTTTCGAGTGCCAGATCAGCCAGCACATTTTGCATCAGGGGTTGTTCGGCCAGCAGGCGTCCACCCACCGAGCGGTTTGCGCAGTGATGTGTGGCCTGAGTGAGGCCCTGACGCATCAGTGAGCTGGAGCCGATCATGCAATCAAAGCGGGTTAGCGAGACCATTTCGATAATAGTCGGAATACCCCTGCCTTCTTCACCCACCATCCATGCCAGTGCGCCACGATATTCGACTTCGCTCGAAGCGTTGGCCCAGTTGCCTAGTTTGTTCTTGAGCCGCTGAATATAGAATTGATTGCGGCTGCCATCAGGTCGGTGACGGGGCAGCAGGAAGCAGCTCAAGCCTTTTTCGGTCTGCGCTAGCGTCAGGAAGGCGTCACACATCGGGGCCGAGCAAAACCATTTGTGCCCGACCAGCTCGTAGGCCTGGCCGGGGCCGCCAATGCTGACAGGATAGGCGCGGGTAGAGTTTGAGCGCAGGTCGGTGCCTCCCTGTTTCTCGGTCATCGCCATGCCGATCGTAGCGCCGGTTTTCTGTTCTATTGGCAGGTTACGCGGATCGTATTGGCGCGAGAGGATCTTCGGCAGCCAAACCTCTGCGAGATCCAGTTGTAACCGCAGGGTGGGAATGCATGCATAAGTCATGGTCATCGGACAACAGGTACCGGACTCGATCTGGTTGTGTAGATACATGCTCGCCGCGCGTGCAACATGGGCGCCAGGGCGCGGATCCGTCCAGGGGGCAGAAGTGATGCCCTGGGCGATGCCGGCGCTCATCAGCTGATGATACGCCGGATGAAATTCAACGATATCGACACGGTTGCCGAAGCGATCATGGCTTTTAAATACGGGTTTGTTTTCGTTGGCCAGAAAACCGGCGTGCATGAGCGGATCGCCCGTGAGCTGGCCGAAAGCAGCCAGGTCCGGGTCAGCCCAACTACCGCCGAAACGGTGCAACCACTCCTGCAGCGGCAAGTCGGCACGGTACAGGTTGACACCTTTCAGGTCCGGGACTTGATTGGTAACCTCATGGGTTTCGGCATACAGCTCGGCGTGACTATAGGGGTGCATGATCAGGCTCCTTGGCGCCCAAGGCGCGCAAACAAAAAAGAGTAAGGGCTCGGGTGACGCTTTCCAGACTTTCGCTGGGCAGGCCGCTAGCGCGCAGTGCGCGGGCCTGCGGCGATAGTGGCCCGATAAGCGACTCGGCTACGGTGCCGACCATAAAGGCAGCTGTCACTGGAATGTTGTACACAGTAAAGCTGCCATCCTCGTTACCCTGACGGATAAGCCGGATAAAGAGCTCCGCATAGGCTTCGCGATAACGCAGGCGCTGGGCATCAACTTCGGATTCTACTGGTTCGGCTATCAAAGCGTACGCCAACTGGCGGCTCTGCCAGGCGCGGGCGGCGAATTGAGTAAGTCCACGAGATAATCGTTGTGCAGCATCGCCCTGACCAAAAAACGCTGTTTTCAAGCTGTCGATCTCGACTCGTGTGGCGCGGGCAAAGACCTCACAGGCCAGCGCTGCCTTACCAGGGAAGTGGCGATAAAGGCTTCCGGTCGCAATTCCTGCGCTGCTAGCCAGAGACGTCATGGTTAATGCGGAAAAGCCGCCATCTGCAACCTGATGCAGCGCGCAGTCAAGAATATGCTCACGCAGAGCCTGGTCGCGCTCGATACGGGATTCGCTAGTGCGGTACGCCATAATCTGAATCCAGGTTTATATTTTTATCAAGTAAAACAGTGTTCAGATTTTGACGCAGGAGGGTATAGCGACAGTCGCGCGGGTAATTCAGCCGCCCAGTTGGCCAATGACAACGGCCTTGATGACAAAGCCCAAGACCCCTAGCCCGAGGCCAAAAAAAAGTATCGCTGTTCCGAAGCGGCCTGCCTTGGACTTTTTTGCCAAGTCCCAGACGATGTAACCCATGAACGCGACCAGGGCAAAGATCATCAGAGGCATGGCGATGGCTTCGAACTGTTGATATGCCACAGTAGTCTCCCGTTGAATATGTACCTAAAGCACTAAAGTCATTATAACGGTTTCAGCCGTTCGGGCCTGTGGCGGGTCGTCGCAGGTCCGCAGCATTTACCCTTTTTGCAGGTGACTTAGTGGCAGTTCGGTACTGCCGACGATCTGGGTGAGGACGAAGCTGGAGCGCACGCTCGATACGCCTTCAATGCGGGTCAGACGGCCAAGCAGGAGCTGCTGATAGTGTTCCATGTCGGGTACCACGACGCGCAAATGGTAATCGGCGTCCATACCTGTCACCAAGCAGCAATCGAGCACCTCGGGGCAGTCGCGTATGGCACTTTCAAATCCGGCAAAGCGCTCAGGGGTATGGCGATCCATACCAATCATCACGAACGCGGTGAGTGTCAGGCCGAGTCGTCGAGGGTCGAGCAGCGCAACCTGGCTTCTTATAAAGCCGCTGTCTTCCAGCTGCTTTACCCGCCTTGAGCACGGCGAGGGAGAAAGACCAATACGCTCCGCAAGCTCCTGATTGCTGATGCGAGCATCGTGCTGCAGTGCGGCAAGAATTTTCAGGTCATAACGATCCAGATTGTGTTCATTCATGATTTAGTAGCTCAAAATTGCTGTAATTTACGATATGAATAATTATTATTGCCAATTATTATTTAATTTCGGCAATATTAGGTCATTAATGCTGCGATGCTACGGGTATCATGGTCCCAAGTTCGAAGCCAAGGCCGGCTCGTCCACTCCGCTCCCCCATAAGGGGAGCGGGCGGTAAGCATCCTACAGGATGCTTACCCTCCGGCCCCCCGGCCCACAAGGTTCGGGACTCAGGCAGCCTCCAACCCTGGAGTGATAAGGGCGCTACGAGAACGGCCGGTATCCCACGGAACCGGCCGTTTTTGTGCCAGCTGTTCTTAGACCGGGTCTGTGTGCACCAACACATCGACTTGGGGAAAGCGCTGCTCCAACACGCTGCGCACAGCCTCACCCAGATCGTGGGCTTCCAGCAGCGACATCTGCGCGGGCAATTCCACATGCATCTGCATGAACCAATGATGCCCGGATTGACGGCTGCGAAAGTCATGCACATCGATTACCCCTGCGACACCCCGGGCCAAAGCCAGGGCTTCGGTACGCACCTCTTCAGGCAGTTCGTGATCCATCAAAATCTGAATGGCATCAAGACCAATGCGCAGTGCGCTATAGCCTATATACAGTGCGATACCCAGTCCCATCAGGGCGTCGGCACGTTGGATACCGTAGGCGGCCAGTAATAGCGCGACTATCACGCTGGCGTTGAGCAGCAGGTCGGAGCGGTAATGAATCGAGTCCGCGTTGATCGCAGTCGAGCCAGTACGCTTTATCACATGTCGCTGGACAGCTAGTAGGCCCAGCGTAGCGATAATCGACAATACCATTACGCTGATACCCAGCCAGGTGGCATTGATGGGCTGCGGATCAAGCAGCCGCCCGACGCCCTGCAGCAGCACCAGGACCGCAGAGCCGACAATGAAAGCAGCCTGCGCCAGACCTGCCAGAGCCTCGGCCTTCCCATGGCCGAATCGGTGTTCGCGATCCGCGGGCTTGAGCGCATAGCGCACGGCGAACAGATTGATAACCGATGCGGCACTGTCCATCAGCGAGTCGATCAGCGAGGCCAGTATGCTGACTGATCCGGAAGCGAACCAGACGCCACCCTTCAATGCTATCAGCCCGAATGCAACCCCCACCGAGGCATAGGTCGCGAGCTTGAGCAGTCGCTCACGTTCTGTCGGTTCAAGATATTCAGATGTATTCATCAGGCGCGTGGTGGCATGCCTAGCGCTGTCAGCTGGGCAGCGCCTGGGCGATCCATTTGCTGGGCATGCTCCAGCGGCAGATCTAGATCGAGCTCCTGCTGCAGGATGGCCTTGAGTTTTAGCGGGTCAACCTGGCCATCTGCACCGACGGCATTGTTCAACTTTTCCGGTGCCACGCTGTAGCGTGAATCGGGCAGGTAGATGGCGCCGGTAGCAAAGTCTACGGCGAAGGCTATGACTCCGGGCACCAGATAAAACAACAATCCGATGCCATTAAGGACCGCTACGCCTGAGTCGATCTGGCCACTGATCTGCCCCCGGCGCTCGGGGTAGAAAACAGTACCGCACGCGGCCAGTTGGCTGGTGAGCACGACAGTTAGTAGGGCGCAGGCAACAGGTTTCATTCTCATGGTTGGCTCTCTTGGCATTGAACAGCAGAAGTTCTCGATAACGTGCAGCGAAGCGTGCCGCAGGCGGTGTCCTATAGCAGGTATAATAGCTTCTTTTATGTCTGGCGCCGTACTCGAATGAATGATTTGCCCGTTACCCTGATACTGCCGGAGCTGAAAAGCGCGTTGGCTGATCATCCTGCCGCTGTATTGCAGGCACCACCAGGCGCCGGCAAGACGACCATGGTGCCCCTTGCACTACTGGACAGTCCCTGGCTGCAGGGACAAAAGATCATCATGCTTGAGCCGCGCAGACTTGCTGCGCGTGCAGCGGCCGAGCGGCTGGCGCAATTGCTTGGCGAGCCGGTGGGTCAGACGGTGGGGTACCGTATTCGACTGGAAAGTCGGGTCAGTGCGGCCACGCGTATCGAGGTAGTTACCGAGGGTATATTGCAGCGTCTGCTGCAGGCCGATCCGGAATTGCCCGGCGTAGGCCTGGTCATCTTCGATGAATTCCATGAGCGTAGCCTGGATGCTGATCTGGGCCTGGCGTTGTGTTTGCAGACACAGCAGTACCTGCGCGATGATCCACCCCTCAAGCTGCTGGTGATGTCTGCGACGCTGGATGCCGGAGCGGTATGCGAACTGCTTGATGGCGCACCCCTTGTCAGCAGCCAGGGTCGTCAGTATCCGGTGGATGTGCGTTATGGCAATTCGGTCCGTCCAGGCCAACCAATAGAGCCTTTAGTGCTGCAATGCGTGCTCCAGGCACTGGCCGAGGAGGCCGGTAGTATTCTGGTTTTTCTGCCCGGTGTCGGCGAGATCCGCAGAGTAGAGAGACAGCTTAACGAGGCCCTGGGCAGCCAGTCCGCTGTCCAGATCATGCCGTTGCACGGTGAGCTGGATTTTGCCAGCCAGCGCCTGGCCGTAGCGCCGATAACTTCTGGTCTGCGCAAGGTTGTGCTGGCCACTTCGATTGCCGAGACCAGCCTGACTATCGAGGGGGTGCGGATCGTTATTGACTGCGGACTGTCCCGTCAGCCGGCGTTCGACCCCGTATCGGGTATGACCCGTTTGCACACCTTGCGGGTGTCCCGCGCGGCCGCCGACCAACGCGCTGGTCGGGCTGGCCGGCTGGAACCAGGTGTGGCCTATCGGCTGTGGTCGGTGACTCAGCAGGATCAACTGGCTGCGCGCAGCGAACCAGAAATATTACAGGCTGATCTCGCCCCTTTGGCCTTGCAGTTGGCTGGCTGGGGTATCCAGGAGGCAAGTGAACTGGCCTGGCTCGATCCACCGCCCTCTGCTGCTCTGCAGCAAGGTCGCGAGTTGCTGGAGCGTCTGGGTGCATTGCAACAGGTGGGTGGCGGCTGGCTGCAGACATCCCACGGCCACGCCATGGCGGAATTGCCCATGCATCCACGACTGGCGCATATGCTGCTGCGCGGTCAGAGTCTGGGTCTGGGCGTAATGGCTTGTCGGGTGGCGGCGATTGTCAGTGAGCGGGATCTGCTGCGAGGTGTGGACGATGCGGACTTGGCAAGGCGTCTGGCTGTGTTCGCTGATTCTCGCGCCGAATCGGCAGTAGACCGGGGTGCGTTGCAGCGTGCGCAGACGTTGGCGAAGCAGTGGCGTCGGTTCATCGAACGCCGTCCGGTGTCAAGGGAGGTGCCCGATAGCAATGCAGAACAATGGATTGGCCTGCTCCTGGCGATGGCCTATCCGGACCGTATCGCCTGTCGCCGTGGTCAGGCGGGCAGTGAATATCGCCTGGCCAATGGTCGCTCGGCTGCATTTGGCAATGTCGACAGTCTGCAAAGTCGGCAATGGCTCGCAGTAGCCAGTTTGGGTGGTCACGCCGGGCAAAGTAGCGTGCGCCTCTTTCTCGCTGCAGCGCTGGATCCGGACTTAATAGAACGGTATCTGCCAGAGTTACTGGTCAGTCGCGATACCCTGGAGTGGGATCCGCGCAGTGAGACTTTGCTGGCCGAACGGCAGAGTATGCTCGGTTCACTGGTGTTCAGCCGCGAGCCTCTGACCCGGATCGATCCGGGTCAGCGCAGCGAGGCCCTATGCCAGGTAGTGCGCAAACAGGGTTTGGCGCTGCTGCCCTGGACGCCTGCCCTGCGTCAGTGGCAGGCTCGTATCGCGCTGCTGAGAACGGTGGATGGGCAGTCTGCTGAAGCCAGCCGCTGGCCCGATCTATCGGATCAGCAGTTACTCGACAGTCTGGAACAGTGGTTGGCGCCTTGGCTCGGTAAGGTCAGCCGTCTTGCTCACTTCGGTAATCTGGATCTGGCAGCCATTCTGGCGGGTCTGCTGCCCTGGCCGTTACCACGCGAACTGGATGAACAGGCGCCGACGCATTGGACGGTACCCACCGGTTCAAATATGCGTATTGATTACAGTGAAACCCCGCCGGTGCTTGCCGTGCGTCTGCAGGAAATGTTCGGCAGTGTGGATACGCCGCGTATTGCTGGCGGCCGGGTCGCACTCAAGCTTCACCTGCTGTCACCGGCCCGTCGCCCGGTGCAGGTAACACAGGATCTGGCGGGCTTCTGGACGGGAAGCTATCTGGAGGTCAAAAAGGATATGAAGGGCCGGTATCCCAAGCATTACTGGCCCGACGACCCCCTGCAAGCCGAGCCGACCAGCCGTGCAAAACCGCGCAAACACTGACGCAGTGAGCACAGGCGCTTTGCGTCTGCGCGGGCCGCGTTTACAATCCCTGCCTCGGAACCTTGACCCATTAGCGGAGCGTTTTTTTGGACAACACCAGCCAGATTCTTGAACGCAGCCCTGAGCTTTTTTCCGGCCGGCGTGTGTTGCTGGTCAATCCGCCAGCTGACAATCTCACCAGCAGCGTACAAGCGGATTGGCAGGTATGGACCTGGGACTGGTCGGTCCAGCGCAGTCTGGCGACTCAGCTTGGCGAAGAACGGTTGAGCTTTTCCCACCTGTGTCCGCAGTTTGATGGCCTGGATGCAGCCATTCTGGTGGTGCCCAAAGCCCTCGAGCGGGCTGAATATGCGCTGGCGCAGATCGTGCCCCAGCTGCCTGCCGGATGCCCGTTGTATCTGGTAGGCGAGAAGAAAGGCGGTATCAGCCGCGCCGAGAAGCTCATGCAACCTTATGGCAGCGGCGCGGAGAAACTCGACTCGGCGCGGCATTGCCAGCTTTGGCGTATGGCAGTAAACGGCAGTGCGGCGCCCTTTGATCTGATGGATTGGCAGCGAGAGTTTGATATCGAACTGGCAGATCAGACCATCAAGCTGGTGAGTCTGCCCGGCGTATTCAGTCACGGCCGCCTGGATGAGGGCAGTCAGTTGTTACTCGAAGAGCCCGCTCTCTTGCCTGCCGGCAAGGTGCTGGATTTTGGCTGTGGCGCTGGTGTGCTGACCACTGCGCTGGCCAGACGCAATCCCGAAAGTCGCTTCGAAATGGTGGATGTGGATGCGCTGGCGCTGTATTGCGCGCATCAGACGCTGGCGCGTAATGGGGTAGAGGCGGAGATCTATCCCTCTGACGGCCTCAGCGATGTGCATGGTCGGCTTGTCGCAGTGATCAGCAACCCGCCGTTTCATACCGGCATCAAACATGACACGAGTATCGCCGAACTGTTTTTTGAGCAAATTACCCGCAATCTGCTGCCTGGGGGTGAGATGCGTATTGTGGCGAACGGCTTCCTGCGTTATCCGGCCCTGATTGAAACGCACATAGGACCCTGTCAGGTACTGCGTGAGAACAATCGCTTCAAGGTCTATTCGGCAGTCGCCCCCGGTTGACCAGACGCAGTGTATGGGTTAAATTCCACCCGTCTTAGGGGAGTAGTCTCACTGTGCAGGCCATTGCTGCCTGCATTGGTAAACGTCAACATACTTGGTCCGCAGACCATGGCGTTTGCAACCTGCGGCCGCGCCAGCGGCTCCGGTTTGACGAGACCTATGACATACGCACACCAGCCGAGGGCGGAGGTGGACGTATGTCATTGGTTTTGATCCGCCCTCCTATGGAACCTCTTTGGACGCTTTCTTCGTTTCAACCGGGATTGTTGCGCTGGCCGAGATCGGCGACAAAACCCAACTTCTTGCGTTATTACTCGTACTGCGTTTCCGTCAACCCGGTCCTATTGTGCTGGGTATTCTTGTTGCGACCCTAGCCAATCATGCGCTAGCAGGCGCTCTGGGTCAGTTGGTCAGTAATGTCTTCAGCGACGCATGGCTATACACGTTGTTGGCCGTCTCCTTTATCGCTGTTGCTGCCTGGACACTGGTGCCAGACAAGCTCGATGACGATGAAGCTCCTTCCATCAGCCGCTATGGTGCCTTTATCACCACGCTAGTGGCGTTCTTCGTCGCGGAAATGGGCGACAAGACCCAGATCGCAACGGTGGTGCTGGCAGCTCAGTTTGACGCCTATTTCTGGGTGGTGATGGGCACTACCCTAGGGATGCTGCTGGCCAACGTACCGGTAGTGTTTATGGGCAATGCAGTGGCTGCCAAACTTCCGCTGGATCTTATCCGGCGTGTTGCCTCGAGTGCTTTTCTGTTGATGGGACTCTACGCAAGCTGGTTGGCCATTCAAGCCTTTCAGGGTTGAGTGTAAAATCAGCCTGAAACCATATCGCCGAAAGGAGTGCAGGGTTATGCTGCGGTCTTTGTTGACTTGCCAGAAAGGCATTCAGATAGCCATTTTATTCACGGGAAAGTGACGTTCTATGTGTGAGTTGATGGGCATGAGTGCCAACGTGCCAACGGATATCTGCTTCAGTTTTTCGGGGTTGATGCAGCGGGGCGGTCGCACGGGTCCGCACTGTGACGGCTGGGGTGTAGCTTTTTATGAAGGCGGTGGATTGCGTTGTTTTCATGATCCGCAGCCCTGCCACAGTTCGGCCATTGCGCAACTGATCGAAACCTATCCAATCAAGTCCGAGAACGTCATCTGCCATATCCGCCAGGCCAATGTTGGCCAGGTAAGCCTGGCCAACACGCATCCATTCAGTCGTGAGCTTTGGGGGCAGTATTGGACTTTTGCGCATAACGGGCAAATGCAGTCATTCGTCCCTATGCAAGGGCCCTTTCAGTCGGTGGGAAGCACAGACAGCGAAGCCATCTTCTGTGATCTGCTCAATCGATTGCGCGCACAGTTCGAGCAGCGCCCGCCGTTGGAGGCTTTGATGGCGTGCATGGCCGATGCCTGCGCCGAATACGCCAGTCAAGGTGTCTGCAATCTGCTGATCAGTAACGGCGATTGGCTGTTTACCCTGTGTACCAGCAAGTTGGCCTGGATCACCCGACGAGCGCCGTTCGGGCCTGCACAATTGAGTGACGTCGAGCTTTCGGTGGATTTTCAGCAGCACACCACACCCAACGATGTAGTCACGGTGATTGCCACCGAACCGCTGACCAGCAATGAGTCGTGGCACACCTATGCCCCCGGTGAATGGCGGCTATGGCAAGGTGGGAACGTGATACTGGAGGGTAGACTGGGACTGACAGACGGCCCTGGTGCTGAGAAATGAGCTTATCCATGGGTAACTGAGTTGCCAGGGTAAAGGCCCACGTGCGTTGGCACGCGAGCCGCAGGCGCTGCAGGATAAATGCGTCAGAACCCTAGAGTAGAGCGATGTTGTAATTGACGATAAAGCGTGTCTGATCCGTGTCGCGCTGGCCAGCCACGCTGCTACGCAATGCTGCGCTGCGCAGAGAGAAGCCGACGTTCTTCAGAAGCCCTTTCTGGATGGTGTAATCCACACGAATATTGCGCTCCCACTCCTTGTCTTTGCCTGAAACGGCGGCATCGACGTCAGCGCCCCGCAGGTAGATCAGGTTGGCACGCAGCCCGGCAATGCCTGCCTGGCTGAAGTCGTAGCCGTAGCTGGCCAGCCAGGTTCGCTGACCTGCGCGTTGGAACTTGCCGATTTGCGAATCAGTAATCAGATAAGCGCTAGCGCCATCACCATTATTGATGAACGGAAAATGGCTGCTGCCGCTGAGATGCTGATAACCCAGCCCGGCAGCGTGACCGCTCTGACTGAAGGTGAACAGTGCGCTGGCGGCAGTATTGTCTACCCTTCCTCCATTGTTGAATCCGCTAGCACCGTAGCCTGTTTGCCGGTCTTTGTTGGCACCTTGGGCATTGCTGTCAAAGTAGCGCAGGTCGGTGTTTAACTTGCCGTTGCCCAGATTGGCGTTATGTACGGCGCCAACATAGTGCTGGCGGTAATAATCACTTAGTTCTGCAAGATAGTAGCTGGCAGTAAGGTTGTCTGTAACCTTGTAATCGCCACCGGCAAAGCGGAACTGGTCGACACGCTTAGTGCCGCCTGAAATGCGCAATTCCTCATAATCGCTGGACGCCCGACCGCTGGCTTTGCCAATTTGGCCCAGTTGCAGCGTCAGATCGTTGATGTCGTTGGAGGTGATCTGAGTGCCGCGAAAAGTTTGCGGCAGCAGACGTCCGTCACTTTGTACTATTACCGGTAGTCTGGGCACCAGTGCGCCGTATTTCAGTTCGGTTTGCGATATCTTGGCTTTCGCTGTCAGATCAAAGCGGCCGAAGTGATTGACTGCACTGTTGTCATCTTCAAGCGGAAAGAGGACGCCTGGGTTGCGGCTGCGACCGGCTTTGTCGGTCCGTCCGCCAGAGTCCAGGCGAACGCCAACCTGGCCCAGAGCGTCCAGACCCAATCCTATTCGGCCCTGGCTGAAGCCAGACTGAAAGTTGAGCACGAAACCCTGGCCCCATTCTTCGGATTTGGATGGGGCTGCTACACCGTTACGCTCGTCCTGATTGAAGTAGAAGTTACGCACGCCTAGGTTGGCTTTGCTGCCTCCGATAAAGCCGTCATTGGCATTGGCCAGACCCGGTAACGTTACTGCAGCGATGCCAGCAGCCACTGCGCCAGCGATCAGGGATTTCTTCATGTCCAAGCTCCAGATATTTTTATAGACACGCCGTCCGCGAAAATCGCTGCGTTGTCGAGTGGCACCAGATGGCGTCACAGTTGATGAATGTAACATAAATGACTTATTAGATTATAAAAAAGACTAAAAAGAAATTTTAATATTCTTTTTTAGAATATACGAAGGCGGGCTGGGCTGAGCACAAAGACCTGAAGGCTGGTTTGGGCGGGTTGGACTTGCAGATTTGGCACCGGCAGACTGCCTGGTAGCCTGAAATAAAACACCGGAAGAGCCTGACGGCAGCTTCCAGTATCGTGATTCGCGTTTGGGGTGTTTCAGTGTTTAGTGGACGCGTTGTATAGGGGCTGTACCCGCGGAATAGTTGCCCGCAGGGTTTCTATACGTCCACTATTTGAGGGGTGGGTGCTGAGGAATTCAGGCGGTGCGCCCTGGGATGCGGCGGCCATCTTCTGCCAGAGGCTGACCGCAGCCTCTGGCGCATAGCCGGCACGCGCGGCAAGCTCCATTCCGATCAGGTCTGCTTCTGTTTCATTGGATCGGCTATTGGGCAGCATCAGGCCGTACTGAACGGCCGCATCGGCTACCTGCATACTGCCTTCCCCTAGACCCAATAAGGCACCTGCTATCTGGGTACCCATCTGGGATGTATAGGCTCTGGAAATGGCCTCGCGTCCGTGTTCGCGCAGAGCGTGGGCGATTTCGTGTCCCATGATCTGGGCGATTTCAGCATCCGACAGCTTGAGCTGGGTGATAATGCCGCTGTAGAACAGGATCTTGCCACCCGGGGCAGCGCTGGCATTTATCTGATCGCTCTTGATCAGATTGACTTCCCATTTCCAGTTGCTTGCTTCGGGTCGAAAGTAACTGACCTGGGGAATCAGGTGACCGGAGATCCGGCGCAAGCGGTTGAGCATGGCCTTGTCGGTGTTCAGTACACCCTTGGAGCGGGCTTCAGCCAGCTGTTTGGCGTATGATTGCGCAGCCATTTGATCCACCTCCGCGCTCGAGAGTCCGCCGAACATGTACTGTTTACGATCCACGCCGACTGCACCTCCCTGAGTTGTCTGCACAGCCTGGCAACCGGTCAAGAACAGCAGTGGCAGTAAAATCAGTATGAGACGACTACGCATTTCGGGATAATCCTTGGTGTTGGGGCGTCCTGGATGGATCGCCATAATCGGTTTGCATACGGCTCAGTGTGCATTACCTTGAGACTCGCCAAACGACTAAAACGTTCAGTCGATCAAAAATGATAATGAAGATTTGTATCAGTCCGCCGATACGACACTATAGGATTTATCTAGCCGGAGTAGAGAATGCAATTCAAATCCATCCAGTCTGCCATTGTCGTGCTTGCAGGGGCCTGTCTGTTTGTAGCCGTGGGATTGGTGACACTGTATAGCATCAGTTCGGCGGATCGCAGTCAGCGTTTTGTGCATGATAGCAGTCGGGCGCTGATCGAACGCCAAGTAGAGGAGCGATTGACTGCTGTTGCTGCGGCTCAGAGCCAACGTATACGCAGACGGTTGAGCGATCCGTTTATAGTGGCGGGTCAATTGGCTGAGCTCAACCGCCTGTTGGGCGGGCTGGAAGGAGATGGTTTGCCGACGCTGATGATGAGTCGTGAGGAAATGGTGCGGGTACTGCGCAACTCATTAGAGCAGAACTCGGATCTGTTGGGTGTTTATGTTGGTTGGGAGCCCAACGCCTTCGATGACCTTGATCAATATTTTGAGGGTGTCAAGACCGATGGTTATGACGGCACCGGGCGCTTTATGCCCTGGTGGTTTCGGAATGCACAGGGGGAAATAGAGCTGGCTCCGTTGGCTGATCTGGAAAGCGAAACGGTGACCTCCACCGGTGTGCGCCAAGGTGAGTATTATCTGTGTCCGCGTGACAGCCTGAAACCCTGTGTAACTGATCCTGCACCCTATGATCTGGGCGGTACTCAGGTAATGCTTTCCTCGTTCACGGTACCCATAGTATCGGAGGATGAGTTCCGCGGTATTGTCGGTGTGGATCTGTCGTTGGATTTCATCCAGCAGGCGCTTAAAGAGAGTAATGCAACGCTGTTTGACGGCAGCGGCGAACAGGCCCTGGTGAGTTCTAATGGCCGCCTGGTCGCATTTACGGGTGAGGGCGCCCAGCCGGGTGATGCGGCAGATCGTGTACTGGATGCGGGTGAGCTTGCGCACCTGGCCGCCTTGGGCGATAAGCTGGTTTACACCTTGGACGAGGCGAGCGGCGTTATACAGTTGGTTATGCCGATTCCGATAGGCGACACCGGTACGCGCTGGATGTTGTTGATTACGCTTCCCCTGGATGTCGTGATGAGCGACGTTACCGCCCTGGGCGACGAGCTTGACGCGCGTCAGGCAAAGGATGCGTTGACGTTGATCGGTATTGGTGTAGTGATCGCCCTGGCTGGTCTGGTAATCATGGTGCTGCTGGGTTTGAGTCTGTCTCGCCCTGCCCGACGCCTGGTTGCCATGCTCGATGATATTGCCCAAGGTGACGGTGATTTGACCAAACGACTGGTCGTGGATCGCGGCGACGAGCTCGGGGCTGTAGCCAAGGGTTTCAATAGCTTTTTGGACAAGTTGCAGGCGATGATTCGTGAGGTAGTGGCCTCGGTTGCACAGGTGACGGATGCCTCCGAGAACACCGCAGATATAGCCATGCGCACCAACGATGGCATCCAGCGGCAGCTGAGCGAGATCGATCAGGTGGCAACAGCGGTGACCGAAATGACCGCTACTGCCCAGGACGTTGCGCGCAACGCCGCCCAGGCGGCCGAAGCGGCTCGCAATGCCGATGGCTCGGCGAGTCATGGTCGAGACGTGGTCAAGGCCAGCGCCGCGGCAACACTGAGCTTGGCCGAGGACATAAACAAGGCGGTTGCCAGTGTGCAATCGCTGGCGCGCGATAGTGAAAACATTACCGGTATTCTGGCCACGATTCGCGGCATAGCAGAGCAAACCAATCTACTGGCGTTGAATGCGGCTATTGAGGCGGCCCGCGCCGGCGAGCAGGGCCGCGGTTTTGCCGTGGTGGCTGACGAGGTGCGTAATCTGGCGCAGAAGACGCAGACCTCGACCGAAGAAATTCAAGCCATGATCGAGCAGTTGCAAAAAGGCACCCGCGATACGGTCAAGGTTATGGAGCAGAGTCGGACTCGAACTGAGGAAAGTGTGTTGCAGTCAGAAGAGGCTGATGCTGCGCTGACATCGATTACCCAGGCGGTGTCTGTTATCACCGAGATGAACACGCAGATTGCCAGTGCCGCTGAAGAGCAGAGTGCGGTAGCCGAAGACGTCAATCGCAATGTGGCCACTATCGATCAGGTCGCCAAAGCTGTCGCTGGTGGTGCTCAGGAGGCGTCAGAAGCCAGTGCCGGGTTGACCCGGCTGGCCGAACAACAGCGGCGTCTGATCAACCAGTTCAAGGTCTGATCAGTCCAGCGCCGGGTCAAGAGTAACTGCTCGGCCGCTGGGTGCGCAGCATTGGGCACCCAGAGTGGTCGGGCTGCTCATTGTCGGGCTGACCGGATGCATCATCGTGATCAGGGAGGCCGCATTGAGCAGTAATGGCTGCAGGCTGCTGACTGCGGTCGCTGACGCAAGCCAGATAGCCTGTTCAGCACTGTTGAGCATGACCGGCATGCGCGGCGACAGACGTGCGGGCAAGCCTTTTGCTGGAGCGGTTATCAGGGCGCAGCTATCCCAGAAACTCCCGTCCTCCAGACTGTAGCGTTCCCATAATCCCGCCAATGTGAGCCCACCCTGGTGGCGGCGCAGATACCAGGGTTGCTTGCGCGTGCCCTGGGCGTGCCAACTGAAAAACCCGTCCACCGGAATGATGCAGCGGCGCTGTGCCAGCGCCTGTCCGAACATGGGCTTTTCATGCAGATATTCGGCTTGGGCGCTGAAGGCTGCGCGATCAAGCTGGCGCAGCCAGGTCGGCGTAAGATTCCACAGGACGCTGGTACATTCGACCTTGCCTGCAAGTTTGCGCAGTATAAGCACTCGTTGCCCGGGCGCGAGGTTCCATTGTGGCCTCCAATCGACAGGCACATCCTTGGCTGGCGGGGAAAACTGCGCGAGCCGTCCGCTCACAAATCGTCCATTTCCGGCATGATCGGCGTTGCCTGCTGCCAATCGCTGATCAGCTCCCGCGCGAGGCCCAGATCCTGTGCAGACACCCACAGACCGAGAAGGTCGGCAGCGGGGAGTTCGCCGATGCCGCCCTGGAGATACTCACCACTGACGTAGCAATTGACGTGACTGTCGGCAAGAATCTGGCGCAGTAGCTGCGCTTCAGACATGTCCTGAGGTCGATAGGCGCAGAGCATATTCAGTCCTGCTCCCGGCGCAGGTCGACCTGGTAGTCGTCGTTGGCTTCATCAATCCATAGACTGACGAGGATGGGTTGGCAGCAGACCTGGCAATCCTCCACATAGGTTTGCGAGCCGCCGGTCAGGTCTAGCAGGAGGCTGATGGGTTCGTCACAGTGAGGACACTGAACGGCGGCTTCTTCGATCGCCTGCATGGGGTTTACTCCGGCTGAGAATTCTCATTGCAGTGTAGCCCTATCGTCATTCTGGCGAAACCGGCCGTCGGGCCGCATAATACTCGGCTGTACCTAGCTTAAATGAGGATTACATGGTTGAGTTCGACGCGATAAGACCTTACAACGATGCCGAGGTACCGGCGGTGCTTCGCCGCCTGATACAGGATCAGGAGCTGCTAAGCATCCTAGCCGGTTATCACTTCGCGCGGTTGAATCGCTGGATGCCGGGGCTGGTTAAACGTTTGGTGAGCGCAGGATTGCGTCGCGAAGCGCGACAGATCAATAGCGTGGAGGGATTTCAGCAGCGTGTCGAACCCTATCTGGATCGTCTGATCGAGCGCAGCGTCGCCGATGTCACCTACAGCGGGCTTGATCGTCTGTCCACGGATAAGTCCTACCTGTTTCTGGCCAACCACCGGGATATCGTGATGGACCCGGCCTTCGTCAACTATGCCCTCTATCACGCTGGCTATCCCACCCCGCGTATCGCTATTGGCGACAATTTGCTGCAACGCCCCTTTGTCAGTGATTTGATGCGCTTGAACAAGAGTTTTATTGTTCATCGCTCAGTGACCGTGCGCCGGGAAAAGCTCCAGGTCTATCAAACCTTGTCGGCATATATCAGTCATTCGATCACCACTGGACACTCGATCTGGATAGCTCAGGCCGAGGGACGCGCAAAAGATGGCAAGGATGAGACCGATACGGCAATCGTCAAAATGTTATGCATGAGTCGCAAGGGTGAGGGTTTTGCGGACATCATCCGCAGCCTGAATATCGTGCCGGTATCTATAGCCTACGAATGGGACCCCTGCGATCACAGGAAGGCCAGAGAGCTGGAGCAGCGCGCCCGTACCGGTACTTATGTGAAAGAGCCCGGGGAGGACGACCGTTCGATTGCCAAAGGCTTGACAGGGTACAAGGGGCACGTACACGTTGCTTTCGGAGAGCCCTTGACGGGGGATTTTCCTGATGCCAAGGCCGTTGCGCGGGAAGCAGACCGCCAGATACTTCTGAACTACAGGCTCCAGCCGAGTAACTACCTAGCCGTCGAGCAACTCAGCCACGCGCAAGCCTGTCTAGCTGGCAGCGCCATTATTGAGAACTGGCGCTCCAGATTCGAGCCCGGACAGCTTGTAGCAGAGCAGGCGCGTTTCGATCAGCGTCTGGGTGATTGCCCTGCGGCTGAACGTGACAGCTGGCTGCTGCAATACGCAAATCCGGTTGTCAGTGTGGCGGCCAGTGCGGCGCTCTCATACGAGGGTGCTGAGCAGGCTTAACAGCACAGCCAAAGCGAGGCAGCCCAGGCCGATACGGCTAAACATACGATAGACGTGGCAGCCTGGCACTGCGTCTTGCGTATCGAGGCTGCCCATTCCTCCTGCCGTTATCTGTGACCTTCCTTGCCCTGATTGCCATTGGGCGGCAAAAACTAACCAGCTGCCGGACAGGGCATAAAATAGGGCCAAGCCATTTACTACCAGCGCTGGTTGGTTGAGACAATACAGCCAGACTGTCTGAAACAGGGACATACGAAAAACCTCCGGACATGATGTTCGGCAACCTACCCGGAGTTGTTATTGTGCTGGCTTGGCTACATCGAAACGCTGATACTTACCGAGTCGCCGCAAAGCGAGTGGCCTGATAAAAACCGCCATGAGTATACCGCGCCGAGCTGCTTATTTCGATATTTGGACGTGCCAAATCGATTACGCGCTGTGTTTGCCCCGGCTACCAACTTTGGCCGCGCCGCAATATTAGGGATCTTGCGGCGCCCAACGACCACCTTCAATCTTTTTCGGAGTACCCAATGACTAGACAGTTTGGATTGGCTTTTATACTTGGTAGTGTGCTCGCACTGGCTGGTTGTGCTTCGTCACTGACGGGTGAGACCTACAGCCGTGAGGAGGCAAGAACACCGCAGATCGTCCGCACTGGCGTGGTGGAGTCTGTGCGACCGGTCAAGCTCGAAGGCACCAAAACAATTATCGGTCCGGCCGCCGGTGCAGTCATTGGTGGTGTTGCCGGCAGTGGCGTCGGCGGCGGCCGCGGTAGCGCTATTGCCGCCGTAGTTGGTGCATTGGCCGGGGGCATGGCTGGTGCTGCAGCAGAGGAAGGTATTACTCGCACCCAAGGCGTTGAAATCACTGTCCGCGAAGACGATGGCAGCATGCGTGCCTATGTGCAGGAGGCATCTCCTGACGTGACGTTTAATACGGGTGATCGGGTTCGGGTTCAGTCGATTAACGGTCGTTCGAGAGTCGTTAAATAGCGCGTAATAGGCAGTGATGGTTGTGGCAGGTGATCTTGGTTGCCCATCTGCCGCAGCCAACACCTCTTCGAATGCCAGGCTGCCAGATCATTTTAATTCAAAATGCTACGGGTCGTGCCATCAACCCTTCTTATTTATCCATTTCATTCAGCAGGTCAATGCGCTCAGGACATGCCGGTCTGACGACGTATTCCTGTGCGCACTAACTGTGTAGATTTTAGCTCAGATGACGCGGCAAAATGCTTTTTAGAATGTCCATTGCTGGCCTGAAGGGATCATTAGGATATGTTGTTCAGTCTGTTAGCTCTGACCTTTATCGGGCTTTTCGCCCCGTTTGTGTGGCGCTTTTCAAAGCGCCACACAGGCCTGTTGCTGGCCATTGTGCCCGCGGCATGCTTTGTCTGGTTTAGCTTGCAGATAACCGAGATCGCCGGCGGCGGCGTGCTGTTTGAAAGTGTTGCCTGGGTGCCTATGCTGGATGTCGCGTTAGGGTTGCGCCTGGACGGACTGGCTCTGGTCTTTGCGTTGCTGATCACCGGCATTGGCGCCCTTATCGTTGTGTATTCCGGTGTCTACTTGCACGGCCATCCTCAGCTTGGCCGATTTTATGCGTATCTACTGATTTTCATGATGGCCATGCTTGGACTGGTGCTGGCTGACAATTTAATTGCGATGTTCGTGTTCTGGGAGCTGACCAGCGTCGCGAGTTATCTGCTGATCAGTTTCAATCATGAAAAGCCTGAGTCACGCCGGGCAGCTCTGCAAGCGCTATTGATCACCGGCGGGGGTGGCTTGGCGCTGCTGGCCGGACTGGTGCTGTTGGGCATTGCGGCGGATACCTGGCAGTTTTCTCAGTTGCAGGCAGAGCTGGTGCAGGCGCATGCGTTATTTCCGGCCATCATGGTGTTGGTGTTGATTGGCTGCTTTACCAAGTCCGCGCAGTTCCCTTTTCACCTCTGGTTGCCCAATGCGATGAATGCGCCCACGCCGGTATCGGCGTATCTGCATTCGGCGACCATGGTCAAGGCCGGTATTTATCTGCTAGCCCGTCTTAATCCGACCTTGGGAGGAGGGGTCGGCTGGAGTACGGTGCTGATTACACTGGGAGCGCTTACCGCGTTGCTGGGGGCTGTTCTGGCCATTCGCCAATATGATCTCAAACGCATGCTGGCCTACACCACGGTGACCGTTCTTGGCCAACTGACCATGCTCATAGGCACCAATACCAGCTATGGTCTGCAGGCTTTCGTGCTTTACCTGGTGGCGCACTCGTTTTACAAGGGCGCGTTGTTCATGGCCGTGGGTGCAATTGATCATTCGACCGGTACTCGAGACATCCGTCGGCTTGGCGGGCTGTTCTCGCTCATGCCGCTCACCGGCATTGCCGTGGGACTGGCGGCTTTCTCCAATGCGGGATTGCCGCCGTTTTTCGGTTTTATCGCCAAGGAATTCAAGTACGCAGGTCTGATCGAAATGGGCACCATTGGCTGGACGGTGACGCTGGTCATGATCCTGACCAATGCCCTGCTGGTGGCCGCCGCCGGGATGATTTTCTTTAAAACATTCTTTGGCGCTCGCGGCACCTGGGATAGGCAGGCGCACGAAGTCAGCCCCTTTATGTGGGCAGGTCCTCTTTTATTGGCGCTCGGTGGTTTCGGTCTGGGTGCATGGAATCAGTGGCCGGAAACCTGGTTGGTCAATACGGCCGTGCAAGCGGTGGCTAGTGGTGAGGTGGATGTGAGTCTGTATCTGTGGGGTGGTATTACCCCTGCGGTTCTGGCGAGCGTCCTGACCCTGGGGCTGGGCACCCTGTTCTACTTCAACGTTAGCGCGGTACGTAGCCTGGCCAATCGTCTGGACAGTGTCTGGGTGTTCAGTGGGGATCTGCTGTGGGATAAGTTGCTCAAACGCCTGTTTCAGTTCGCGAGTGCAGTGGCTGGGTTGTTCCAGCATGGCTCGTTACGCTTGCACATGGCGCTGATGACGTTAGTTGTAAGTCTCAGTGTACTGGGCGGTCTGTTGTTGATGAACGCCCAGCCCTTTGTGGGTCACGGATTATCCGAGGTGACGTTATCGGGCGTTATTGGCTGCCTGCTGGCGTTAGGCGGCGCAGCCGGAGCCGCTTTCATGGCGGGGCGCCTGGCATTAGTGGCTTCACTGGGGGCCAGCGGCCTGGGCCTGGCGTTGTTTTTTGTCTCGATCAATGCACCGGACGTGGCCTTGACGCAGTTAATGGTAGAGACCTTGACCGTGGTTTTTCTGGCCATGGTGCTGCGGCGTATGCCAATGGTGCCTGCCACGGGTGGCGCAGGTATTGGCGTGAATGTCTGGCACGCCGGCGTGGCCATGCTCTTTGGTCTGGCTGTCAGCCTGTTGATCATGACGGCGGTCAGCCAACCACTGCCCGGTGATCTGGCTGACTGGTTTCTGGCCAACAGTCTGCCGGGCGGTTACGGCAGTAACGTGGTCAACGTGATTCTGGTGGATTTTCGTGCGGTCGATACCCTGGGCGAAATTCTGGTTGTGGCGATTGCTGCGCTGGCCGCCTCGACGCTGTTAGGGGCCGGGCAACTGCTGGACGAGAAGCCGCGGGGTTTGCCCGAGTTCGGTTCAATGATGCTGCGCCAGGGCATGCGGCCGCTAGCCACTATTTTGCTGGTCGTGTCCCTAGCGATTCTCTGGCGCGGTCACAATTTACCCGGGGGCGGCTTTATTGGCGGCCTGGTGGCAGCGACCGGATTCACCCTGATGGTGTTGACGTTTGGGCGGGGGATTCAGCGCGGCCTGGCGCGCATCGCGCCGCCGACCATTATCGGGTTGGGCCTGGCTTGCGCAGTGGGCGCCGGGCTATTTGGACTGGTATCACAGGTGCCATTTATGACCGGCTTCTGGATTGAGCCGTTCGGGGTGAAGTTGGGTACGCCCTTATTATTTGATGTGGGGGTCTTTTTGACTGTGTTCGGGTCGGTGATGCATATGGTGCGTAATCTGGTCGGGAGGACTGCCTGATGGAATGGTTGGGTGCTATTACTGCTGGCATCATGGCCGCACTGGGTGTGTGGATGATGCTGGACCGTCACTTGATGCGGGTGGTACTGGGTATCGCCGTGCTGGGTAATGCCATCAACCTAGGGGTGCTGACCGCAGGTCGGTTCTCGGGCACTGAAGCGGCCTTCACTTTCGCCGGCCAGACGGGTCTGGACGCAGCCAATCCCTTGCCTCAAGCATTGGTCTTGACCGCCATTGTCATTGGCTTTGCCCTGTTCGTGTTTGCTCTTGCGGTACTCAAACGGACCCATGAGCTGCACGGCGACAAGGACACTGACCGCGTCAGCCAGGTAACCGAGCAACCCGCCCCGGACGACGCTGAAGAGCCGGTGCAACGGCCGACCGGTCAGGGTAAGGCATGAACACGCTTATCGTCCTGCCGATTCTTGTTCCACTCACCACGCTGCTTCTGGCTCTGCTGGTCAAGCGCCATCACGCCTGGGTTACAGCCCTCAGCCTGGTGGGTGCTGTGCTCCTGCTGCTCACCGGTCTCTATCTGGTAATGCTGGCTGCTCAGGGCACGGTGTTGACCGCTCAGATGGGCGGCTGGGCTGCCCCTTATGGCATCAGCTTGGTAATTGACCGGTTGTCAGCGGTGATGGTTGCCATTACCGGGATTATCGGCTTTGCTACTCTGGTTTACTGTTTGCGCCAGCCGATACCAGCAGATTTTCTGCGCGACACACATCTGTTTGTGCACGGCCTGCTTGCCGGTATTTGTGGGGCATTCATCACCGCAGATATATTCAATTTGTATGTCTGGTTTGAAGTGCTACTGATTGGCTCTTTCGCGCTGATTGCTCTAGGTGGAGGAGAGCGGAGGCTATCGGGTGCCATGACCTATCTTGTGCTGAATATGCTGGCCACGCTGCTGTTCCTGCTCGCTGCGGGCTTAGTCTACGGGGCTACCGGTACCCTGAACATGGGCGAGCTGGCCCTGCTTTTTCGCGCCGAAGAGGCCAGTGATGGCGCCTGGCTGGGCGTTATTCTGATGCTGCTTTCCTTTTCCATCAAGGCAGCCTTGTTCCCGCTGTTTGGGTGGCTGCCGGCCAGTTATCACATAGCCTGGACGCCAGTTTCTGCACTCTTTGCCGGCCTACTGACGAAAGTCGGGGTATATGCCCTGATTCGTCTGGTCACGCTGCTCTGGCCGGAGCCTGGTGTAGTCCATTCCGTCCTGCTGTGGGTGGCTTGCGCGACCATGATTATCGGGGTGTTGGGCGCCGCTGCGCAGACTGAGGTGCGGCGTATATTGTCTTTCCATATTGTTAGTCAGGTCGGTTACATGGTGCTGGGTCTGGCGTTGGCGACGCCCTTGGCACTGGCCGGTGCGGTGTTCTATTTGATCCACCATATTGTGGTCAAGGCCAACCTGTTCTTCGTCGGCGGTATTGCCGCGCGACTCACTGGGTCCGAGCGGCTGGCCGCAATGGGCGGGCTCTATGCGCGTGCGCCGCTGCTGGCAATTCTGTTTGCCATTCCGGCGCTGTCACTGGCAGGTATACCCCCGTTATCAGGCTTCTGGGCCAAGTTCGTCCTGGTCAAGGCGAGTCTGGATGCCGGGGTATGGATTGCTGCGTTTTTCATTCTGTTTACCGGCGTGTTCACCTTGCTGTCGATGAGCAAGATATGGAATGAGAGTTTTCTCAAGGCGCATCCGCAACCGGAACTGCTCGGGGCAGCGGGCAATGGTCCTCGCGGCGCTTGGATCTCGGTCAGCGTTCTGGCGGTGATTACTGTGGCGATCGGTCTGGGAGCGGGGCCGGTGATGGAGTATGCCATGGCAGCCTCTGAGCAGTTGATTGAGGCGCCGGCTTATCTGCAACTGCTGAACGGAAGGAGCCAATGATGGTGTACTTGCATGTGCTGCTGGCCACGCTACTGGCCACGCTACTGGCCACTGCGCTGGCGGTTCTTAGCCCCCTGTATTGGCTGGCTGCATTCGCTGCGCTGTACCCGTTGTTCAGGCTCTTTGGGCTGTTCCATCGCGCCAGCCGCCTGTACGCGTTGCGTATCGAAGCCGGGCTGATATTTGTACCCTGGTTTACCTGGCAGGTTTTTAGCGCCTCGTTTGGTGTCGCAAAAATTGTTCTGAGTCCGCGCTATCAGATTGAATCGGCGGTGGTTCGGGTTCCGCTCCACACCCGCGATAAACGTTTGATTACGCTGCTCGGCTGCCTGCTGACGCTGACTCCGGGTACGCTGGCACTGGACTTCCGCTCACGCACCGGAGACATGTATGTGCATGTACTGGATACGCGCTCGGTCGAGTCGGTCGTCAAGGCTATAGGCGATATCGAGCGGCGCCTGATGCGTTGGGTCCAACCGTTGGGAGGTGGAGAATGAATGTTGCACTGGCGGGTGCGTCCTGGGTTCTGCCGCTGACTGGCGGCATACTGATGATCAGTATCTGCGTAATAATGGGACGTCTGTTGCTGGGGCCGAGCAGGCCAGACCGCGCAGTGGCGGTGGATGCCCTGACCATGATCGGTGTGGCCGGGGTCGCAGTACTGGCGATGATGCGCGAGCAGGCCGTGCTGCTGGATGTCGCCATTGTACTGGCGATCGTCAGTTTTCTTGGCAGCGTTGCCTTTGCACTCCTGTTCAAGGGAACGCACAGTAGCGACAACCCCCATGGACAATTGTCCCACGGTTCGCGGGATCGGGTGCTAAAGGACTCTTTGCCGCGGGAGGGTTCGACGATAGATGAACAGAGCCTGGAAGTGAAACATGACTGACATTGTCGCGATAGCGGGCTCGGTATTTGTATTATCAGGAGCGCTTTTTACTCTGCTTGGCGCGCTCGGCGTCTGGCGCCTGCCTGACGCCTACACACGCATGCACTCTGCCAGCAAAGCAGGGGCTTTGGGCGCGATCCTGATAATGGTCGGCGTACTGTTCGCTACCGCAGGAGCAGCATGGCCTGGCATCCTGCTGTCGATTGCCGTATTGCTGGTTACTGCGCCGATGGCAGCCCATGCGATTTCCCGTGCGGGATACATGGCCGGCGTGAAACCTGTGGTCGGGCCTTTGGGCGATGCCATGGAAGGCTCCGACAAGCGGGCCATGGATTCCCAGAAATAGGGCGTTCTCCTTTGATAGATAAACCGAATTCATGACAGTGCGAGGCTGTGTGTGGATAATGGGTGTCCTGCTCGGACCAAAGGTCCGCACTACAAGATGACAGAAGCCTGAAAGGCCAATGATGGAGTAAGTCCTGCATGACCCTGGCACTGATTGTACTGATGCCCCTGCTGGGCTGCCTGCTGCCCTTGCTGACGGTGCGCTATGGCCGCTCTTTGTGCGCGTCGGCAACCATGCTGGCCCCTGCGATTGGTCTTTTTCTACTGTGGCGGCTATCCGGAGATGTCTTTGCCGGCAAGGTATTGGTCCAGAGTTGGCCCTGGCTCAGTCAGATGGGCCTCAACCTGAGCTTCCGACTTGATGGTCTCGGTTTTCTCTTCGCGCTGTTGATTCAGGGTATTGGCCTTCTGGTCATTTTGTACGCCCGTTACTACCTCTCCAAAAATGATCCGATGGGTCGATTCTTTGCCTATTTGCTGCTCTTCATGTCAGCCATGCTTGGGGTAGTGCTGTCGGAAAACCTGCTGCTGATGATGTTTTTCTGGGAGCTTACTAGCCTGTCATCCTTCCTTCTGATTGGCTATTGGTCGCACTCCACCGATGCTCGCAAGGGTGCTCGCATGGCGCTGGCAGTCACTGGCGGTGGAGGCTTGGCGCTGCTTGCGGGCGTGTTGTTGCTCGGGCATGTAGTCGGTAGCTATGAGTTGTCAGCGGTGCTGGCGGCAGGGGATCTGATTCGTGCGCACAGTTTGTATCCGGTGATTCTTGTGCTGGTATTGCTGGGTGTATTTACTAAGTCGGCGCAGTTCCCATTCCACTTCTGGCTGCCCCACGCGATGGCCGCGCCGACCCCGGTGTCAGCCTATCTGCACTCGGCCACCATGGTGAAGGCGGGGGTCTTCCTGCTAGCCCGCCTGTATCCGGCCTTGTCGGATACCGATCTGTGGTTCTTTATGGTCAGTATTACCGGCATGATTACTATGCTGCTCGGCGCGGTTACCGCGCTGTTCAAGCACGATCTGAAAGAACTGCTGGCGTATTCGACGATCAGTCATCTGGGTTTGATTACTCTGCTGTTCGGCCTGGACAGCAAACTGGCAGCGGTTGCGGGTGTATTCCATATCATCAACCACGCCACCTTCAAGGCCTCGTTGTTTATGGCTGCCGGTATCATTGATCATGAAACCGGCACACGGGATATGCGCCGTATCAACGGCTTATGGCGCTTCATGCCGCACACCGCGACCCTGGCGATGGTGGCGGCCTCAGCCATGGCGGGTGTGCCTCTGCTCAATGGATTTTTGAGCAAGGAAATGTTTTTTACCGAGACCCTGCATCTGACTCAATTCGGCGATGTAAGTTGGATTATTCCGCTGGTCGCTACCCTCGCGGGGCTGTTTTCAGTTGCGTACTCGCTGCGCTTCATCCATGACGTTTTCTTTAATGGTAAGCCTTTCAATCTACCCAAGTATCCGCCCCATGAACCGCCTCGCTACATGAAGGTGCCGGTCGAGGTACTAGTGGCGCTCTGCCTGTTGGTCGGTCTGGCGCCTGCGTTTACGATTGCTGGCCTGCTGGCAGTGGCTGCGAGCGCAACAGTGGGCGGCGAGTTGCCCTATTACAGTCTGGCGATCTGGCATGGCCTGAACCTGCCTTTGATCATGAGCGTCGTTGCGCTGGTTGGTGGAGTAGTAGTCTATGCCCGGCGCCGTCGTCTTTTCGACTGGTACGATGGGCTGCCCGAGTTTGATGGGAACCGGGTGTTCGAGAAAGCGGTTCAGGGATTGGTTCGCGGCGCGGGGCAGTTCACTCTGTTGCTGGAAAACGCTTCACTGCAGCGCTACTTGGCCTGGATGTTGACCGCTGCTCTGGTGACCAGTGGTTTTTGGCTGCTGCGCTTGCCTCAGTTGCGCGGCGAAATGGCTTTGAGTGCAGTCGACGGAGTTACTCTGGTCGGTGCGCTGGCACTGATTGCTTCATCCCTGGCGACGGTCTATTGGCATCGGCACCGTCTGATTGCGTTGATCATGCTCAGTGTGGTCGGCCTGTTTGTCGCACTGACGTTTGCACGCTTCTCGGCACCGGATCTGGCGCTGACACAGTTATCAGTAGAGGTAGTGACCATTGTCCTGCTGATGCTCGCGCTGTTTTTTTTGCCGCGGCGCACACCAGCGGAATCATCAGGCCTGCGCCGGTGTCGCGACATCGGTCTCGCACTGCTCGCCGGACTGCTGGTTGCCGGGTTGGCGATTGCTGTCCTGACCCGACCGTATGAGACGATTGCCAGCTTCTTTCTGGCCAACAGCGTATCGGGCGGCGGCGGCACCAACGTGGTCAATGTGATTCTGGTCGATTTCCGTGGATTTGACACAATGGGCGAGGTGACCGTGCTGGCCATTGCCGGCATTGCGATCTATGCCCTTATCGATGGTTTGCGTCTGCAGATGCCCGAGACCGATGCCCAGGGTCGACCATGGGCAATCGACTCCCATCCGTTGATGCTGGTAAATCTGTCTCAGGTTATTTTGCCGCTGGCGCTGATGGTCTCGGTGTATATCTTTTTGCGCGGCCACAATCTGCCGGGCGGTGGCTTCATTGCCGGCCTGATAACCTCGGTTGCTATTATTCTGCAATATGTCGCCAGCGGTGTGCAGTGGACGCGCGCGCGTTGGCGCGTCGACTATCACCACCTGGCGGGGATCGGCGTCATCATCGCCGGTCTGACCGGTCTGGGTAGCCTGACATTCGGCTATCCCTTCCTGACCAGCACCTATGAGTACTTTGCCATTCCGCTGGTGGGCAAGGTGGAACTCGCTACCGCACTGCTATTTGATCTGGGGGTCTATCTCACCGTGGTTGGCGCAACGCTGATGATATTGACCAACGCCGGCAAATTGAACAGTGGACGCACCCTTGAGGAGATGAGCTGATGGAATTGCTTTATGCCCTGGTGCTGGGAGTACTGACCAGCTGCGCTGTCTATCTCCTGTTACGTGCCCGCACCTTCCCGGTCGTCGTGGGGCTGACACTGCTCAGTTATGCTGTGAATCTGTTTCTGTTTGCGATGGGACGGCTGGCTACCGGGTTGCCCGCGATCATCGGCAGCTCTCAGGAATACGCTGATCCCTTGCCTCAGGCATTGGTATTGACTGCGATTGTTATCGGATTCGCCATGACGGCTTATGTGCTGGTTCTGGCCCTGCGGGCCCAGGGTGAGCTCGAGAGTGACCATGTCGACGGCAAGGGAGACCGTTGATGAACCACTTGCCAATATTGCCGATTCTGTTGCCGATGTTCGCCGGTGCTCTGTTACTGCTCATGGCGCGCAGCAGCATGTCGCTCAAGCGTGGCCTGTCATTGCTAGCTACCCTGGCGCAATTGCCGCTGGCATTGATGTTGATCAGTCAGGCGGACAGCGCTACGACGGTATATGCTCTGGGTAACTGGGCACCGCCATTCGGAATCGTGCTGGTAGTGGATCGGCTGGCCGCCCTGATGCTAGGCGTCACTGCGGTGCTGGCTGCTTGCGTGATCCTCTATGCCTGCCGCGGTGACGATGGAATGGGTCGCAATTTCCACGCGATATTCCAGTTCCAATTGATGGGCATTACCGGTGCCTTTTTGACCGGCGATCTGTTCAATTTGTTCGTGTTCTTCGAGATCCTGCTGATCGCGTCCTATGCGTTACTCCTGCATGGCGCCGGCTCCGCCCGCGTGCGCGCCGGACTGCACTATGTCGTACTCAATCTATTTGGCTCTGCACTCTTTCTGATTGCTGTTGGTACCTTGTATGGTATTACCGGCACACTGAATATGGCCGATATGGCGCTCAGAGTAGCGGCGCTGTCACCTGCGGATGCGCCGCTGGCCGGTGCTGCTGGAATGTTGCTTTTGATTGTGTTCGGGCTCAAGTCAGCGATCTTCCCTTTGTACTTCTGGTTGCCCAAGGCCTATTCCTCGGCAACGGCACCTGTGGCGGCACTGTTTGCCATCATGACCAAGGTCGGTCTCTACTCGATTCTGCGGGTATATACGTTGATTTTCGGCGCAGAAGCCGGTGTGCTTGCTCATCTTGCAAGTGACTGGCTTTGGCCCGTTGCCCTGATCACTATTGCGCTTGGCACTATTGGTACGCTGGCCGCGGCCAGCCTGGGCGGACTGGTGTCCTATCTGATCGTGGTATCGGTGGGCACGCTGCTGGCGGGCTTTGCCATCGGAACCCAAGAGGCCATTGCCGCGAGTCTGTACTACCTGATTCATACCACATGGATCAGTGCGGCACTGTTTCTGATTGCAGGTATCATCAGCCGGCTCCGGGGGCCGCGTTTCGGATCTCGGCTGATTGCCGGGCCACAAATGGAGCATGGCACGCTGCTCAGCGGCCTGTTCTTTATCGCCGCAATCGCGGTCATCGGTATGCCACCGCTGTCGGGCTTTCTCGGCAAAGTCATGTTGCTGGTGTCTGCGGGTACTGGCACCCAGGCGGCATTGCTTTACCCGGCGCTGATGGGTAGCAGTCTTGTTGTGCTGGTGGCCATGAGCCGCGCCGGCACCACCCTGTTCTGGCGCTATGATGCGGTCCCTGCAGTGGTGGAGCCGCTGGACTGGGCGCGCCTGTTGGCGGCAATGGTGCTGCTGGCGGGTAGCCCGCTCATGGTGATCTTTGCCAGCCCGGTACTGGACTATCTGAATGCCGCAGCGGCGCAACTGCTTACCCCGGCAGACTACATCGAGCAGGTCATGTCGACGGTACCGGTAGTCAACGGAGGTCGGCCATGATGTCGCGCAGATCCGTTTTGCCTCACCCCTGGTTGAGCCTAGTGTTGTTATTGATTTGGCTACTGATCATGAACAGCTTTTCCGCCGGGACCTGGCTGCTTGGACTGTTCCTTGCCTGGGGTATTCCGCAGCTGACCAAGGTATTCTGGCCGGATCCGCCGGTTCTGCATCGGCCGTTGGTATTGTTGCGTTTTGCCCTGCGGGTATTGGTCGATATAGGCATTGCTAACATGGATGTGGCCAGACTGGTGCTGGGCCCTAATCGTAATCTGCGACCCGCCTTTATCGAGTATCCGCTTGAGTTGACCCATGACTTCGCGATCAGCATGTTGGCCAGTACCATTTCGTTGACGCCGGGGACGGTGTCCTCGGACATCAGTATTGATCGACGGATCCTGCTGATTCACGCGCTGGACGTGGACGATGAGCAAGTGCTGATCGAGACTATCAAACAGCGCTATGAACGCCCTCTGATGGAGGTATTTCAATGCTCCATAATGTAATTCTGCTTTGCCTGGGTATTATGTCGGCAGCGGTCATTCTGAATGTTATGCGCCTGCTCAAGGGTCCGAGCTTGCCGGATCGAATACTGGCGCTGGATACCCTTTACATCAATGCGATCGCGATCATCATGTTACTCGGGCTGTACTTGGACTCGGACCTGTTTTTCGAGGTGGCTTTGTTGATAGCGGTCATGGGTTTCGTTGGAACGGTTGCGATTGCCCAGCATCTGCTGCGGGGTGACATAATTGAGTGAAATTCTGAATATAGCGCTGCATAGGGAGCGGACATGCTAGAGGCCATACAGAGTGCCACTCTGGTCGAATGGATCGTCGCCGGGCTGATTGTCATTGGTAGCCTCTTCGCTTTGATCGGCTCAATTGGCTTGTGGAAACTGCCAGACTTCTTCATGCGTCTGCACGGCCCAACCAAGGCCACCACCTTGGGTGTGGGCGCCTTGGTGATAGGGTCGCTGATTTACTTCACTGCGCGAGACGAGGGGATCAGCCTGCATGAATTACTGATTACCCTCTTTTTGTTCATGACCGCTCCAGTCAGTGCTTACATGCTGGCCAAGGCTGCCATGCATGGTCGGCTGGATAAGCTCGACAGAACACGGGGTAAACCCTGGGAATAGCTGTTCAGTATGAGCAGCTTTCTGCGCAGCACTGCGTAAGGGATTGAGCATATTAATGTGATGCATGTCACGGTGCTGTATGTAAGGATCTTCGGCTAAGAGGTCACTGCCCCGCGGGCAATAAAAAGCCCCCGCCGGATATTGCCGTCGGGGGCTTTTTGTACTTCAGGTTGCCCGTGGGTGTTAACGGACAGTCTGGTTCGCCAGAGCAATGCGCGCTGGGGATGGGGTCAACAATATTTCGACTCTGCGATTCAGATCGCGACCTACTGAAGTGGAATTGTCTGCCATGGGTTTGTCTTCGCCCATGGTATGCAGACTCATCTGTTTGCTGCTGACGCCGCCCAGCATCAAGATGCTCGCAACAGCCTGGGCACGCTCCATGCTGAGCCGACGGTTGAGTTCCTGGTCACCATCACTGCTGCTGTGCCCGATGACGGCATACTGGCTGTCCAGATCGCCCTTGAGCGCGTTTGCCATCTTGCTGAGCGGCCCCAGACCGGCGGGTAGCAATAAGGTACGCTGCGGGTGAAAGGTGCCATCAACCGGAATGATCAACCGGATTCTTTCGCCTTCTCGCTTCACTTCATAGCCCTGTGCTTGCGCAACGGCGGTGATGCCGGCGATTCGAGGCTCGGCCCAGGACGGCGGAGCAACGACGACGGGCGCCTCGGGGGTGCTGGAGCAGGCGGCCAAGGCCAGTGATAATGTGACGGCGGAAAGCATCGTTAGTTTTTTCATAGTGCCCTGGGGATCATGCCTGAGATGTAATGGGTGGCTAGCGCTGCTAGGGTAGTTCTGTTACTCCTGATAGGCTAGCACCAGTTGATCTTTTTGTGATCAATTACCTGTAAGTATTTCTTCACATTAACAATTCCCGAGACTTCATCATGCCTGTTCTCTGTCGTGCGGCGACAAGACTCATCACCATACTGGCGTTTGCCGTTCTGTCGGGCTGCGCCTGGCTGCCGCTGTCGGGTGCTCCGGAGTCATCGCGTATTCAGGGTCTGATGCAACTCACCGCCGAGGGTGCGCGGCTAGAAGCCTGTGCTGGGCCGATCTATGAGATGCGAACGGACGCGGCACTCAGGGCGTTGTTTGGCCAGGTTGCGCCGCCCGGCCAGACAACGGTGTTTGTTGACCTGAATGCAACACTGCTGGCTGATGACAGCATTCAGCCGGAAACGGTCATCCGTATGGGCTCCACCGGACGCGGCTGTTCAGACCTGTACAGGCAGTCAAGCCAGTGGCTTGCGCTGGGTGAGCAGCCTGTCTGGCAGGTGTTGATAGAGCCATTGGGTATGCAGGTGCAGATGGGGCCTGATACAGGCACTCAGAGCGCTTTTATTGCCGAGCAGTTACCCGATAGCGTTCGCAGCTTTCGTACCCGAGAGGGCGAATCGGTAGAGTTGTGGATTTATCCACAGCCCTGTTTTGCCCCGCGCAGCGGCGATTACCATGAACGTACCGCACGTCTACTCTATGCCGGCAAGAGCCTTATTGGCTGCGCCTACCGCGGTATGCTGGGTGACCATCAGCCGCCTAGGTAGGCACTGCGCACCTGCGGATCGCGGAGCAATGCTTCGCCGGTATCCTGGGTAACAATATGCCCGTGCTCCATCACGTAGCCGCGATCTGCCAGTTTCAATGCCTGGTTGGCATTCTGCTCGACCAGAAAGATGGTCACACCCTGGGTACGCAGTTGCTCGATAATCCCGAAAATCTGCTGGATGATGATCGGTGCCAGGCCCAGAGAGGGCTCGTCAAGCAGCAAGAGCTTGGGTTTGCTCATTAGGGCACGGCCGATAGCAAGCATCTGCTGCTCGCCACCGGACATGGTGCCGGCACGTTGCTGGAAACGTTCCTTCAGACGCGGAAACAGCGTCAGAGTAGTATCCATCTGTTCCTGAAATTCATCCTTGTGAGTAAAAAATCCACCCATACTTAGATTTTCTTCCACCGTCAGACGTGAAAAAACTCGTCGCCCTTCTGGGACAATGGCGATGTCCTTGCGCATGATCTCGGCGGTAGTTAGTCCAGTCAGCTCTTCGCCGTTGTAGCGGATGCTGCCGGTTGTCGCTCTCGGGTCACCGCACAGGGTCATCAGTAACGTAGTTTTGCCGGCGCCGTTGGCGCCGATCAGGGTCACGATCTCACCACGTTGCACTTCCAGACTGACGTCATGCAGGGCCTGAATCTTGTCGTAGTGGGTCGATACATTCTTCATGTACAGCATGCAGATTAACCCTCAGGTTTCGCCAAGATAAGCTTTGATCACGTCTGGATTCTGGCGCACCTGATCGGGTGTGCCTTCAGCCAGCGGACAGCCCTGGTTGATCACCACGATGTGATCGGAGATATCCATCACCAGTTTCATATCGTGCTCAATCAGCAGTACGGTCAGCCCATGATCATCGCGCAGTTCAGCGATCAGTGATTTGAGGTCCTCGGTTTCCCGCGGATTGAGTCCGGCGGCTGGCTCATCGAGCATCAGCAGGCTGGGCTGGGTCACCATGCAGCGGGCGATCTCCAGCCGACGTTGCTGACCGTAAGCCAGGGTGCTGGCTGTGCGGTTGGCAAATTCATGCAGACTGACTCGCTCGAGCCAAAAAGCGGCACGGTCCAGTGCTTCCTTCTCGCTGCGTTGGTAGCTCGGCGTCTTGAACAGACCGGCGAGCATGCTGGTATTCATGTTCTGATGCTGCGCGACCATCAGGTTCTCGACAACGGTCATTTCCTTGAACAGGCGCACATGCTGGAACGTACGGATCATGCCCTTGCGTGCGACCTTGAAGCCTGGCAACCCCTGAATTTCTTCCCCATGAAACACGATCTTGCCGCCACTGGGTTTGTAAAAGCCGGTCAGGCAGTTGAATACAGTGGTCTTGCCCGCGCCGTTAGGGCCAATCATCGACACGATCTGCTTCTCGTAAACCTGCAGGGCAACGCCGTCGACTGCCAGCAGACCGCCAAAACGCATAGTCAAACCGGATACATCGAGCAGTGGAGTCAGTGCATTCATGTTTTGAGCTCCATGTGCGGGCGTTTCATTGGTAGCAGGCCCTGGGGTCGCCAAATCATCATCAAGACCATCATCAAACCGAACAGCAGCATGCGGTACTCGTTAAATTCACGGGCCAGTTCCGGCAGGATGGTCATGGTGATCGCGGCCAGAATAACGCCGAGCTGGGAACCCATGCCGCCCAAGACCACGATGGCCAGAATGATCGCCGACTCGATGAAGGTGAACGACTCGGGGCTGATAAAGCCCTGGCGTGCGGCAAAGAAACAGCCGGCAAATCCGGCAAAGGTCGCGCCAATGGTGAAGGCGTTGAGTTTAATGGCAGTGGGATTGATGCCCAGCGAACGGCAGGCGATCTCGTCTTCGCGCAGGGCTTCCCACGCCCGGCCAATTGGCATTCGCAACAGGCGATTGATCACGTAAAGCGTAATCAGCACCAGTATCAGGGCCAGCAAATAGAGGAATATCACCCGGTGGCTGGAATCATAGGCAATCCCGAAGAACTCGTGAAAGGTCTGCATGCCTTCGCTGGCGCGTCGGCTGAACTCCAGGCCGAAGAGGGTTGGCTTGGGTATGCTGCCGATACCGTTCGGGCCATTGGTCAGCCAGGTCATATTGTTCAGCAGGATGCGAATGATCTCGCCAAAACCCAGCGTGACGATAGCCAGGTAATCCCCCCGCAGGCGTAACACCGGAAATCCCAGCAAAAAGCCGAATAGCGCTGCCATGGCGCCAGCCACGACCAATCCGGTCCAGAATCCCAACCCAAAGTACATGGCCAACAGGGCGTAGGTGTATGCACCTACGGCGTAAAAACCGACATAGCCGAGATCCAGCAGACCGGCCAGACCAACCACGATATTCAGGCCCAGGCCGAGCATGATGTAGATCAGCACCAGCGTCGCCAGGTCGATGCCGCCGCGGTTGGCCATGAACGGCCAGACCACGGCGGCAGCGATCAAAAAGCACCATAACAGCCGTTGTACCGCCGGCTTGTCGCGCAGGTCAGACAACTTGGGTGAGGTTTTGGGTACGTTGGGTATTGCACGCCAGAGCGCGTTGATCTGCTCGCGAAACAGATTGAAGAAGAACAGAAAGGCCGCTGCGGCGACGATCTTCCAGATAACATCTTCACCAGCGCCGGTGACGGTCAGTCCGGCGCCGCTCTGTTCCAGGCGCACGCCCATCAGCAGCGCGGTCAGGACTACCACCACCACGGCGGATATGATCGCCGCCTTGAAATTGAGTGACCTCATACCTTTTCTACCTCCGGACGGCCAAGAATACCGCTGGGGCGAAAGAGCAGAATTAGAATAAGCAGACTGAAGGCCACCACATCCTTGTACTCACTGCTGAAATAGCCGGCCGTTATGGCTTCAGTGATACCCAGCAGTAGGCCGCCGAGCACAGCCCCCGGAATACTGCCAATACCGCCGAGTACGGCAGCGGTAAACGCCTTTAGTCCGGCCATGAAGCCGATGTAGGGGTTGATCACGCCGTAATACATACCCAGGAGTACGCCGGCAACCGCAGCCAGCGCCGCACCGATGATGAAGGTCAGAGCAATTATGCCATTGGTATTGATGCCCAGCAGATTGGTCATCTTCAGGTCTTCGGCGCAGGCGCGGCAGGCACGCCCCATGCGCGACTTGGTGATAAAGAAGGTCAGTCCGAACATGGTGATCAGCGTGACTGCAAAGATGATCATTTGCATATAGGACAGGCTAGCGGCGAAGCCATCGTCTGGCCCAATGGTAATGCCGCCGGTAATCATACTCGGCATTGCGATGTCCCGAGAGCCCTGCGCCAGGCGCACCAAATTCTGCAGAAAGATAGACATACCGATCGCCGAGATCAGCGGGATCAGGCGGTTGCCGCCACGCAACGGACGGTAGGCGACACGCTCGATGCTATAGCCATAGGCACTGGTGACAATCATGCTGACCACAAAGGCGCCGATGATCAGCAATGGGAGATATTCGATGCCGAACAAAGCGAGTGTGGCAATGGTAATAAAAGCGATGTAGCTACCGATCATATACACCTCGCCATGGGCGAAGTTGATCATGCCAATGATGCCATACACCATGGTATAGCCGATCGCAATCAGTGCGTAGGTACTGCCGACGGTGAGGCCGTTGAGTATCTGTTGTAGGAAATAATAGAGTGACTCGGGCATGGTCACGGCACCTGGGATAACAGGATGATCAATGCGGGTCAGAGCAGACGGGCATCAAAAAAAACAGGCCCCGGGAAGGTTTTGTCTGCCCCGGAGCCCGAACATGGGTGTTACTCGGTCAGAGCGGTCTTGGTCGCATCAGCGTGCCATTTGTAGACAACAAAGTTGAAGTCCTGCAGATCGCCTTTTTCATCGAAGCTCAAGTTGCCGGTAGGCGTATCGAATACATTGCTGCGCAGCGCCTTGGCGACTTCGAAGGTGTCGGTGCTGCCGGCCAACTTGATACCGTCGGCGATGATTTGCACTGCTGCGTAGGCTGGGAAGACGAAGGGTCCGGAGGAATCCTCATTCTTGGCCTTGAATGCAGCGACCAGTTCGGCGTTGCGGGGATCTTCGTCAAAGGCTTTCGGCAGGGTAACCAGCAGGCCTTCGGAGGCTTCGCCGGCAATGGCTGAAATATCCGGGTTGCCCACACCCTCAGGACCCATGAAGCCCACATCCAGCCCTTGTTCGGCCGATTGACGGAGTATCAGGCCCAGTTCTGGGTGGTAGCCGCCGTAGTAGATAAAGTCAACTTCTTCCTGGCGCAGCTTGGCGATCAATGCAGAGAAATCCTTGTCGCCAGCGGTGATACCTTCAAATACCGGCACAGCAACGCCGCCTTCAACCAGTACGTCGCGCACGGCGGTGGCAATGCCTTCACCATACTGCTGCTTGTCATGGATGACGGCGACTTTGTTCGGCTTGACTTGCTCGACGATGTATTTGCCGGCGGTCGGACCCTGCAGGCTGTCCAGACCGATGGTGCGGAACACCAGCTCATAGCCGCGCTCGGTAATTTCCGGGCTGGTAGACGCCGCGGTGACCATCAGGATGCCTTCATCTTCATAGATGTCGGACGCGGGCTGAGTAGAGCTGGAGCACAGGTGGCCGACGACGAACTGGATTTCTTCGTTGACGATACGGTTGGCAACGGCCACGGCCTGCTTGGGATCACAGGCGTCATCGAACACCACGCCTTCGAGTTGGCTGCCATTCACGCCGCCAGCTTTGTTAATCTGCTCAATGGCCATTTTGGCGCCAATGAACTGCATGTCACCGTACTGTGCAACGGGGCCAGTGACCGGGCCGGCGAGAGCGATCTTGATCGTATCTGCAGCGACTGCAAAGTTGCTCGCGCCGGCAACGGCGGCAGCGGCTATAAACAGGGAGACAGCTTTCTTCTGTACCATTTTCATTTTATTTTCTCGCTTGATATTCGATAGATCGAAGAGTTGGCGGTATCTAATGTCCCGCGATCTGTCCCCTCCCGGAACGGTAATGGCGCAGCTTAGCAATGTGCGTGTGCGCAGGGAATCAGCTGTTAGCAATTTGTGAGTTAATGTCCTCTTGCTGCAACATTATGTCTGAAAGTCGACAAGACCTGATCAGAATAGGCTTTTTTTAACGCACTTGCCGACCAATTGTTGCAAGTCGGTGACTGATGGTTACTATGCGCAGATTCAATATTGCAGAGGATGTAGCCCCATGACAGGTCCCAGTGAAACCTACGCTGCCATTCTTGGTGCGACTTCGCGAATCGAATGGAGCGCGTTGGAGCGGCACTTTGCGGCCGGAAACCTACTCTCGGTCAGTCAGGGACTGGACCTGTTGACCGTGGCGGAGGCCTTTACCCGGGACGATACGGAGCAGGTCCGCCAATGGATGGAAAGCAAGCAGTTGGGCCTGGCTTCGGACGCCGAAGCGGCGGATTGGAGTACACGGGATCCCGATACCTTATGGGCGGTAGTGGTACGTCCATGGGTGCTGGTGCAGGACCGCGCAAGTACCCATTGAGGCGTGTCAGGGACGTCAGACCAATCGCGTTCTCAGCCATCCGCTCAGAGCATCCACTGCCAGCACCAGCAGCAACATCGCCAGTATTACCGTCATGGCCTGGGATTGCTGGAACAGGCTCAGGGTGACGTAGAGCATTTGCCCTAGACCGCCGGCGCCGACAAAGCCGAGTACGGCAGCCATGCGGATATTGTTTTCCCAGCGGTACAAACTGTATGCCAGCCATTGCGGTAGGACATTGGGCAGTGTGCCGTAAAAAAAAGCGGCTGTAGCGCCCGCGCCGCTGTCCTGCAATGCCCGTGCAGGCTGCCGCGGACTGTTCTCCAGCGCTTCGGCAAACAGCCTGCCCAGAACACCGGTGGTGTGCAGGGCGATAGCCAGCGTGCCGGCAAACGGTCCAAGGCCCGCCGCCAGTACCATCAAGGCCGCCCAGACCAGTTCTGGCACCGAGCGCAGCGCGTTGAGCAGCAGCCTGGACAGGCTGCGGCCTGCAGCGCCCATCCGGCCCGCGGCCAGCAGGCTCAAAATGGCACCAGCGCCGATCGCCAGTAAGGTACCTATAGCCGAGATCGCCAGGGTTTCGAGCGCGCCCCAGCCGATCTTGCGCAGCCATGGCGCGGAGCTGTCGGGTGGGAAAAATGACTGCGCATAGGCAGTCATCTGGGCAGGGCCATCCCCCCGGGTCAGCGCGCCCAGATCCAGGTCCAGATACAGAAACGAGGCGATGACCGTTGCCGCCAGAGCGCCGAGCAAAAGCAGTGTCTGCCAGCGTCTGCTCATGCCAGCCTCCGGCGCAGTAGAGCACTCAGTTGGTCGGCCAGCAGCACCAGCAACAGAAAGCTGATCAGGATAGTCACGACTTCGCCGCCGGCAAACATGCGAATCGACAGGTCGATCATCTGGCCCAGCCCACCGGCACCGACAAAGCCCATGATCACCGACGCTCGAATCGCGCATTCCCAGCGGTAGAGCGTATAAGAGGTCAACTCCTGCGCCGCGCCGGGCAGGATGCCGTAAAAGAACGCGCCCAAGCGCGAACTGCCACTTTGCAGTAGTGCTCGGGCGGGAGCCTGATCTACCGATTCATAGATTTCGGCGTAGACCTTGCCCAGCATGCCGCTGTAAGTGATGGCGATGGCCAGAACCCCGGCGGTGGGGCCCAGGCCGACCGCACGGACGAATAATAATGCCCAGACTATTTCCGGAATGCTGCGCAGCAAGACCAGAACCAGCCGTATCGGGTAGCGCGCTACCCCGGACCACCGTGCCGCATGCTTACCCAGCAGGGCCGAAATCGACAGCGCGCGGGTCGCCAGCAGACTCAAGGGCACGGCTAGCAGTAATGCCAGGGTCAGTCCGGCGGTCGCCATGGCCAGTGTTTCCAGTGTCGCAGTAGCGAGCAACGCTAAAAAGTCACTAGAGAGCTCCGGCGGCCAGAAGCCCGCGAGAAAACGCCCAAAAATAGCCGCGTTGTCAGGATCAATCAGCAATGCCGGATTGAACTCGGTCAGCACCAGGCCGGGCCAGAGAATCACCAGGGCGGCAATAGTCATGAACAGGCGGGGCAGGGTGGCGGGATCTCGGCGTGCTGCGTAGGACGCTGCGTTTAGAGACATTGTTGGGCTGCCCAGGGAGTGGTAGCCTCAACGTCGATCGCAGACCCCATGGCATCCGATGGCCGCGAATCCAGCCCATCGTTGGCGTAGAGCGAATCCAGGAGCGATTGGGTGACCTGCGCGGCGGGGCAGTCGAAATGCAGCCGGCCCTTACGCAAACCGATGACCCGCGGAAAATGCTTCAAGGCCAGATCAACCGCATGTAGGCTGGCCACTAGGGTTACCTGCCGTTGGGCGGCCAGATGATTGAGCAGGGCCAGGGTATGGTCTGCCAGTATCGGATCCATTGCTGCAACAGGCTCGTCGGCGAGCACCAGTTCGGCGCGCTGGTAGAGTACCCTGGCGATGCCGACGCGTTGCAATTGGCCACCCGATAGCTGATCGCATCGGTTGAACAGCTTTTCGGCCAGATCCAGCGGCGCCAGTGCCTGCTCGACGCCGTCAATATCCAGTGGATAGCATAGGGAGAGCAGAGCCCTGGGCAACGACCATTGGCCCAGTCGCCCGGCCTGCACCGCGGTTACCACCCGCTGGCGCGGAGGCAAAGGCGGGCTCTGGTGAATTAGACCGATGCGGCTGCGCAGGTGTTTCAGGGCCCCGGCGCGTAGCTCTGTGGGGGCTTCGCCGAGCAGGGTCAATTGCCCGCTGGTGGGCATCAGCCCCGTAGCGAGCAGACGCAGCAGCGTGGTCTTGCCAGCGCCGGATGAGCCAATGATGGCCACCCGCTCACCCGCTTCGATACGCAGGTCCAGACCCTCTAGTGCGGCCAAACCGCCGGGATGAATCAGGCCCACCCCCTGGAGTGCGACACCCATGACTTACTGCAGCAGGCCGGCAGCGCGTGCGGCCTGCTCGATGCCAGCATAGTTTTCCGGGCTGGTGTCAATAAAGCGGCTGGCGCGCTGCAGATCAAGAATGGCTTTGTGCTCGGGGTTCTCGGGGTCAAGCTTGAGAAATGCCTGGCGGATATTCTCGACCAGGGCGGGATCGAGATCGCCGCGCACTGTCCAGTTGTAGTCAAAATAGGTCGGTGTGCGCTGATAAACCCGTACCTTGTCAGTATCTACCTTGCCCTCGGCAACCAGCTTGTCCCAGACCGACGCATTCAGCACGCCTGCATCCACTCGGCCGGATTCGACCCAGGCGGCTGTGGCGTCGTGGGCGCCGGAATACGCGATACGGTTGAAGAAACTGTCCGCATCAATGCCTTCCTGCTGCAGGAAGTAGCGCGGCATCAGATGGCCTGAGGTCGAGGAGACCGAACCGAAGGCGAAGCTTTTGCCTTTAAGGTCGCTGTGCTGGTGTACATCTGGATTGGCGGTAATAAAGGTGCTGGTAAAAACCGCGTCCTGCTCGCGCTGAACCACGGGTATCGCATTACCACTGCGCAGGCGCGCCTGAACGAAGGTAAAGCCGCCGAGCCAGGCCATATCCAGGCGCCCAGCGCCCAGCGCTTCGACCACACCGGCATAATCTGACACCGGCTGAAAGGTCACGGGCATACCCAGTTCCTGCTCGAGATATTTGCCCAGGGGCTCGAACTTGCGCAGCAGTTCAGTTGGCGCTTCGTCAGGAATCGCTGACACACGTAAAGTCTGAGTTTCAGCAGCCAGGGGCAGGGGAGCAAACAGGGTAGCAACAGATAGGCACACACCAGCTAGGACGGCCAGGGGACGTTGAGTAATCGACATGTATTTCTCCGGTTCAATAGCGGAAGACTACCAATCAGGTGTCGAATCCGACCGGGGCATGGCGCGAGTGTAGCATGGGCAATGGATGTCCGGCTGCTTGCCTGGCTCTGCACGGGTGTCCGGATTATAATCGACTGACCCATACCCAGAGGATTGCCGCTCTATGTCATGGCCCCTGTCAGCCAACGTGTCCATGCTGTTTACCTCTCTGCCGGTACTTGAGCGTATTGAGGCTGCCGCGCAAGCGGGATTTGGCGGCGTCGAGATCCAGTTCCCCTACACAACACCCGCAACGCAATTGCGCGACGCCATGCAGCGCGCCCGGATGCCGTTGGTGTTGTTCAACCTGCCGGCCGGCGATTTATTGGACGGGGGCGCCGGGTTGGCTGGTGTTCCGGGGCGGGAGCAGGAATTTGCCCGGGCGCTGGATCAGGCGTTGGCGTATGTAGCCATAGCCAGGCCGCAGCGGGTCAATGTGCTACCTGGACGATGGGTCGATGGCGTGTCACAGGAGACGGCCCTGAGCACCTTGCACAGCAACCTGCGGTCGCGGCGGATGCCTTTTCGTCGGTCGGTGTCGAGGTAGTCTGCGAGGCGATTAATCGGATTGATATGCCAGGTTTCCTGCTGGCTACCGGCGAAGAGCTGGCGCAGATGATCGAGCGCGTAGGGCATCCCAACCTCTCGGCTCAGCTTGATTTTTATCATATGCAGCGAATGGATGAGTCTTTACCGCAGGTGATCGAGCGGCTGCAGGGCCTGATTGGCCATGTTCAATTTGCCGACTCGCCCGCACGGGGCGCGCCGGGTAGCGGTGTGATCAATTTTGCCCAGGCCTTTGCGGCGCTGGATCGCAGTGGCTATACAGGCTGGATTGGCGCCGAATACCGATCAGCAGCGCAGACGCCCGATGATCTGCTGTGGCTGGACGAATGGTTGCAAGCGGGTTATATCAAACCGCCGGGCCACACCGAATAACCTCGGCGTCGGCAAGCTTTTCACCGTCCTCCGAACGCAGCCAACCCACCGATCGAAAGCCCCTGCGCTGCACCTCGAAGGTATAGCGCCCACCGGCCGTAAAGTTGGCATAGCGTACGCCAACAATACAGCGTTCCCATTGGGGCTCGCCGAGCATGCCCGCGCCGACTGTCGAGCCGGGCATTTCAAAGTGGTGGCGTACCTGCAATGTGTGAGTGCCGGGTGTCAGATCATCAAAGCGCAAGCCGTCTACCAGCTCGCTATCGAGCCGATAGGCTTCAATCCGGTCGCTAACAAGCGTCTCTAGGCTTACTCTGGCTTGGCCAGTCGACATTTCCCTTTTGGGGCTGGACGTAGAGCAGGCGCCTAGTAGAACTGATGCCGCTAGCAGAACGCCCAGCATTACTGAGTTGCGGGGTATTGCCTGCATCACAAGGTGTCTCCTGTATCAGCTTTGCGCAAGGCACGTTCTATGTTGAGCCCAATGATAAGTGTGCCAATGATCTCGCTGTGTTCTGGTTCGCGTACGGGGATACTTATATGCACCTGATACGCCTCGGTTGATTGATCATAGGTTAGTTCGCTGATGAAAGGTGTCGTTCCCAAGGCGAAAAAAGCTTCGGAGAATTTGGCTTCATCGCCCTGCCAGTAATCCGTAGTGCGTTCGCTTGCCGCGACCAGCAGGCCAAGGCGATCTGTCAGCATAATCTCTGTTATCAAACCGTCGCTCTGGTTCTGCTGGATCTTGAGCCATCGAGAGGTGTCCCGAGCCAGCAAGGCATCTACCATAGGTGTTGTGCCGTCGGCTATTTCACGCATCCATTGCCCATCGAGTGTCACAATGTTCGCTATCGAAAGCTGGTTATGGTGTTGGTTCTGCTTTTTTACTGCGCTAAGCAGCTCTGCTCGCGAAGCCCAGTGCGCGTAGAGTCGCTTATGCAGTTTAAGCAGTGTCGACTTCTCGCCGTTGTCCAATGACGGTGTTTCATCCAAGCAATAGAATACGTGCTGATTGAATCGTTTGAGCAGTTCTGGTTTTCTTGCTAGCAAGCGGTTCGAGAAGTACACGCCGAGGGTGGCATATTTGTAGAAATGCTCGTATTGCGGTCGCAGATCAACGTGCTGTCGAATCAGCTCTGTGCGGAGAGTGCGGTGATCGGCCATGAAACGGTCGATACGTCCGCGCGCTAGCAGTTTAAGAAGTTGCTCGGTGGATCCGGCTAACTGATCAACCTTTACCCCCTGCTGCTCTAGCCAGATCAGTTGATTACTACCCCGTATAGCGCCGGTACGCGGTGCTGAAAGCGCTGCATTGGGTCTGGTTGCCTCCATGTTGCTGTACCAATACCATTTTTCCAGAGCCAGAGGCGCAGAGAGCGTAGCGTATGAGTCTGCGTCGATCATTTTGGTTGCGGAAAAGAATCCATCGGCGCGCTTATACTCGACTTCATACATGGCGCGCTCCCATGGCATGACTTTGATTGTGTAAGGTTGCTGCATCGCGTCGAATACGCAGGCCAGTGCTCGCACCGAAGAGCCTTGCAGGCCATTCTCGGTGCTCACCTGGTAGGGTGGAAATAGATCGGTGTTGAGTACGATGGGTGTCGCCTGAGCACTCAGCGTCACAAACAAAGAAATCCAGAGGGTAAAGCAGCGCATTGTATCCATCGGTAGATTCGTCCTGCTGTCTAAACATATGGCTCGATTATAGCCGATGATCAACGTGGGGCCGGGCACTGTTTTGGTCGACACTAAGTGATAAACGCTGATCAACCTGAATGATGAATCTGGTCTGAATGGGCGATTGCGCGCATGCTATTCATCAAATCTATAATTATGCCGCAAAGATAACCAGCGGCGCGCATCAGGAGAAAATCTATGCAGGATCTGAAAGGTAAAGTCGCAGTCATAACCGGTGGTGGCAGTGGTCTGGGTCGTGAGTTCGCCCTGCGTTGCGCCGCACGGGGCATGAAGCTGGTGCTGGGGGATGTCGACGAAGCCGGCATGCAGGAAACCCTGAATCAGATCAAAGCGCTGGACGCCGGTATTGAATCCGTCACCATGCGCCTGGACGTCTCCAAGTTGGAGCAGGTTCAGGCTTTTGCCGAGCTAGCCAAAAGCCGTTTCGGTGGCGCGCATCTGTTATTTAATAACGCCGGTGTCAGCGTCGGCGGGCCCGTATGGATGAATACCCAGGCTGATTGGGAGTGGGTTGTCGGCGTGAATGTGTACGGCGTTGCCTGGGGCCTGAAAGCGTTTATCCCGATGATGATCGAGCAGGGCGAAGGTCATGTGGTCAATGTTGCCTCTGCCGCAGGTTGGATCAATGGTCCGAGCATGGCCATCTATAACGCGACCAAGCATTCGGTCGTGGCCATCTCCGAAACACTGGCGCTGGACCTGCGTGACGTCGGCGCCAATAACGTCGGTGTGACCGTGCTCTGTCCGGCTTTCTTTCCCACCGGCATCCACGACTCAGCCCGCAACCGCCCCGCAGATATGGCCGATACCCTCGCCCCGAGCGCAATCGACCAGGAACGCGCCGCAGCGCTGAAAACAGCCGTAGAAAAAGGCCGAGTCAAAGCCGCCGACGTAGCCGAAATGACCCTCAAAGCCGTCGAAGACGATCAGTTCTACGTCTTCCCGCACCGCAAGATCAAACAATTGATCGCCATGCGCGCAGCAGCAGCGGATGCAGAAAAAACCGTTTTCGACTCAATGAATCCGTAAAACTCGGACCCCCGTGGCCGGGATGAAATCCGGCCACGCCAAAACCTCGATACTCCTGCGGCCGCGGGAACCCATTTATTTTTACCCAGCCATCGCTAACCGCCTGTCACACACACCTACACGGCCACGTAACAAGAACCCCTCAACCGCCGACCTCACCTCCTGCAGCGCCGTCTTGTGCTCAAGCTCCAGAAAGTGTCCCGTATGCGCAATCGCCGCAAACTCCGATTGTGGCGCCAACCCAGCAAACTGCCTGGCGTCCTCCGGTGGCGCATAGCGGTCCCAAGCGCCATTCACAAACAACAGCGGTACATCAATATGGCTGACACAGCTCATGTACTGCGCCGAATCCAGATCCCGTACCTGCCGCACATGCATCAACATCTGCGCGTACTCGAACGCCTCCAGCGAACTCACATGACGAAAGTTGCAGCGCTTAAACAGGGAAGGCAGGTGTTCGCCGATGGTCTCGTTGATCAGTTCGCCAATCGCTCGACGATCGCACTCGCCAAGGCAGTGCTGTGCACGGTCCAGATAGCCTTGCATGGCTGTATTGAGAGTCGGTGAAAAGGAGCTCACCACTGCGCTACGAATCCGCGCGGGACGGCGGGCCAATGCCAGCAAGGTGGCGACACTGCCCCAGGAAAATGACAATAGATGATCAGCGCGAAATAGCTCAATGAGATCGAGCAATATTAATGCCTCATCCTGCTTGTCGATCATTGCCATGCCCGGGTTGTGCTGCCGTGACAGACCCTGATAGGGCTGATCGAACAGCACCACATTGAACAGTGGCTGCAAATAGCGCGCTGACTTGCTAAATGATGCGCTGGTTGCCAGCGATCCATTGACCAGGATAATAGTCTCACTGGTGCGCGAATTGGGGTACAGGGTGGTATGGACTTTCAGATCGCGATGCACGCGAACAACGGATTTTTCGGCATACATGGTTCACCTCATGGAGTTACTCGGCATGTGCCATAGCTAACCCCATGGGGATGACAGGGACATTGCAGCAGCCCACTAAAGTATTTCTCACCCACGCCGATAAAAAATCATCGGACTGGCGCACGAATGGCGTCAAAATGCTGCCAAAGGTTGTGAGAAGAGTTTTTAGTGAGCTAACTGGTTGACAAGAAAACAAAAACTTTTTTCGAAAAAAACCTAAAGCTAAGAGCCATTACGCCGATACAGTACTTGAATGCGAACTCAATGGGTGCCTGGGCAAAGCCGGCCCGCGAGTCGCAAGCTCAGGCAAACAAACTAGGTTTACGAGGTAATACATCATGGCTCTTACAGTCAACACGAACGTAGCATCACTCAACGCCCAGCGTAACCTGGGTACTTCTTCCAGCAACTTGCAGACTTCCCTCGAGCGTTTGTCTTCGGGTTCGCGCATCAACAGCGCCAAAGACGACGCAGCCGGCCTACAGATCGCCAACCGCCTGACCAGTCAGATCAACGGTCTGGGTGTGGCAGTACGTAACGCCAATGACGGTATTTCTCTGTCTCAGACAGCTGAAGGCTCTTTGCAGGAGTCGACCAACATTCTGCAGCGCATGCGCGACTTGGCTCTTCAGTCGGCTAACGGCGGTATTGGTGACTCTGAACGCAAAGCGTTGAATGAGGAAGTAGTGCAGTTGAAGAACGAGCTGGATCGTATCTCTACCACTACCCAGTTCGGAAGCAAATCGTTGCTTGATGGTAACTTCGCCGAGAACATCCAGGTCGGTGCCCAGGCTAACCAGACCATCAGCGTTAAAATCGACAGTTTCCGTACGACCGATCTGGGTACGAATGCTAGCCGTGACGCAACGATTGCTTCATTGTCGTCTGGTGCTGCGCCGACCACTCTGGCTATCGCTGCGGGTTCTGCTGGCACAGCGGGCTCAGCTTCGATCTTCACTGGTGCAGTGGATCTGAGCGGTGACTTGTCCGGTGCTGCTGCGGTTACTTTTGCCATCGAAGACGGAACTAATCTTACAGCTGACATCACCCTTAACAGCGCCTCTAGTGCGACCAACCTGACTACTGTTAATAACGCTCTAAGTACGGCGAACATCAATGCGACAGCTACGTTTGATTCGTCTGGTTTCCTGATTCTGACTGAAAATGCGGTGGGCGGTAACTTCAGTGCCCTGCCGTTGAATGTGGTGAATGGTACCGCGGGTAGTGCCGCCGCTGTTGGTGGTTCCAACGTGGCGGGTACTGCTACAGTGGCTCCTTTAGTTGGTAACAACGCCTTCGACATAGCCGTAAATGCTGGTGCAGCTCAGACCATCTCTATCGACGCTAACTCCTACACTACCCTGGAGTCGCTGGCTGACAACATTAACCAGCAGATTGCTAATAACGCAACGCTGGTTGGTGAGGTTCGCGCTACGGTTGACCAGGGCAAGTTGCAGTTTGTAACGACTGACACGGGTGCGGCTGCTGATATCACTCTTACGGATACCGCTGGTAACGTAGGTGGTTTGGCAAACCTTGGCTTCACTACAGGCGCAACTGCTGCTGGTGTTGCTGAAGGTGCTCAAGCGGCTAACTCAGTGGAGAAAATTGACATCACCACGTCGGCCGGTGCTCAGTCTGCCATCGCTACCATCGACGCCGCGTTGAAAGAAGTAGACGTAACACGCGCCTCACTGGGTGCGATTCAGAATCGCTTTGAATCGACCATCAGTAACCTGCAAAACGTATCCGAGAATGCGTCCGCTGCCCGCGGCCGTATCCAGGATACTGACTTTGCTGCAGAAACTGCTGCTCTGACCAAGAACCAGATCCTCCAGCAGGCTGGTACTGCGATCCTGGCACAGGCTAACCAGCTGCCACAGGCTGTTCTTAGCCTCTTGGGCTAAGTTCGAAACGGAGCTAGACTGCGGGTGGGGGGGAGTGAGCTAACGCTTCCCCCTGCTATTTTCTTTATGAGGTAAGTATCATGGAAATGGGCGTTCTCAAACCCTTTGAAATCACTAGTAGTGTGCGCACCGGTGTTTCGGTTGGAGCGGCTAAAGCTAATTTAGCAATTGGTGGGCAAACGGCTGAAGTGCTAAGCCGGAATGCTGTAGAGCCAGCAGTCGAGACCAGTCGTGAAACACTTCAAGCGGCAGTGTCCGATATGCAAAATTTCGTCCAGTCGGTCCGGCGTGATATCAACTTCAATGTAGATGACAGCAGCGGCCGGGTGGTGATTAATGTGACCGAGGCGGTGAGTGGCGATGTGATTCGTCAGATTCCCTCGGAGGAAGCGCTACGGCTCTTGGAGAATCTCTCCGAAATCCGCAGCCTTTTATTCAAGGCAGAAGCCTGAGGGCTCTGCTGGCCGGTTTGGCTGGCGCATAATTTGCTTGCTAAACCGGAACATTCTATTCGGTAAGCAGACCGTCAATTTTCGGTCGAAGAGGCAAGGTATATGGCTATTCAGGGACTTGGTCTGGGCATAGGGTCTGGTCTGGACATTAACAGCATCGTCAAGGCGCTGGTTAACGCTGAAAGCGCACCCAAGACTGCCCAGCTCAATCGTTTGGAGCGTTCGACCACTTCGACGTTTTCGGGGCTGGGTCAATTTCGCAGCGCGCTCTCCGAGTTTCAGTCCACGCTCAAAGACCTGAATAACCCTGCACTGTTCGAGAAGCGCACTGCGTCCTCGGGTAAAGCCGATGTGTTTACTGTCAAGGCGGACGTAACAGCCAATGCCGGTAATTACAGCGTCCAAGTGTTCAATCTTGCTCAAACCAGCAAGGTCGCCTTGCGCGGTGTAGCCAGCCCGACGGCAGAGATTGGTACCGGCAACCTGACCGTTAGCGCGGGCGACAAGACATTGAATGTTAACGTGTCGGCGGCCAACAACAGCCTCACCGGTATTCGTGACGCCATCAATGCCGCAGGCAAGTCTTCGGGTATCAGCGCCACGATCGTCAACGATCCCAGCGGCGACGGTGGGGCGCGATTGGTGTTGGGCTCTTCTGACTTTGGTACGGGCAAGGATATCAGCGTCAGTTCGACTTCCAGTTCGGGCGATTTGTCTGTCCTTGATTTTAGCCCTCCTCCGACAACAGACTTTGCCGCCCCGGCGGCCGATCCCGCTAATCCCCTTGAGCCCCGTGTGATCAGTTATGCGCGTGATGCCAAGGTGGCAATCGACGGCATTACCATCAGCAGTGCCAGCAATGAGATCAAGGATGCCATACAGGGTGTAACTGTCACGTTGAAAAAGGCTCAGACCGCCGAAGACCTGACCGCGGCATCCAGTATTAATCTCAATGTGGGTGAGGATCGTGCGGGTGTTCGATCAACCGTTACCAATTTCGTTGATGCCTATAACAAACTCACCAGCACTATTGACTCGTTGACCAAGGTGACACCTGTAGGTGGAGATGACGGTCAGCCTCTGGCAGCGGCCCTGGTAGGCGATGCCTCCGTGCGCTCATTTTTGTCTTCAATGCGTAACGAACTGAGTACCCCTGCCAGCGGCGATGGGGCCTTCAAAATTCTTGCCGACCTGGGCATCTCCACACAGCGCGATGGTTCGCTAGCGGTGGACGACACCCGCCTGACCGCGGCGTTGAACAATAATTTTGACCAGTTGGGTGGCTTTCTTACCGGCGCAGACGGTTTGATGGCGCGATTGGAAGGCAGGGTCAAGCCCTACGCAGGGGCCGGTGGTATTCTGGAAAGCCGTACAAGTGCGCTACAGAACACCCTTTCCAGCGTAGACGATCAGCGCGAGCAGCAGGTGCGGCGCATGGATAAGCTTGAAGCGCGGCTTTTTTCCCAGTTTAATGCGATGGACGCTCTTGTTGCCCAGCTGTCCGGTACCAGCGATTACCTCGTTGGCGCGCTAGATAACCTTCCCGGCGTCGTCAGACAGGACCGTAGATAAATGAAAAGCCCGATCGATACCTACAAGAAAGTCAGCATTTTCCAGGAAGTCTCCCAGTACAGCGCTGTGCAGCTTCTGCTCAATGGTGCCATTGAGCGTGTCAAGCTTGCCCGTCATGCCCAGGCAATTGGTAATCCCGAGCGTCGGGGGCTGGCGGTGAGTAGTACGCTGAGCATCATAGGTGCGTTGCAGGCTGCCCTGGACAAGGATCTGGGTGGCGAGATCGCCGAGAATCTGGATGCCTTGTACGATTATATGACGCGCAAACTCGCCGGCGTTGCGCTGGATGACACGCCGCGCAGCCTGGATGAGGTTCAGGGTCTCCTCGAAGAGATCAAGGGTGGCTGGGATGCAATCGGGCCGGACCTAAGTGTTGCGCAAGAGTCCCCCCGCGCTTGATGGCTGCGGGGTGCATCGCACCCCGCACAATGTTTTATCTTTTATCTCAAGAACCCTCTAAAGTTTTGCTACGTTCGCCGATACAGGGGTATGTGTTATTAACCTCAGGATATCCCCATGAATGCCTACGCAGCGATGAAGCAGTACCAGACCGTGAACGTCAATGCCCAGGTCAGCGAGGCAAATCCCCATCGTTTGATTCAGATGCTCCTTGAGGGTGGCTTGCAGCGTATTGCGCAGGCCAAGGGTGCGATGCAGTACAAGAATATTCCTCTCAAGGGCGAGCTGATCGGCAAAAGCATGGGTATCGTGTCTGGTCTGCGTGGCGCGTTGGATACCGAGAAGGGCGGCGAGGTGGCGGCGAATCTGGATAGCCTTTATGCTTATATGCTGCAGCGTCTGACTACGGCCAACCTGAAAAACGATCCAGCGATGCTGGATGAGGTGGCGGCTTTGCTACGTGATGTGAAGGAAGGCTGGGATGGCATTGGCCAACACTGAGGAAAAGATCATGACGGTTGCAGTCAAGCAATTGGAAGATACCCATCGCGCTTTGGTTGAAGCAGTTCACTCGGGCGACTGGCAGCAGGTCAGTAGTCTGGATGGCGTCTGCCGTGAGCTCGTGGCTCAGGCCATGGCGCAGGAGAATCGCGACGATCAGGCATTGGCCGATGCGTTGGATAATCTGTTGGTGACCTACCGTGAAGTGGTTGCGCTGTGCCAGGCGGTGCAGGGCAAGCTGGCTGAAGAGCTCCAGGATCTTCAGCGGAGCAAGCAGGGTGCCAAGGTGTACCAGATGTTTGGCTGATAAGCCTTCCAGGTTATCCGTTTTACCAGGCACTCTGAGTTGCATCCTTCATTGCGTCATAAATTCGCGCCAAGTATTTGACTCCCGCAGCAAATCTGACTACCTTTGATCAACGCTTGTCGGTGTGGCAAAACGCTACCAAAGCCTTGTGCCGTTATTGTGCATTTACAGGACACCCGCCCCCCCTATGTTGCCCAACAGCCATATCCTGCTGATCGATGATGCGCCACACAGTAGTCAGGACCTGAGTGTCATTCTGGCCTTTCTGGGCGAAGACGTTATCTTGACCACCTCTGCTGACTGGCAGAAGGCTGTGGAAGAATACACAGACTGCCCTGGTACGTTCAAATGCGTGATTCTTGGCGCCTGTGATCATCCCAGTGGGGTGCAGGGGCTGCTTGGCCAACTGGACAAGTGGGACGAGAATCTGCCCGCTATCCTGCAGGACGATGAGCAGGCTTCGCGTTGGCCCGAGCATTTGCGCCAGCGCTTGTTGGCGGTATTGACCCCGCCCCTGGGTTACAACCAGCTAATAGACGCCCTGCACCGTGCCCAGGTGTACCGCGAGGTATTCGACGAGCGTAGCCGTCAGCGTCAGCGCGAGCCCAATCTGTTTCGTAGTCTGGTCGGTACCAGCCGTAGCATCCAGACCGTGCGGCAGATGATGCAGCAGGTCGCCGATACCGAGGCCACGGTGCTGGTCTTGGGCGAGTCAGGCACCGGCAAGGAAGTGGTCGCGCGTAATCTGCATTACCACTCCAAACGTAAGGACCAGCCGTTTGTGCCGGTCAACTGTGGTGCGATCCCGGCTGAGTTGCTGGAAAGCGAACTCTTCGGTCACGAGAAAGGCGCTTTTACCGGGGCTATTACGACCCGCGCGGGTCGGTTTGAGCTTGCCCAGGGTGGCACCCTGTTTCTCGACGAAATCGGCGACATGCCGCTGCCCATGCAGGTCAAGTTGCTGCGCGTCCTGCAGGAAAGAACTTTTGAACGCGTCGGTAGCAACAAGGTGCAGATAGCTGATGTACGCGTAATAGCCGCCACGCACAAAAATCTCGAAACCATGATCGTGGAGGGTGGTTTTCGCGAAGACTTGTATTATCGCTTGAATGTGTTTCCGATCGAGATGCCGGCCATGCGTGAACGCATAGAGGATCTGCCGGTACTGCTGAACGAGCTGATTACACGCCTTGAAAAGGAAAAGCGTGGATCGATTCGCTTCAGTACTTCAGCGATCATGTCTCTGTGTCAGCACGACTGGCCGGGCAACGTCCGTGAGTTGGCCAATCTGGTTGAACGCATGGCGATCATGCATCCTCACGGGGTGATTGGTGTGGGTGAGTTGCCACGCAAATTCCGCTACGTGGAAGATGATCAGGAAGATCTGCGTAATATGAAGCTCGACGGTGATGAGCGCGATGAGGCGTTTAACGGTCTGGTCGGCTTGGATAGCCCTGCCTACCTCCCACCGGAGGGTCTGGACCTCAAGGAGTACCTGGGTGGTCTGGAACAGACGCTGATTCAGCAGGCGCTCGATGACTGCAGCAGCGTTGTTGCTCGGGCGGCGGAGCGGCTACGCATCAGGCGTACGACCCTGGTGGAGAAGATGCGCAAGTACGGAATCAATCGCGGCGCCGAGCTGTCAGAAGACTGACGCAGATAGGTTGTAAATATCGCAAGCAATTGATTTTAATAAAAATATTATTGATGGCACAAGCTTTGCTTTGTAACCCCTGACGAGACGTATTGTAATCAGGGGATACCCAATGGTTCTGACCGCCCAAGACCTGCCACACACCGAGACCGATCAGCCGATCGTAACGCCTGTTGAACGCCCGCAACGCACTGAGGCACAGCTAGAACGTGCACACGCGCTGTTTGAGGATATGTCTGCCAGACTGGCTTCCTCCTATGGCCTTATGCAGGAGCAGGTTTCATCACTGCAAAACCAGCTAGACCAGACGCGTGTGCAGCGCGATCAGGAGCTGGCGGAAAAAGCCTGCCTGACCTCGCGCTTGCAGAATTTGCTGGATCTGCTGCCCGGGGGTGTAGTGGTGCTTGATGGCCATGGCCGGGTGCGTGAAGCTAATCCCGCCGCCAGGGAATTGCTCGGTGAGCCGCTGGAAGGGCAGTTGTGGCGGGACCTGATTCGTGAGCGCTTTGCACCCCAGGATGACGACTACCACGAGGTCTCTCTGCGCAGCGGCCGGAGGGTGTCTCTGGCGACGCGGTCACTCAATGGCGAGCCGGGGCAGATCATTCTGGTCAACGATCAGACCGAGACGCGTCAATTGCAAAGCCAGTTGGCACGCCACGAGCGGTTGTCTGCTCTGGGGCGGATGATTGCCTCTCTTGCCCACCAAATCCGCACACCGCTTTCTACCGCAATGCTCTATGCCAGCCATTTAAATGACACCAGCCTGCCGCTGATCCACCGTCAGCGTTTTGGCGAGCGTCTGACCAGCAGATTGCAGACCATAGAGCATCAGGTACGCGACATGTTGCTGTTTGCCAAGGGCGATCTGCCACTGACTGAGCGTATGACCGTGGCTGAATTATTCAGCGCGCTGCGTCAGCAGGCAGAGCCCATGCTTGGTCAGGCAGGTGCTATGTGCCGCTGGGACAACCGTTGTGCCACCGATTCGGTGCTGCGCTGTAACAGTGACACCCTGATTGGCGCGGTGACCAATTTGATCGACAATGGAATTCAGGCGGGCGGACATTACCCCCAACTCAAGGTGTGCGCGCGGTTGATTGAAGGACAGCTGAGCCTTACGGTGGTTGATATCGGCTGTGGGATGAATGCTAAGCAGCGGGCTCAGATTGGTGAGCCCTTCTTCACCACGCGCTCGCAAGGTACGGGTCTTGGTGTGTCGGTGGTCAAGTCGGTGTTGAAGGCCCACGGCGGCGCCTTTTACTTGCGCAGCAAAGCGGGATGGGGTACTTGCGCTGAATTACTGCTGCCGCTTCAGTCGGCTGATGCCTTGCACAATGGTCGGGAAGCTCTGTCATGAGCAAGCGGCCACGTATTTTGCTGGTAGAGGACGATCGAGCTTTGCGCGAAGCGCTGGCCGATACGCTGACACTGGGTGGCTATGATTTTTTCGAGGCTGGCGACGGTGAGTCGGCCTTGGCACTGCTGCAGCGCGAGGCTGTCTGCATGGTGGTGAGTGACGTGAATATGCCAGGCATGGATGGTCACGGTCTGCTGCGGGTCCTGCGCAAGGAGTACCCCCAGTTGCCAGTGCTGCTGATGACGGCCTACGGCACCGTGCAGAACGCGGTCGGGGCGATGCGTGACGGTGCAGTGGATTACCTGGTCAAGCCTTTCGAGCCCAAGGCGTTGCTTGACCTGCTGGGCCAGTACGCGCTGGGTCGACTGCAGAAAGGTGACCTGGATGGACCCGTAGCGGTCGAACCGAGCAGTCAGCAGCTTTTGCAGCTGGCTAACCGGGTAGCCGCGAGCGAGTCGACCGTATTGATTTCTGGCGAATCCGGCACCGGTAAAGAAGTGCTGGCGCGATATATTCACCAGGCCTCAACCCGGGCGCAGCAGCCGTTCATTGCCATCAATTGCGCGGCAATACCGGACAACATGTTGGAAGCGACCCTGTTTGGCCACGAAAAGGGCGCCTTTACCGGTGCTGTGGCCGCTCAGTCGGGCAAGTTCGAACAGGCCAATGGCGGCACGCTGTTGCTGGATGAAATTTCTGAGATGCCCCTTGCTCTGCAAGCCAAGCTGCTGCGCGTTTTGCAGGAGCGAGAAGTGGAGCGCGTGGGTGGACGCAAGCTGATTCAGCTGGATATTCGAGTGATTGCCACCACCAACCGGGATCTGCCGGCGGAAGTGGCTGCCGGGCGTTTTCGCGAGGATCTTTACTACCGTCTCGGCGTATTTCCGTTGCAATGGCAGCCGCTGCGGGGCCGGGTCGGCGACATCGTTCCGATTGCCCAGCGCTTGCTGGACAAGCATATCCGTAAAATGAATCAGGCCCCGGTGCGCTTTGCAATGGATGCTTGCCAGGCCATGCAGCAGCATGCGTGGCCGGGTAATGTGCGCGAACTCGATAATGCGGTTCAGCGTGCGTTGATATTGCAGCATGGTGGCGTCATTCACGCGCAGGACCTTTGCCTGTCAGTATTGCCGGGTAGTCCGGTCACGCCCGCTGCGACTGGAGCGCTGGATAGGCAAGCTTTTGTTGCTCCTGCCGCGCAGGCCGCCACAGGCTATGCGCATAGCGTGTTGATGGATGCCGGCAATCCGTCGCCACCCATGCGCGAGGGCGCCATGCAGCTGCCCCATACTGCCAGCAATCTGACGACTGACCTCGGTGTCGGCGTTCGCCAGCGCGAGTATCAGTTGATTCTGGATGTATTGCGCGCTGAGCGGGGCCGCCGTAAAGAGGCGGCTGACAAGCTGGGTATCAGCCCGCGGACCTTGCGCTACAAGCTGGCGCAAATGCGTGATGCTGGGCTGGATGTTGACGTCCGCCTGTAAAATCCCCTTTCTTTAATCGTTGGCACTCTTCTTGCTTTATCAATTCTAAAGCTACAGTCGCCGTCAAAAAAGTCACGGCTTGGAGGTTGGTATGACCCAGGGTGTCGAATTTAATCGCTTGATGTTGCAAATGCGCTCCATGCAAATGGAAGCCATGGGCCGTCCGCAAGCGCCCACGCCCATGGAGCAGAACGTCAGCGCCCCGGCTTTTGATGATTTGCTGAAGAATGCGGTGGACCGCGTAAGCGAAATGCAGAAGACTACTTCCGAACTGCAGACCGGTTACGAACGCGGGGACCCCGGCATTGACCTTACTGAAGTGATGATTGCGTCGCAGAAATCCAGCGTTGCGTTCCAGGCAGCTTTGCAAGTGCGGAACAAGATGGTGTCTGCCTACGAAAGCATCATGAACATGCCCATCTGATTCGCTGTGATTGACCGAGGGTAGACAATGGATTCCGCCAATACACCAGCCACCCGGCCCCAGGCGTCTTCGGGCAACGAGGGCAAGCCGTTCCTGGGTATGAACTCTCTGGACAATCTGGCGCAGCTGCCGATGTTGCGCCAGTTCGGCCTGCTTGTGGGGCTGGCGGCCAGTGTTGCTATTGGCTTCGCTGTGGTGCTCTGGTCTCAGCAGCCGGATTACCAGATCCTGTATAACGACATGAATCGCTATGATTCAGCGCAGGTGACTGAAATTCTGCAGACCAGCCGGATCGACTACCGCGTTGACCCCAATACGGGCGCCTTGCTGGTGGCCAGCGAAGATATTACCGACGCGCGCATGCGCCTGGCCGGTGCCGGGGTCTCCCCGCGCGATGATAATCTGGGTTTTGAGATACTTGATCGCGAACGCGGTCTAGGCACCAGCCAGTTCATGGAGGCGGCCACCTATCGGCGCGGTCTGGAAGGTGAGATTGCCCGGACTATTTCCAGTATGTACAACATCAAGTCGGCCCGTGTTCACATCGCCATGCCGCGCTCAACTGTCTTCGTTAGAGATGATCGCAAGCCCAGCGCCTCGGTACTGCTGGAAATGTACTCCGGCCGTGCGCTGGAGCCTTCCCAGGTAATGGCAATCGTCAATCTGGTAGCGACCAGCGTTCCTGAACTGGGCAAGGATGAGGTAACCGTCGTTGACCAGAGCGGCACCCTGTTGTCCGATCAGAGTGAGCTCAGTGAATTGACTGTGGCTGGCCGTCAGTTTGACTACACCCGACGCATGGAAGAAAGCTACACGCGCCGGGTCAACAGTATCTTGCAGCCGATTGTCGGCGCGGGCCGCTACCGGGCAGAGGTCTCCGCCGAGGTGGATTTCAGCTCCGTCGAATCCACTGCAGAGATGTTCAGCCCCGAGTCCGCACTGCGCAGCGAGCAGGTAATGACCGAAGCCCGCGGCGCCGGGCAGGAAGCGCGCGGTATTCCTGGCGCGTTGACCAATCAGCCCCCCGGCGCCACTCAGGTGCCCGAGCAGGCGGCTGATCCTGCTGGCGAAGGTGGCGCTGTGTCCGCAGCGCCGGTTGATACCCGGGAACAGTCCACGCGTAATTTTGAACTCGACCGTCAGATCAGTTATACCCGACAGCAGCAAGGGCGTCTCGAACGCCTCTCGGTCGCCGTTGTGGTGGATGATTCGGTCGCGGTTAACGCTGAAACAGGTGAGTCCACACGTACGCCGATGACCGAGGCCGATATTGCCCGTCTGACCCGGCTGGTGCAGGATGCGGTAGGCTACGATGTCACCCGTGGTGATAGTGTCAGCGTGATTAACAGTCCTTTTGTAGCGCAAGCCGAACTTGAGCCGCTGCCGGCTATCGCTTTCTGGTCGCAGCCCTGGTTCTGGGATGTGGCCAAGCAGATTCTTGGGGTGCTGTTCATTCTTGTTCTGGTTTTCGGTGTGCTGCGTCCGGTGTTGAAGAATTTGACTACAGCGGGTCGTGGTTCCGCCGCCGGCGGCTACCCCGCGGAGTTGGGTGGAGCCGGCGGGTTTGGCGGGGATTTACGCGATGATCAGGTCAGCCTGTCCGGCGTGGCTGGTGGGGCCGGCGCGGCGATGTTGCTGCCACCCCCTGGCTCCGGTTATGAACAGCAGTTGAACGCGATCAAGGGGCTGTTGGCCGAAGATACCGGCCGTGTGGCCCAGGTCGTCAAAGAATGGATCAATGCCGATGAGTGAAGAAGCCGCCAAGCGCGTCCTTAAATTGTCGAAACTCGACAAGGCCGCCATCTTTCTATTGAGTCTGGGCGAGTCGGATGCCGCTGCCATCCTCAAGCACTTGGGCCCTAAGGAAGTGCAGCGCGTCGGCAGTGCCATGGCCGGCCTGCGTACCGTGAACCGCGAGCACGTCCAGCAGGTCATGGGCGATTTCATCGAAACTGTGAGCGAGCAGACAGGACTGGGTGTCGGTGCGGATACCTACATTCGCACCATGCTTACCCAGGCGTTGGGCGAGGAGAAGGCCAATGGCCTGGTTGATCGTATCCTGCTGGGCGGCAGTACCTCTGGTCTGGACAGTCTCAAATGGATGGAGCCGCGCGCAGTGGCTGATGTAATCCGCTTCGAGCATCCGCAGATTCAGGCTATTGTTGTGGCTTACCTTGATCCGGACATGGCGGCCGAAGTCATCGGCTATTTTGTTCACAAGGTGCGTCTGGACGTGTTGCTGCGCGTGGCTGCGCTGAATGCAGTGCAGCCATCAGCGCTGAAAGAACTCAACGAGGTTCTCGAGAAACAATTTGCTGGTAATTCCAATACTACCCGCGCCAATATGGGCGGTATCAAGCGCACCGCGGACATCATGAACTTCCTTGATTCAGGTACCGAATCGCAACTTATAGAAGCGATTCGCGATATGGATGAAGATCTTTCCAGCAAAATCGAAGACTTGATGTTCGTGTTCGACAATCTGGCCGACGTTGACGACCGCGGCATTCAGTCCTTGCTGCGCGAAATCTCTTCCGAAGTGCTTATTATTGCCCTCAAGGGCGCTGATGAGGCGATCAAGGACAAGATCCTCAAGAACATGTCCAAGCGAGCCTCCGAACTGCTGCAGGATGATCTTGAAGCCAAGGGTCCGGTACGTATCAGTGAGGTGGAAGCGGCGCAGAAGGAAATCCTTACCATTGCTCGCCGCATGGCCGATGCCGGAGAGATCGTTCTCGGCGGCAAGGGTGGCGAGGAAATGATCTGACATGCTGGCAAGGGGAGCGCTGTAGATGAAAAATCCAGGCACAACCGCCGCCAGGACCGAAGACAGCGAACTGCTGCGTGGTGGCGAACAATCAGCCTTCGCGCGCTGGGATCTGCCGAGTTTTGACTCTGAGCCGCATCAGGTGCCCCTGGACCGTGACCAGTCGAAAGCTGACGCAGCGGCTGAAGCTGCCAAAGCTGAGGTCGAGGCGGAGCCCCAGGAAGAGGCACCCAAGCCATTTACCGTTGAAGAGCTCGAGCAGATTCGCGAAGAGGCCTACAACGAAGGCTTTGCGACAGGGGAGAAGGATGGATTTCATTCCGGACAGCTCAAGGGCCAGCAGGACGCCAGGACCAAGCTCGAGGCTCGGATGGCTGAACTGGAAGCTTTGATGGCCCAGCTGATGGAGCCCATGCAGGATCAAGACGATCAGATTGAAGATATGCTGCTCAAACTGGTCGAAACCATGGTTCGTCAGGTTGTGCAGCGTGAGCTCACCACCGATTCCAGCCAGATCACCCGCGTGTTAAAGGGCGCACTGAAAGCCCTGCCCATGGGCGCTGAGAATATCCGTATCTATCTCAATCCGGTGGATTTCGACGCGGCCAAGGTGTTACGCGAACGTCACGAGGAAAAATGGCGGTTGTTGGAAGATGATCAGTTATTGCCTGGCGGTTGCCGACTGGAAACCGAACACAGCCAGCTCGATGCCACGCTGGAAACCCGCCTACAACAGATAACCGAGCAGCTTTTCGAGCAGCAGCGCGAGCTGCGCGCCCATCCACCGGAGCCCGATATTATCGTGCAACCGGAGAATGATCGGGAGCCGGCTGATGGACAATCCTGAACGGATCAGCTTTGCCCGGCGTCTTGCCGCCTACGAGCCGGCCCTGAGCCTGCCTGATGAGCCCGTGGTTGAGGGGCGCCTTATACGCATGGTTGGCCTGACCCTTGAGGCCGAAGGCTGCAAGGCGCCGGTGGGCAGCCGCTGCATGGTTATCAGTGATACGGCTCATGGCAGCAGCAAGATCGAAGCGGAAGTCATGGGCTTTTCCGGCAGCAAGATTTATCTGATGCCGGTAGACAGCCTGCAGGGTGTGCAGCCAGGTGCCCGTGTGGTGCCATCCAAGGGTAGCGGAAAACTGCCCATGGGTACTGCGATGCTGGGACGGGTACTCGACGGTATTGGTCGGCCGCTGGACGGCAAGGGCGATTTCAAGGCCGATGACTGGGTAGATCTCAATGGCCCGACTATCAATCCGCTCAAGCGCCACCCGATCGAAGAACCGCTGGACGTGGGTATTCGTGCAATCAACAGCCTGCTGACTGTGGGCCGCGGCCAGCGACTGGGTTTGTTCGCCGGAAGTGGCGTGGGCAAGAGTATGTTGCTGGGCATGATGACGCGCTTTACCGATGCCGATATCACCATTGTTGGTCTGGTCGGGGAGCGGGGGCGGGAGGTCAAGGAATTCATCGAACAGATTCTGGGCGAAAAAGGCATGGCACGCTCGGTCGTCGTCGCGTCGCCGGCGGACGATGCACCGCTGATGCGCTTGCGCGCTGCGATGTATTGCACGCGTATTGCCGAATATTTTCGCGATCAGGGTAAGAACGTTCTATTGCTGATGGATTCTCTGACGCGTTTTGCCCAGGCCCAGCGGGAAATCGCCCTGGCGATTGGTGAGCCGCCGGCAACCAAGGGTTACCCTCCATCGGTATTTGCCAAGTTACCGCAACTGGTCGAACGGGCAGGCAACGCTGAACAGGGCGGCGGTTCAATTACGGCATTTTATACTGTGCTGTCCGAGGGAGATGACCAGCAGGATCCCATTGCGGACGCCTCGCGCGCTATTTTAGACGGTCACGTGGTGTTGTCGCGCCGTCTTGCAGAAGAAGGTCATTACCCGGCGATCGATATCGAAGCCTCAATCAGTCGGGCCATGCCACAGATTGTCAATGAAACACAGATGCAAAGCGCCCAGCGCTTCAAACAGATATACGCGCGTTACCAACAGAGTCGTGACCTGATCAGCGTCGGCGCCTATTCGGCCGGCTCCGATCCTTTGACCGATATGGCCATGGTAAAGATGCCTGATATGCAGGCTTTCCTGCGTCAGGGGCTGCAGGTCAAGGTCGATCTGGCTGACAGCCGCACCGCACTGCAACAGTTGATCAGCCATGAGTGAAAACCGGGCCCAGCGCCTGGCGCCGGTACTGGATATGGCACTGGAAGAAGAGCGCAAGGCGGCGGGTAGACTGGGGGAGGCGCAACAACAACTCGACAGTGCCCAGGCTCGTTTGCAGGACCTGGAATTTTATTGCAACGAGTATCAGAACGGCTGGGTGCAGCGGGGTCAGCAAGGAGTGGGGCGCGACTGGTTAATCAACTATCAGCGCTTTCTTGCGCAGATGCAGACCGCAATCGAGCAGCAACAGCAAACAGTGATATGGAATGGCCAGAGCCTGGAAAAGGCTCGGGAGCACTGGCGTCAGCGTTATCAGCGTCTTGAGGGACTGCGCAAATTGGTAGAACGCTACCATGAAGAGGCACGTTTCAGGGCTGACCGGCAGGAACAGAAGTTGCTCGACGAATTATCCCAGAGGGCCTTTGGCCGCAGTTCAAATAATCCCTGACAGGCCCTTGGCCCTGTGCTAGTACTTAATTCACACGCAAGAGCCCCAAGCAGCCATACTATTGTCTTGATGCGACTGCCAATCTGGCATTTATTTTAGCGACGGTAGTGTCGCAGCCCCAGCAGCGGCATAGCTGCAGCCATTAATAAGGAAGTCGCATGCCCATCAAGGCCACTTTATCCCCCGACGGCCAGGAGTTGACTATCAAGGTGTCCGGTCGGTTCGATTTCGGTGCGCATCAGGATTTCCGGGAAGCGTATGAGCGGGGCGGACTTACGCCCCAGCGTTTTGTGGTGGATCTAAACGACACGGATTATATCGACAGCTCTGCATTGGGTATGCTCCTGCTGCTAAGAGATCACGCGGGTGGTGATGTTGCGGATATCCGTATCATCCACTGCAATCAGAACGTGCGCAAAGTGTTGAGTATTTCCAACTTCGAACAGCTTTTCAGTATCGAATAGGCCATGGCCGTTCATCGTCCTCAGGGTCTGGTGTCAGATCAACAGAGTTCGCCGCTGAAAATCCTCATAGCGGACGATAATCCGACCGACCGGATGATCCTTGGGCGTCTTGTCGCTCGTTTGGGCCACCAGGTGTTCAGTGCCGAGAATGGTCTGGAAGCGCTGGTACAGTTCAGTGCGCACCAGCCCGATCTGGTTCTGCTGGACGCCTTGATGCCCGTCATGGACGGCTTCGAAGCAGCTCGGCGAATGAAGCTGCAGTCGGGCGAAAATCTGATCCCGATCATCTTCTTAACCAGCCTGACCGAAACCGGCGCGCTGGTGAAGTGCCTCGAGGCCGGGGGTGATGATTTTCTCACCAAACCCTACAACCCGGTTATTCTGCAGGCCAAGATCCAGGCGTTCAATCGCATGCAGGATATGCATCAGACGCTGCAGGATCAGCGCGACCTGCTCAGTCAACAACATGAGCGTTTGTTGCGCGAACAGGAGCTGGCGAAGATCATCTTCGACCGGGTTGCCCATGCCGGTAGTCTCGATGCAAGCAATGTGCGTTACGTCCAGACGGCTTTTGCCATGTTCAACGGTGACATTCTGCTGGCAGCCTACAAGCCTTCCGGTGGTATGCATGTTCTGCTTGGCGATTTCACTGGACATGGTCTTTCCGCCGCGATTGGTGCGATGCCGTTGGCGGAAGTGTTTTATTCGATGACGGCCCGCGGCTTCAATCTGCGTGACATACTGCTGGAGGCGAACAACAAGCTCAGACGGATTCTTCCTGTGGGCATCTTCTGTTGTGCGGTGCTGATTGAAGTGAATCCGGACAAGGGGCTGATCGAGGTCTGGAACGGTGGTTTGCCGGAAGTGCTGTTGCTGGGCCAGCAGGGCCAATTACTGCATCGCGTGCCGTCTACTCATCTGCCGTTGGCAGTGGCGTCGCCGGAGCGGTTTGATCCCATCCCAACAGTGCTACCGATGGCGCCGGGGGAGCGACTACTGTGTTGGACGGACGGAGTCATCGAGAGCCGTAACCAGGCTGGCGAAGAGTTTGGCGAGGGGCGCCTTGCAGAGTTCATCAGTCGTTTCGAAAGGCACCCGCAAGCGATTTTTGACGGACTGCTGGAGGAGCTAGAAGCCTTTCATGGCAGTCCAGAAGACGATATCAGTTTGCTTGAGGTCGTTATGCAGCCGCTCAAGGCACCGCCAGCAACACTATTGCATGAGGATGTCAGGCACCTGGACGCGCAGGACTGGCAGTTGGCATACACCTTTCGCGCGGCTTCGATTCGCGAGCACAATCCTTTGCCATTTCTGATCAAGGTACTGATGGAGGTACCGGGCCTACGCTACCACGCCGGGCGTCTGTTCATTATCCTAAGCGAACTTTACAGTAATGCTTTGGAGCATGGTTTGTTGCAGCTTGACTCGTCGATCAAGCTTGATTCGCGCGGTTTTACCCGTTATTACCTGGAGCGTAACCGGCGCTTGGCGGCGCTGCAGGATGGCTGGGTACGGGTTGTACTGGATCATCGGCCTGATGTGGCTGGCGGTACGCTGGCGATAGAGATGGAAGACAGCGGTGAGGGGTTCGTCGAGCACAGTGCCAGCAGGGTGCATGAAGGCTACGCCGGACGTGGGCTGGCGCTGGTTAGGGCGCTGTCTGAAGAACTGCGTTTCAATGTCAAGGGCAATAAAGTCACAGTAGTCTTTGTCTGGCAGCTTGGGCATACTGATTTCAGTTGAATGTACTTCAGTTTACGGGAACTCAGGAGACACGGATTGCATGCCCGAACGGCTTATGGATGTAGACCCCACGGTACAAAACGCATTGCGCGAGTTGATGCAGGAAGACTATCCCTTGCTACTAGAGACCTTCAGCAAGGATGCCGTGGCGCGATTGAGCCGGCTACGCACCAGCCTGGACACCCAAGACTGGGATGACTTCCGCCAGACAGCCCATAGTTTCAAGGGCAGTTGCGGCAATATGGGAGCCCTGGCCTTGCACCAAGCCTGTGAAGAGGCCGAATGTGCAGCGTTGGTCAAGGATGTTCAAGCGGCCCATCGCAGCTTCGATAAAATCAGGCAAGGCTTTCAACGTCTCGCACCGCAATTGGTTATTTAAAGCATCATTAAGCCCTTTTGTTATTTAATGCTTTTATCCGAATCTGGCTCGCCGTTTGCATCATCCTTTTGCATTGGTTGCATGGTTAGTCGCCAGGCACAATCCCGTTACCTGCAATGGAGAATTTGCGATGTCAGTCAGTCAGAATCTGCTGGCGTTTATCAGCACCGGATCGTTACCAGGTAAAGCCCAGCCTACGCAGGGAGGCCCCGCCGAGTCAGGCCAGGCCCCGGGTGCGAGTTTCGCCGATATCCTATCGAAGCAACAGCCCGATGATGTAGAAGCCCTGATTCAATTGCTCGGCGAAGCTGAAAGTGACGCTGCGGACAAGCTGCTGGAGGTTGCCGAACTTGCCGCCGATGGCAAAAACTTGCCGGCGGGTATGGAGGCGTGGCTGACTCAACTTGATGAGTTGCGCATTGAGACGGGCGAACAGACAACCTTATTGTACGCTGAAGGCACGTCGGCGGATCAGCAGCAAGAGCTGACTGGTCTGGCAGAAGAATGGTCCCAGTGGCTGGATCAGGCCCGACAGTTTCTTGGTGATGTTGACGAAGCCATTGTTGATGCGCAAGGTGGAACGGCGTTAGCAGCTCCGCTGCCGGGGGCAACATTAACGCCGGTTGTAGGCCCCTTTGCCATGGCTGATGGCACACTTGATTCCTTGGGGAGCAAAGTCAAACCCGACGCTGGGGCTGCGAGCCTCCAGTTGACGCAGGATCAACTAGGTAAGGGTGAGCGTGACCTGCGTCAGGAGCAGTTCGGCCAGATGGGTACGCGGGCCATGACCGAAAGAAGCACACAGATTGACGGTCAGCAGCCCGTACAGCGTAATCTTGAGATGACGCCGGCCGCGGCCGAAGGCAAGACCGCGTTTGCTGGTAAGCTGGCAGAAACCCTCGAAGCCCTGAGCGGACGGCAGCCCGGCGCGGACAAGGACTCAGGTGAAGGGCTGTTGCGTCCCGGCGCACAGACTCAGGCTGCAGCTCAGGGGGCGCTGGCTGCACGCCCAGTCCTGGCTGCGAGTCAGACGTTGAACGTACCTTTTGGTCAGGCTGGTTGGGGCGACGCAGTCATGGACAAGATGATGTGGATGTCCAGCCAGAATCTGCGCAGCGTGAATATCCGTCTGGACCCTGCGGACTTGGGTCCGCTGGAAATTAATATCCAGACCCGTGGGCAGGAGCATCAGGTCCAGTTCGTTACGCAGAATCCGTCGGTGCGGGAAGCGCTTGAAGCCCAGATGTTCCGTCTGCGTGAAGCGTTCAGCCAGCAGGGAATGAATCTGGTAGACGTGTCTGTGGGTGATTCCGCAGTCGATCAGCAGGCGCATCATAATGAGGAGGGCGCCAGAGAGGGTCAGCGGCGCGGCCCCGTGACCGGATCGCAGACGCTGGAAGCTGACGAGGCCGGGATGATGCTTGCCACGGCAGCGATAACGCAGGCCCAGTCCAGACGGCTGGTTGATTACTACGCCTGATCGCATTGTCAGTACTCTTCGAAAACCGGGCCGGGGCCCGGTTTTTTTGTCTGCGTCCGGGAACTTTCAAACAAAGACATTTGCTGCACTTAGCTTTATCCTTGAAGGCTCGATTCTGCATGCTGCGTGGAAGCTGGCACGGACGATGCAGAACCCTATTCACCAGCCCGTGAAACAGGCTTTTCTCGGCATAAGTGACGGTATTTTGTCATGGCGAAGCAAGAACCAGAAGAACAGCCCTCAGCTGATGGCGAGGGCGTCCCGGTCAAGAGCCGGAAAAAACTCTTTGTTCTGATTGGCGCCGCTTTTCTGGCAGTGCTGAAACCAGAAAAACAGCTCTTAGTTGATGGCGAGGGCGTCCCGGTCAAGAGTCGGAAAAAACTCTTTGTTCTGATTGGCGCCGCTTTTCTGGCAGTGTTGGTCTCGGCCGGCGGCGCAGCTTTTTTCTTCATGGGCGGCGGAGAAGAACCCGCAGAGCCGGTAGTTGATGCCGCGCCAGTGCGTCAACAGGCGATATATCAATCAATGGATCCGGCGTTCGTTGTCAATTTTACCCACGAAGGCAGGCGCCGCTATTTGCAGGTGAACGTGGTATTGATGGGGCGCGATCCGGAAGCGATGACGGCATTGGTCCAGCATCTGCCGTTATTGCGCAATGAGCTGGTTCTGCAGTTGAGCAGCGAGGAGTTTTCGACTCTGCTTACCCCTGAGGGAAAGGAAGCATTGCGTGAACGCGCGACATTGGCTGTTAAGTCGATGCTCGAGAAGGAACTGGGCAACCCGGTAATCGAAACCGTATTGTTCACCAACATAGTCTTGCAATAGGAAGCACCCATGGCCGTTCAGGATCTGCTGTCACAGGACGAAATCGATGCGCTGTTGCATGGTGTCGATGACGGCGCAGTCGATACCGAGGTCGATGCTGCACCCGGCTCGGTTAAAAGTTATGACCTGACCAGCCAGGATCGTATTGTCCGTGGGCGCATGCCGACCCTCGAGATGATCAACGAACGCTTCGCGCGCTACACCCGTATCAGCATGTTCAACTTGTTGCGTCGATCAGCCGATGTGGCGGTGGGCGGCGTGCAGGTGATGAAATTTGGCGAATACATTCATTCCCTCTATGTGCCAACTAGCCTTAACCTGGTCAAGATGAAACCGTTGCGCGGTACCGCTCTGTTCATTCTCGACGCCAAGCTGGTGTTCAAGCTGGTTGATAATTTTTTTGGCGGCGACGGCCGCCATGCCAAGATCGAAGGTCGAGAATTTACCCCCACCGAGCTGCGTGTTGTGCGCATGGTGCTGGATCAGACGTTTCTTGACCTCAAGGAAGCCTGGCAAGCGGTGCAGGATGTGAATTTCGAGTACGTCAACTCGGAGGTGAATCCGGCGCTGGCCAATATTGTCAGTCCCAGCGAGGTGGTGGTTGTGTCGACATTCCATATTGAGCTGGATGGCGGCGGTGGCGATATGCACATCACGTTCCCCTATTCGATGATAGAGCCGCTGCGTGAAGTCCTCGATTCGGGCGTACAGTCTGATATAGATGACCACGATGAGCGCTGGATACGCGCCTTGCGCGAAGAAATTACTGCCGCCCGCGTGCCACTGAGTGCCACCGTAGTGCGGCGTCAACTGAAGCTCAGGGATCTATTGAGTATGCAGGCTGGAGATGTGATTCCAGTTGAGCTGCCGGACCATATGATCCTGTGCGCCAACGGTGTGCCCACATTCAAGGCCAAGATCGGCTCTGTAAAGGGCAATCTGGCACTGCAGATACTGGGGCCAGTCATCCGGCCGCGTTGACGATATCCCCGAATTCTAATAAACACTATGCCAATCAACAGTACCGAGGAATAACAAGATGGCCGATGACAATACGTCCGCCGATGTAACCCCCGAAGAGCAGGCGCTTGCAGACGAATGGGCTGCGGCACTGGACGAGTCGGGCGACGCCAGTCAGGACGATATCGACGCTATGCTCGCTGAAAACGACAAGTCGCCACGCATGGCGATGGAAGAATTCAACGCGCCGAGTATCAAGACCGGTGAGTCGTTTGAGACCGGAGGTGATACACCGAATCTGGACGTCATTTTGGACATCCCGGTGACTATCTCGATGGAAGTGGGCAACACGGATATCACTATTCGCAATTTGCTGCAGCTTAACCAGGGATCGGTGGTCGAGCTAGACCGTCTGGCCGGCGAGCCGCTTGATGTGATGGTCAACGGTACTCTGATCGCCCATGGCGAAGTGGTGGTGGTGAACGAGAAGTTCGGCATCCGCCTGACCGACGTGATCAGTCCCTCTGAACGAATCAAGAAGCTGCGCTGATGCGGGCCAGATCCTTGCGTCTGGGGGGCGCGCCGGTGCTTCTGCTGTCAGCTGCTGCAAATGCGCAGCAACCTGAAAGCGGTAATCCGATCAACATTGCTGCACAACTGGGGCAGCTTGGGTTGGGCCTGGTGCTGGTCGTGGGTCTCATATTCCTGATTGGTTATCTGATGCGTCGGGTTGGCCCGTTGGCCCCGCGGGGTGGGCAGCACATCAAGATGATCGGCAGCCTGGCTCTGGGGCCCCGGGATCGCCTGGTCCTGGTCGATGTCGGGGGCAAGCAACTTCTCCTAGGAGCTTCCCCCGGCCGGATAACCACCTTGCATACGTTTGATGAGCCGGTGGCGGAACTACCTGTTGCTGCGGGCATCAACAGCGATTTTGCGAAAACCCTGCGCACTCTGATCAAGCGGGAGCCGCGCACATGAAGCGTTGGATACCCTTGTTGTTGATGTTTCTGATACCCACCGCGATTGCTCAGGAAGCAGGCGATCTGCTGACCATGAAAGCGATCACCCTGAGTACGGACGAAGACGGTGGACAGACCTACGGGGTCAGTCTGCAGATTCTGCTGCTCATGTCAGCACTGTCGTTCATCCCGGCTTTCGTCATGATGATGACCAGCTTCACCCGAATCATTATTGTTTTTGCGATTCTCCGTCAGGCATTAGGCCTGCAGCAGACGCCTTCGAGCCAGATCATGGTTGGATTGGCAATTTTCTTGTCGATTTTCATCATGGCGCCGGTATACGAAAAGATAAACGAAACGGCCCTGCAGCCTTATTTGAACGAGGAGCTTTCGCCCCAGCAGGCGCTGGAGCGTGGAAGTATCCCGCTTCGTGGTTTTATGCTGGCGCAGACCCGTGAGACCGACCTTGAGCTATTCGTGCGTCTTGCCCGGCGCGATGATCTGACTCGACCCGAGGACGTGCCTTTTCATATTCTGGTGCCGGCATTCGTCACCTCGGAGTTGAAGACGGCGTTTCAAATCGGTTTCATGATCTTTATACCCTTTCTGGTGATCGATCTGGTCGTGGCCAGCGTATTGATGGCCATGGGTATGATGATGCTCTCGCCTTTGATTATTTCCCTACCATTCAAAATCATGCTGTTTGTACTGGTTGATGGCTGGGCGCTGATTATCGGTACCCTTGCTGCCAGTTTTGCAGTGACATAGGAGCCCGGCGATGACCCCCGAGATCGCAGTTGAGTTATTTCGCCAGGCGCTCTGGCTGACCACCGTAATGGTGGCTGTCATCGTGCTGCCCAGTCTTTTTGTCGGCCTGATCGTTGCGATGTTTCAGGCGGCCACGCAAATCAACGAGCAGACGCTCAGCTTTTTGCCGCGTCTGCTGTTCACTTTCCTAACGTTGATTGTGCTCGGCCCTTGGCTAGTGACACAACTTATCGATTATACCGACACCCTGTATCGCAATATTCCGAGCCTGATCGGCTGATGCTGGAACTGACCGGTGCCGACATCAGCCGCTGGATATCCAGTTACATGTGGGTATTTTTCCGCATTGCCAGCCTTATGATGACCATGCCGGTGATCGGTACCCAGCTGGTCCCAGCGCGTATACGGCTGTTTTTGACGGTGGCGTTGACTTTGCTGGTGGTGCCGCATATTCCTGCACCGCCTTCCATGGATCCCCTGGAGCTGGCCACCTGGGCAATCATCGCCGAGCAAATCCTGATCGGTGCCACCATGGGTTTCGTGCTGCAGCTGCTGTTTCAGATTCACGTGTTGGCCGGTCAGATCGTAGCGATGCAGATGGGTCTGGGTTTTGCCTCGATGAACGATCCAAGCTTGGGCATTTCCGTGGCAGTGGTTGCCCAGGTCTTTACCATGTTGGTGACCCTTTTGTTTCTCTCCATCGATGGTCATCTGGTAGTCATTGAGGTGCTGGTTGAAAGCTTTACGACCTTGCCACTGGGCGAATTTTTCCTGGTGTCGGATTTTCAGGCAGTTGTTCTGCGTTTCTCCTGGGTGATGGCGGCAGCCGTGCTGATCGGCTTGCCAGCGATTACTGCTTTATTGATTGTCAACCTGTCTTTTGGTGTGATGATGCGGGCCGCGCCGCAGTTGAACATTTTCTCGATTGGTTTCCCCCTTACCCTGGTGTTTGGTCTATTCATCATCTGGGCTTTGCTCGCCAGCGTCGGCGAGCATTATCAAATGGTTACTACCGATACCTTGATCTGGCTGCGCGGGCTGGTGAGAGCCCAGTAATGTCAGAGCAACCGGACAGCGGTCAGGAAAAATCCGAAGACCCCACGGAGAAACGGCTTAAAGAGTCCCGCGACAAGGGCCAGATCGCGCGCTCTAAGGAGCTCAATACTCTTGCAGTGGTGATGTGTTCAGCCGCCGGGCTGATTTTTTTTGGCCCGGCCATGGTGGATCTGTTGCTGGATCTGATGGCCTATAATTTTTCGTTGGAACGCGATGCGCTCTATGCAACCGATAGCATGGGATTGCATCTGCTTGAATCGGTCAATATCGGCCTGAAGATTCTCGCTCCGCTGTTTTTTGTGCTGTTCGTCGCCTCCATTGTGGGCCCCATTTTGCTGGGCGGTTGGCTGTTCAGTGGCAAGGCTTTGGCGCCGAAAGTAAGCCGGATGAACCCGGGTGCAGGGTTGAAAAGAATGTTTTCCATCAAGGCCTTGGTCGAGCTGCTCAAGGCGTTGGCCAAGTTTCTGGTGGTGCTGGCGATGGCACTGCTGGTGCTGTCGCTCTTTCAGAATGAGCTGCGCGCGTTGAACTCGGAACCCTTGCCAGATGCCATCAGTCATAGCATCTGGATTCTCGGTAGGGCGTTATTTTTCCTGGCGTGTTCGCTGATTCTAATCGCAGCAGTCGATATTCCGTTTCAGATATGGGACAACGCGCAGAAGCTGAAGATGACCAAGCAGGAAATCCGTGATGAATTCAAGGATTCCGAAGGCAAGCCAGAGGTAAAGGGCCGAATTCGTCAACTGCAGCGGGAAATGGCCGAGCGGCGGATGATGGGCGAGGTGCCCCAGGCGGACGTGGTGATCACTAACCCGACTCATTTTGCGGTGGCCTTGAAGTACGACCCGTTGAACTCCGGCGCGCCGATATTGGTTGCCAAGGGTGCCGATTTCCTTGCCCAGCGTATTCGTGAAGTGGCGGCCGAAAATGAAGTGATCATTCTCGAGTCGCCGCCCCTTGCACGAGCAGTGTTTTACAGTACCGACCTGGATCAGCAGATCCCCGCCGGACTCTACCTGGCCGTAGCGCAGGTGCTTGCGTATGTATTCCAGTTGCGGCAATACCGCGCGGGTCAGGGCAAGCGGCCGGGCCCCATGCCGACGCCGGATATTCCGCAAGACCTGCGAAAAGACGATTAATGCGATCTGGATATTTCGTTTCAGGTTTTTCGGCTAATGTGGGCTTTTACACTAAATAGAGATTCTCACAATGACGGGCAAGTCTGGCGCACTATGGCAGATGGTGGCAGGAGCATTCATTGCGCTTGCGCTGGCCTTCATGGCAATCAATATCAAAAGCGGCATGCTGCAGTTTCGCGATGCTGACCTGGCGCTGTGGCCGATCAATTTTTCGGTATTCGGCAATGAACTGGATCCGCTGCAAAACGATATCGAATTGCAACAGAGTCTGATTCGATCCTTCCTGTTACTCAAAGGCTTCAGTGAGGCTGACATCCAGTTGTCCATGCCCAAGATTACCGATCAGCACGCCAATGTGTATGGCTCGGTATTGCCGGCGGATCGTTACCGGGCGGAGGTAACTGTGTTGGTCCGCACTCAGGATGTAGAGCGGGTTAAGACGACGATGCAATCGGTGGGCGAGCTGGTCAAGTCCGGTGTGGCTCTGACCCAGAGCTATGAATTTCAGCCCAGTTTTGTATTTACCGGTCTGGAATCAATCAAGCCGGAGATGATCGCGGACGCTACCCGCGACGCACGTGCTGCAGCGGATCAGTTCGCGCGGGATGCTGAAGCGAGTGTCGGTAGCATACGGCGGGCATCCCAGGGGTATTTCTCGATCGAGGATGTTGACCCCTTTACCCCTGAGACCAAGCGGGTAAGGGTGGTTACCAGTATCGACTACATACTGCGTTGATCATCCAGGCTCTGAATGACGAAGGGGATGAAGCTTTCCCCTTCGACCTCCTGTTCCTCTCCTAGCGCACACCAGACACGCTCGACCAGCACCGGCTCCGGGAGACTGACGTGAAAGGGCGGCAGTTGACCATTCACTTGCGTTAAAAAAGCTTGCTGCGCCTCAGGCTCGAGACGAGCGAGTAGTTCGAGCAGAATGTCCTGGCCGAAATCGAGTGACAGCGCATGCAATTTGGCGTCTTCACCCCACGGAACCTCGAACAGGGTAGTGCAGAGTTCGTGGCTGACGAAATCAATTTCACTGAAGCGTATCTGCAAAAACTCGACAGGCTGGTCGTCGATCAGTGATTGCTGTTGGTAGATCAAGCCTAAGTCTGGATTCATGGGGCGCCGTGGCAGCTGGATGTATTGATATTTTAGCAGTTTGATGTGCGCTGGGAGTGTCGCTGGCAAACTATATTCGGGGGGAAGTTGTCTCTTTATTGATAATGTTATGTTATATCAATATAGTGAAGATCTTCTTATCTGTATAGGAACAAGCTATGAAATTTAGCGATTCTCGTCTCTCCGTCAGTGTCTTGTCAGGGTTTCTGGGTGCGGGCAAAAGCACTTTGCTCAATCAGATTTTACGTAACCGGGACAACCTTCGCGTCGCGGTGATCGTTAACGACATGAGCGATATCAATATTGATGCCAGCGAGGTGCAGCGCAATGTGACGCTCAATCGTGCGGATGAAAAACTGATCGAGATGAGTAATGGCTGCATATGCTGCACCTTGCGTGAAGACCTGCTCGAAGAAGTGGCCCGACTCGCCACAGAGGGCCGCTTTGATTATTTGCTGATCGAGTCCACGGGTATATCCGAGCCATTGCCGGTTGCGGAAACCTTTACCTTCCGCGACAAAGACGGTCACAGCCTCTCTGATCTGGCTCGCCTGGACACCATGGTTACTGTGGTTGACGGAATGAATTTCCTCACTGATTTTCAGACCGCAGACAGTCTGGTCAGTCGCGGCGAAACTCTGGGTGAGGACGACGAACGGAGTATTACCGACCTGCTGATCGAGCAGGTGGAGTTTGCCGATGTAATCTTGTTGAGCAAGATCGATTTGATTTCCTCGGAGCAGCGCGAGGAGCTCCTAGCAATTCTGCGTAGCCTGAACAACGAAGCAGAGATTCTCCCGATGGTCATGGGTCAGGTGCCGCTGGCAAAGGTACTCAATACGGGACGTTTCAGTTTCGAGCGTGCCTCGCTGGCAGCGGGCTGGTTGAAGGAGTTGCGCGGTGAGCACAGACCCGAAACAGAAGAATACGGGATAGCTTCGGGCAGCTACCGGGCGCGCAAACCTTTTCATCCCGAGCGATTCTATCGTTTCCTTGACCGCACTTGGGAGAACGGACGTCTGCTGCGCTCGAAGGGCTACTTCTGGCTTGCCAACAAAATCGAGGAGGCGGGTAACTGGTCCCAGGCTGGTGGAGTGATGCGTTATAGCTATGCTGGCCGCTGGTGGCAGTCGGTACCCCGGCATGAATGGCCGACGGGCTCTCAGGAGCTTGATGAAATCGCGGCTAACTGGGATGGCCAGGTGGGTGACTGTCGGCAAGAGCTGGTGTTTATCGGCCAGCATATTGATTTCGAGCTTCTTGGCAGGGAGCTGGACAGCTGCTTGCTCACAGAGCAGGAAATGGCACTGGGCAAGGACGCTTGGCGCCATTTCAACGACCCTTTTGGGTCTTGGGTCGAAGAGGAAGCCGCCTGATGCTGGCGCAATCTCTGACTTGCATGACGGCTAAGGTGCAGACCAAGGATGTGACGATACTGGCCGATATCCTACGGGACGATGTCAACCTGGCCGTTTGGCAACGTAGTCTGGAAGGCTCAGTGCAGCACTTTGCCCGGCTGCTGCTTGATCAGGGCCATCAATTGGCTGAGACTCTCACGATTGAAGCTGTGCAGGATGAGTCTGTACCCCAGGCAGTTATCTTGCCACCGCTGGCACTCGCCGCTGCCGGCCTTGAAGGCTATGCTGAGTTCATCGATGACGTAACCTACCTGGTCAACGCCTTTGTATGTCTATTCAATGTGCGTTTGGTGGGTCTGCGTCTGCGTACCCTAGACATTGGTATGTGCCCTCGCTGGCATGTTGATCGTGTGCCGGTGCGACTGATTACCAGCTATGCTGGTCCGGGTTCACAATGGCTCAACGAGCATCAGCTGCCACGCCAATACCTTGGTGGCCCGCCGATTGATCTGCAGCCCTTGAATGTCGAACCGCAATCTTTGCAGGCAGGACAGGTTGCGTTGCTCAAGGGCGAACGCTGGCAGGGAAATGAAGGCCGTGGCCTGGTTCATCGCTCGCCGCCGCTTGTCGCTGGCGAGCGGCGTCTGCTGCTAACCCTGGATTGGCTTAATTGAGATTGCAGATCCCCCGGAGGAGTGCCTTCAAGTCTCTGTTTTAATCACTGACAGCGCTGGGCAGGGTCTTTAGAATAGCGTTTTATTTACCGAGCGCTCTCTATGCAGTTGCTACCCTGGACCCACCTAAATAGCGCGGGATTCGTCTCGCGCGGCTGGTATACGCCGCCAACCGGCAAGCCATTGCTGCATTTCCTCCACGGCAATGGTTTTTGCACACGCAGCTACGAACCTATGCTCAGCCATCTGGCGGCGGATTTTGATCTTTGGTTATGCGATGTGCAGGGCCATGGCGAGAGCGACCATGGAGGACATTTTCTAGGTTGGAATCGCAACGCAGAGCTGGCGCTGGAAGCCTTCGAGGCTGGACGTGCGCCGTTTGGCGAGGTGCCCGTGTACGCTTGCGGGCACAGTTTCGGTGGCGTGCTCACCAGCTTGATTCTGGCAAGCCATCCGACTGTGTTCCAGCGGGCGGTTCTGCTTGATCCGGTGCTGTTCCCATTGAAATTGATTGGGCTGCGTACCAGTCTCAGTCTGTTGGGTGTACGTCGTAATCCGATGGCCGATAGCGCGCGGGCGCGACGTCACCACTGGCCTGATCGGGATGCAGCCTATGGCGCGCTTCATGGTCGGGGTATTTTTCGTGGCTGGAAAGATACGGCGTTTCGTGCCCATATCGAGCACGCCCTTAGGGATCATGATGAGTTGGGCGTGGAGCTCAAATGTAGGCCTAGCCGTGAGGCGGAGGTATTCGAGAGTATGCCCAAACGGCTTTGGCCGGCACTGAAGCGGATACGCACCGAGACGTTGCTGATCCACGGCGAAAGCTCTTATCCATTTGTTCTGCAGTCCGCGCGGAAGTTGGCTCTCAATAATCAGCATGTCACCGCCCGTGCGACGCCGGGCGGACATTGTTTCATGCAGGAGCACCCAGTTCAGGCTGCGGCGCAGGTGATGGACTTTCTGCTCGAGCGTTGAGTCAGCTATGCTGATTTTCTGGTGCTGGCTGACGGCTGATGATAGCCCGATTAACCTGTTCGGCCAGCCCGTTGCCTGCCTCGCTCATGGTGAGATAGGCCAGATCTGCACCTGCCTCCAGAATGCGCTCGGCAATGTCCTCATACATCGCATTGGAGACAATCAAACCCTGGAATCCGCGGCTGCGCAGCTTCTCCACGGCGATGGTCTTGGCCTCCGCGTCGTTCATCGCAAGCACCACTGAGTGCACGTGTGGCATCTGCAGGCTATGCCAGAATACCTGGTCTTCGGCATCGGCGAACAGCGCATGCCGCCCCGCGTTGACGCTGGCTTCGATGGCTACCGGGTCCGAGTCCAAACCCACTACCCGGTAGCCCTTGTTAGCCAGGCTGTCGTAGGCGGCACGTCCAGTCCGGCCCTGACCCATCACCAGAATCTCCGCATCGCCCAGTGACAAGGGTTGTTCGTCAGGGTGACGAATGTCTCGCTCAAACGGAATCAAACGGTTTGCCAGGCGCTCGTAGAGCGGGTGAGCAAGGCGGTTGATAGGAGCTGAAACAAGAAATGAGAGCGAGACTGTTAGCGCCAGAGGGATCAGCCATTCAGGCAGTACCACGCTGGCAACAATCAGCCCGAATTCACTGTAGTTGGTGAGACTCACGCTGCTCAGAAAGGCGCTGCGTGCACGCAGTTTGAACAGCAGGAAGAGGAAGAAGAAGAGCACACCCTTGAGTGGCAGTACTACAGCCATCACCACGGCGAAAATAATCGCATCGGTATCTGGCAGACCGCCAACGCCGATTTGCAGGAAAAAACCCACCAGAAATACTTCTTTCAGACTCCAGAGTGACTGGGACAATTCTCCGGCGCGTTTATGGTTGGCGAGCATCGCGCCGAAGGCCAGCGCGCCCAGTTCGGAGCTCAGACCAACAGACTCGAAGCCTACGCCGCCAATGACCAGCGCCAGAAAGAGGCCAAGCAGGACCAGCAGTTCTTCATGGCCGCACATGTCCAGCAGGCGATAGAGTAGGGGTTTGAGCAGGGGGATAGCGAAGACCAGTAACGCCCAGGCCGAGGGCGTGGTGCCGCTGGCAATACTGATTACCAGTAGGGCGATCAGATCCTGCATGATCAGCACGCCAATGGCGACGCGGCCGTGAAAAGCCCGAAGTTCCCGTTTGCCCTCCAGCACCTTAGCCGCCAATACCGTACTGGAGAAAGATAGCGCCACGGCGAGCAAAATGGATTCGCGCATGCTGATATCCAGCAGCACCAGAATGCCCGGCAGGAATACGGCGGTAGACAGTATGAAGTGCAGCAGGCTGCCGCCGATCACTTCGGGGCGTATGAGATTCTTGAGTTTGAGCTTTAGTCCCACGGTAAACAGCAACAGAAGCACGCCCAGGTGGGCGATGTGCGCTAAAACAGCACTGTCCTGCGGCCCAATACCGAAGCTGTCGCCAAAGCCTGCCAATGCAAAACCTGCGGCGAGATAACCGATCAGGGGTGGCAAGCCGATCTGGCGCATGATCAGGCCCAGAATGAAGGCAAATGCGATCCAGACGGCTTCAATCAAGGGGGGCATCTCCATTGGTTGGTATTATTGTGGGTCATTCTAGGTGTGGGGGCCTACAGCGGCCAGCATTCAGGCATAAAAAAACTGCAAGATGTTGGCTTGCAGTTTTTAACTCACGCGACGCCCGTTATATCAGGCGACAGCGATCACGTCCCCGTGATTCTCGGGTTCGATCAGTGCGCGGTGCAATGCCACTACGGCATCCGCATAATCTTCCTCATTGATGATGCATTGCATCTCAACCTGGCGGATCGACTGGTGAATAGCCTGGATACTGATATCTGCCTTGGCCAGCGCAGCAACTGTCTTGGCCAGAATACCCTTGACCTTGAGGTCGGAACCGATCGCCGAGACAATGGCGATGTTGTGCACTCGCACCTCGGCCATCGGATACTTTTCCTCAATCAGACGTGATGCGCGATTGATCATCTTGCGTGATCCCGAGGCATAGTAGGTGATGCTGTTGGCGTCCGAATCCTTGTTCACTACGTAGATGCGCAGTTGCTTGAGTAGCTTGGTGATCTCGATATCGTAACCGACGTCGCCGAGCATCTCCTGATCAAAGACTTCGAGACCGAATACATCCTTGCGTCCGGCAATAATCTCGACACAGGGTTTTTCGCTGCAATAGTCCTGACTGATCAGGGTGCCGTCGTGCTCGGGCTCGAAAGCATTCTTGATGCGCAGCTGGATGCCTGCGCGTCGCAGGGTGCGCGCAGCCTTGGGATGGATTGCCTCCATGCCCAGATTGGATAATTGATCCGCCACGTCGTAATTGGTGCGACCGATGGTTACCACGTTATCCAGCCCAACCAGATTCGGATCTGCACTGGAAAGATGGTATTCCTTATGAATTACCGCTTCCCGAGCGCTGGTTGTTGCCGCGATCTGCGCGAATGTAATTTCGCTGTAGCCGCGGTCAAAGGTGTTCATCTGACCTTCGCTGCAATGGGTGTAACCCGTTGCAACCACCAGCTCCTTGCTTAGGTCTATGCCGGAAAAACTGTCCTTGATCATCTCCAGAAATGGCTTGGGCTCGGTTTGGTTCCAGCCGGTGAGGTCGACCAGGCGGGCGTTCACGCCCTGTTTTTTCAGAGCCAGCACGGTATTGAAGGCACTGTGAGCTTCACCCAGCGATGCCAGCATTTCGCGCACCTTCATGAGGTGCTCGGTGAGCTGAAAGTGACCATAAGTGCATAGCTGCTGCAGGCTCAGCATACAGTCGCGCACATCACCGATGCGGCCTTCGATAAAGCGGTCGGCTGCCTGACGCTCATATTCACCGCTGAACAACTCCGCATTCTTGGTACGCATGCTAGCCAGCACGGCATCGAGTGCGTCTAGCCATGCATCCTCGTTTTGCGCGTCGGCAAAACGCTCATATACACCTGGCTCGCCGGATTTCTTGTGTTCCAGCAGCAGGTTGGTCATGCCGGCATAGGCAGAAACGACGAATACACGGTTGTAGAGTTCGTGTTTCTTGCGATTACCAATGAACAGGGTGTCGAGTACTTCATCGAAGCGGCTCATTGAAGTGCCACCAATTTTTTCTACCGTATGCATAATTCTCATTTTGTCGTTGGTGAATGTTGCTCGCATCCCCTGTAAGGAGGCGAATGACTTCTTACCAACGGCTGAAGCCGCTGCTGGCAGAGCGCCTTTCATCAATCATGAAAGGCTACCCGGCCCGGCAATGGCAATCAGCCAGTAGCGCTGTCGTCGACGGGATACACGCCGTTCTCGTCATGCACTTCCTTGCCGCTGAGTGGCGGGTTGAAAACGCATGCCATCTTCATGTCGGTCTTGCCGCCACGCAGCTGGTGCTCGTCATGCTTGTCCAGAATATACAGCGTACCCGGTTCGATCTTGTAGATCTTGCCATCGGACTTGGTCTCGATTTCGCCATCGCCACTCATGCAATACACTGACTCAAGGTGATTCTGGTACCAGATATGAGTATCTGTGCCGGCATAAATGGTGGTGATATGGAAAGAGAATCCCATCTTGTCGTCTTTCAACAACATACGGGTGCTTTCCCAGTTGTCACTCTTGACCCGACGCTCCGAGGCTTCACATTCTTTCAGTGTGCGTACAATCATTGTTTTTCTCCTCAAGATGCCTGTTCGGCAGTCTGTGATTTCATGACTTTCGCGAATGCTGCGTCGAGAATTGTCATGGCTGTATTGATTTGTTCTTCGGTAATAACCAGCGGTGCAAGGCATTTGACTACCTGGCTGTGGTTGCCACTGGTTTCGATGACCAGGCCGTGTTCGAAAGCTTCACGGCATACGGCTGATGCGATCTCGCCGTTGGGGCAACTGATGCCGACCATCATGCCTCGGCCTTTGACGAACAAAGAGTTCGGTCCTAGCTTGCTGACAATCTTCTGCATCCGGTCCTTGACCAATTTGCCCTTGGCCTGAACGCTCTTGGCGAATTCGTCAGTAGTCCAGAAGTGCTCCATGGCCGCAGCAGCGGTCACAAATGCCAGATTATTGCCGCGGAAGGTGCCGTTGTGCTCGCCTGGTTCCCATTGATCCAGTTCGCGACGCATGACTACGACGGCGAAGGGCAGACCGTAGCCACTAAGAGACTTGGACAATGTAATGATGTCAGGTTGTATGCCCATACCTTCAAAGCTGAAGAAGGTACCTGTCCGGCCGCAACCAGCTTGAATATCATCAGCAATCAGCAGCATCTCGTGTTTTTTGCACAGCTTCTGCAGTTTGCGCATCCACTCGGCGGACGCGGTGTTCAGTCCGCCTTCGCCCTGGACGACTTCGACTATTACCGCAGCGGGCTTGTCGATACCGCTGCTCGGGTCGCTGAGCAACTTGTCCATCATTGCAATGGTATTAACGCCCTCACCAAAATAATTGGCATACGGCATGCGACTGACATCTGTCAGCGGAACGCCGGCAGCGCCCCGGTGATGCTGGTTACCTGTTACCGCAAGAGCACCTACTGTCACGCCGTGGAAGCCGTTGGTGAAGCTGATGATGTTATTACGGCCGGTTACCTTGCGTGCCAGTTTCAGGGCTGCTTCTACCGAGTTGGTGCCGGTAGGGCCGCTGAACTGGGTGACGTAATCACCGAAACCACGAGGCTCGAGAATAACCCGATGGAATACCTCCAGGAAGGTCTCCTTGGCGCCTGAATACATATCCAGACCGTGGGTGATGCCGTCGTCGGCAATATAGTCGATCAAAGCCTTTTTAAGTACAGGGTGGTTATGACCGTAGTTCAGTGTGCCAGCGCCTGCCAGAAAATCGATGTAGTGCTTGCCTTCGCTGGTAATCAGTTCCGCGCCGCGCGCTTGCTTAAAGAGCACGGGGAAAGAACGGCAGTAGCTGCGAATGCCAGATTCATGTTTTTCGAACTGTTCGAAAGTATTCATGGTATCTCCTGATTTCAATATTTTAGACAGTCATTGTCGTAAAAGGTCCGGCGCGATAGAGCATTTCGTCGTCATGCTTGCCATTGAAGTGTTCCGCGCTGGAAAAAAGAATATGCGTATCGTAATCGGCGCCAAGCTCGCGGAAAGCTTTTTTGAAAAGCGCTTCGGAGCCTTCGTTACCGGGGGAAATAGTGGTTTCGATGTGGGTAACGCCTTCAGTCGCGACGCGTTGGACTAACGTCATCAGCATTTTAAGTGCCAGGCCTTGTCCGCGCATCCGACTGTCTACCGCGACCTGCCACACAAATAAAGTGTTCGGTCGGGTCGGCGGGCGATAGCCCGAAATGAAGCCAACCAGGTCTTCGTCTGCGGTGAGTGCGGCAATGGCGGTATCACTAAAATCGCTGCACTGCAGTAGGTTGCAATAGACCGAATTGGTATCAAGTGGCTTGCAGCGTTCCACCAAAGCGTTCAAGGCGGAGCCATCAGTGGCTTCTGGTTTTCTGAGTGTCACAGGTGTCTGCGTCATGGGGTTCCAATATTTACGTGTAAATACTTTAACCATAATAAACATATATGAGAAATTATCTCAACCCACTGTTAAAGGCACGTACAGGGCAGATTGCTTGCTCATGAAATATTTATAGCTGTTAAATAGATTTATCTTATTGAGCCCGATCGCTGCTTCACTAAAGGGCTGTAGACGATTGATCGGATCGGTTTCAGTGACCTTATCGGTGACCCTTGCTGTCGTATTTGACACTGCAATATGGTTATAATTTTATTTTAATTTAGTCCTTAATCAGAAGATGCAGTGATGGGATTTGGTACCAGCCCGCGAACTCGCTTGGCCGCGCTGATTGTGTTGATAGCGGTCCTGCTCAGCTGGCTACTTGGCTCCTTTATCAATGCTGATTTATCAAGACGCCTGCGCGAGGAGTCGGGCCGCAGCCTGATTGAGTTGGCCTATCAGATGGGCGACCGTCTGGATTGAGAGATGGCCTCGCGCGCGGCCATACTCGATGCGATTAACGGCCTGTTTATCGGCGATGTACATGAAGCCGTGCTGTTGGAGAAGTTGCTCCCCAACCCGACCGGCGAAACCATGAAATTTGTTGATATCAGCTGGCACGACTCGTGATGCGGGCGGTCAGTTGGTGGGTGTGCTCGCCGCGGACGGTACCGTGCTCCTGGGTCCGGCCAGCCGGGCAGGGCGGTCGGCCAGCGATTTTTTGCCCCTGACCAAGCCGGATGAAGAGGGCTTCTGGCGTGTCATTGATTGGCCCTAGGAAGCAGAGCATCTGACTGGCGTGGCTTTTGCCGATGGCCATGATGATTACGAAGGTTTGGGATGGGTCGTTGTGGCGCATCAGCCGCTGGCGCTCACCGATCGCCTCACCGGGTTGGCTAATTGTGCGGCCTATGACTTTACTGTTTCTCGATCTAGACGGTTTTAAACAGGTCAATGATGAGCGGGGTCATGCCACTAGTGATGAGTTCGTCATTCTGCTGACACCTGCTTCGGGGGGCATCAAACTAATCGCCCGTCAGCTGGCCAAGCGCACGCTCAAGGCGGTAAGTCTGCCAGTGCGACTGGATGTGGGTCAGGCTCCGGTGCAATGCAGTATTGGCGGTGCTTTCTGGCCCAAGGATGGAAGAACGCCGGATGCAGTGCTCGAGCGCGCTGACAAGGCCCTGTATCGGGCCAAGGCAAAGGGCAAGAATGTGGCAGTGTTCAGTCCGGAGCTATGACCAGGGGCGGCGGCTAAGTTCAGAGGCCGCTCCCCAGGTTTATTCAGAGGGTGAATCCACCGTCGATCGGGATGATATTGCCGGTCATGTAGGCCCCGGCGGTGCTTGCCAGCATAATCGCCAGCGCTGCCATTTCATCTTCTCGGCCCCAGCGCTTCATCGGGATGTATTTGCAGTCTTCCGCCAGCGCCTCTGGGTCGCTCTGAATATGACTGGTCATCTTGCTGGGGAAGCGTCCTGGCGCGATCACGTTGACGTTGATGTGCTCGCCAACCAGCTCTTTGGCCAGCATGCGTGAAAGCTGGTGCACTGCGGCCTTGCTTGGTCCATAGGAATAGGCTTGTTCTCCGAAGGCGCTGATGCCGGCAACCGAACCGATATTGATCACCCGCGCTGGACTGGTTTCGGAGCCTGCCAGGCGCAGCAGGGGGAGCAGTTGCTGGATGCAGCTGAATACCGACGTTACGTTCAGTTGCATTACTTTTTCCCAGCCCTTGACCGGAAAGTCTTCTAGGGGCGCCCCCCAGCTTGTGCCAGCATTATTCACCAGAATGTCCAGTTTCTGGCAATGGGCTTGCAGGTCCTGATAGAGCTTTCGTGCACCTTCCTCGGAAGACAAATCGGCACTGAGTGCGAGGCATTCACCGTACTCGCTCAGTTCCTTTGCGGTCGCCTCACAATCGTCCAGCTTGCGGCTACAGATGATGACGCGGGCACCTGCGCGCAGAAAGCCTTTGGCAATCATCCGTCCGATCCCACGGCTACCGCCTGTCACCAGTGCCGTGCGTCCGGCAAGACTGAAATATTGCTGCATGTTAGTGCTCCCTATCCATGAATGATCTGATGGCTCGTTCAGCCGTTGTTGCTGATATGCACATTAACCATTGAGGCCGACTCAGGCCAGCGGGGGCGGGGCTTCATCCAGCCGGTAAATAGGTGGTTATGGGGCAGCCTAGACAGGCGTACTTCAGTATTTTGCTTTATCCTGTAGCCTGTTTTCGAGGTTTCAGGGTTTATAGCGGCCCTTTTCAGGAGGTTGAACAGATGGTGTCACAACGACGTTCGCGCAAGGAAGACGCAACAGATTGGACGGTTGCAGACAGCCGCAGCGTTTTCGGGATCCGTCATTGGGGTGCCGGCTATTTCAATATTAATGATCAAGGGCACGTTGAGGTCATGCCGCGCGGCAGCAATGGCGGTTCCATCGACCTGCATGAGCTGGTCGCGCAACTGCGTGAAAGCGGGCTGGATCTACCTCTTTTGGTACGTTTCCCGGATATTCTGCAGGACCGAGTGCGTCAACTTACGGGCGCGTTCGACCGCAGTATTGCCGAGCTTGATTACGCCAGTGGTTACACTGCGCTGTACCCGATCAAGGTCAATCAACAGGAGGCGGTGGTCGAGAACATTATTGCCACCGAGAACGTTTCGATTGGTCTGGAAGCGGGCTCTAAGCCGGAGCTGATGGCTGTGCTCGCACTGGCACCCAAGGGCGGCACCATTGTCTGCAATGGCTACAAAGATCGTGAGTTTATTAATCTGGCGCTTATCGGTCAGAAACTAGGCCACAACGTTTTTATCGTTATCGAAAAAGAATCTGAAGTCGGCCTAGTGATCGAGGAAGCCGCGAAGCTCGGCGTCACACCGCAGGTAGGCTTGCGCGTTCGGTTATCCTCGCTGGCGTCCAGCAAATGGGCCGATACCGGTGGCGAGAAGTCCAAGTTTGGACTGTCCGCCGCGCAGCTGTTGCGGGTGGTAGAGCAGTTTCGCGCTGCCGGTTTGCAGGACGGCGTGCGTCTGTTGCATTTTCACATGGGTTCGCAAATCGCCAACCTGGCTGATTATCAGCACGGCTTCCGTGAAGCCATTCGCTACTTTGGTGAGCTGCGCTCGCTCGGCTTGCCAGTGGACCACATTGATGTGGGTGGCGGTCTGGGCGTCGATTACGATGGCACGCATTCGCGTAATGCCAGCTCGATCAACTACGACGTGGGTGAGTATGCCCATACGATTGTCAGCATGCTCCGGGATTTTTGTGAGGAGCAGGATCTGCCCCACCCGCACATCTTTTCTGAAAGCGGCCGGGCGATGACAGCGCACCACGCGGTACTGGTGGTGCAGGTGACCGACGTCGAAAGGCATAACGACACCGTGCCACCCATTGACGACTTCGACAGTTTGCCGCAGGTGGTGCGCAATCTTGTCGGATTGCTGGATCACAACGACATCGAGATGGTCACCGAGACCTATTGGCGTGCTACGCACTACATGAGCGACGTTGCCGCCCAGTACGCTGAAGGCAAGCTCAATCTGTCGCAGAAAGCGCTGGCCGAACAATGTTATTTCGCACTCTGCTCACGTCTGCATGCGCTATTAAAGGCCCGGCAGCGCTCGCACCGGCAGGTGTTGGACGAGCTGAATGACAAAATGGCTGACAAGTATATCTGCAACTTCTCGGTATTCCAGAGCCTGCCCGATACCTGGGCTATCGATCAGGTGCTGCCGATCATACCGATCAACCGGTTGGGCGAAGAGCCCATGCGCCGGGCCGTTCTGCAGGATCTGACATGCGACTCCGACGGCAAGATCAGGCACTACGTTGACGAGCAGAGTATCGAGAACAGTCTGCCGGTGCACGAGTTGCGTGAGGGCGAAGATTATCTGTTGGGCATATTCATGGTGGGGGCCTATCAGGAGATCCTGGGTGACATGCACAACCTCTTTGGCGACACGGACTCGGTTAACGTCTATATGCGCAACGACGGTAAGGTCGTGCATGGCGGAATTGAGACGCACGACACTATCGAGGACATGCTGCGCTACGTCCACTTCGAGCCTGATGAGTTGGTTACCCGCTACCGCGACAAGGTTGCCGGTGCCCGTCTGACGCAAGCGGAGCGGGCGCGTTTTGTCGATGCGTTACGCCTGGGCCTAACTCGGTCATCCTACCTGACCGCCGAATAGGTGGTCATTTCGTGAGTGGCTTTCAGGCTGGCTGAGAGGTGTGGTTCAGCTACCAGCCGTGTGGCTACCGAGGCGAATCGTATCTTCTGCACTATGGTGTCCGAGGGAGCGGTTGCGGCCTTCACTTTTAGCTTGATGCAGGGCGTCCTCAGCCCTGCGTGTCATGCTCTCGAAGCTCTCCTGTGTGCTCAGGCAGGCGGAACCGATGCTGACACTGACGTGGTTGTCGACTAGAAGCGCTGAATCGCCTGTCTGCCTGCGCAGTTTTTCGGCTAGTTCCAGCGCCTGGTCGAGTCCGGTATGCGGCAGTAGTAGTAGAAAGGCCCCACCATTCCAGCGACAGACTACATCGGATTGACGTATCAGTGCTTGGGTCATCCGTGCCAGACCGTTCAGCACGGAATCGCCGACGGTGTCGCTGTAGTCTCGATTTATTTGGTTGAAATGGTCGATATCCATGCAGACAACACTCAGCGGATGGCCATAACGGCGGCAGCGTGCCATTTCGATCTTGGCAATCTCTGTTAGGCGTTGGCGAGATAACAGCCCGGTTAACTGATCGATTTGCATCGATTTGCGCAACTGAATCATGCTCATTTCAGCCGCAGAGTTGGCCTCGTCGCGCTCGTTTACCAACATTCGGGTGCGGTAAAAAAGCCCAGCGCAGCCTGCACAGGCCAGCATCAGGCAGACCAGCAACACCGGAGTCAATATCGGCGATAACAAAAGCCATTGCGCGTTCATAGGCAGCGGACTCATCGATTAGTGAGACAGTGCAGCATGCGTGGCCGTGATTCAGTACGTGTGTTTGGAGCAATTTAGGCCAGTCGCATGAAGTTGCTTACCTTGTAAACATGGCCAGTCGGAGGATATACGTCAAGGGGAGGCGATGGACTAGCCGACCGCCGGCGAACATTGCAGTAAATCAGTCCGCCCAGCCGCCGCATACGGGGAATACCTGCCCGACAAAACAGTTTGCCGCGTCACTGCACAGATACGCGGCGAACTGAGCATCCTCCTCAGCTGACACCAGGCGCCCCAGGGGTACTTCGCGTTTCAGGCGTTCCTGAAATGCAGGGTTGGCCTGTATGTCGGCAGAAAAGTAGGTCGGATTATCCACGAAGTTTTGCGCGATAGCGTTGACCTGGATGTTGTGCCTGGCGACTTCTACGCCTACGGCCCGCACATATGCCAGTTGTGCCCCGCGTGCCGCACTGTAACTGGAGGCGCGCTTCATGCCGCGTAGAGCGGAGGCACTGCCCATCAAGAGTATCTTGCCATGCTGGCGCTCGATCATCGCGGGGAGAATGGCACGAGTGAGCTGCTGTAATGGATCAACCATGCAAGTAAACATGCTGCGCCATTCTTCGTCACTGGCCTCGGTCGCGGCACTGGAGGGTGCAGGGAGTCCGAGGTTGGCTACTAGCACATCGATATGCCCGGAGCGGCTGACCAGCTCCTCAACGGCATCTCGAGAGTCAAGACTGCCCGTATCCGCTATTACCTGCGCGCCACAGCTGCTCAATGCCGCGTGCAATGCCGGGCCCATGAATGCGTCGGCCTGGGTCAGGAGAATACGCTTGCCACTCAGATCGCAGACATTCATTTGCTGTCACTCGAGTTGAATTCACGTGCCAGGAATTCCAGCAGCAGTGTATTGACGGATTCGGGTTTTTCGCACTGTATCCAATGGCCGCAATGGGCGACAACATGTTGCTCGACGCGCGGTACCACGCTGGGCATTTTTTTGATGGTGTAACTCTCAAGCTCGCCCACCGGATCTGCATCGCCAATGATAAACAAGGCGGGCTGATTGATATGCTGGCCGGCTAAAGGGGCAGTACGTTCCCAGTTGCGTTCGAAATTGCGGTACCAGTTGACCGGGCCATGGAAGCCGCTGCGCTCGAAGGTATCGACATATACCTGGAAGGCTTCGGCAGAGCACCACTGCGGTGGTACCCCGGGATCGCTCCGGTCATCCAGCCAACGTGCGTCGGCGGGCTTGTCCTGGACCAGCGTACTGCCACCATCGGTACCGGACATCCCGTGCATCATGATGCGCAGGGTGCGTGATACGTTCTCGGCCATTTCTGCTTCAGCCAGACCCGGTTTCTGAAAATACAGAATGTAGTGGAAACGATCCTGATACAACTCGCGCATAACCTCTATCGCCGGTCTCTTCGGGCGTCCCCCGAATGGCACCGACAGGGCGCAAACTACCTTGATCCGCTGGGGTTCAAGCAGCGCCAGATGCCAGGCCACTGGCGCGCCCCAGTCGTGTCCGATCATTGCGACCTGCTGGTGTCCCAGAGCATCCATGGCAGCCTGAATGTCGGCGCAAATCGTGATCAGATCGTAGGCGGCGGGGTCCTTGGGTGCGCTGCTGTATCCGTAGCCGCGCATCTCGGGAACGTGGACCCGATACCCGGCTGCTGCCAGTGCCCGTATCTGGTGTCGCCAGGAATGCCAGCATTCGGGGAATCCATGCAGCAGCCAGATCGGAAGTCCATCAGCAGGCCCTGCTGTATAGAGGCTCAGACGAATCCCATTAACGTCGAGCATCTGATGGTCGGGTTGAAACATGAAAGCTCCGGTGCGTGAAGGTCAGGGTGTTCACTATCGCAAACAACAGCCTGCCGCGCTCCTGCATTCATTACTCGAAGGATTCACCATGCGTGCAGCCAATGGCAGTCACGTTTGCATAAAGTCGGTGATATCAGAAAAAATCAGAACGGACCTATTGCAATAATCAGTGCGATGCTGCTGATGATCAAAGCCGTAATGCTGATACCCAGACTGATCCTGGCGGTACCATTGGCGTGCTTATCCTGAATATCGGGTAACGGTGCGGACGCTGCCAGTATAGTTCGTGCCGGTGCTGAGGCGCGTGCCTCAACGACGGGTATCGTTGGATCTGGGACACCCTGAAGCAATTGCATCATGCGCTCGACCAGGTGATGATCGAAGAGGTAGGGATCGAAGGTATCGAAACCATGTTCTTCCAGAAGCTTGAGCATGTGCTGGTCCACCGGAACGTATTTCATACACCAATCCGGGAAGGACAGGCGTTTGATTGGCTCGCTGGCAATGATTTTCAGATCTTTGTGCCGTGGATCCTTGAGCAAAGTCTTGTACAGCGCCTGAACTTTGGATGTTTCTCCTTCCAGACACTGGAAAAAACAACCGTCGCCGTAGTAAAGCATGCCGACCAGTCCATTGCGGCGATTGTTGGTGCGCGATGTCGACAGTATGCGCGCGACTGTCGGTTCTATTCCGTCATTAGCGCTGGAAATTGGAAAGGTAGCTCGGCTTATGTAGACAATACGGATCAAATCAGTCATTCAGGCATCCAGGAGCGCTATTCTATAATTAATGAAGGATAGGCTGTTAGCGTGTTGAAAAGGCAATAGTTATATTTCAAGAAACGTCCGCAGTAGCGATTCGTGTCTGGATACCAGTCAATACCTGCCAGGCTATGATCAGCTGTTGCGGGCTGCCAGATGAAATTGTCCGCCTTGTGCTTCCAGCGGCAGTAGCCGGCGCTGACACACTCGCAATTCTGCCAGCAGAGTGGGTACATCCGCACCTTCGAACACAGGACTGACGCCCTGTTCCAGATACTGCACGGTTGCTTCCAGGCTGGCCAGGCCAAGGGCAGCAGAATGCCAAGCTAGATCTTCAATCGCCAGCAGCATACCGGTTTCGGGATCAGCTTCTGTTTCGGCTGGCGTGTCTCGGGACAACAAGGTTGTCGCTTCATCCAGTTCCAGCAGGCTGATGTCGACAAATTCGCTGATGCGACTTACACCAAGACTGCGGCATAGTTCGTCCAGGGCAGGCAAGTGTTCGAGTATCTGGCAGAGGTTTTGTTGTGCCTGTTCAAACTGACGGCCCTGCAGGGTCGTCAGCTGCAGTCGGTTGGGCATGGAGTTTCCCGGATAAAGTGTCGAGCCATGTAGTTTACCGCAGCCCGTCGCTGCCATAAACCTCGGGCATTCGCCAACCGCCACCTAGGACGCGGAACAGGTCAACGCTGGCGAGCAGCCACACGGCGCGTTGCTGGGTCAGTGTATCCTGGCTCTGATATAAGGTGCGCTGGGTATCCAATAGTGATTGTAGGTCGCTCGAGCCCGTCCGATAGCGTATCTCGGCCAGATCGAAAGCCCGCCGGGCTTCGGTGGTAGCTAGCTCGAGAAACTGATAAGCCTGTCGTGCTCTTTTCACGGCGCCGAGCGCGGTATCGGTTTCGCCCAAGGCGGTTAGCAGGGTACGCCGGTAATCGACCAGCAAATCCTCCTGGCGGGCTTTTGATATCGCCACTTGGGCTCTGAGTGCACCGCCATTGAAGATCGATTGGGTCAGACCAGCGGCGATTGCCCAGCCCGTAACGGGATTGCTCAGCAGGGTAGCAAGCGCTGCGCTTTGTGCGCCGAACTGGCCGGTCAGGGTGACTGACGGAAAGAGTGCAGCGCGTGCCGCTGTAAGGTCAGCGTTGGCTGCGATGAGGCGCGCTTCGCTGGCCAGGATGTCCGGGCGACGATTGATGAGTTCGGCGGGTAAACCTGCGCCGACGAGCGGGATGGCAATGTCCGCAAGACGGCTAGCTTCGGGCAGCGGGGTATCGGGTGTCTGCCCAAGCAGCAGAGCCAGACTGTTACGTAGTTGTAGTCTCTGCTGTGCCAACCCCGGGAGTCTTGCGCGTAGCTGGGCAACCAGGGTGCGTTGCTGGCTGACAGCCAGGCTGTCGGCTGCGCCGAACCGGTAGCGCGTCTCAACCAACTGCAGCACCCGCTCGGCATTGGCCAAGCTGTTGCGCGCTAGATCAAGCCGTTGGGCGTTCTCCAGAATCTGTAGCCAGTTGCTGACGACGCTGGCCTGAATACTGATTGCCAGGGTTTGTGTGTCGAATTCGCTGGCTAGCAGACTGGCTCTGGCCGAGTTGGTTATCGCCTGATTGCGGCCCCAGAAATCCAGTTCGTAACGGGTGTTCAGTCTGGCGCTGTAGGCTGTGCTGTCTGTGTCTCCGTTGCGGTTGGTATCGGCGCTGGTACTCACCTGGGGTAGCAGCGAAGCGCGAGCCAGCCGAAGCTGGGCGTCGGCCTGGCGCAATCGACTGGCGGCACTGGCCAGGTCCAAATTGCCGGCTTCGGCTTGGGCCAGCAAATCCTCGAGTGACGGACTTTGGTACTGTTGCCACCAGTCTCGCGCTGGCCATTGTGCGTTTGCTGCCTGTGTACTCCAGTGGGCAGGGGGGACGATCGCACTGTCAGGTACCGGTGTGTTCAAGCTGCATGCGCTTAACAGCAGTGCAGGCAGCAGCAAGAGATAGTGTCTAGTCCGCACTGAGAGCCACCACAGGATCGAGATGAGCCGCTTTATGAGCGGGCATGTAACCGAAAATCAGGCCCGTGGCAAAGGCACAACCAAAAGCCAACAGGACCGGCCCGGTGGTGAACTGGATCGCTGTACCTAATGCCTGCAGGCCGGCAGCGAAGGCCAGACCAATACCCACGCCAAGTAGCCCACCGATCGCAGAAACGACCAGCGCCTCGACGATGAACTGCTGAAGGATGTGGCGAGTGCGCGCGCCGGTCGCGACCCGAATGCCGATCTCCCGGGTGCGCTCTGTGACATTGACCAGCATGATGTTCATCACGCCGATACCGCCCACCAGTAATGAAATAGCGGCGATTGAGCCGAGCAGCACAGTGAAGGTGTTCTGGGTGTCGGCGACGTCTTCGAGTAGGGACGCCATGTTACGGATCTGAAAATCTTCCACACCGCCGTGGGCCTGGAGCAATGTCTGCTGCACCGCATCCTGGGTGAGTTGGGACAGGGTAAGGTCGTCGATCATGATGGTGATTGAATTCAGGTGGCGCTGTCCGATCAGGCGCAGACTTCCGGTGTTGAGGGGTACAAAGACTACATCATCCTGATCGGTGCCCCAGGGCGTGGCACCCTTGGGCGCCATCAAGCCTATTACCTGAAAGGGCACATTGTTGATCAATACGTATTCGCCCAGCGGATCGACATCTGCGCCGAACAAGTTATCGGATACGGTAGTGCCCAGCACTGCCACGGCGGAGTAGCGCCGGTTGTCTTCGGCGTCGATAAATACACCGCGGGCCACTGGCCAGTCACGTGCCAGCGGTAGCTCAGGGCTGGTGGCCGTTACCTGCGTCTGGTAGTCGGTATTGCCGGCGCGCAACGTGGCTTGGCCGCTCATCTCTGGCACCGAGGCGATCACGTTGTCCAGCTGGCCTGCCAGTTCGGCGTCGAGGGGCATCAGGGTATTAGTTGAGCCATCCTGTGAGCGGCGCGTATTCGGTGCGCCCGGCCGAACCAGCAGCAGATGAGTGCCCAGCGAACTGATGCGCTCAATGACTTCCTGACGGGCGCCATTGCCAACTGCCAGCATCACCACGACCGAGGCCACGCCAATGACGATGCCGAGTAGGGTCAATACGGTACGAAAGACATTGGCCCGCAGTGCTCGCAGCGCCATACGTATGGCTTCCCCCGCATCCGCTAGGGACGCGGCAAGCGGATGGTCGGCGGCGAGCAGCGGGCGGGTTGCAGAGATTGCTGTAATAACGATGTCGTTGGATGTGGTGGTCGCCGCAGCGGTATCGCGGATGATCTGGCCATCGCGCATTTCGACCAGTCGCTGGGCATGGCTGGCGACTTCGGCATCGTGGGTAATGATAATGACCGTCTTGCCCTGCTGATGCAGTTGGGTGAGCAGCGCCAGGACATCCTTGCCGCTTTGGCTGTCCAGCGCACCCGTGGGTTCATCGGCAAGAATGATCTGGGCATCGTTCATCAACGCCCGGGCGATAGAGACGCGTTGTTGCTGGCCACCGGACAGTTGGCTGGGCTTGTTAAGCAGGCGATCACCCAGACCGAGTCCAGTCAGCAGCGATTCAGCCCGCTCGCGGCGCTCCAGGCGAGGTAGACCGGCATAAATGGCGGGTACTTCGACATTCTCGGTAGCGCTTGCCGAGGTGATCAGGTGATAGCTCTGGAAAATGAATCCGAATGTCTCCCGACGTAGTTGCGCCAGATCGTCACGTCCCAGGCTGGCGACGTCCTGACCCTTGAGCATATAGCGTCCGGTGGTGGGACGGTCGAGACATCCTAGCAGGTGCATCAGCGTCGACTTGCCCGAGCCGGATGCGCCCATGATGGCGACGAATTCACCTTGGTTGATCTGCAGGTCAAGGTCGTGCAGTACCGTGGTCGATAACTCGCCGTTACGGTAGGTTCTGCTGATATCCTGCAGATCGATGAGGGCTTGAGTCATGCTTACATGTACCGCCTGGATGAGCGGCTACTGCCGCCATCAGCGTTGTGGGGCAGGCCACCGGTGATGACCTGCTCGCCTTCTTCCAGACCCTCGAGTACTTCCGCAATAACGCGGTTTCGCATGCCGATGCGAATTGCTCGCTGCTCTACTTCGCCATTGGAATTGAGCACCTGGACTTGATTGGACGTCCCGGGCCGGGACATGTTTAGGGTTTCGCTGGTCTTGGCGCGCGCGGCTGAATTCTTCGGGTTGAGTGCGGCCACCGGAATGGTGAGTACATTTTCCGCGGCCTCGCGTACGAAGAATACCTGCGCGCTCATCTGTGGCAGTAGATCGCCGTCGCTGTTGCTGACATCGAAGAGTGCATTGAACAGGACAACGTTGTTGATCACTTCCGGGGTCGGGAGAATTTGCCGCAAGTTTCCTTCCCAACGTCGCTCAGGTCGGCCGAGTGTTGAGAAATAGGCAGGCATGCCAACCTCTAGTCTGCTGATATCAGCTTCCGATACCTGAGTACGAACGGTCATCGTCGAAAGATCAGCAATCTGCACCACGATCGGCGCGGTTTGATTGGCGTTGAGAGTCTGCCCCTGGTTGGCCAGTTGCTGGACAACGGTACCGGCCATGGGGGCGCTGATGCGAGTGTAATCCAGGTCTGCCTGATCGCCCCGCAGGGTTGATTCAGTCTGGCGTATCTGCGCCTTTACCGCAGCAATCTGGGCAACTGCTGAGCGCAGTGTGGCTTCAGCGCTTTCCACTGACTCCTGGCTGGTGGCGTCGAGCTTGATCAGGTTCTGTTGGCGCTCGGCCTGCAAGCGCGCCAGGGTGTGCTGAGCTTCACGGTCGGCGAGCTGTGCCTGCAGGTTGGCCAGCTGTGCAGTGCTGGCCTCAACCCGGGCCAGATACAATGTGGGATCTATCTCCGCCAGCAGCTGCCCTTCTTCGACCCGATCTCCCAGCTCCACGTGCAGACGCATTAACTGGCCGGATACCTGGGTGCCGACATCGACGTAATCCAATGGGCCCAGCGTTCCCAGTGCGGTAATACTGTCTTCAATATCGCCGCGTTCAGCCGGGGCTGTTACATAATCGGTTGCGCGGTTCTGCGGACTCAGCCAGAACAACCACACACATGCGCCGATGGTAATCAGTGCGGCGATCAATGCCAGAAGCACCGCGAAGGAAAAACGAATCTTGCCAGCCTGCATAAACCTTTCCTGCATCGAGTGTCTGTGGCCAGTCTACAGGCGGCTGCGTCAGGTCGGGCGGGAGAAAGGTAAAGACTCTGTAAAGAACGGTGTCAGTCGCCTGTCCTTGCCTCGCGTAGGTAGTCGGGTTGGTCGATGAACAGTCGATTACGGGCGCCTGTGTCCGTCACCTCGAGCAATCCCGCATTGAACTCATCCAGCAATCTCTGTGCTTGAGGATGCGACCGAGGCACGATCAGATGCAGAGTGACATCATCTACCGGCTCGGGCAGTTCACGGATATTACGCTGGATGAAGTGGGGCCCCTGTGCGGTCCAGGCAATCTCATCAGGGTTGCTGATAAGTACATCTGCGCGTCCCAGCTGAAGCATTGCGTAGCATTGATCCATGGTGCGCGGGCGCACAAAATTGAGTTCATCGCGGGCGCGGTGAATCCAGCCGCTGACTTCATACCCTGCGGGCAGGCAAAAGATTGCGCCTTTAAGCTCTTCTTGGGATCCGGACTGCCAAGGGCTGTCGTATTGGACATAGAGTCGGAGATTCAGTTGATACAAGGGATCGGAAAAAAGAAAATCTGATCTCCTTTTCTACAGCTCCTGCCTAGACGTCGCGTATGACTTAAACTGCTTTGCCAGTGACCGACGCGCGTTCCGATAACTCGATCCATATTCCATCAGGGTCGCGCACAAACGCAATACGGGCAGTGTCCCCAAGCGTAACTGGGGCACGGCCACTGGTAGCGCCAGCTTTTAGTGCGCTGGCGTAGGCCGCATCACAATCAAATACCTGAAGTGTCAGGTAGCGCAACCCCAAGGCAGCCAACGGCGCCTGATCCGGTGTGGCCTCGGGGGCGTCTTCAAGTAGTAACAAACCATGGCCGCAGGAGAGAACGCCAGGTGATACCAGGCTCATCCCGATGGCGGTCGTATAGAAGGCGCTGCTGATGGCACTGTTTCTTACGCGCAGCCGCAGGGCCAGTCCCTGGATGCCTTGATGCCCCGCGGGTACGCTCGTTACCCGCGTGCCGTCCGGATCCACTTTGGTGTTAGGGCTCGAGCAGCTTGTACTCGCGATGATCAGTTCGATGAGCGGGGCAGGCTCATGGTGCCGAGGCAGCGGATCGCGCGCATCATTGATCTTCAGCACGGCTCCACCCGCGGGATAGCGGTGCTGAAGCACACCACCACCGAGCTTCAGGGTATGGTCGAAAGTCAGTCCTAGCTGGTTGTAGAACGCGCGTATGGAATCAGCCTGATTGGTAAAGAGGCCGACATCAAAGAATTCCTTGGCAAATGACATGCTGGGCTGCTCCGTTGTAAAAGCTGACTTTAGCCCATGAGCCATGGAAAGTGACCTGCAATCATCGTCGGAATCCATAGGGATTGATGTGGTTGATTCGGTGCAGCCAGATTACTCCAGCCATCCTTCGTCACGATATTCGCTGCGCTCGGCCAGTCCTGTTTTAAGCCACTCGACCAACTGTCGCACTTTTGGCGAGAGATGCCGTTGCTGAGGATAAAGCCCCCACACCGCGGTATGCGGCGGTTGGTGCTGATGCAGTAAGGAGCGCAATGTGCCGCTGCGCAGGTGCTCACGAACGTAATAGTCGGGCAACTGGCACAGGCCAAAGCCGAGGAGAGCCGCATCCAGCACTGCTTTGCCGCTGTTACAGCGCCAGTTGCCCTGTACTCGCATTGTCATTTCCCGTCCCGATTGCAGAAAATTCCAGGTTTCGCTGCTGCCTACCAAGCAGTTGTGTCGCGACAGCTCGGATAGGCTGTGTGGCGCACCGTGCTGATCGAGATAGGCAGGAGCAGCGCAAAGGTACATGCGTCTGGGTGCTATTCGGGTGGCGACCATGCTGGAATCGGGTAATCGTCCCAGTCGTATGGCCAGATCATAGCTGCCGTGCAGCAGATCCAGCGTCTGATTGGTGAGCGTGGTTTGAATACGCAACTGCGGATAACGCTGCATGAAACGATTGACCAGTGGCATGATGAAGTCTTCGCCGTACGCCACGGCACAGGTCATGCGTAGCAAGCCTTTGGGCTCACCACCCATGTCACCGATCGCTTGCAACGCCTCCTCTCTGGCGTCCTGCAGGCGCTGGCAGTGCTGCAGGAAGGTCTGTCCGGCCTCGGTCAGGCTCACCCGGCGGGTACTGCGGTAGAACAGGCGCGTCTGCAGTCGGTCCTCTAGCCGCGCGATTTGCCGGCTGACATGGGACGAGGACAGGCCCAGTTGCTTTGCCGCACCACTGAAGTGACCCAGCTCGGCTACGCATACGAATTCATCCAGTCCGTCCCAGTCGCTCATATTGGCTCCGTTATTATCCCAGGTTGGCAATAATGTTTTGCTTTCGGGGTTATTATCCATGGATGGCGTTTCTACTACACTGTTTGCATCTTAATTATCCAATGGAGAGTGCCATGATCAAGTCACGAGCCGCCGTAGCCTTCGAAGCCGGCAAGCCCCTGGAAATTGTCGAAGTCGATGTAGCCCCGCCGCAAAAGGGCGAAGTGCTAGTGCGCATCGTCGCCAGCGGTGTCTGTCACACTGATGCCTTTACCCTGTCGGGCGAAGATCCGGAAGGTATCTTTCCAGCCATTCTCGGTCACGAGGGCGGTGGAATCGTCGAGGCGATAGGCGAGGGCGTCACGTCACTTGAAGTGGGCGACCATGTTATTCCGCTCTATACCGCCGAGTGCCGTGAGTGCAAATTTTGCAAATCGGGCAAGACCAATCTATGCCAGGCCGTCCGCGCCACCCAGGGCAAGGGTGTGATGCCGGATGGCACGACGCGTTTCTCCTACCAGGGCAAGCCGATTTACCACTACATGGGCTGTTCGACCTTTTCCGAATACACGGTATTGCCAGAAGTGTCCCTGGCGAAGATCCCCAAGGACGCGCCGCTGGAAAAGGTTTGCCTGCTGGGCTGTGGTGTGACGACTGGCATCGGTGCAGTGCTCAATACCGCCAAGGTGGAAGAGGGTGCGACCGTGGCTATCTTCGGTCTGGGTGGGATCGGTCTGGCGGCGATCATCGGCGCCACCATGGCAAAGGCCAGCCGCATTATCGTCATTGATATCAATCCGTCCAAGTTCGACATTGCCCGAGAGCTGGGCGCAACCGACTTTGTCAATCCGAAGGACCATGACAAGCCAATTCAGGAAGTAATTGTCGACATGACCGACGGTGGTGTGGACTATTCCTTTGAATGTGTGGGCAACGTGCAGTTGATGCGCGCGGCGCTGGAGTGTTGCCACAAGGGCTGGGGTGAGTCGACGATTATTGGTGTTGCCGGTGCGGGTATGGAAATCAGCACTCGGCCTTTCCAGTTAGTGACCGGGCGAGTCTGGCGCGGCAGTGCGTTTGGTGGTGTTAAAGGCAGAACCGAGTTGCCGGGTTATGTGGCCAAAGCGCAAAGTGGTGAGATTCCGCTGGATACCTTTATTACCCATACCATGGGTCTGGAAGATATCAACAAGGCATTCGATCTGATGCACGAGGGCAAGAGTATTCGTACGGTCATCCATTTCTGAACAGCCGATTGCACAGGAGTTACCCATGCACGAATCACTCGAGCTGGTATCAGCTAACAAGAGCTTTGGCGGTTGGCACAAGCGTTACCGCCACCGCTCCACTGCATTGTCCTGCGATATGGTATTTGCGGTCTATTTGCCGCCTCAGGCCGATCAGGGTCAGCCATTGCCTGTGGTTTACTGGCTCTCGGGGCTGACCTGCACGGACGAAAACTTTATGCAGAAAGCCGGCGCTCAGCGCATTGCCGCCGAGCTGGGTCTGGTCATTGTTGCGCCGGACACCAGCCCGCGGGGAGAAGGGGTGCCTGATGATCCCGATGGAGCCTACGATTTCGGATTGGGCGCAGGATTTTATCTGAACGCAACGGAGGAGCCCTGGGCGCGCCACTACCGCATGTTCGACTATGTAGTGGATGAGCTGCCCAAACTAATAGAGGCGCACTTTCCGGTGTCGGATCAACGCAGCGTTTTCGGTCATTCAATGGGTGGGCACGGTGCCCTGGTGTGTGCGCTGAAAAATCCCGGTCGTTATCAATCTGTTTCAGCGCTGGCGCCGATCACTAATCCCAGTCAGGTGCCCTGGGGGCAGAAGGCTCTTGGGCGTTATCTGGGCAAGGATCCCGTGCAATGGATGCAGTGGGATACCTGTGAACTGATTGCCGGTGCGGGTGAGCGTTTGCCGTTACTGGTAGATCAGGGGGAAGGGGACGAATTTATTGGCCAGTTGCGTCCCGACGCGCTGGAAGCGGCCGCTGCGGCTGCCGGGCACCCTCTGACTCTGCGCCGACAGCCAGGGTACGACCACAGTTACTACTTTATAGCGACATTCATCGAAGATCACTTGCGCCATCATGCCCGCGCACTAGGTCGCGCCTGAGCTTCAAGCTTTGCCCGCCACACTGTAAGATCTCTCCCTGGTAAATTGGGGGGAGGCAGACATGCGCATCGGACACGGTTATGACGTTCATCGTTTTGGCGAAGGCGATTCCATTATTCTGGGTGGAGTCAGTATTGCTCACCGGCAAGGTCTGATCGCGCACTCCGACGGCGATGTTTTGTTGCATGCGCTCACTGATGCCCTGCTCGGCGCAGCCGGATTGGGTGATATCGGTCAGCATTTTCCCGACACCGATGAGCGGTTTCGGGGTGCCGACAGCCGCGAGTTGTTGCGTCATGCTCTGATTCTGGTCCAGGGCAAGGGTTGGCGTGTCGGTAATATGGACGCGACTATTGTTGCCCAGGCACCCAAAATGGCTCCGTATATTCCGGCAATGGCGGAGATTATTGCCGGCGATCTGCAAGTCAAGCGTGATCAGGTCAATATCAAGGCGACGACGACCGAGATGCTCGGATTCGTCGGCCGTGAGGAAGGCATTGCGGTTCATGCGGTTGCCTTGTTGTTACCCTTGTGAGTGATGTTACGTTGCCTGCCGACTATGCTTTGCTAGGGCCATTGGCCTGGGGTGAGCCCTGCGGTCGAGCGGTACTGAAGGCTTCGCCGGAAGACTTCCGAGTAACCGAAGTGATGGATATCGAGCTGAGTGGAACAGGCGAGCACCTCTGGCTGCTGATCGAGAAGCGCAATCTGAATACAGAAGAAGTCGCCAGACAACTGGCACGGGTCGCTGGGCTCAAATTGCGCGATGTCAGCTATGCAGGTATGAAGGACCGGTTGGCGGTGACCAGCCAATGGTTCAGCTTGCAGTTGCCCGGGCGCGAGGATCCAGATTTTTTCGTATTGTGGAACGCTGATCTGCGGTGTCTTGCCAGTCGCAGGCACAGCCGCAAACTCCAGCGCGGAGCGCACAGTGCCAACCGATTTGTTATCAAGCTTAATCATTTGCAAGCGGATCGCCCAAAGTTGGAAGCACGGCTGCGGCAGATAGCTAGCCAGGGAGTGCCGAACTATTTTGGCCCCCAGCGTTTTGGTCGCGGTGGATCCAATCTTGTCGATGCGCGGAGTTGGGCGTCGCGGGGAGCTTTGCCTCCGGCGCGCGGTACCCGCTCGCGCTTGCTTTCGACCGCGCGCAGCCTGCTGTTCAATCGGGTTCTGGCGACCAGAGTGGCAGATTCCAACTGGAATCAGGTACTGCCGGGCGACTGCATGGCCTTTACCGGCAGTCGCAGCCAGTTTGCTGCCGAGCGGCTGGCAGTCAACGATCCACGCCTAGACGCAATGGACGTGCACCCTACCGGGCCTTTGTGGGGCCTGGGTGAACTCGCCGTGAATGGCGAGGTTGCTCACATGGAACAGGCAGTGATCGAGAGCGAACCAACGCTGGCTCTCTGGCTTGAAGGGGCGGGGCTGGAGCAGGCTCGGCGTATCTTGCGCCTCCCCATAGGGACGCTGGCGTGGCATTATCCGTCAGCGGATATTCTGGAAATTGAATTCACCTTGCCGACCGGTTGTTTTGCAACAGCGGTATTACGTGAGCTCGTCATCCTCGATGACGAGCCGGGCGGCGGACTGGAAAGCGAAATCTGATGCGTATATTGATTGCCAACGACGATGGCGTGCTGGCTCCGGGCGTGAAGGCCCTGCATGGCGCGCTTACTGATTACGCCGAATGCGTGGTCGTGGCTCCCCATGAAGATCGCAGTGGTGCGGGTAGCTCATTGACTCTGGATCGGCCGTTGCGGCCGTTCACCCTGGAAAACGGCTTTATCGGGCTTAATGGCACGCCTACTGATTGCGTCCACCTAGGAATCAATGCCTTGTACGAAAACGCTATCGATATGGTGGTGGCGGGTATCAATCACGGCGCCAACCTGGGCGACGACGTATTATATTCCGGTACCGTCGCTGCTGCTTTAGAAGGTCGTTTCTTGTCACGCACGGCGATGGCCTTTTCCCTGGTGGGTCGCCAAGGGGATAATATGGCGACTGCGGCGAGTATCGCCAGACGCATGGTCGAAACCCATGATCGGCTGGACTTGCCACCCAGAACCATCCTGAATATCAATATCCCCAATATGCCCCTGGACCAGATCAAGGGTATTCGCCTTACCCGGCTGGGCCATCGCTCGCGTGCGGCCAAGCCAGTCCGCTGGGTTGACCCGCGGGGCAAGGAGGGTTACTGGATTTCAGTAGCTGGCGACGCTGAAGACGGCGGAGAAGGAACGGATTTTCATGCGGTCATGCAAGGGTATGTATCGGTGACGCCGCTGCGCGTGGACAAGACTCACTTCGAGGTATTTGACCATCTTGGTCAATGGCTCCGGGGGTTGGATTGAATGGCAGTGCGCGAAGATCTGAACCGTCACGGCATCGGCATGACCTCACAGCGAACGCGAGAGCGTCTACTGGAGCGCCTTTTCGAGGAAGGCATTCGTAATCTGCATGTACTGGAAACAATGCGTCGAACGCCGCGACACCTCTTTGTTGATGAGGCGTTGTCGCACCGGGCCTATGAAGATACTGCCCTGCCCATTGGTCACAATCAGACCTTGTCACAGCCTTACATAGTGGCCCGGATGACCGAATTACTGCTCGGTGGCGGTCCATTGGACAAGGTGCTTGAGATTGGTACAGGCTCAGGCTATCAGACGGCAGTCTTGGCTCAGGTCGTAGAGCGGGTATTTACCGTTGAACGTATCTATCCACTGCAGGAGAGAGCCAAGGAAGCGCTCAAAGCAATTAATGTACGCAATGTGGTGTTTCGCCATTCAGACGGTAACTGGGGCTGGCCTCAGTATGGCCCCTACGATGCGATCCTGGTCACTGCAGCGCCAGCCGAGGTGCCAGTCGAGCTGCTCAATCAGTTGGCGGATGGCGGACGGATGGTGATACCGGTAGGACAGCATGAACAATATCTCACCCTGGTCATTCGTGAGGGGAGCAAGTTCATCCGTCAGCAGGTAGAACCGGTGAATTTTGTACCCTTATTGGCAGGAGCCATACGATCTTGAGTAAGCCGGACAGCGTCTCTTCCCTATGTATCCTATTTTGCAAAGGCTTGGCCATGGGCGCCGCTGATGTTGTGCCTGGGGTTTCCGGCGGCACTATCGCTTTTATCAGCGGGATCTATGATCGGCTGCTGGCAGCCATCTCGGCGTGCACGCCAAACAAGCTGGTCTGGTTATGTCAGGGTCGCTGGCGCGAGACCTGGACCTCAATTGATGGCACCTTTCTGCTGGTCCTGTTGTCAGGGATACTGACCAGTATCGCTAGTCTGGCGAGGCTGATCAGTTATCTGCTGGAGGCCAGGGCGGAAATGATCTGGTCCTTTTTCTTTGGCCTGATTGTCGTCTCCATTTGGCTGGTTGGCCAACAGATTGGACGATGGAACGCCAGTAGTATTGCGGCATTGATCGGCGGCGCTGTATTTGCCTATCTGATAACGGTCGCTGCACCTTTGCAATGGCCTGCCACGCCGATCATGGTGTTTCTGGCAGGCTCTATCGCGATATGCGCAATGATTCTGCCGGGCATCTCCGGCAGTTTCATTCTTTTGCTGCTTGGTTTGTACACCACCGTGCTTGGCGCTGTGAAAAACTTTGATGTGGCGTTGCTGGGCATTTTCGCGCTTGGCTGTATAGCGGGTCTTCTGAGCTTTTCAAGACTTCTCGGTTGGCTGCTGAGTCACGTACGACATATCACTCTGGCATTTTTGACGGGTTTGCTGATTGGGTCGCTGAATATGGTTTGGCCGTGGAAGCTTACTACTACCTGGAGAGAGAATAGTCACGGAGAGTCTGTGCCCCTCCAGCAAACAAACCTCTGGCCGAGCCAATACGAATCTATTGTTGGTACGCCGTCGTATTGGCAGGCCGGATTGGCATTGATGTTGTTCGCCGTGGTATTAGTATTGGCATTGGAGTGGTTGGGGCGCCGGTCAAATTGATGATAGGTCACGCACTACATCCGTTATTCAAACAGGCCAGGGGCCGTATGTGTCTGACGTGAGATCTGCTGTGCTCGGATTAAAACAACTGGGTTTGCTGCTGCTCGCGCTACTCCTGACCGCCTGTGCCGGACCAACGGGCGTGGTGCCCATCGACGACCGTGGTCGCGGCGGCAAACAGGTGCAATCGGTTACGTCGGGCATGCACCGCGTTCAGCGCGGCGAAACCTTGTATCAGATTGCTTTCCGTTACGGTTGGGACTGGAAAACACTAGCCCAGGCAAATAATCTCCGCGAACCCTATACCATTTACCCCGGCCAACAAATCAGTCTGCGACCGCGCGGTACTTTCCGAGCCAGCACGCCGCCTGCGGCTGCGTCCCGCCCTACAGTATCGAGTGCCCCTAGAACGACTGAGCCATCTATTTCCAGGCAGACTCCTTCGCCACCGCGAGCATCACCCGCGCCAATCGCGCCCCAGGTTAATTTGCCGGCCAGTGTGTCGGGCTGGAATTGGCCGGTACAAGGGCCATTGATTTCGCGCTTTCAGTCGAACGGCAGTTTGAATAAAGGGATTGATATTGCCGGGCAACAGGGGCAGCCTATTAAAGCGGCTGCCGAAGGAGCGGTAGTGTACGCAGGCCGTGGTCTGCTTGGTTATGGCGAAATGATAATCATCAAACACGATGAGACCTATCTCAGCGCCTATGCCCATAACAGCCGACTCTTGGTAAAAGAAGGTGAGCGGGTAAAGTTGGGGCAGAATATCGCTGAGATGGGCAGTACGGGCACGGACCGGGTCAAACTGCATTTTGAAATACGGCGTAAAGGGCAACCTGTTGATCCGCTGACCTATTTACCCAAATTGTGAATTGAGCGGTGAGAGCAGTAGAACATTAGATCGAATTGCTTGTCGGATACTATTAGAGGCGTAATGCACTAGTGGCTACGCGCCCACCGCAGGTGATTCGAACCGAAATGGGGCATGTAAGTATGGCGTTAAATAATAATAAGGATGGCGACCAGACTCTCGACGAGGATGTCGCGACGCTCGAAAATACGGCAAGCACGGCGGACCAGCCTGCCATCAGCCGCGCTCCTGTTACCCCGCGCACTCACAAGCGAGAGAATGCCTTCGAATTTACCAAGCAGCTCGATGCTACCCAGCTCTATTTGAATGAAATCGGTTTTTCGCCGTTGCTTACCCCCGAAGAAGAAGTCCATTTCGCGCGCCTTGCGCAAAAAGGTGATCCTGCGGGCCGCAAGCGGATGATCGAGAGTAATCTTCGGCTGGTAGTAAAAATTGCCCGACGATATGTTAACCGGGGGCTGACGCTGCTTGATCTGATCGAGGAAGGCAATCTGGGTCTGATCAGGGCAGTGGAGAAATTTGATCCTGAGCGTGGATTTCGTTTTTCGACTTACGCTACTTGGTGGATAAGGCAAGCCATCGAACGGGCCATCATGAATCAGACTCGTACCATTCGCCTGCCGATCCATGTGGTAAAGGAACTTAATGTCTATCTTCGAGCGGCGCGGGAGCTGACCCGGAAGCTTGATCATGAGCCGTCGCCGGAAGAAATATCGGAGTTGCTCGACAAGCCGGTCGAGGACGTCAAACGGATGCTCGGACTCAACGAACGGGTGGCGTCCATCGATATGTCATTCGGGCCCGACTCGGACAAGACGTTGCTCGACACCTTGACCGACGATAATGCAACAGACCCTTGCGATCTTCTGCAGGACGATGATTTGAATACCAGTATTGATCGCTGGCTCTCGGAGTTGAGTGAGAAACAGCGTGAAGTCGTTACCCGGCGCTTTGGGTTGCGTGGCCACGAGAGCAGTACGCTGGAAGAGGTAGGCCGGGAAATTGGTTTGACCCGCGAGCGTGTGCGGCAGATCCAGGTGGAAGCACTCAAGCGTTTGCGGGAGATTCTCGAGCAGCATGGACTAAGCGGAGAATCGATCTTTCAATGAATAGCTACTTGGGCTGATGCTGATCAGTTCCATCAAACCCGGGTCATGTGCTCGGGTTTTTTATTGCCGATAAAACTCATCTGCTGACAGAGCTCTATTGAATATGCTCTATGCAGTAGAGAGGGTATCGATCATTTGCCCGGTTGGGTTATAACAAGTCTGGGCGTCAACGCCCAGGATATGGAGGAATACTGATGGATCTGACCAGCCCGCTCACCCTGGCGATAATCGCTGTTGCTATCGTTACCCTGTTGTATGCAGCGTTGTTGTATAACCAGCTAGTCAGTATCAAACACGCTGTCAGCAAGGCATGGTCGAACATCGATGTGATGATGCGTCAGCGTCACGACGAGTTGCCAAAGCTGGTAGAGACCTGTCGTCGATATATGCAGCACGAGCAGCAAACGCTGGAGCAGGTGGTGCAAGCTCGTAATGCCGTGGCCCAGGCTCGGGAGCAATCTGACGTAAACGGGCTTGGCCGTGCTGAAACTGCTCTGCGGTCTGGTCTCGGTCAGTTGTTTGCACTGGCGGAAAACTATCCGGATCTTAAAGCCAGCGAATCCTTCGTGTATTTACAGACCCGTATTAGCGGTTTGGAAAGCGGTATCGCCGATCGTCGCGAGTTGTATAACGAAGCAGTGAATATCAATAATGTGCGCATCGAGCAGTTTCCTGATGTGCTGATCGCCCGGATATTCAGCTTTAGTCGGTCGGATCTGCTTCAGTTTGCCGAAGCTGATATGGCTGACGTCGATATGCGCATGTTGTTTTCATGATTGATGTGCACGGGGTACTAGTCCTTTCTATGGGCTACTACTTGCTGGTGCTGGCGATGATCACCGGTGTTACCCTTGCTTTCCTTTACCGGATGCTCACACGCCTGCGCCGGGCGCGGTGGATTGAAGATACGCCGACCTCACGGATCCGTTCGGCGGCTCAGGGTCTGGTTGAATTGCAAGGGCTGCTGGACGCGGTTGGACACACACCGTTGATCTCGCCGTTAGCAGAAATCGATTGTCTCTGGTATCGGTTTCGAGTTGAGGAATACCGCCGCAGCGGCAAGTACAGCCGGTGGCACGTGGTGGAGCAGGGCGTTTCAGAACGCCCGTTTATGCTGCGTGACAAGACCGGTACCTGTTGGATTGCACCTGAAGGCGCTGAAGTGTATCCGAGCCAGGTTCGCCGCTGGGAGGGTCATCGTCGCTGGCCTGCCGGACACGCTTTGCGTACGGGTATCCTGGCGGGTCTCATAGGCAAACGATACCGATATACCGAGGAGTGGCTGGAAGAAAACCAGCTGCTCTATGCTTTAGGCTGGTTCCAGAGCCATGGTGGTGGTCGAGACGTATCAGATCAGCAAGCTGTTGCCCGCCAGGTGATTGGCCAGTGGAAAGCGGATTATGCTGACTTGCTGGCACGTTTCGATAGTAACCAGGATGGCAAGCTGGACATGGATGAGTGGGACAAGGTGCGCCATGCCGCAGACCAGGAAGCAGGACGACAGGTATCAGCCCAAGCCTCGGCACCGGCGGTCCATGGACTGGGAAAAGCGCCCCATCGAGGTCTGCCATTTATTCTGTCCAGCCATCATCAGGACGGCTTGAGCAGCAAGCTGCGTCGGCAGTCAGGCTGGAGTCTGTTCGGGCTGATCGTCGCGGGGGTTGTGACGGGCTGGTTATGGCTCGCCTTGGCCGGCTGAAAGAGGTCCCTTCAGCTGATCTTAGAAGTTCGTTTGCGAGTATCACTGGCGGAGTAACTGGACTGCCATTTGTGGAAGGCGCTCGCCGTCAATGGCTTGCTGTAGTAATACCCCTGACCTTCGTTGCAGCCAAGTGAAACGATGTAGGCTTCCTGCGCGGCGTTCTCTACGCCCTCGGCGATCACCTGCATGTTTAGGCTGCGTCCTAGCTGGATGATGGCGCGAACGATGGTGGCGTCGTCTTCATCGTCCAGTACGTCGAGAACAAAGCTCTTGTCGATCTTGATCTTGTCCAGTGGTAGGCCGCGCAGGTAACTGAGCGACGAATATCCGGTACCAAAATCATCGATTGCGATCAGCACGCCCGCCTTTTTCAAGCTATTGAGATGACCTGCCGCCGCGGAAATATCTTCCATAAGACCGGTTTCGGTTACTTCAAGCTCGAGACTGTAGGCAGGCAAGTGATAGCGTTGCATGAGGTTGGTGACAAGTTTGGCAATGCCGCCATGGTGCAATTGCACCGTGGACAGATTGACCGCCATGCGCAGTTGCTCTAAGCCACTATCATGCCATTCACGCAGTTGACGGCAGGATTGATCCAGTACCCACTCTCCAATATCGTTGATACAACCATTCTGTTCTGCCAGCGGGATGAACAGATCCGGCGGTACCAGGCCGCGTTCAGGATGTTGCCAGCGTAACAAGGCTTCGACACCGACAACCTCGTGGGTGTGGTAACTGATCTGCGGCTGGTATACCAGATAGAACTCGTTGCGTTGAAGAGCTCCACGTAGATCCTTGTCCAGTTCGCGACGCACCCGCATCTCGCTGTCGAGGCTGGCGATATAGAACTGGTAGCGATTACGTGAGCGGGCCTTGGCCAGCATCATGGTCTGTTCGGCTTTCTGCAGTAGTTTTTCCGCATCATCGCCATCGTCGGGGAACAGGGTGATGCCGATGGTAGCGCGCAGGCTGATGCTGTGCTCGCCAAGCTGCAATGGCTGCGCCAGATCGTCGAGAATGGACTGTGCCAACTCGGCAGCTTCATAGGGCTCGTTGATACCGGTCTGGATCAGCGCGAATTGATCGCCGCCCAGGCGCGCTATGCTGCCCAGTCGACCGCTATTGGCGCGTAGTCGGTCTGCTACAGCGATCAGCAGGCTATCCCCTGAATGGTAACTGAATTGTTCATTGACCTCTTTGAAGTCGTCTAGGCCGCAGCAGAGGATGGCGACTCCCCGTTGACGACGACCCGCGTCGGCGAGGATGCGGCTGAGCTGTTCCTGGAGCATGCTGCGATTGGGCAGGCCTGTCAGGATGTCGTGTTGCGACATATGCAGCAGATTGGCTTCGGCTTCACGGCGCTGGTGTGTATTGCGTTCGATTGAGTCGAGCAGCTCGTTCGCCTTGAGAATCCAGATACCCAGCTCGTTCTTTTCCTGCCCCGGCAGCATGGGGATATGCATCCTGCCTGGCTGGTCGGGGTTGATGTCGGAAATATAGCCAATAATGCGCGCCAGCGGCCGTGTCAGCAGAATGTGGTAGATCAAAAAAAGTACCAGTGCCATCGCCAGTGCGCGCAGCATACCGGAGACTAGAATAATCAGTGACCGGTTAATGAATTCCTGTCCGTAAGGGGCTGAGTCGAGTGTAAGACGAAGATCGCCATAGTACTCGTTGTGGGGGTTTCGGCCGTTCAGCTCGATGCTGTAGCGCTGATCGGTGCCGAACAGCCAGTCGGTCAATGGCCGATAGGCGTAATCGATCAGTGGACGCTCTCGGCTGGCCAAAGCGGTTTCGTCAGGGTGACCTATCGAGGCGAAACGCACGGCGTCATGCTCGAATAAACCCTCAACTACCTGCAATGCCATTTCCCGGTCCAGGCTATAGACAGCCTGTGTTGCCGGATCACGTGACATGGCAAGAATCTGTTTGGCGGTGGAATCGATGAGGCTGCGTTCTTTTTCCAGATCATAGAGAATCTGGGCGAAACTCAATACCAGGCCGACCAGCAACGCCCACAGAAGTACGAGGCGCAAAAGCTTTATCGAAAGGCTGTGTCGACGCTCCAGTTTCAACTAATGTATTCCAGACTTGATGGTTGAACGATAAACACAATGGCTAATAGAGCGCTGAAAGTACTTATAACCGTCTATTGCAGCCCTTTTCAAGAGCCAGTATCGCTATTGAGAATAGGTGCGTCAAAGGGTCGGCGCCATTTTTTGGTAGCAGAAACACCCCGCAGAATGCGGGGTGTGAGGATGCAGCGGCAATTAATTTAAGACGCGAAATTTTTTGCTACGAAGTCCCAATTGACCAGCTTCCAGAATGCTTCTACGTACTTCGGACGCGCGTTGCGATAATCGATGTAGTAGGCATGCTCCCAGACGTCACATGTCAGCAGTGGCTTGTCACCTGAGGTGATAGGATTGCCGGCACCGATGGTGCTCGCCAGACCCAGAGAGCCGTCAGCTTTTTTTACCAACCAAGCCCAACCGGAACCGAAGGTGCCGATTGCGGTGTTGGTAAACTCTTCCTTGAACTTTTCAACGGAGCCGAAAGACTTGTTGATGGCCTCGGCCAGTTCGCCGGTAGGTTCGCCGCCGCCCTTGGGGCTCAAGCATTCCCAATAAAAGGTATGGTTCCATACCTGGGCAGCGTTGTTAAATACACCGCCACTGGATGTCTTGATGATCTCTTCCAGATCCTTTCCAGCAAAGTCGGTGCCCTTGACCAGATCATTCAGCTTGCCGACGTAGGTATTGTGGTGTTTGCCGTAGTGAAATTCGAGCGTTTCAGCAGAAATGTGCGGCTCAAGCGCGGTTTTCTCATAGGGCAGTGCTGGTAATTCAAAAGCCATGATTTATCTCCATTTACAGGTATCAAGGTACGGAAAAAGAAGTCCCTAGAATACGAATCCAGTGTCTTGCTGGCAGGCTGACGGATCGTAGCAAGCCTGATGACGTCTCTTGTACTCGGACGTTGCCCGTCTGTTAACAGTACGGATAATTTACTATAGCATCTGAAAACCGTGGCATCCACGCACCGTCCGTGTGGGTATCGCCTATTGAACCCTCTATTCAGGGGCTGGCAAGACCCCAGGCAACACCCAGCATCATGATTGCGACTACGCCGTCGATGATCCGCCAAGTGGTAGGCCTGGCGAGCCAGGGGGCGAGCCGGGAACCTGCCAGGGCCAGACTGAAGAACCAGAGCACCGAAGCGCTGACAGCTCCGATGGCAAATATGGGAGGAAACTCCTGTTGCGCACCGATGGCACCAATTAATACGACCGTATCGATATAGACGTGGGGATTGAGCAAAGTCACAGCAAGGGTAGTCAACAGGACCGACCTGCGAGAGCGTGCTGGTTGTGTCGATGCTTGTAATACGTGGGGCGTAATTGCCCGTCGCAAGGCGAGGCAGGCGTACCCGACCAGGAAAGCGACACCGCCCCAGCGCGCCACTTGCATGCCAAGCGGCGAATCTTCGAGGAGCACTGCCAGGCCAAAGATGCCTCCGACAATCAGGACCGCGTCACACGCCATGCATACCAGCGCGGCACTGAAGTGGTGCTCACGTTTGAGGCTTTGGCCCAGTATGAATGCGTTCTGGGCGCCAATGGCAATGATCAGCCCCGCGCTAATAAACAGTCCGTTCAGATAACCTTCAATAAATAGCATGGGCGCGCTCCAAAAATGAAAATGCATTGTGGAGCGCCGCTTGATATAAGAAAAACAAGTATTACTAATCTTATATAAGGAAGACTAATGCTAGATTATAAATTGCTTATGGCGCTTGCGGCCGTCGTGGAGCAAGGGGGTTTTGATCGGGCGGCAATGATATTGGGCTTATCACAGTCAGCAGTGTCCCAGCGGGTGAAACTCCTCGAAAGCCGAGTTGGCGCCCCCGTTCTGTTGCGCAATTCGCCACCCACTGCTACCCCGGCCGGTCAGCGGTTGCTCAATCACGCGCAACAGGTCAGGTTGCTGGAGCGCGACCTCCAGCAGGATCTGCCGATGGTCGGAGGGGACAATGGACCAACACGATTACGTATAGCACTCAACGCAGACAGCCTCGCCACCTGGTGGGCCCCAGCTGTGACTGCATTTTGCACGCAGGAGGACGTGCTGATGGACCTCCTGACTGAAGACCAGGACGTAGTTTTGCGGCGCATGCGCTCCGGTGATGTAGCCGGTTGCGTATGCGCTGTTGCGGAACCGGTTGCCGGTGCTCGCGCGCTGCTGCTGGGCAGTATGCGTTACGTGGCGGTAGCGAGTCCGCATCTGCTGGTGGATGCGGCTAACCGGAACAGAGGAGGTCGTATGCCTTGGGAGCATCTGCCTGCGGTGGTTTTTGGCCCGGACGACCAACTGCAGCATCGCTTTTTGCGTGATTGCGGTTACTCCGGAGAGTTCCGCCACCATTTATGCCCCTCATCGGAAGGGTTTGTCCGCATGCTGTCTGCCGGGATGGGTTGGGGCATGGTGCCGGAGCTGCAGATCCGGCCTCAATTGCGTAGCGGCGAACTGAGGGAAATCGTCCCGGGCCAATCCGTGGACGTGCCGCTTTATTGGCACTACTGGCGCCACGGTGGGCGGTTGCTCGAGGCATTGACGGGGTGCCTTGCCCGTGAGGGATCGTTATTGCTGACTGATGGTCATTGCACCTGACCCGGGCAGCCTTTCAACGCATTGGGCACCCATCAGCCTGGACGGTGTGAAATAGCCTGGGGCGTTTTCCGCCTCCAGCACATGTTTGACCGCCATCAATACCCCGTGAACTGTGACGTCGTAGCCATTGGCCGTTTCGATCCGCGCTGTCACTTTCTTGCCTGCCCGGTTTTGCGCTTCGCCCCACACGTACGTCCGCGCTTTTTCACGTTGCTCGCTGTCGGGACCTTTGACACGTTTGCCGGCGATACGCTTGAGCAAGGCTTGCACCGGCGCTAGGGCCAGCAGCGGACGGATAGCATCCAGCTTGCGCAGTCGCGCGGCTGCGCTCGGCGCCATGGGGATGAATACCGCTATGTTGTCTATACCGGTGGTATACCAGGCTGTAGCGATGTCACCCCAGGGAATGGTGACGGCAAACTTGCTACCATTGCCGAAATCAATATCTCGGCTCTGAAAGGCCAGCGGGACGGTGCGAATCTTGTCTTTTTCGCGTACTTTGCCGCCCATCTTCAAGCTTTCTACCGAGGTCTTTGCGGTGCCGGGAGAGAATCCACTGCGGCTATCGAAACCCAGAGCCAAATGATCCGCATCCGGCAGTTCGGACTTAAGAGTCGCGGCTATGCAATCAGTAGGAATGACGTCAAAGCCAACGCCTGGACAGATGACGATATTGGCAGCGACAGCATCATGGTGACGCTTTTGCGCCGCAACAAATACGTCTATCTCTCCAGTAATATCCAGATAGTGGCAATGGGTGACCATACAGGCATTGATCATCGGTTGGCTGGTGGCTGAGAAGGGCCCGGCGCAATGCGCTACAGCGCGGATACCCTCCAGCCCGTCACGGGTGGCTGCTTCGTCACGTAGATCGAAAATCCGATGTTCAAAACCCAGTTCGCTTGCGAGGGCCGCGATCGCCTCACGATTACGTCCGGCGAGTATCGGCGTAAGTCCCTGGGCTTTTGCCTCGTGCGCTATCAGCTGTCCGGTGTAACCGTTTGCGCCATAAATCATCCATTGCTGCATAGTCAATTCCTGTATGAGTATCCGTTATCCGGAGCGGAGCCTTAAAGCTAAGGGTAACGGCTGGCGAAGCCTGGCGCCAGTAGCTCGACCGCACGTGTATGATGGACTGACAATAACAAAACGAAGGATTGCTCGATGCGCATTCTGATCACAGGGGCCAGCGGTTTTATCGGTGGCCGGTTTGCTGCTCATGCGCTGGCTCAGGGGCATACGGTTCGCTGCTGCGGTCGCAAGGCCGATGCCATGCGATGGCTCAGCGATAGAGGTGCCGAATGTCTGAGTGGCGATTTGTTGGATATCGACTTCGCGCACAGTGCCAGCAAGAGCTGCGAAGCAATCGTGCACTGTGCTGGCGCGGTGGGCACCTGGGGTAGCTACCAGCATTTTTACAATGCGAATGTTCAGGTGACTGAAAACGTGCTTGCAGCGGCAAAGTCGGCGGGGACCCGCCGCGTCGTACACCTGTCTTCACCTTCGATTTACTTTGATGGCAAAAGCCACCGTGATGTCACAGAAGACTTCCTTCCCTCACGATTCTTCGACCACTACGGCGCGACCAAGTACCTCGCTGATCAAAAGGTGTTTGCAGCTGGCCGGAGCGGACTGGAGGTCATCGCCCTGCGGCCAAGGTTTGTCATTGGAGCCGGAGATACATCCATTTTTCCGCGGTTGTTGCGTGCTCATCAGAGTGGACGTTTGCGCATCATAGGCACTGGTACTAATCGAGTTGACCTGACACCGATCGAGAATCTCAACCTGGCCATGCAGTTTGCCTTGCTGGCGCCTGATTCTGCTCTTGGGCAGGCCTATAATATTAGCAATGGTGCGCCGGTTGCCTTCTGGCCGCAATTTAACCGGCTGCTGGCGCGTTTGGCGCTGCCGCAGCTGGACAGGCACATAGCCTACCCAGTGGCGTATGGAATGGCAGCGCTGGCAGAGCTAAAGGCGCGCTTCACTGCAGGCCGGCCCGAACCGGCGATGCTTCGCTTGGGTATGGCCGTGATGGCGCGCGATTTCAATCTGGATATCAGCGCAGCACGTCGTGAACTTGGGTATCAGCCAGAAGTATCGGTAGAACAGGGCATTGAGCATTTTGCAACGTGGTGGCAGGCAGGCATGCCTTCAGTAGCGGACTACTTGCCCGCGGTAGATCCGCACGGCTGAAGGTCCTTTTGGTACATGCGCCTGCGCTGACTCAGGAGGCACAGATACTTGCATGTGCCTTTGTCTTGCGGCAATGGCGCCCTGTCCAAACGCCACCTCTAGCGGGCGCTCAGGCTCTTCTGCCACCATGCCTGAAAGTCGTTGGCCCAGTTCGCGCAGATCTTCCTGAGTGCTGGTCGCGCTGAGTCTTATCATCTCGGTTGCTGCCCCCTCTTGGCTAAGGCGGACGGTTATACCCAGCTCTTGTTTCAAGCGACGCCGCAGTATGGTCATGCATTCGAGCGTCGATCGGTTGAATTGCGCTTCAGTAAGCATGCTGCCCCCTTGCATGATGATTCCGGCCAATACCGGAATTCTGGCCAAGCAGGCATGAAACAAGCAGAATATGTACCAATATGACGAGGGACCGAAATCATCGGGCCTGCAACGCCGATAGTGCTCTCTAATTCAGTCAAGGGCGTTCAATACGCATCTTTGTGGAGCAGGTCGCACCGCTCTGGCGCAGGGTTATCAGGTTGCTTTCAAGATATTTCCATAAGAGGCTAAGAGATGAAAGGACGTAATCCGGACGACAATCTGACGGGCAGCGGACTGTCGGGTATCCGGGCAACTGACGAGCCTGACTCCCTGTCGACGCGCGATGCCGGTCATGAGGGCTTGCGGGGACGCGATAGCGGTATTCATACCCCGATGCGCCTGGAAGCCCGCGAATCGGGCAACGGCGCATTGTGGGCGCTATGTGGCGCACTGACGCTGGCATTGGTGGGTTTCGGCTACTGGAGCCATCAGCAACAGTCCCGCCTGCAGCAGCAGTTGATTGCCACGCAAAACAGTTTCGCGCGCATCAGTGAAGAGGCAGCAGGGCGAATTCAGGATATAACCGGGAAGGTAAGCGCCACTGAATCTACGCTGTCGGTAGCGGAAGCCGCGCGACAGTCGCGACTCGATGCCATTCAGGTACAGCTGGAAGAACTGGATAAACGGCTTACGCTTCAAAATAATGCAATCAGCGCAGCCAGCTCGGCCAGAGAAGATTTTAGCGTCCAGCTGGCGGCGCAGCAGGCTGATCAGCAGACCCTGACGACGCAAACCCTTGAGATCGCCGAGCTGGTTACAGCCCAAGCGGGCAGGATTACAGCCGCGGAGGCAGCGGCCACCGACAATACAGCGCGACTTCAGGGTCTGGTAGGTGATTTGGCCAATCTGAACAAGAGGGTGGCACAAATGGGCGAACTGGAAGAGCGACTGGCTGCACAGAATCAGACAATCGCCGGACTGACCCGTGAGGTCACAGCGTTGGCGCAAGCGGGGGGCGGGGTCAACCTCGAGCAGGAACTTCTGATATTAAGGACCGAGATGGAGGAACGTCAGAACTACGCTGAGGAAACGTTACGATCAATTGATGCTTTTCGTGCGCAGGTCAATCGCACCATAGTCACGCTGAAGTCGCAGATCGCCAACCTGCAGCAGCAGCTTGCAGGGTCCTGATGAACTTCCTCGCGCATCTGTTTCTCGGCCCGCAGGATCCACAGCAGGCGCTGGGCAGTGTGTTGGGTGATTTTGTTCGCGGGCCGGTGGCAAAGCTCGAACTACCTCAAGGCGTACGCGAAGGCATCTGGTTGCACCGACGTATAGACAGCTTTACCGACGCCCATCCGCTGATAACCGTGAGCAAGACCCGAGTCTCTCCCGAACGCCGTCGTTATGCTGGCATCATGATTGACATGTTTTATGATCATCTGTTGGCGCGGCACTGGGAGTTGTTTGCCGATCAGTCCATTGAAGAATTTACTCGCGGCATGTACGCCTTGTTGCTTAAGCAGCGTGACGTGATACCGGCCAACGCTTGGCCGGTAATAAGCCGCATGGCCGAGCATGATTGGTTAACCAGCTACGCACGCCTGCCTAATCTGCACCAGGCACTGGATAATATTGCCCTGCGTTTGCGTCGCAGTAATCCCTTGCCTGGCTCCGCTGGCGAGCTGGAACGGGACTACGCCGGATTTGAAGCGGATTTTCTCGCATTCATGCCGCAGGTAATGGCGTTTTCACGTTCGCAGGACCTGACGCTTGCGGGTCTCCGCGCAGAGCCCTCATTGGTAACGCCCAGCGTCTGAACGACTGCGCTGCGGACTTCCCGCGCCAATTGATTGCGGCTGAGATTTTGACAGTGCACAAGCGGTAGAAAATGTATTTCAACGTCGATAGGCGGGCTGCCGAGCAGCCGCAGCAGATGGCTGGAAAATTCGTCGTCATTGACGAAAGGGGCTATCACGTCCCTCTTTCCCCCTTGCCGGTATGCCAGAGCGACCGGCTGCACCGGTGCTGAGGTTTCAATTGCGCAGCCAAGCAGTCGGCCATGGAAAGGTCTGATGTGGTCGCCTTCAGTGGTGGTACCTTCGGCGAAAATAACCACATTGTCGCCTTGCTGTAATGCGTTGCAGAGTTGTTCGTGCAGGGACTGGCCGGTTGCCTGACCACGCTGAATGAACAGTGTCCCGGCGGCGTTAGCGAGCCACCCCACAATGGGCCACTGGCGAACCTCAGCCTTCGACAGAAAGTGGACCGGCGCCTGGGCACCAATAACGACAATATCCAGCCAGGAGATATGGTTGCTGACCAACAGGCTGGTTTGCTCGGTGGGCTTGCCGTGGCAGTGAATGCGTAGGGGAAGAATGGCAATCAGTCCGCGCATCCAAAAGCGTGTCAGTCGAGGTCGGTAGTGACGAGTTTTTTCGGCAGCCAGCCCTGTGCCAATAGCTACTGCTGCGGTCATAACAGCGCCGACTCCGAGCCAGAGAATAATCAACGGGGTGCGCCACAGTCGCCGGCAAGTCGGTATCGCAGTACTCATCATTATCTCCCCTCCGGCGCAACAGCTTTGAAGTGACGTGCATAACGAGGGCAAAGTTGTTCCCGACGCAGAAGGATGAATACATCGGCTACATTGAACTGCGGATCCCAGCAAGGCTCGCCGCAGATCTTTGCGCCCAGGCGCATGTAGGCCTTTAATAGGGGCGGCAATTGAGCTGTGACATTGGCTGGCAAGTCCATTTGCGGTAATGGCAGGCGGGGTATTGCGTTGAGCCATTCACGACATAGGTAGCGCCCGCGCAGCCGCTGCATGACTGCCTGCGCCTGAACGCCGCCGTCTGCCATGCTGACACTGGCGCAGCCCATCAAATAGTCGTAATGGCGTTCGTTCATCAGTTGTGCCAGACCCGCCCAAAGCACCGAAATAGTCGCTCCATTGCGGTAATGCGCATGCACGCAGGTCCGGCCGATTTCTAGAATGCGGCCACGTAATTGCGGCAGGCCGACCAGTTGAAATTCGCCTTCACTATAGAATCCACCCGCTTCCGTCGCTCCCTGACTGTCAAGCAGGCGTGTTGTGGCAACCACTTCACCACTGCGCAGGTCACGCACAATCAGATGTTCACAATGCAGATCGAATATGTCCTGGTCCAGGCCTGTTCCGGCGTTTTCCAGTTTCGCTCCGCACTCTTCACTGAATACACTGTAGCGAAGGGTCTGCGCGGCCTGCAGCGTTGTGGCGTCTTGCACCATCTCAACGCTAAGGTGATTTGGGGTTGGGGTTGCTTCGGTGGCGTACGCGGTATTGGACATCAGGCACCTCCATCGGGTCAGGCTCTGGTTGTTTCCAGATCGAGACTATGGCGACGGAGTGTCAGAGGTGTTACGGCCAGGTGGCGATTACGTGACAGCCTTTATCTAGAAGATGAAGCTTCAGCACGGTCGCCCTTTCGTCTGGCCTGCTATGATTGATGCATTCTCGGACTGGATCAGCTAGATGCAATGCGGTCCTGACCTGCGGGATCAGGATGATTACCGAATTCCATGATTTGAGGCGGGATATGACAGTATCGATCTATCCCTGGCGGGCGAACAACGGGTTTGAGTTGACGGTAGATGGCGAAAATTTCTTCCCAAAGGTATTGGATGCAATAGCCCAGGCGCAGACCAGTATCGATATCGAGATGTACCTGGTTGAAACGGGGCAGGCTACCGCCATCCTTATTCAAGCGCTCTCAGCGGCCGTAGGCCGTGGGGTCAGGGTGCGCTGTCTGTTGGATGATATCGGTTCGCGGGAGTTTGTCGCCCAGGAGCGAGAGCAGCTGCGCGATGGGGGTATTGAGCTGCGTATCTATAATCCACTGCGGTTGATGCGTGGCCTGTGGAATTTTCACCGGGACCATCGCAAGATCCTGATCTTCGATAATCATCTGGCAATGACCGGTGGATTTGGGCTGTCGGATGAATTCTGCTTGCCCGACGAACACGGCCAGACCCTGTGGCACGATCAGATGCTTGCTGTGACCGGCCTGGCTGTCGTCGACTGGCTGGCGCTATTCGAGCATCAATGGAAACAGACGGATGGCCCCCGTCCAGGCCGACCTTTACCGAGTCTGCGCCGCATCAGACCACCCCCTGCGCCCGATGGTAAGCACGGCTGGGCGCGGGTGACGCATATGGATTCCCGCTACAGCAATGATATTTTGCATGGGCTGCTTGTTCAGATCCGCGCAGCGGAGAAACACGTATGGCTGGCGACGCCGTATTTTCTTCCTGCCTGGCGGATACGACGTGCATTGCAAGGGGCTGCGCGCCGCGGCGTTGACGTGCGGCTACTGCTCTGCGGTCAGATCATGGATCATCCGCCAGTGCGATATGCCGGTCAGCGTTATTACAGCCGACTACTGAAGGCAGGTATTCGGATTTTTGAATATCAACCGCGCTTTCTTCATCTTAAATCTGCTCTGGTTGATGACTGGACCTCTCTGGGGTCATGCAACTTCGACCACTGGTCTCTGCACTGGAATCTTGAGGCTAACCAGCATGGGATCGACGTGGGCCTGGCCGATAGCGTCAGAGAGACATTCGAGAAGGATTTCTCTGCCAGTCACGAATGGACCCTGGAGGCCTGGAGGCGCCTGCCGCGCTGGCACAGACTGAAAATTCGTATGTGGGGTCAGATCAATCGCTGGGTCACTATGTGGTTTCACATCAAGCGTTGAACGGCGGTACTCCGAAGAGCCTTTCAGCTCTGTCGGGGCATCGGTCGTCAAAACTCTCAGGCAAAAACCGGTTTGCGCTTTTGCATAAAGGCGGTCAAAGCTTCCTTTGCCTCAGGTCCCTTGAGGAGCTGACCAAAGTATTCGCCCTCACGATCCATGACTTCCTCGGTGGTCAGGCTGAGACCCTGCTTCAATAACGCTTTGCTTAGTCGGACGGAATTTGGTGGTAATTCAGCGATCCGCAAAGCGGCAGTGCGTGCGGCTTGATGCACCGCAGCGCCTTTGGGTAAGGCATGATTGGCCAGGCCAATGTCGGCGGCACGTTGCCCGCTAATGGTTTCACCCAATAAGAGTAATTCGGCAGCGCGCAGGTGTCCCAACAAACGCGGCAGCAGGAAGCTCGATCCTGCCTCCGGGCACAGACCCAGGTTGACGAAAGGCATTCTCAACTTCGCATCCTCGGCAACGTACACCAGGTCGCAATGCAACAGCATCGTGGTACCCACCCCGACCGCGGGACCGTTGACGGCGGCGATCAGGGGTTTTTCCGCATGACAGATAGCCTTGAGAAACTCATACACTGGACTGTTGGGTCCGGAGGGTGGCACATCGATGAAATCAGCAACGTCGTTACCGCTGGTAAAACAGTTTTCGTCGCCCTGAATAATAACCGCGCGCAGGCTGTCATCGGATTGCGCTGCATTAATTGCTTTAGCCATGGCGCTGTACATGTCACGCGTCAGGGCATTTTTCTTGTCTGGTCGATGCATGCTCAATGTCAGTACGGCTTCACTTCGGTCGATCAGCAGGTGTTCACTCATTACAGGCTCCGGCACATTGGATCAGTCGGGACGTGTTATGCCCGACGGCTGAGAAAAGCTTCATCGATTATCTGGCGGCCTGGAAGACCCGCCATGTATAACGGCTTGCGCAGTTGCTCGACAAACGTTGGTGGCCCGCAGACTAGCGCCAGTGTAGAGCGGGAGGCAAGACGCAGTTGTGTCAAATCTGCCGCCAGTTCGGTCCTCGGTTGCAGGCGCAGAGTAAGCTGCGGATGACTGGCAGCTAGTTCCTGCAGTGGTTGCTGCAAATAGCAGACTGGTTCGTCATGCCAGTGGCGTAATTCGATCGGCGCTTGATGGCCGGATTCGAGTGCGTGCCTGGCAATGGCCTGTAGCGGCGCGAGCCCGGTCCCGGCTGCCAACAGAAGCAGAGGCTTATCCTGCCAATCGGGGTCATAGTGCATGTGGCCGCCGGCAGCGCCAAGATACACAATATGGCCCGCCGCGAGCCGCTGGATTCTGTCGGAGAAGGCGCCATTCTGGTGGAGCCGCAGGTGAAAGGTCAGCAGGGGGTCGCCCGGTTGGCTGGCGATCGAGTAGGGGCGGGCCAATTCGGAATCCAGCCATAACACTACATGCTGGCCAGGCTGAAAGCGCATAGGACGCTCTGGCTTGAGGCATAACACCAGGATCTGATCGGTCACGGGGTGTAATTCAACTATTCTGGCGGCGATGCCATCTACTGCTGGGTCATGCAGTTTCAGCTGCATATCCTGCTGGACCGGGCATTGACAGGCGAGAAGCCAGCCAGCTTGGCGTTGATCGGAACTCAGCCCTACCTCCGCCTGAGGCGGCGGCTGCCCTGACAATGCCTGCACGATGCAGGTTTGACAGTGTCCTGCCCGGCACGACCAGGGGATCTTTTGCCCGGCAGCAAGCAGGGCATCAAGCATATTTTCACCGGCTGCGGTGTGTATCTTTACCGCGCCTACCTGTAGTTCAGGCATAAGCCCCTTCGAATACTTCGCAACGATTGCGGCCGGTTTCCTTGGCTCGGTACAGCGCCTCGTCAGCCTGCTTCAGACGGTCTTCCAGGTTTTCGTCAAAACCGACCAGATTCAGACCCGCTGACGGCGTGCAGTGTAGTTTTTCGCCTGTCGTACTATTGATGCCGCTCTTGATCATGCCAAAGATAATTGCCTGCAGGGTGACTCCGAGCATCACGTGGCTTGCAGATATGACGCCGCTGGCGTTGTACTGCCCAACCATGCAAGCTGCACCAATTACCACGTAGGTAATGGCGTAGTTCAGTTGCGCTAATAAGTAGATACGCTGCAAACGTAAAGCCTGGAATTTGGCAACAGTACTGTCCATATTTCTTACGCCGTCCCTGTTTAAGGATCCTTGTGTAATGGCACATTGTAGTCAACCATACTCTATTCCTGACTTGTGTATTTGAAAAGACTGGAGGCTCTTTGCAAGAAGCAGTTGCTGAAGATTACGCCTGTGCGCTGGCTCGGGTATAATTTCCCACCCGATTAGCCACGGTAGTTACGGATAGCCATAATAGCGAGGTTATCCGTGGACGACATTGAACCAGGCAGCGCAGTTCAGGGTGTTTATCATCCTGGCGTATTGCCATTCGCCTAGCAGAGGAGCCAGCCCAGCATGGCCGCAATCAAGCAGAATGACCTGATCCAGAGCGTAGCTGATGCATTGCAGTACATCTCCTATTATCACCCGGTAGATTTTATTCAGGCCGTGCATGAGGCTTACTTGCGCGAGGAATCTCCGGCAGCCCGCGATGCGATGGCGCAGATTTTGATCAATTCGCGCATGTGCGCTACCGGCCATCGCCCCATTTGTCAGGACACAGGCATCGTGACGGTGTTCGTCAAGGTCGGTATGAACGTGCGTTGGGACGATGCCACCATGGGTCTGGATGACATGATCAACCAGGGCGTGCGTCAGGCCTATAATTTGCCTGAGAACGTTCTGCGCGCGTCGATCCTGGCTGATCCAGCCGGCAAGCGGACCAATACCAAGGACAATACCCCTGCGGTCATTCACTACCAGGTGGTTCCCGGCGACAGCGTGGAGTTCCATGTGGCAGCCAAGGGTGGTGGGTCTGAGAACAAGTCGAAGATGGTTATGCTCAATCCGTCGGATTCGATCGTTGACTGGGTAGTGAAAACCGTTCCGACCATGGGTGCGGGCTGGTGTCCGCCGGGCATGCTGGGTATCGGTATTGGTGGTACTGCGGAGAAGGCGGCAGTGTTGGCCAAGGAATCCCTGATGGATTCGATCGACATCCATGAGCTGCGCAAACGCGGTCCGCAGAATCGGGTCGAGGAGCTGCGTCTGGAGATCATGGACAAGGTCAATGCGCTGGGTATCGGTGCTCAGGGTTTGGGTGGTTTGACCACGGTGCTGGATATCAAGATCATGGATTACCCGACCCATGCGGCTAGTCTGCCGGTGTGCATGATTCCTAACTGCGCGGCGACCCGCCATGCGCATTTTGTGCTCGATGGCAGCGGCCCTGCTGTGTTGGCGCCGCCACCGATGGATGCTTACCCGGACATTACCTGGGAGGTGGGCAGCGGCGTGCGCCGGGTCAATCTGGATACGCTGACGCCGGCAGACGTGCTCGACTGGAAGACCGGTGAGACGGTTCTGTTGTCGGGCAAGATGCTGACGGGCCGTGATGCGGCGCACAAGCGTATGGTCGAGATGCTGAACAAAGGTGAGGAGTTGCCGGTCGATTTGAAGGGGCGCTTCATTTACTACGTGGGTCCGGTGGACCCGGTTCGTGACGAGGTGGTGGGTCCGGCGGGTCCGACTACGGCTACCCGTATGGACAAGTTTACTCGCCAGATTCTGGATCAGACTGGGTTGCTGGGCATGATCGGTAAGTCCGAGCGCGGTCCGATTGCGATCGAGGCGATCAAGGATTACAAGGCGGTCTATCTGATGGCCGTTGGCGGTGCAGCCTATCTGGTGGCTCAGGCGATCAAGAAGGCGGAGGTGCTGGCGTTTCCGGAAATGGGTATGGAGGCAATTTACGAGTTTGATGTGAAAGATATGCCGGTGACCGTGGCAGTCGATACCAACGGTGAGTCGGTGCATATTACCGGGCCGGCCATTTGGCAGAAGAAGATTGCGGACAGCCTGGCCGTCGAGATCTGATTTAGCGGTCTGGTTGTGCATATGGCCCCGGCTCCTGATTAGAGTCGGGGCTTTTTTGTGGGCGTTGTTTCAGAGTGTGCCAGACTGTGCGCTTAACTGGCATCGGCATTAAGATGGTCTGTTTTAAACTAACGACTCACCTACCTTGAGTAACTTCATGGAGTTGGTGCCGCCTCGGGAGTTGTAGGCGTCGCCTTTGGTTAGGATGACCCAGTCGCCGTGTTGCACATGGCCGAGTTCCAACAGTCGGCTCACGGCCCGTTGATTGACGTCAGTAGACGGCATATCGGCGGGGTTGAAGGTGATGCCTTGGACGCCTCGCAGTAGAGCAACGCGGCCAAGCGTGTCAGTGTTGGGCGAAAGTGCAAATATGGGCAGGTGCGAGCGTATGCGCGACATTATCAGGGGGGCATAACCGCTTTCGGTCAGCGTGATGACGGCAGTGACCCCTGGAAAGTGGTTGCCCGCGTACATGGCAGCCAATGCGATGGTCTCGTCGCAGCGCTCGAACTGCTGACCCATACGGTGGCCGGAGTGCTGGCTGGTAGGGTGCTTTTCGGCGCCGCGACAGACCCTGTCCATTGCCTGTACGGCTTCGACGGGGTAGGAGCCAGCGGCGGTTTCCGCTGAGAGCATGACCGCGTCGGTGTAATCGAGTGCGGCGTTGGCGACGTCCGATACTTCGGCCCGTGTCGGCATTGGGCTGTTGATCATCGATTCCATCATCTGGGTGGCAGTGATGACAGCTTTGTTTTTCTTGCGCGCGTGGCTGATGATCAGTTTCTGTATGCCAACCAGTTCTGCATCGCCAATCTCCACGCCCAGGTCGCCGCGGGCGACCATGACTGCGTCGCTGGCGTCGATCAGGCCGTCCAGCGCTGCTTCGTCAGCGACGGCCTCGGCGCGTTCAATTTTGGCGATCAGCCAGGCCTGGGATTCGGAGTCCTTGAGCAGCTTACGGGCGAGATTCATGTCGGCCGCATCGCGGGGGAAGGAGACGGCTACGTACTCCATGCCCAGCTCTGCTGCGATAGTGATATCCACACGATCTTTTTCAGTCAGGGCAGCTGCCGAGAGTCCACCGCCGCGTCGATTGATGCCCTTGTGATTGGATAATGGGCCGCCGATCGTGACGGTACAGCGCACTTCGTCTTTGCCGACGCTGTCGACGCGTAAAACCACGCGGCCGTCATCCAGGAGCAACTCGTCGCCGGCGCGGCAATCCTTGATCAGATCCGGATAGTCGATGCCGACCACGTCAGTGTTGCCGTCATCGAGCGAGTGACTGGTGGAGAGGCGGAAGTGGTCGCCCTGTTCGAGCATGATTTTGCCGTCGGTGAACCGCGCTATACGAATTTTCGGACCTTGCAGGTCGCCGAGAAGGGCGACATGAACGTCCTTTTCCTTGGCGATTTCACGCACCAATCGAGCCCTTGCGCGGTATTCGTCAGCGGTGCCGTGGGAAAAGTTCATACGGGCTACATTCATGCCGGCATCGATCAATGCGGCTATGCACTCGCGGCTGCTGCTGGCAGGTCCCAGTGTGGCGACGATTTTGGTGCGGCGCAGGGTCATGGTCTATCCCTATAAAAAGCGATGGTCTATGGTTTCTATTGGGTCACTACAATAGAACATATGCGCGTACCATGACAGGCTGACGTGGCGGCTCAGAGGCGCTACGAGGGTTTATCCAGGGGGAGATGCCATGCACCCGGGTGTGCTTGAAGTAACCGAACGATTGCGTCAGCGTAGCCACGCCACTCGCCAGGCCTACTTGCGCCAGATGGCCGAGGCCGCAGCATTACCGCGCGGCCGTCGCAAGCTGTCCTGCGGCAATCTTGCGCATGGTATGGCGGCCTGTGGTCCGACCGACAAGGATCGCTTGCGCATGATGGACGAGGTCAATGTGGCGATGGTCACAGCCTACAATGACATGCTCTCGGCCCATCAGCCCTATGAAGTGTTCCCTGAACAGATCCGTCTGGCATTGCGTGCCTATGGCGCGACCGGGCAGGTAGCGGGCGGGGTGCCGGCCATGTGCGATGGTGTTACCCAGGGCGAGCCGGGTATGGAGCTGTCGTTGGCCAGCCGGGACGTTATCGCCATGGGCACGGCGATTGCGCTGTCGCACAACATGTTCGATGCGGCGCTATGTCTGGGGGTCTGTGACAAGATTGTGCCAGGATTGTTGATGGGCGCATTACGTTTTGGGCATCTGCCCGTACTGTTCGTGCCGGCTGGTCCAATGACCACGGGCATCCCGAACGCCGAAAAAGCGGCGGTCAGACAACGCTTCGCCGAGGGGGCGGCCAGTCGCGAAGAGCTTCTGGATGTCGAAAGTGGCTCCTATCATGGGCCAGGCACCTGTACGTTCTATGGCACGGCCAATACCAATCAGATTCTGCTTGAGGCCATGGGATTGCAATTACCGGGCGCTTCATTCGTGCATCCGGGTACACCACTGCGTGACTCTTTGACCGTGTTCGCCGCAGAGCGGGCCGCCTTGCTGGCCAGGGAAGGGCAGGGAAGTCTCGCATCGATTCTGGACGAGAAATCGCTGATTAATGCCTTGGTGCTGTTGCTGGCGACGGGTGGCTCGACCAATCTGACTTTACATCTTGTGGCGATCGGTCAGTGCGCCGGTCTGCAGCTTCGCTGGGAAGACATGTCCGCCTTGTCCGAGTTAGTGCCCACTCTGGCGCGCATCTATCCCAACGGCAAAGCGGATATCAATCAGTTTCAGGCAGCAGGCGGTACGGCATTCCTCTTCTCTCAGCTCCTGGATGCGGGGCTCCTCCACGAGGATGTTGAAACAGTTGTCGGCCATGGCCTGTCGCGTTACACCCGCGAACCGTTGCTAGAGCACGGCAAGCTCATTTGGCGAGCCGGCCCGATGACCAGTCTGGATACGGAGATATTACGTGGCTGGCGCCAACCTTTCTCTGCCGATGGCGGGCTGCGATTGCTCGACGGCGGACTGGGTCGTAGCGTGATCAAAGTGTCTGCGGTGGCCAGTGAACATCGCAAGGTCAGCGCTCCCTGCCGCATATTTCATACTCAAGAGGCGTTGGTGGATGCGTTTCAGGCGGGTGAGCTGGAGCGTGATCTGGTGGCGGTGGTGCGTTTTCAGGGGCCGGCGGCAAACGGAATGCCGGAGCTGCACAAGCTGACACCGTACCTGGGCTTGCTACAGGATCGCGGTTTCAAAGTAGCACTGGTGACCGATGGTCGCATGTCGGGGGCGTCCGGCAAGGTGCCGGCAGCGATACATGTGTGCCCTGAAGCCGCCGCCGGAGGGCCCCTGGCCCGGTTGCGCGATGGCGATATGGTCAGCCTGGATGCGGATCTGGGTCGGCTGGAAGTGGCGGTTGCGCCGAGCGTCTGGTTGGCTCGCGAGCCGGTAGTGCACGCGGAGCCGGTGCGACGTGGCTGGGGACGTGAGCTATTTGCCTTCATGCGTGGTGCGGCCAGTTCGGCTGAGCAGGGTGGCAGTTGCTTTACGGTCAGCTTGCAGGAATCCGATGGCGTATCCGGCCAGTGAACATGCAAGAGCTCGCCGCTGAAAGGGGGCTGCCGGTCCTGGCCGTCGATAATCCCCAGATCCTGGCGCTCCGGCAGGCGGAGTTTGTCGGGGAGCAATTGCGCAAGGCCATAGGGGAGCGCGGCAGCGCATATATAGCGTTATCCGGTGGGCGTAGCCCCGAAGCGTTTTTACGCTGCCTGGATGAACAGGCGCTGGACTGGAGCCGGGTCGCTATTACCCTGGTCGACGAGCGCTGGGTTGTCGAAGCCGACATCGGCAGCAACGCAGGACTGATACAGAGGTGCTTACCCAAGGCCCTTGCAAGCGCAAACTGGCTACCATTATTTCGTGGCGATACGCCGCAGAGTGATGCTCAGATCGCTTCGCTGGCGCTTGCAGCATGGCTGCCACTGGACATAGTGGTGCTGGGCATGGGTACTGATGGCCATTGCGCTTCGATGTTCAGCGGGCAGGACGGTCTGGAAGAACTCTTGAATACCCAGAGTCCAATTCTCTGCGCGTCGGTTCGTGCACCAGACGGAGTATGGCGTATGACACTGACCGGCGCTGCTTTGCGCACAGGGCGCTTGCAAGTCCTGGCGATATCTGGAAAAGATAAATATCTGACGCTGTGCGAAGCGTTCTCCGCGAGCACTACGCTGATGCCGGTGGCGGCCTTTTTGGCGCCGCCGTTGCACTTATTTTACAGCCCTGGAGGCTGACAGAAATCCTATGAGCCTGGCTGAAAAAACACGTGTGCTGGACAGATTATTTGCCCGCTCTTGCTTGCTGCCGGTGATCAGTATTGATGATCTGAGTGACGTACTGCCACTGGCGGATGCCCTTGCCGACGGGGGTATCGAGACGATCGAGATTACTTTGCGCACTGCGCTGGGTGTGCCGGCGATCGAACTGCTGAGCCGGGAGCGACCCACGCTATGCGTGGGTGCAGGCACCGTGCTGAATAAAGAGCAATTTCAAGCGGTGCAGGATGCGGGTGCGCAGTTTGTGGTTACCCCTGGATGTACCGATACCTTGCTGCAGTGTGGTCTGAATAGTGCTATACCCCTGTTGCCAGGGGTTGCTACCGCATCAGACGTGCTCTCGGGGTATCAACTGGGTTACCGCAGATTCAAGCTATTTCCAGCACAGGCCTGTGGCGGTGTATCGCTGCTCAAGGCCTTTTCCGGTCCCTTTGCTGATGTTCGATTTTGTCCCACTGGCGGTATTACCTTGGAAAGCGCGGGAGACTATCTGGCGCTGCCTAATGTCATGTGCGTGGGCGGCACTTGGATGGCGCCCCCTGCGCTGATCCGCGCCCGCGACTGGGTCGCGATTCGCCGTCTCAGTCAGGAGTCAGTATCGTTGATGTGACCGCGTGGCGATCAAACCACGCGCTTTCCAGAGCGGGTATGAGTCGGCAGGCCTCAATCGGTTGGTTTGCTTGGATCGACAAAGCCCTCGGGCTTGATGACCAGAACATCACAGGGGCAGTCATCCAGCAGGCGTTCGGCGGTATGGCCAAGCAGAGCAGTGTCTATGCGTGAGCGCGATATGGCGCCCATCACTAGCAAGCTAATACCCTGCTTCTCGATAAATTCTGGAATTGCCTCTTCCGGATACCCCGTCAGTAGATGTCTTGACGAGGGGGCGATGTCGTTTTCGTTCGCTAGCGTCTCCAGCGCTTCTCCGTGTCTCTTGCGAATCTCCGAAGCATAACTGTCATAGTCGACGACGATACTCGCATCGAATGCCAGGGTGCGCGGCAGCGGATTATAGCAATGAGCAATGTGCATACGGCTTTTTACACTCTCGGATAACGAGCGTGCTATCGCAATGAGCTTTAAATCTAGCGCAGCAGGCTTGTCCGCTTCGTGCAGGGGGTCAACGCTGGCGCAGATGTCAGTCATTTCGCCGTCAGCACGCTTGACCAGCCATAGGGGGGCTTCGCAGTGGCGAATCAACTGCCAATCGCTATTGGTTAATAGCAGTCGTTTGAGCGCGCTGCGGTGGTGAGTGGTCTTGAGTACAAGATCGGGTTTATGTTCTTGGACTGCACGCAGGACATGACGGTCGAGCCGCTTGCCCCACACGGCCTGTATATCGACAGATACGCCCTGTTGGCGCAACGGTCTGGCCATTTTTTCTAGACGCTGGGAGTGGTGTGCGATCAGAGATTCGCGAGCCTGCTCCAGCCCTTTGCTATCGAACAGGATGCCCCCATCCAGAGCCGCATTGTAATCGCATAGGAACAGAGTGATTCGCGCCCCCGAAAAGTGCGCAACCAGGTTTTCGGCTCGACGAAGATCAGGCTGGTCATCTTCGCTGTTGGGGTCGATCACGACCAGCATGTGTTGGATATTCATATGCTCGCTCCTGTTCTGTGAATCTTAGGGTTGGCGCTGCTTCAGCCTCAAATTAGAGCATAGAGCGCATACCGACAATGATCGACGTCAAGGAATAGTGAGGTAGATAAATTTAAACCCGCAGAAGGTTAAAAGGGTCAAGAAACCGGACGTGGTGCCGACAACACTTTATCTATTTGATTTGGCATCGATATGAAACGACTCCTACTTGTAACCGTGATTACTGCGCTGGCCGGTTGTGCTTCCCAGGGCCATGATGCCGATATCAACCAGGCCTATCAGGCCTATCAACGGGATGACTGCGGAGCGGTTATGCTCCACTTGTCCAGTGCCGAGCGTCGCAGCCGTTTCCGGGCGTATCAGGATCAGCCTGAAGTGTCTCTGCTGCGGGGTTTGTGTCTGGAACGCCAGGCCTTATATCTCGATGCCGCGCAAATCTACCGTTACCTGCAACGACATTACCCGCAAAGTGAATACAGTTATCGTGCCGTTGCGCGGCTTGAGACGTTGCGCTTGCTTGGGCACTACGATCCGGCGCTTAAACTCACCCCTTGAGGCGCTGATCTCTGCTATACAGCGAGCTGTATAATTGTCGGGGGCTTAGCTATTGTCCGGTTTCCTGCCGCCTTCTGCGCCGCGGCCTACTATTATGGATGAGATATGCGGATCATCACATTATTGGTCATGTGCGCGTTTCTATCGTTATCGGCGTACGCCGAGATCTATCGCTGGACAGATGCTCAGGGGCGGGTTCATTTTGGTGAGCAACCCCGGCAGGGTGCAGAGCGGGTAGAAGTAAGTCCTCAGATACTCGAACGAGATGACCAGGTGCGCGAGCGCGAAGCCAACATGCATCGTCTGCAGCAGGTTCGCAGCGAAGAGCGCGCTATGAAACAGCAGCAAAAGTCTGAAGAGCAAGCTCGGCTGCAAGCGAACTGTGACCGGCTCAACAATGAATTGGCACGTTTTGACAAGCGCATGTACTGGTATGAAGAGGACGCCAGCGGTAAAAAGGTTGAGGTTAAGCCCGATCGCGTCGAGGAACAGAAAATGCAGCTACAGGCACTGATCAGAGAGCGTTGCTGAGATGCTACACGAGCAACAAGATCGCGGAACTCGACACGAACAACGACGTATAGAGCGTCAGCAGCTTGCCAGTTACCTGCAGGTTTTCAATCGGCATTCGGGCAGGCCCATGGGTTATCTCGGTAACATATCCCGCGATGGCATGATGCTCATCAGTGATCTGCCGGTGATGCTTGATAGTATTTACGAATTGCAAATCAAGCTACCCGGCGTTGACAGTGAATTTGAGCAGCTGGACTTCACTGTATTGAGCCACTGGTGCAGACCAGAAAAAACTTCCGGTCATTTTGATAGCGGATTCAGCATTGTGCATAATCGACTGGGTTTCTTCGACCTGGCGCGCAGCCTCAGATGTTATTTCAGCTTTGCCCACCCTGTTGATGCCTGAATTGCAGCATTGGGTTACCCTGCGGTTTTGAATCTTTACGGGGGCCGGGCATGAGCAAAACCTTTTACTGGTACGATTTCGAAGCGACGGGTATCGACCCCCGTCGAGACCGTCCGTTGCAGGTTGCCGGGGTTCGCACTGACGAGGATCTTAACGAAATCGGCGAACCCCTGTGCATTGACTGCCGCCTGCCAGACGATGTGCTACCTCATCCGATGGCGTGTCTCATTACGGGGATAGGTCCGCAGCGAGCGATGGCCGGCCTGCCTGAAGCTCAGTTCATCCATCTCCTGCATGAGCAGATGGCCGTGCCCGGTACCTGCAGTGTTGGCTACAATAATCTGCGCTACGACGATGAGATGGCTCGCTTCACGTTGTATCGTAATTTCCATGATCCTTATGCGCGGGAGTGGCAAGGTGGCAACAGTCGCTGGGATTTGCTGGATGCTCTGCGAGCCGCCCACGCGCTGAGGCCCGATGGTATCGTTTGGCCGCAACAGGATGGCCATACCAGTCTACGACTGGAGCTCATGACCACAGCCAACGGTATAGATCATGGTCAGGCTCACGATGCCCTTGCCGATGTCCGTGCCACCATAGCCATGGCGCGGCTGTTGCGCGCTGCGCAACCCCGACTCTTCGACTATTTACTTGATATGCGCAGCAAACACCATGTGTCTGCCCTCGTCGACTTTCAACAGATGCGACCGTTGGTGCATGTCTCCGGTAAGTTCGGGCGTGAGCGTCAGGGCCTCGCATTGGTGCTACCCCTGGCCTGGCATCCGCAGAACCGCAATGCTTTGATTGTCTATGATCTGGCGAGCGATCCTGACGTACTCATTAATCTCAGCGCTGAAGATCTGCGCCAGCGCCTGTATCAACGCAGCGAAGACATGGCTGAGGGTCAAGTTCGCCCGGGTCTGAAGCTCGTGCATATCAACAAGTGTCCGTTCCTGGCTGATGTCAAAGTCCTGCGTGGTCAGGATATCAACCGGCTGGGACTCAATATGCCCGAGCTGATTCGTAACGGTGAGCGCCTTGCCCAATGGCGAGCGGAGGGGCAACACAAACTGCAGACGATCTACCAGCCTGAAGACAGTGGCGCAGCGGCATCTGACGATGCGGAGTCACAGTTGTACGCGGGCTTTATCAGCGACGCCGATCGCAAGTTGCTGGGAATGATCAGAGAAGCCGATGGCGGGATGCTGGCCGCCACGCAGTGGCCGCTGCGTGACCAGCGGCTGGTCGACATGCTGCCACGGTATCGGGCACGCAATTTCCCTGAAAGTTTGACCTCGGTAGAGGCCGAACAATGGCAAGACTATTGTCGAAAGCGATTGGCCGGTGAGGTGCCCGGCGCATCACTTACCATTGATAGCTTTATGCAGGCCCTTGATCAGGCGCTGGTCGGGCAGCAAGGAACCCCGGCGGAACTACTGCAGAGCTGGCGAAAGTATGTGCTGGAGCAAGCCGCCAAGCTGGGCATGCCATTGGTTTAGCTGCGAGAGGCAAGCGAGACATAAAAACCCCGGAATGGCTGGGGTTTTATGAAAAAGTCATGTAGGTAAGGGTCACGGCTATTAAGGTCGATATATCAACCTAGAATAGTAACCCAAGACTCGACCGTGTCAGATCCGTATTTTTCTTTCCAGGCCTTCAATTCCTTGTGATTGCCACCTTTGGTTTCAATCATCTCACCGGTTTGCGGATTCTTGTATTGCTTGACTTTGCGAGCGCGTTTGGTTGCGCCAGTCTTGGTCGTTTTGGCATTGGACAGCTTGCTGTCGGGATCAAGAATGACGACAACATCTTTCAGTGACTTGTTGTATTCAGCCATCAAAGTGCGCAACTTCTCTTCGAACTCGATTTCTTGTTTCAGTTTTGTGTCGTTCGACAATGAGTTCATCCGCTCTGTAAGTTCGCGAATGGTTTGTTGCAGCGTACGGAATTCCTGTAGTGCTGACATAAATGCCTACTCCGGTGAGTGTTTAATTTTAACGGGTTGATAATAGGGCAGGTACCAAGTTAATACAATCGAAGACTGATCCGTATTGATTGCGCAATATCGACGATCAAACTTTATGCTTGTTAATTAATGTAACTTTGGTTTTTTCCGAACATTGATGGATGCAAAACTGCTTCGTTTTAACGCTACTATTGTGCAAAGGAAAAGGTAGAATAGGCCTTTTTTCGGCGGGCCTGTTGGTCGGCTGCGGGAGTCAACTGATGCGCACCTACCGTTTGGTCATTGCCTGTCCCGACCGGGTCGGGATAGTCGCGAAAGTCAGCAACGTGCTGGCAACTTACAATGGTTGGATCACGGAAGCCAATCATCACTCGGATAATCTCTCTGGCTGGTTTTTCATGCGTCATGAGATCCGGGCTGACTCATTGCCGTTCGATCTGGACGGTTTGCGCACAGCCTTTGCGCCGATTGCGCGTGAGTTTGCAATGGACTGGCATGTCAGCGACTCGGGTGTGCGCAAGAAAGTTGTATTGATGGCTAGTCGTGAGTCCCATTGTCTTGCTGACTTATTGTACCGCTGGCATAGCGACGAACTGGATTGCGATATTACCAGTGTCATATCCAATCATGATGACTTACGCAGTATGGTGGAATGGCATGGCATACCTTTCTACCATGTTCCGGTGGACAGTCAAAACAAGACACCTGCATTTGAACGGATTGCTAGTTTGGTCGACGATCAGCAGGTCGATTGCATCGTCCTTGCGCGCTATATGCAGATACTGCCTCCCGATCTATGCCAGCGATATGCGAATAGGGTAATCAACATACATCACAGTTTCTTGCCTTCGTTTGTCGGTGCGCGGCCTTATCATCAGGCCGCCCAGCGGGGTGTAAAGTTGATCGGCGCAACCTGTCACTATGTCACAGACGAACTCGATGCTGGTCCGATCATTGAGCAGGATGTGGTGCGCATCACCCACCGACATAATGCCGATGACATGGTTAGACTGGGAAAAGATGTGGAAAAAATGGTGCTTTCACGGGGTTTGCGCTATCACTTGGAAGACAGGGTGCTGGTCCACGACAACAAGACAGTCGTTTTTGGCTAATGCCGGTCAGTCCGGACCGTGGCGTTTAATTAACGCGAACTAAGGAGGGTTTATGCTGAAGATTGTGAAAGTGTATGAATACATGACGGCCGATCTGGTTTGCTTGACCCCCGACACGGATCTGGCCAAAGCGATCGACACGCTGCTTCAGCACCGCATTTCTGGAGCTCCAGTAGTGGATGAGCGCAAACGGCTGGTGGGTATCCTGTCCGAGGGTGACTGTCTTAAGGGCACTCTGACCGGCTCCTATTTCGAGGAAGCCTCGATCAAAGTGAGCGATGTGATGACACGCCTGGTTGAAACCATTGATCTGGACGCTGACATTATTTCCGTTGCAGAACGTTTTGTGCAATCCGGTCGGCGGCGCTTTCCTGTACTAGACGACGGCAGGCTGGTTGGCCAGATCAGTCGCCGGGATATTCTGCGAGCAGTCAAGCACTTCAATGATAACGGAGCGCCGAAAGTATGAAGATAGAGGCCTCTTACTTCGAGGACGATAGTACTGAGCAGCAGAATCCGCTTGATCATGCTGCTGCTGGGTTGCCCCCAGTCATCGGAGGTGGCTGCCTTGCACGTTTCGATCCTCAAGCGCTCAACGAGCAATCGGGTGTCGATTTTGCGCAGGAATATGACGCCGATTGATGGCTCTTTGATATAATGTTTCTTGGTTTTTGTTAAGAACTATCGGTCCTGCCAGCTAGTTGTTGATGCAGTACCTTCACGGGTTCAGGAGTTCGGTTTTAACCATGCTCAAGAAAATCTCTGTCGACAAGGCAGTAACCCGGATGTTTGTGCATCAATTTTGCGGGTCCTGGATTAATCATCCCTTCTGGAGCAAGCAGCTTTTTATTGCTGACGAGAAGGTGCTGCGAAAAATTCGCGAGAGCGGCGTTCGTGAGATCATCATCGACTTGGATCGCGGTGTTGACGTTACTCATGTGCAGACGACCAGCCTCGATATGCTCGGCGAAAATACCTCCACAGTTCATGCATCTGACCTGGAATTAACCAGTCAAACACCGCAGATCGAATCGCTCCCCACTAATAACGATCTGTTGCTTTCCCTCCAAACGACTGATGATATCCATTGCTCTCTTAGTGAAGAAATTGATCGGGCTCAGTATCTCATTGCGCGTGGTAAACGTGATGTAATCAAAATGTTTACGGATGTGCGTATGGGCCGCGCTCTTGAAAGCGCAGGTCTGCAGCTGTTGGTCTCTGAAATGTCCGATTCCCTGATGCGTAATGCCCACGCATTGTTGAGTCTGTTGCGAATAAAACGCCGCGACGAGTATACCTATTTGCATTCGCTAGCCGTGGCGGCCCTGATGCTGGGGCTGGCGCGCAGTTATGGATGTGACGAGGAGACTATCAGGGTAGCTGGCATGGCAGGCCTGCTCCACGACCTGGGTAAAGTGGCGATGCCTGACCACATACTCAACAAGCCGGGCAAGCTAACGGCCGCCGAGTTTGAAGTCATGCGTGGTCATCCGCAGGCCGGTGCTGATCTGCTGTCTGCCTTTGCTGATATGCCCGCTGAGGTCCTAGATGCATGCTTGCATCATCATGAGCGCATGGATGGTTCGGGTTATCCGGGTAATCTGGTTGGTGAGCAAAATAGCCTCTTGGCACGCATGGCCGCGATATGTGATGTCTATGACGCGGTTACGTCCAACCGTCCATACCATAGTGGCTGGGACCCCTCGATATCGCTGAGCCGAATGGCAAAGTGGGAAGGTCATTTCGATCCCGGTCTTTTTCAGTTGTTCGTGCGTACTTTGGGTATTTATCCGGTTGGTTCGCTGGTTCGCCTGGCATCCAATAGGCTGGCTCTGGTCATCGAACAGAACGTCGGTGCATTGCTCAAGCCACGGCTACGGGTGTTTTATAGCATTGACATGCGCCAGTGGTTGCCGCTGGAAACCCTGGATCTGTCAATCAGTGACTCCGATGTAATCACTAGTCGTGAGGAGCCCGAGTCCTGGGGTCTTACAGGGCTGGATCGACTCTGGACAGACCTTGGAATCGCTGGCTGATTTGGAATTATTTTCTTAGCTACAATCAAGATTTCCTCCGCTCTGCCGTTAGACCTTCTAGACGCTGGCCTCCAGCGCACTCCACACAACAGGATGCATCTGCATGAATCTAAGAAATGTCTCAATCGCTGCAAGGCTGGCGGGTGGGTTTGCGCTGATCGCTTTGTTAGTGGTGCTTCTGGGCACGCTTTCGATGCGTGAAATGGGTGATATGCGCGACCAGGCCAAGAGCGTGGAGACGGTCTGGATACCTAGTACTCAGGCTGTTTCATTGTTTGGTCAGGATCTGTTGCGTATTCGTATTTTTACTCTGCGGATGCTTCTCGAAGACACTGTTGCGGCTCGCCAGGCACTCGCTAGCCAGATCGCCGCCCTATTGGATGGACTGAAAAAAGCTGAATCCAATTTTACCGACTTAATGGCTACGTCTAACAAGCGCACCACCTTTGAGGTTTATCTGACCGCTCGTCAGCAGTATATGGAGGTTCAATCACAGGTGGCTCAGTTGGCTCTGAGCGGTCAGATTGATGAGGCCTCGGTATTGGTTAATAGCCGGCTCAATCCGTTGGCTGATGCTATGGTTCTGGGTTTGCAGGATCTCGGAGCTGCGAATCGGGATGGCATCGCCGATGCTCAAGAGGAGTCCCGTGTCAGCTACGTCAGCGGACTGCAAACGGTTATCACCTGTATTGCCGTTGCAGCGCTTCTCACTATCCTTCTTGCCTGGCTACTGACCCGCAGTATTATTTTGCCGATTCGTCAGGCAGTTGAAGTCACCGAACGAGTCGCTGCTGGTGACCTCACCCACGACTTCTCAACAGCTGGCAAGGACGAGCCTGCGCGGTTGTTGAGGGCGTTGAGCGCAATGCAGAGTCAGCTACGCAGCACTATTCAGGGAATTGCCAACTCCTCGACCCAGTTAGCCTCTGCTGCCGAAGAGTTGAATGCAGTGACCGAAGATGCTACCCGCGGTTTGCAGCGTCAAAACGATGAAATTCAGCAGGCAGCCACGGCAGTGAACGAAATGAGCGCCGCGGTCGATGAGGTCGCAATAAATGCGGTGTCCACATCGGAACAGTCCAGGACCACCAGTGACATTGCTACTGAAGGCCAGCAACAGGTCGTGCGAACGGTGACCAGTATCGACAAGTTGACCTCTACCATCGAAGCGACCTCGACTGAAGTACAGGAACTGGCCCACAAGGTGCACAATATCAGTCGAGTGCTGGACGTGATTCGTGCGATCGCCGAGCAGACCAACCTCCTGGCACTGAACGCGGCCATCGAAGCCGCCCGTGCCGGTGAACAGGGTAGGGGTTTTGCGGTGGTGGCTGATGAGGTTCGAGCACTGGCTCACCGCACGCAGCAGTCCACTAAGGAAATCGAAGACATGATCGGTACCATGCAGCAGGGTACGGAGAAATCGGTGGAGGCAATGAATGTCAGTCGCACCATGGCGACATCTACCCTGCAACAAGCCAGCGCAGCAGGCGATGCCTTGAAGCAGATTACCGCTGCAATTTCTCAGATCAACGAACGCAATATGGTGATTGCCAGTGCGGCCGAAGAGCAGGCGCAAGTCGCCCGTGAAGTGGATCGCAATCTGGTCAATATCCGCGATCTATCGACTCAGTCAGCAGCGGGCGCCGAGCAGACTAACAGCTCCAGCCGTGAACTCTCGCGTCTGGCCGTAGAGATGACGGATTTGGTCAATCGGTTCAAGATCTGATTTCTGCCAGGTATAAAGCTAGGTAGAAAAAAACCACACTCGAGAGGGTGTGGTTTTTTTGTTACTGCTTTGGGGCTATCAGGCTGTTTCTGCCTGCTTCTGCTTTTTTTCAACCTTGGCACTGACCGGTGCGGGGGTACGTATCAGGTGATCAAAGGCCCCCAATGCTGCGGTAGAACCGGCACCCATAGCGATGATGATCTGCTTGAACGGCACCGTCGTTACGTCACCGGCGGCGAAGACGTTGGCTATCGAGGTGGCGCCCCGATTATCGATTTCAATCTCGCCATGTTTGCTCAGTTTGAGTGGTCCACCCTTGAGCCATTCGGTATTGGGGATCAGGCCGATTTGTACAAAAATGCCTGCGACATCAACCTGTTTGCTCTCCTGAGTTTGCCGATCGGTGTAGGTCAGACCGGCAACCTTGTTGCCGTCGCCGCGTACTTCGGTTGTTTGTGCGTTCTTTACAATGTCGATATTCGACATCGAACGCGCCTTGCGAAGCAGGACCTCGTCGGCGCGCAAGGTATCGGCGAACTCCAGCACAGTGACGTGCTCGACGATGCCAGCCAGATCGATTGCTGCCTCGATACCCGAGTTACCGCCGCCGATGACTGCGACGCGTTTGCCTTTAAATAGAGGGCCGTCACAGTGCGGACAGTACGCCACACCCTTGCCACGGTATTCCTGCTCGCCGGGTACGTTCATTTCTCTCCAGCGGGCACCAGTTGCCAAAATAACCGAGCGGCCGGACAGGGTGGCACCATTTGCCAGGCCGATAGTGACGTAATCACCTTCTGTCAGGCTGGTGGCCTGCTGTTCAGTAAAGATGTCTACATCATATTCCTTCACGTGCTCTTCCAGACTGGATACCAGCTTGGGGCCTTCGGTGTAATTCACCGAAATGAAGTTTTCAATACCCATGGTGTCCATTACCTGACCACCGAAGCGCTCGGCAACCAGTGCTGTACGAATGCCTTTACGGGCAGCGTAGATTGCTGCTGCTGCACCTGCAGGACCGCCACCAACAATGAGAATTTCATAGGGTTCTTGCTTGGTCAGTTCGGTAGCCTTGCGTTTGCTGGCATTGGTATCAACTTTGTTGATGATTTCCGGCAGAGTCATGCGGCCCTGGCCGAACGGCTTGCCATTCAAATAGACGGAGGGTACCGCCATGATCTGGCGCTCCTCGACTTCTTCCTGAAACAGTGCGCCGTCAATCATCACGTGGGTGATATTCGGATTGAGCGTCGCCATCAGATTGAGTGCTTGAACAACGTCTGGGCAGTTCTGGCATGACAACGAAATATACGTCTCAAAGTGGTACTCGCCATCCAGATGACGGATCTGTTCTAGCAGTACCGGATCGGTCTTGGAGGGGTGGCCGCCGCTGTGCAGCAGTGCCAGCACCAAAGAGGTGAACTCATGCCCCATGGGCAATCCGGCAAAACTGATGCGCGCTGGCACCCCTGTCTGAGCAATGCTCATGCTCGGTGTGCGTTTGGCCTCGTTCCAGTTGAGACTGATATGCGGTGACATCTCGGCGATCTCGGTCGCCAGTTCATTGAGTTCTTTGGCCTTGGGGCTTTCATCTACAGACACGCTGAGCTCAATCGGGGTGATAATATTCTGCAGGTACGTGTCCAGCTGCTTCTTCAGGTTGGCATCCAACATAAGCGTGTCCGTCCTCTTCAATAGCAAATTCAAGTCGAAAAAAAACCTGGCCTGCCAACCCGGAGTAATACTCCGCGACAGGCCAGGTTATTCAGTGGTGCTTAGATCTTGCCTACCAGGTCAAGGGAGGGAGCCAAAGTGGCTTCGCCTTCTTTCCACTTGGCCGGGCAGACTTCGCCGGGGTGGGCTGCAACATACTGGGCTGCCTTCACTTTACGCATCATGTCCTCGGCGTTGCGGCCGATGCCCTCGGAGGTCACTTCGACAGCCTGAATGATGCCCTGGGGATCGATGATGAACGTACCGCGGTCGGCCAAACCCATCTCTTCGCGCATGTTGTCGAAGTTTCGGGTGATGGTGCCAGTCGGATCGCCGATCATGGTGTATTGGATCTTGCCAATGGTTTCGGAGCTATCGTGCCAGGCTTTGTGCGTGAAATGCGTGTCGGTGGACACGGAGTAAATCTCGACGCCCATCTTCTGGAACTCATCGTAATAATCGGCCACATCGCCCAGTTCGGTCGGGCAGACAAAAGTGAAATCGGCGGGGTAGAAAAAGAATACCGCCCACTTACCCTGTATATCGGCTTCAGTCACTTCGATAAACTTGCCCTGCTTGAATGCCTGGGCCTTAAAAGGTTTGATCTGAGTGTTGATAACGGACATCGTTGACTCCTAGTTGATTAATCGGTCGGTTATGAAGACGAGCTGATAATAGACCTTCGCCCCGTATATCAAAAATAAATTTCAGCTAAGCCTTGGATAGCTTTTGCCTATAGCGCGAAAGACAAAGCTTCGCGGCTGTGAATGCTCGATTTTTCAATGTTATATGCTGCCTCGAATTCTTCCGGAGGGAGTAATGCTCCGGCGTTCGTGCTGAGTTAAAGTAGGCGCAACCCGATACACAGGAGCGCTTTATGCTGACTCATCTAGATGCCCAGGGGCAGGCGAACATGGTTGACGTCACCGCCAAGGAGGCGACCTTTCGCGAAGCGGTGGCAGAGACGCGGATGCGCATGCGCCCGGAAACCCTGGCATTGATCCAAAATGGCGGGCACCCCAAGGGGGACGTGTTCGCCGTCGCGCGGATAGCCGGCATCATGGCGGCCAAACGCACCCATGAATTAATCCCGTTATGTCATCCGCTACTGCTCACCGGTATTCACGTGGAGCTGACAGCACAGGAACCCAATCGGGTTCTGATCCGTGCACGTTGCAAACTGGCCGGACAGACCGGGGTGGAAATGGAAGCCCTAACCGCAGCGAGCATTGCCGCTCTGACGCTGTATGACATGTGCAAAGCGGTCGATAAGGGCATGGTGATCGAATCGACCCGGCTGCTGGAAAAGACCGGGGGTAAGAGCGGTCACTATCAAGCCGGAGATCTCCCGTGATTACCTTGCAACTCTTCGCCCGCTACCGGGAACTGTTGGATACCGATCACGAGCAAATCCCCTGGGATAACGACCTGCAGACTGTTGCTGATTTGCGTGACCGGCTGCTAGCGCGCAGCAGCAGCTGGGGGGTGCTTGCCGAGCCGCGGCTGATGTGCGCGCGCAATCAGGAAATGTGCAGCCTCGAGACCCCCCTGAACGATGGTGACGAGATAGCTTTTTTCCCACCGGTTACCGGAGGCTGATGTGAGCATCCGGGTACAGACCGAAACCTTTGATCCCGGTGCCATGCTCAACCGTTTGCACGGAGCGCAAACGGGCGTCGGTGCGGTGGTCAGCTTTGTCGGTTATGTGCGCGATTTCAATGATGGGGAGGAAGTGGCAGGCATGCTGCTGGAGCACTACCCAGGGATGACTGAGAAGGCCTTGCAGCTCATCGTTGACGAAGCCAACGAGCGTTGGCTTCTGCTTGGCATCGACGTGTTGCATCGGGTGGGCCGACTGGAGCCTGGCGAGCCGATCGTCTTTGTAGGTGTCAGCTCTGCCCACCGGGCTGCTGCATTCGAAGCGAGTCATTTCATTATCGACTATCTGAAAACCCGTGCGCCGTTCTGGAAGAAGGAAGACACCGGGTCCGGTCCCCGGTGGGTTGATGCGCGAAATCAGGATAGCGCAGAGCTGGACAAATGGCAGGGCGTGCCCGGCCGAGGCCAGGGAGGTTAGTTGGACCGATCAAGTCACTTTCAGTAGATTCGGTACTTTAACTTGGCCCTCGCAGGGCCATATTGTCTGAGCAAGTTTGGTAAAAGGCCGTGGTACAGTGCGTCGGGACTCTGATAGCTGAAACGGGTATCGAGGGGGTCGTCATGCGCGGAGGCGGATCTCCGCTGCTGCAATAGGAGAAAAGGCCATGGCCGACACACAACTGATAGACGGTCTGGGTCGACGGATAGATTACCTGCGTGTGTCGGTGACTGATCGTTGCGACTTTCGCTGCGTTTATTGTATGGCCGAAGACATGATATTTCTGCCTCGCCAGCAAGTGCTGACGTTGGAAGAAATCCAGCGTTTGGCGGCTTTGTTTGTGAGTCAGGGGGTCAAGAAGATACGACTTACTGGCGGCGAGCCGCTGGTTCGCCGCGGCATCGTTGAACTGTGCGAAGGCATCAGCGCTTTGCACGGCCTGCGTGAACTGGTGATGACCACCAACGGCTCGCAACTCGTCAAGCTGGCACGTCCGCTGGCAGACGCCGGCGTCAAGCGTCTGAATATCAGTCTCGACAGTCTTGACCCGGCTAAATTCAAGGCCATCACCAGAACAGGTGAACTGCAACAGGTGCTCGACGGGATCGATGCGGCGTGTGAAGCCGGCTTTGAACGTATCAAGCTCAATGTAGTAGTGATGAAGGGGCGCAACAGGGATGAAGTGCCGGCGCTGGTGGATTATGCGCTGCAGCGTGACCTGGATATCACCTTCATCGAGGAGATGCCCTTGGGTAACGTCGGCCGCTCACGGGGTGAGTCCTTCTGTTCCAGCGCCGAAGTGCGCGAGGTGATCAGTCAGTGCTATCAGTTGCTGGACAGCGCTGAAAGTTCCGGTGGTCCAGCGCGCTATGTTCGGGTTGATGGATATCACGAGAGTCGTATCGGTTTTATATCCCCGCATTCACACAACTTCTGCGCGAGCTGCAACCGGGTTCGCATGACCGCTGAAGGGCGATTGCTGTTATGTCTGGGGCAGGAGAATTCCATTGATATGCGTGCTCTGGTGCGCCGTCATCCAACCATTGACGCGCCACTGCTGGTGGCGTTGCGCAAGTCTCTTCAAAGTAAACCCGCACACCACGACTTCTCATCTGATGGTGAGGTCCAGATCGTGCGTTTCATGAATGCGACGGGGGGATAACAGGATAAAAAACACCACCGCGTTTGCGGTGGTGTGCACAGATTAGTGGGTCTGTGCGTTGTGCCTGTTACTTGAGTGAGCTGTAGTAGGCAGCTAGATCGGCTATGTCTGCGTCGCTCAGGTTCATTGCCATAGGCGACATGATGGCAGCATTGCCACCAGCGCGCTGTCCGCCACGGTAGGCTTTCAGTGCTCCCTCAAGATACGCCGCGTTTTGTCCTCTCAGATTGGGATAAATCGGCACCAGGGCAATGCCATCCTTGCCATGGCATGCCGAGCATACCGTTGCCTTGCCCGCGCCGGCCGCAGCATCACCAGCAGCCTGAGCCATACCAGTCATGGCTAGAGTCAGGACGGCAGATGCAAATAGAAATTTTAACATAGAAATACCTCATCAGTTACTTACCGGGTTTATCGAGTACAGTAATACCATTAATTTCGTATTTGGAAAGGTCAAATTGTTCGCAATTCGTGTCTGGGTAGCCACAACCCGAATTGCGGTTAGGTGGGTGCCAGCCAAATCCGTGCATGTCATCAGATAATCTACTTTGCGTTGAACGCCCAGCTTGGACTCGATAGACCACAGTATCCTTGGAGACTACTTCATATGGTGTTCGTAAGGGGTCTGATCTTCGAGTTGATCAAAAATTGACCTGTATCAAAGTGGATTCAGCAAACTGGGTTTAGCCTGCATGGCATTGAAGATTCAACTGCGGAGCGTGCTCATGTTCAACCCCATCTGCTGGAACGCGGAGCTGATACGTCGTTACGACAATCCCGGTCCGCGTTATACATCTTACCCGACCGCAGTCCAGTTTCACGATGGTGTGGAACCTTCTGACCTGCTTAGCGCGCTCGACATCAGTCGCCAGGAAGAGCGGCCGCTGTCGCTTTACGTGCACATCCCGTTCTGCGCCAATATTTGTTACTACTGTGCCTGCAATAAAGTGATCACCAAGGATCGTAGTCGCGCCGAACCCTATCTGCAAAGTCTGTTTCGTGAAATAGAGCTTGTTAGCCAGCACGTCGGAGACAATCAGCAGATTCAGCAACTGCATTTTGGTGGTGGTACGCCGACCTTTCTGGCCCACGATCAGTTACGTGCATTAATGAACACATTACGTGCGCATTTCAGTCTGCGCGAGGATGATCTTGGCGATTACAGTATTGAAATTGATCCCCGTGAAGCCGACTGGTCGACCATGGGGCTGCTGCGAGAGATCGGCTTCAACCGGGTGAGTTTCGGGGTTCAGGATCTGGAACCCGAGGTGCAGCGCGCAGTGAATCGCCTGCAGACGCTGGAGCAAACCCAGGCTGTTATGGATGCAGCTAGAGCCCTGCAATACCGATCGATCAATATTGATCTCATTTACGGCCTGCCCAAACAAACACCGGTCAGTTTCGCCAAGACATTAGATGCGATCATTGCACTAAAGCCGGATCGGTTGTCGGTATTCAATTACGCCCATCTGCCTGAGCGCTTTCTGCCGCAGCGACGCATACAGGTGGCGGACCTGCCAAGTCCGCAGGACAAGCTGAGCATGCTGGAAAATACCATCAACCAGCTGGTCAAGGCGGGCTATCGCTACATTGGTATGGACCATTTTGCGCTACCCGATGACAGCTTGAGTAATGCGCAGGAAAATGCCGATCTACAGCGTAACTTTCAGGGATATACCACCCATGGCCACTGCGACCTGATTGGGCTGGGCGTGTCGTCCATCAGTCAAATTGGCGATCTGTTCAGTCAGAACAGCAGTGATATCAAGGTCTATCAGCACAGCCTCGACGGTAACAAACTAGCCACCCGGCGGGGCCTGAAATGCCATGCTGACGATCGCCTGAGACGCGCGATCATCGGGCAGCTGATATGTCACTTTACACTGGACTTCGCCGACATTGAAAAGCGATTTGGTATTGTTTTCCATGATTATTTTGCCGCAAGCCTGCCAGTGCTCAACCAGATGCGGAGTGACGGATTGATCCAGCTCACTGACCGCAGTATCCGGATAATGCCGGTCGGCAGATTGCTGGTCAGGTCTATATGTATGGTATTTGACGCCTACCAGGCAACGGATAATCATCAGCGTTATTCACGGATCATCTGATCGGACAGCTGCTATGCTTCAGGCTTCAAAGAATAAAAGAGGCCTGAACCATGCAAGGAAGTTGTCTATGCAGTGCCATCGTCTATCAGGTTGATAGCCTCGATACCCCTGTACGTCACTGCTCCTGCCATACCTGTCGCAAGGCACATGCTGCCGCGTTCAATACGGGCTGCGGCGTCAAGAAAGAGCACTTTCGCTGGGTTCAGGGCGAGGCCTTGCTTGCCCATTACGAGTCTTCCCCAGGTAAGGTACGGCATTTTTGCAGCCGGTGCGGCTCCCAATTGGTGGCGGAGAAAGTTGGCGTGCCGTACATGGTCCTGCGTCTGGCTACATTGGATGATGATCCCGGCGTGCGTCCCTCGGCGCATATCTGGACCAGTCATGAAGTGCCCTGGCTAAGCTATGGTGAAGACCTACCACGCTGTGAAGAATGGCCGCCGGGCTACCCAGGCTGACGCCCAGTTCAGCGCAATCCGGATGCCAACTGGGCTATCCAGATCGTGTGTTTGGTGCCGCGGTTGCCGTGGGCATATACCTTCACTTCCTCGGCATCAAAGCCGGCTTTGCGCAGGTCGTTACTGAAGCGCTGATCAGCGCTGGCTGACCATACGGCCAGAATACCGCCCTTGCGCAGTGCCCGAGCGCAGGCACCCAGACCTACGACACTGTAGAGCCAGCTATTGGCGGACTGGGTCAGACCTTCGGGGCCATTATCGATATCCAGCATAATTGCATCGAAGCTGCCGGGCTCTTTCTTAAGTAACTCGGCAACATCGGCACAGATTATCTGTGTACGTGGATCCAGTAGGGGATTACCCGCCTTGACTCCCAACGGTCCACGATTCCATTCGATGACGCCCGGCAGCAGCTCCGCGACGACGACCTCGGCTTGATTGCCCAGGTTTTTTAGCGCCGATGACAGGGTAAAGCCCATGCCTAAACCGCCAATCAAGACCCGTGGGTGCGAGCGCGAGGCGATACGACGGCAAGGTATTTCGCCCAACGCATCTTCGGAGCCGTGGGTACGGGTATTCATCAACTGTCCGCCTTTGCCGCCCTCCAGCTTGATGACAAAATCTTCGCCGTACTCAAAAAGGCACAGGGCGCCGCCATCGGGCAGGGGAGTGGTATCGAGCAGAACAAAGCGTTTCATGGGCTATCCGCAGCAGTTTCATCGGCAGGCAGGATACCGGCAAGACAATGATTCTGCGAATCCTACCTGGTACCTTTCAAAGAGTTTTTTTTCCTTTTCGCCCTTCATGGACAACCGTCCTTCATCCCAGATCCGAATAAGTTCTTGTCTTTTTGCTGTCGGAATCATTTTTGAGAAGATAGGTATCTCAATCAGCTTTCTATCCAGGCCCGGACGTACGACCTTGAGGGTATCGTGCAGATTCGTCTGATTTAAAACATGCTGCAGGACGAGATCGTTATCTGCATATAAATCGATCCTTTTTTCACTAATCATGTGAAAGATACGTTCCACCACATCATCGTAACCTGCGATAACGTCCACCAGGCTGGCGTTTTTTGGATCATCAATATAATTTTGATAATCAATACTCGCTGCGCTGTAATCCCAGCCAGGTCCGGTTGCGACGTGTTTTCCCTTTAGGGATTCGATACCGTCATAGCGCCAAGGATCGTCTATTCTGACAATAAATGCTGTTGTGTATGCGAAGGTTTTTTCATTGGCATAAACAAAGTCTTTTTCTGCGCTTTTAGAAACAATGTACTCTGGCAACATATCGCATAGACCATTTGCCACCATATCCAGGCCTCTTGCCAGCGGCACTTCGAAGTACTCCAGTTCATAGTTTTGAGAAGTATATATTTCATCGAGCATATCTATTACCACGCCGCGCTCAGCAGACTCCTCAGATGGAAATATCGTCATCGGGGCCCACTGGTCGTAACATACCTTTAATGTGTCGGCATAACTGACATTAGCCAGACTTATTCCTGCGAAAAAAATTGTAATGAATAGAGAGCGATGCATTATTTTATCTTTCAACACGATTACGGCCTTTATTCTTTGCACCATAGAGTTTGGCGTCTGCCCGTTTGAACAGTGTATCAATTGAATCGTCATTGGAATGAGATGATTCAATACCGAGGCTCACAGTGTAAGTAACGGTTTTGCCATCAATGTTCAAGATAGCGTTGCAGATAGTCGTTCTTATTATTTCGGCAAGTTGAAAGGCGTCGTCAGGGGTTGTGTCAGGAAGAAAGAGTGCAAATTCTTCTCCTCCTACTCGTCCGATGAGGTCAGATTGTCTCAATAAACTCTGAATAGTATGCGTGAAGTGAATGAGTACTCTGTCGCCAGCGAAATGGCCATAGGTGTCGTTAATGACTTTAAAATGATCTAGGTCCATCAATATAAAGGATACAGTCGACTTTTGTCGTTGAGATAGAACGAGCAGATGTTGAGACCTTTCGAAAAAACTTCCCCGGTTCAATATGCCAGTCATTGAGTCCCGCGTAGCAAGGTCCTTGAGCCTTTCATTTAGAATTTGTAGTGCTTCTGTTCGCTTTGTAACGGCACTTTCAAGCGAGTTACGTTTGCTTTGCTCATCTTCCAGCAATCGTCGCCGATCCGCCTGCATGGCGGAGAGCATTGTGTTCATATGGTCCTGTAGCTGACCGAGTTCATTATTGTCTGTATTTTTGAGGTTGATTCGCTTAGTGATGGCTTGGCTTGACTGAACCTCGTTAACCTGGAGCATCAATTCTTTTAAGGGGCTTGCTAGATATCTATCGAAAGCCCAGACAAAGAGCCAGAATAGAATGGACAGTTTTATAATTGCTGTCAGGGCAATCAAGAAAAATCCGAACAGCACACGATCCAAAACAACTTCCGATGAGGAGTAAAGCTTAATGGAACCAAGAAATATCCGTTCCCCATGCAGGGTCCAGTACGCGTCATATTGCGTATGGAATAGTGATAACGGTTTTGAGGCTGGGGTGTAGGATTGCTTCGAAACGATGGTATTGGCATCCTTATCGATAATGTCGATGCCCTCGATAATGGTCATGTGCACCAGTCCAGTGACCAAAGCGTCCAACTGAATGTAATTGTATTGCCACAGGCTGGTTGAGATTGGCTTGCGAATGGTCTCTTCGAGTTGTTTTAGTTCGCTGATGATTGAGTTTTTTGTTTTCAGGTATTCGGTGAGAAATTGCATGCTGGTGATCAGGCACGTTACGATCAGATAGATGGAAAAGATGACGCGCAACATTTTTTTGGAAAGATTGTTAGAGCGCAGAAAACGTGGAAGCATTAAAAAGTCTCTTCTCGATAAGCTTTATGTTGGAGCTGATTTGCAATTAGCTTCATGCTTAATGATATAGACTTTGTTAATTCACTATTAAGTCTGCTAGTGATAATAGCGCTCCCCGAACCCCGAATGCCACACGCAAGAAAAGGCTCCGCATGGAAGGTATTTCCATACAGAAAAATCAATGCGTATAGCGATATCGAATTGGAGCGGGTGAAGGGAATCGAACCCTCGTCGTAAGCTTGGGAAGCTTCTGCTCTGCCATTGAGCTACACCCGCGTGCTGCGCATTCTAAGCAGTTGCCGGTTGTTCGGCAAACAACTTCAGCAGTTATTTTCGAGTCTCCTTCAACCTACCCGTCGGGCGACGTCCATCATGCGCCGGTAGCTGTCCCTGCGCGCCTCCTGATCGAAAATCGAGCTGCTGACAATCAGTTCGTTGGCGCCTGTGCGCTCGAGCAGATCGGCCAATTGTTGACTGACGGTATCTTCATCGCCAATCAGGGTGCCGGCCAGGGTTGAAAGCACTGTGTGCTTTTCATGTGATTGCCATAGGGCTTCCATATCCTCTACGGGTGGTGGCAGAGGCCCTGGTCGACCGCGTATCAGGTTTAGAAAAGCCTGCTGATGAGATGTGGCGCGCATGGCAGCCTGCTCTTTGCTCTGCGCTACATAGGCGTTGATGCCGAGCATGATATGCGGTTCCTGCAGGGTCTCTGAGGGCTGAAAATGGTCCCGGTAGGTACGCAGTGCGCTGAACATGAAATCCGGCGAGAACTGGCCGGCGAAGGCAAACGGCAGACCCAGTTGGGCAGAAAGCTGTGCGCTGAAGGTGCTTGATCCAAGCAGCCAGATCGGCACATTCAGCCCTGCACCAGGCACCGCTCGCAAACGCTGGCCGGGTTGCGGATCGGCAAAAAGACGTCGTAACTCGTCAAGCATCTGTGGGAAGTCCGAGCCATCGCCCCGCCCATGGCGCAGGGCCTGAGCGGTAGCTTGATCGGTACCCGGCGCGCGACCTAGGCCTAAATCAATTCTGTCCGGATAAAGTGACTCCAGAGTGCCGAATTGTTCGGCGATTTGTAGCGGCGCGTGATTGGGCAACATGATACCGCCCGATCCAATACGAATAGTCGAGGTGCCTGCGGCGAGGTAACCCATCACCACTGAGGTGGCCGCACTGGCGATCCCGGTCATGTTGTGATGCTCTGCAACCCAATAGCGGCGGTACCCAAGGCCTTCGGCGTGCTGCGCCAAGCTGCGTGCATTGGCCAGGGCTTGAGCGGGTGTTGCGCCTTGGGGTATTGGACACAGGTCCAACACTGATAGGGGAATGCTGTTATTAGACATATGTAGTCCTGCACATCATTAGGTAATGACGGTATGCTAACTTTTATCAGAGTTGGCGCATACCGGAACGGCCCCGTCTGACTCTTAATACACAGCATGCTGCTGATCCGCGTTTACGGAGTCTTGTTATGTATTATCTGCGATTTCCTATTGTAGCTGGCGGCCTGCTATTGGTATCGATCAGCATGTGCGCTGTCGCCGCGACGTTGCCAATATATGACCAGCGAGGCAATTTGCTATCCGATGCGGTCGTCAAGGTCGACGACGTTGTTCAGCGTCCAGTGGTACTCCCTCTGATCGACCAAATGGATCGTCAGTTTCAACCGAGTGTGCTGGTGGTGCCGACGGGAACTGATGTTGAATTCTCCAATAGCGATGATGTGCGTCATCATGTCTACTCTTTCTCTGCGACCAAGTCCTTCGATCTGCCACTCCTCGAGAGTACAGGCTCACGATCTGTCACCTTTGACCAGTCGGGTCTGGTAGTTCTTGGTTGTAATATTCACGATACAATGATTGGTTACATTCTTGTAACCGATAGCCCCTGGTATGCGATAAGTGATGCGGACGGCAGTCTTGATCTGAATCATTTGTCGCCGGGTGAAAGGTCCGTGTCCTGGTGGCATCCCAGTCTGGGCGACAGCGCACCCGTGAGTCTGGGTAACATTGATCTGCATGCACTGCAAAGGCTTGACCTCGCAGTCGGAGAGCTGGCCGAAGTGGCAGCTGATAAGTCCCTTTCAACGCTGCAGATGCGGTTCAACAAGGCGGCTGAAAAACATGCGGATTAAGCATCTGCGTACGCGAATGATTTTGCTGCTGGTGGGTTTGTTAGCGCTGGTGCTAGGTGCTTTTTTTGTCGCAGTTCACAGTGCTACTGATAGTTCCGCAGAGCGTCAGGCGCGCCAGCAGCTGCAAGTCGGCGGCGATGTGTTCATTCGTCTGTTGGAGCTGCGAGGGAAAGGGCTAGAGGCAGCAACTCAGATACTGGCGGCCGATTTTGGCTTTCGTGAGGCAGTTGCCTCGGGTGATCTGCCGACTATTCGCTCAGCGTTGGTTAACCAAGCGCGTCGGATCGACGCTGATGAGGCTTGGTTTTTTGACGCTGAAGGCATCACCCGGGTTTCCTCCGCAGTGACCGAAGGCCGTTCCTTCTCCTTGATTAGCGCAATCCAGCGGCTCGACGATAATGTGTTTGTGGCATTGATCGATGATCAGCCCTATCTGATCGTCGATGCCGACGTTATGGCGCCGCTCCTGGTGGGTCAAGTAGTGATGGCTTTTCGACTGGATGTAGAGCTGGCCAAATCAATGAAACGCTTGACTGGTCTGGAGGTCACTTTTGATACGGGCCAGGCGGGTGGGGTGGTTGATCGCGTCGGCACGCTGCAGCTGCCGCAGGGAGTGATTGGTCTGGAGGCGCCTGCTTCGTCTTCGCTTACTTTGAATCAGCACGTCTTTCTGGCCACACAGATCACGTTGCTGGAGCAACAGGGGTTCAGCATCAAGACTCAGCTTTTGAGTCCTATGGCGGAGGTTATCGCAATATCCTCTCGTCTTGAGCGCAAGCTTTTGTTCATTACCTTGATTGCATTGGCGCTGTCATCGCTGGCGGCCTTCGTGATGGCTAGCAGCCTCTCGCGTCCTGTCAGTCTGCTTGCCGAAGCCGCGCGGCGTATCGGTCAGGGCGATTACTCCCGCCCGGCTCTGTTAAAGCGAAGCGATGAACTCGGCCTTCTGGCAGAGAGCATTGATGATATGCGTCAGGAGATTGCTTTGCGTGAGCGGCAGATAGCTCACAATATTTACCATGACCCACTGACCGGCCTGGGCAATTGGACAAAAATACGCGATGAACTAACCGAGATTATCGCTCGCGGAGGCTCAGGTGTATTGGTTGCGTTCGATCTTGCTGAATCTGATGATCTACTCAAGGCTCATGGCCAGGCATTCTCCTCCCTCGTTATTCAGGCTTCGGCTGACCGAATCTGGTCCAAAGTGCCGGACAGCTCGATGCTGGCGTACCACCCCGGCCAGGGATTCTTGCTGATCCTCAGCGGCGTGGATGCGGATCAGTCCACGATCACTGCTGACAATCTAATCTCCGCTCTCTCGGAGCGAATGGTGATAAATGAGCTGGAATTTAATCTGGTGTGGCTCGCCGGTATAGTCGCGTGGCCTCAACACAGCGAAGATCCAGATGAATTGCTGCGGCAGGTGGCCATCGCCGCAGCAGACGCTCGCCCGGGTCTCGCGCGTATTGCCATATACCAAGCCCAGCGTGATCAGGACTACATGCGCCGTTTACGTCTGATTCACGACATTCATTTTGCGCCGCAGCTGCGCGAGCTGTCGGTGGTGTATCAGCCCAAGCTCGACCTGGCTAGCGGCGAAGTCAGGCAAGTCGAGGCTCTGATACGCTGGCATCATTCCGAGTTGGGCTTCATCAGTCCGGATGAGTTTATTTTGCTCGCCGAGCAAACCGGCAGTATTCACAAGTTGACACAGTGGATTCTCGAAGCGGTCGCATCGCAGATGCGTATCTGGACGGACAAGGGTGTCGAGCTGCAAGTGGCTATAAATGTGTCCGCGTTGGATCTGGATAACGAGGGTTTTGCCGATCAGGTAGCCGCAGTACTTCAGGCCCACAATATTAATCCGGTGAGCTTGGCAGTGGAGGTCACCGAGAGCGCCCTGATGATCAACCCCGCGCGTAGCCTACGCAGCCTGCACCGTCTGCGCGATATGGGTATCAGTCTGGCAGTGGATGACTACGGTACGGGCTACTCATCCCTGGCGATGCTCAAGAGCCTGCCGGTACAGGATCTAAAGATCGATAAGTCATTCGTTTTAGAGTTGACCGAGGGGAGCGACGACGCTGTAATCGTTAGATCAACCATTGAGCTTGCCCACAACATGGGTCTCAAGGTCATAGCCGAAGGCGTTGAGAACGCGGTGAGCCTGGAATGGTTGCGCGCCCTCGGTTGCGATACGGCCCAAGGTTATTTTATCAGCCGGCCGATTGCTGCACTGGATCTCGAGACTTGGCTGCAGGCCAACCGCACAACCTATAAAAAGTTAGAACACTCATGAGCAAGATGTTGTGGGTGATCTTGATGACCTCTTTGCCCTTGCTTGTCTGTGCCGACCCCGGTAGCCGTCTACTGGCCACCGGTGGCGCCAGCACGATCGAAGGCGCTGCTGGCGGTGGCATCATTCCCTGGGCGGTGATGGCTGGGTACGGCACACGTGAGCAGTGGGGCGGTGACGTCTTCGCCACGCGGGTTGATACTAGGGATTACCGTCTGGATGCCACCGGTGTCAGTGTTAGTTACGCAAACCGTGTCGAATTGTCCTTTGCACGCCAGCGTCTGAATATTGATGCATTGGCCAAAGCAGCGGGACTGCCTGAAAGCAGCCTCAATCAAGATATTTTTTCTGCCAAGTTCCGTCTTTTCGGCGATCTGGTCTATGACCGATTGCCCCAGGTTGCACTCGGTCTGCAACACAAACGTCAGACTAACTTCTTCATACCTGACGCAGTGGGTGCCCGCCGGGATGCCGATACCGAAGCCTATCTGGCCGCCAGCCGGCTGTATCTAGGTGCAGCATTGGGCTATAACCTGCTGGCCACCGGCACACTGCGTTATAGTCGTGCCAATGAGACAGGATTGCTGGGATTTGGTGGCGATCGACGTAACAGCCACAGCGTGCTGAAGGAGGGCAGTCTGGCTGTATTTCTTAATCCACGATGGATCGTTGGGATGGAATACCGGCAAAAACCAGACAACCTGTCTTTCTCCGGTGAAAGCGACTGGAAGGACGTGTTTGTTGGCTATTTCCCATCCAAACGCGTGGCCATGATTGCGGCGTGGTCTGATCTCGGTGAGATTGCTACCCTTGACGATCAATCCGGTCTGTATCTATCCCTGCAGCTGAGCTACTGAGGTGCCCATGCGCTATGTATTCCCGTGTGTGCTGGCGGTCATGTTGTATGGGTGCGCAGCGCAATCTGGCGTCCAGCCGCCTTCTGCCCAACTGAGTGCGGTTCAGCCGAGTGCGGCCCAACCGTTAGACGACAGTCTTTATCTGGCGCTGGGCGGCAAGCCCGGCATCGGCCGGATAGTGGAAGGACTGCTGATCAATATTGCGAATGACGACCGCATCGTCGATCATTTTGTTGATGCCGATATCGACCGTTTATACCAGAAGCTGGTCGAACAGATATGCCTGGAGAGCGGCGGTCCCTGCGAATACACCGGCGACAGCATGGAAGACAGCCACGCTAGAATGGAGATTACCGAAGCGGATTTTAACGCGCTGGTGGAGGGGTTAATCGTCGCCATGGACGATGAGCAGGTGCCGGTCACAGCTCAGAATCGATTATTGTCCAGGCTAGCAGTTATGCGGGGCGCAATTATTTATCGCTGAGAATGGCTTTCGCCCCGATTATTTTCGGGTTTTAGTCAGCAAGGTCATTCTTGGTGCCGGCTTGTCGACGGCCAGGGTAGTGATCAGATTGAGCTCATAAATGCGATTGTCAACTCGCGCTTCTCGTGCAGACTTCATTGCCATAATAGCTTCCACGCGTCAGATGTTTCAGTCCCACCGGCCGTTAATCCCATCTTGCACGCGCGACTGTGCCGAGCCGAGCTGATTGGCAGTCAACATTTTTTCCTGCTGATCGATACCTGCGCTGGCGTCGGTATAGCCATTGAGCAGTGCCAGGCTGAACCACACGTAGGCTTCTTCATTATCTATTGCACCGTGAGTGCCACGGGCATAACTTTCGCCCAGCAGGTACTGCGCACGCGCGGAGCCCTTGCGAGCGGCCTGGTCAAGCCAATACCTCGCGCGCTCAGGCTGAGCTGTTTCGTACAAAGTGGCAAGCGCAAGAAATGAAGGGATGTGACCGTTGCCAGCAGCTTGTTCCAGGTATTGCGCGGCCTTGCGTCTATCAACGCTAACCCCATCGCCCGACTGGTAATCCATGCCAGCGTGATAGGCGGCTTCGGCTAGGCCCTGATCTGCAGCACTTTTCATCAGTCTGTGGGCGCGGATGGGGTCTTTTGTAACGCCTCTACCGTCCTGGTATAGCTGGGCAAGCGTCATTTGCCCCGGTGCATGTTTCTGCGCAGCAGAGCGTTTTGCCCAGTCGGCGGCGGCATTCTCTTCGTTGCGCATCAGCGCCAGCTGCGCCATGTGGTGTTGCGCCTTGGCGTCACCACGTGTTGCCATTGGCAGGCAGGCTCCCCGCGCCTGAGTGTTGTTTCGGATGGTAAACAGCAAATAACAGTCACTGCGCTGGCGCCTGCTCAAGGCCTCATCCAGCTCGGTATTCGATGCGCTGCTGCCCTTCACTTCTGCAGTGCCGAAGGCGTCCTCAGCAGGCGTGACGACTATTTCATCTTCGACGGATGAGGGGGTTGAGCCCTCGGAGCTGTGGCTGCTGTCGACACGGGCGGAGAAAACCTGAACTTCGCTTGGGCATGAGTACACATAGCCACGACGCATGCGATTGAGGTTCTCACGGCTGGCTGCACGCTCTGAATAATTGACACCGATGTCTTCGCAGCGTCGACCCCGTTCGGCAGCAACCCGTGCGAGTTGTGCGGCGAATCGATCATCGTCGGCATGCTGCTCGATATAACGCGTCAGGGGATCAATGTAGGGTTGCGCAAAGAGCGCTTGAATCTCCTTGTCACGGACTTCTTCATCCTTGCTGCCGACCAGACTGCCAGCAAAATTCGCCAAGCGTTTGCGTTGCGTATTCAATACCTCGGCCGACTGACTGAAAAGCGTGCTTGAGCGTGACCACATCTGTTCGCGGTCTGGCAAGTTGCTGCAGCCGCTCAGCGCAATCGCAAGCAGGCCCGCGATCAGGATGGCCGGAAATGCATGCATGAAGTCTCCTGTACGGGCAAGGCGAAACACCACCATATAAAACTGAAGCATAGCCGGGTTGGGTAGGGCGTCCAATCAATCTTATACGTGTGGCTTCGGGCTCGCATCTTCCTGTGGGTCAGCGGCCGTCTCGGCCAGCACGATCTGGGTGATCAGCGCATTGGCCGGCATGCCGATGCAGGCGCCTTGTGCATAGTCGATTCCCAGGAGCCGTACCTGAGCAAGCACCGCTGGACTATGCACGAACTCGGCAACTGTTTGCAGACGCAGGTCCCGGGCAAACTGCACAATGCCACGAGTCAGGGTTAAGGCATTGGCGTCGGAATCGAGCTGACGTATCAGGTTGCCATCGATTTTAATCAGGTCGACGTTCAGGCGCATCAGGTGCTCAAAGTTGGAGTAGCCGGTGCCAAAATCATCGATTGCAATGCGGCAACCCAGTGCCTTGACGCGATCGATAAATAGACGGACTGGCTCGTAATTCTCGATACTCTCGGATTCGAGTATCTCGAAAATCATGCGCTCGGCCAGACTGCGATCCTGCAAGCGCTGGATGACGAATTCATGCAACTCCGGATCAAGCAGGTCCTCGCAGGACAGGTTGAGCGAGAACTCATATTGGTTGTTGGCGAACCACCGTAGACTTTGGTCAATCATCTGCCTGGTGATGAAACGATAAAGCCGAATCTTGCGCGCTACCGGCAGGAATAGAGCTGGGCTGACCGGTTCGCCTCGCTCATCAAGCATGCGCGCCAGGCATTCAAATTTTTCTATTTTCCCGGTAGCAACATTCATGATTGGCTGGAAAAAAGGCACTATCCGATTCTCCTCCAGAGCAGCCTTCAGTTTGTTCGCCCATATAAGGTTATGTTGGTAGTTCTCCCTGACGCGGTCGGCGGGATCATAGTGACGAAAGCTGACCTGTGCCAGGCGAGCATGTTTCAGCGCAATATTGGCTGAAGTCAGAAGGTTCTCCGGTGCTAACCGGTCGTCACCCGGTAACTGGGTGCTGGCTAGTCCCATGCTGGCGTGCAAGGTAATATCATGCTCATCCCACTGAATATGCACGGCACCGACGAATTCAAGCAGATGTTCAGCCAGCCCTGTGAGTTCAGTTAGGTCATCCTGGTCCGGCCGCCATATCGCCAGTTCGTCTCCTGGCATGCGGTATAGTTGGCCGCTGCGCTCTCTTGGCTGCTGCTGCAGATATTCCAATAACCGTGCTGACAGGGTGGTGATGACGTGATCGCCACACTGGTGGCCATAGAAATCGTTTATTTCCTTGAAGTCGTCGATATTCAACAGAATCAGCGAGGCACACTGATGCCCGTGTGTATCGACCAGCAGGCGTTCACGGTTGGGCAACTGAGTGAGCGGGTCGGTGTAAAGGTTGCGCAGCTGGCGCAAGGTGCCGGCAACCATGAACAGGATCAACGCTGAGAGCAAGATCACTATGCTGCCGATTAAAGCGACAATGCGCAGGTTACTTGCGCGCATGGGTGTTAGCACCGCGTCAATTTCCGCCTGAGGTACCCCGATACCAAACACCATGCCTGCTTGCGTTCTGGCATGGAAAAGCGCGAAACGTTCACCCGCCACAACAAGAGGTTCTCGTTGCATGGGCGCGATGGCTGCGGCTATCCCCCCAGATGTTGCCACGGGCGGGTTCTGCTGAAGACGTGCAGTGCTTATTGCCTCTATCAACTGCTGCGCGCGTTCTACATCTTCCGCTTGGGAGAGGCTTGAAAGATTGCGGTTTTCGCTATCCAGTAGAAAGGAGAAGGTGCCAGGGGTGACCTCTACGCGGCTGATCAGACGGATAATGTCGTCAGCCCGCCAGTCGGTGGATACCAGTCCAATACGACGCCCTGAGGTATCACTCATAGTCGTGGTCAGGGTCACTACAACGTCATCAATCCGCCGCTTGAAGTAGGCCGCTGTCCAGTGGAAGTCTCGTGCCTGACCTGGCTGCGTATTGCCCCCGGGGCTCTCGATAAGGGTCCGATACCACTCACGGTCAACAAATTCGGCATTGGCTCGGGCGGTGCGAATTTCTGATCCTTGACGATGAGCGATAACGCCGACCGGCTCGGGGGCAAAAGCGCCCGGTTCGTACCAAATCCCGCTGCCGTCAGCTTCCGGAAAGTCTTCGAGTGCTTGCCGCAGCATTGTCTGCAGTTGCACGGCGTCGATATTGTCACGCAGGCGCAGTCTTTGGAACAGTTCGCCCGTACGCGCCAGGCCAACGGTATTCTGTTCCATCTTCTGATGGTGTGCGTTGATACGATCAAGATTGGCGTGAAAGGTATCGGTTATCTGCCGTTCACGCAGGTCCGACATGGCTTTTTGGGAGAAATCCAGATTCAGTTGCGACATCAGCAACATGCCGATAATAAAGAGGATCACAAGCAGGCTCAGAGCCACCATTATCAGGCGCTGAGTTGGCATGCTGCCGGGAAGCTGCATCATTGTCTTCATGTTTCGGCCTTGGTGCGAGAGCTGCAGATTGACGCGAGCCCCACATCGCACATTGTGGGAAGTTCCAAGCATAGCAGCGAATCACTGCACGGATGCCGGATCGAGTTCAATTAACTGATAAAAAACCACATGCTGGAACGGAACTTGCGTAGGGTCCTGACAAGCCGCCAAGAGCGTCAAATAATTGATCGGGAATGTGCACCGCATGGCAGTCAATCAAACTGAAATAATGGGTAACGTGCGCAGCAACCTTGCCGGGCTGCGCCATGGCAGTCTGGGGGTGCCCATACTGCTGCTGGTAATGCTGGGCATGATGATGCTGCCCGTGCCGCCCTTTCTTCTCGATGTGCTCTTCACCTTCAATATAGCCCTGGCTCTGGTTGTTCTGCTGGTGGGTGCCTATGCCCTGCGACCATTGGATTTCGCTGTATTCCCGACGATTCTGCTGGTCGCTACCTTGTTGCGTCTGGCGCTGAACGTGGCGTCCACCCGCGTCGTATTGCTTTACGGTCACGAAGGCGGGGACGCCGCAGGCAAGGTGATTCAAGCGTTCGGTGAAGTTGTCATCGGTGGCAACTACGTTGTCGGTCTGGTGGTTTTCGCTATTCTGATGATTATCAACTTTGTGGTAGTGACCAAGGGTGCCGGACGTATTTCCGAAGTCAGCGCGCGCTTCACCCTGGATGCGATGCCCGGCAAGCAAATGGCGATTGATGCCGATCTCAACGCCGGCATCATCGATCAGGAACAGGCTAAATTGCGCCGTCAGGAGGTGGGACAAGAGGCTGACTTCTACGGCTCGATGGACGGTGCCAGCAAATTTGTCCGGGGTGACGCGATCGCTGGTTTGATGATCCTGTTCATCAATATCATCGGTGGGCTGGCGATCGGTATGGTTCAGCATGATCTCAGTTTTGGTGATGCCGGGCGTATCTACGTGCTGCTGACCATCGGTGACGGCCTAGTGGCGCAGATCCCCTCGCTGTTGCTCTCCACCGCTGCGGCCATCATGGTGACCCGAGTCTCGACATCCGAAGACATGGGGTCGCAGGTTAACCGGCAAATGTTCACCTCGCCCAAAGCGCTGGCGATTGCGGCTGCCATCATGATCGTTATGGGTCTGATTCCTGGTATGCCGCATTTTTCTTTTCTGAGTCTGGGTTTGCTAGCGGCTGGTGGTGCCTACTTTATTGCCAATCGTCAGCGTCTGAAAACGGTCGAAGCTGAAGAAGTTGAGCGCAAGGAAACTGAAGTCCCTGCTCTGGCGCGCCCCGAAACCCGCGAGCTGGGTTGGGATGATGTAACCCCAGTGGACATGGTCGGCCTGGAAGTGGGTTACCGCTTGATACCCCTGGTTGACCGTAATCAGGGTGGGCAATTGCTGGCGCGCATCAAGGGTGTACGCAAGAAGCTCTCTCAGGATATGGGTTTTCTCATGCCCTCCGTGCATATTCGCGACAATCTGGATCTAGCGCCCAATGCCTATCGGGTAACACTCATGGGCGTTGGCGTGGCTGAGGCGGAGGTGTATCCCGATCGTGAGCTGGCCATCAACCCGGGTCAGGTGTTTGGCGAGCTGAAGGGATTGGCCGGCAAGGATCCAGCCTTTGGACTTGATGCGGTCTGGATCGAGCCGATGCAGAAGGATCAGGCGCAATCGTTGGGCTATACCGTGGTTGATGCCAGCACGGTAGTGGCTACCCACCTAAACCAGATTCTGCACAAACACGCCCATGAATTGCTGGGTCACGAAGAGGTGCAGCAATTGCTTCAGGTGCTGGCCAAGGCTTCGCCAAAGCTGGCGGAGGAGCTGGTACCCGGCATTATCTCCCTGTCTGGCTTGCTCAAGGTATTGCAGGGTCTGTTGCAGGAACAGGTGCCGGTTCGGGATATCCGCACCATTGCCGAGGCTATCGCCAACCAGCCGGGCAAGAGTCAAGATCCTGGCGCGCTGATCAGCGTTGTTCGTATCGCACTCTCTCGCTCAATCGTGCAAAGCATTGTAGGGCTTGACTCCGAGCTACCTGTGATCACCCTGGAGCCAAGGTTGGAACAGATATTGCTTCAGAGTCTACAGAAGGCCGGTCAAGGTGGAGATGACGGCATCATGCTCGAACCGGGTATGGCCGAAAAGCTCCAGCGTTCACTGGCCGACGCGGTGCAACGGCAGGAAGTACAAGGTAAGCCGGCGATATTGCTGGTAGCGGGGCCGGTTCGCGGAATGATGGCCAAGTTTGTCCGCTATGCAGCACCTGGTGCCTTTGTACTGTCCTACCAGGAAATACCGGACAGCAAGCAGGTGACCATCGTTGCCACAGTGGGCCAGAGCTAAAAAGTTCAAAGCTAGAAGTTAAGCGCCAGAACGACCAATGCTAATTGAAACGAATAGAAGGGTGGGTCAGCCATGAAAGTAAAAAGGTTCTTTGCTGCTGATATGCGTCAGGCGATGAAGCTGGTACGCGAGGAACTGGGCGCTGACGCCTCCATCATCGGTAATCGTCGTGTTGTGGGTGGCGTAGAGCTTACTGCCGCAGTGGATTACGAGGCGCCGCGTCTGACACCACCTACACCCGGTCTGAGCCAGGAGTTGAAGAAGACCCAGGAGCGCATCGTCAGTGCGCGCGCCCAACTGGAAGCCGGCGACCGAACAGCGGATCAACCTAGCGTCAACCGCCAGCTATTCGGCGAGACTATGCGTCAGGCGGTGCGTGATGGCTCGCCGGTCGCCCGCGATCTGCTCGATCGGCTTAATAACGAAATTGCCGAGCCGGCTCCGGAGGCGCGGCAAGCCAGGCCTTCAGCTCCAAAAGAAAAACATTCAGAGGTGGAGAATTATTCCGGGTTAAGCGCCATGCGTGACGAGATCGCGGGTCTGCGCGAAATGCTTGAAGCCCAGCTCGGGAGCATGGCCTGGGGTCAGGTCAACCAGCAGCGGCCACAGCAGGCCAGTCTTTGGCGTCGACTGACTCAGTTAGGCTTGCCTGCAGAGCTCAGTCAGAAACTGCTCCAGCTGGTCGCCAACGAAACCAATACACGTCAGGCCTGGCGTATGCTGCTGGCGCATCTGGCGCACAGTATCCCGGTTATGCGCGAAGAACTCATCGATCAGGGCGGCGTTATCGCGCTGGTCGGCCCGACGGGTGCAGGCAAGACCACCACCCTTGGCAAGCTGGCGGCGCGTTATGTGCTTAAACATGGCAGCCAGCATGTGGCGCTGGTCACCATGGACACCTATCGTATTGGTGCCCACGAACAACTGCGTACCCTGGGGCGTATTCTCAATGTGCCTGTACGCGTAGTTGACGAACAAAACAGCCTGGCGGACGTGCTTCAGGAGTTTTCTGGTAAGCGCCTGGTATTGGTGGACAGCGCCGGCCTGCAGGCCCAGGATCCCCACCTGCAAGGTCAGCTCAATCAGCTGGCGGCACTAGGTCACCGCGTCAGCACCTTGCTGGTGTTAGCAGCTACCAGCCAGTATCAGGTGCTCAAGGCGGCTTATCATACCTACAAGGTATGCGGCCTCAGCGGCTGCGTGCTGACCAAGGTGGACGAGGCGGCAACGCTTGGCGAAGCATTGGGTCTGGCCATGCAGCAGGGTTTACCGGTAGCCTATTTGGCAGATGGCCAGCGTATCCCGGACGATATTGCCAAGGCAGTCGGCCATCAACTGGTTAGTCGTGCCGTTAGCCTGGCTGGTAACGAAGCGCCCGCTGATCAAGCCATGGCAGATGTGTTTGCCGGTATACTTCATACTCAGCGGGCAAGCTAACCCTATTTTATAACAAGGTAATCAACGCAGATGGGCAGCAAACATCCGGTTCAGGTTATTGCGGTTACCGGCGGCAAGGGTGGTATAGGCAAGACCAATGTGTCGGTCAACCTAGGCCTCGCGCTCGCTGACATGGGGCGCCGCGTCGTTCTGCTCGACGCCGACCTTGGTCTGGCCAACGTCGATGTCCTTCTAGGGCTCAGGCCCAAGGCCACGCTGGCTGACGTCCTCGAGGGGACCTGTGAGTTGCGCGATATTCTGCTCGATGGCCCGGGCGGCATCCGGATTGTTCCAGCAGCCTCTGGTGCTGCCGGTATGGTCAACCTCAATCCCCAGCAGCATGCAGGGCTTATTCAGGCGTTCAGTGATATCGGCGACAACATCGATGTGCTGATCGTCGACACCGCTGCCGGTATTGGCGACTCCGTTGTCAGTTTTGTTCGGGCGGCGCAGGAAGTGCTGGTGGTGGTTTGCGATGAACCCACCTCGATTACCGATGCCTACGCACTTATCAAGCTGCTCAATCGCGATCACGGCATGACGCGGTTCCGGATTCTCGCCAATATGGTCCACACCCCTCAGGAAGGCCGAATCGTTTTTGGGAAGTTGACTAAGGTAACCGATCGCTTTCTCGACGTAGCACTCCAGTATGTGGGTGCAGTGCCCTATGATGAGAATGTACGCAAGGCGGTGCAAAAGCAGCGTGCGGTATTCGACGCTTTTCCACGCAGCAAGGCATCCCTGGCTATCCGCGGGATCGCTCAGAAGGTCGATGCCTGGCCATTGCCGGCCAATCCGCGCGGGCATCTCGAATTCTTTGTCGAACGTCTTGTTCAGCAAACTGGAACAGGCCTATGACATCAATGGCAGGTGGGGTAAGCATGTATACACGCGCACAGGGTTCCGTCGGCGTCCAGGATCGTCTGGTCGAACAGTACGCGCCCTTGGTCAAGCGTATTGCTTACCACCTGCTGGGGCGATTGCCCGCCAGTGTTCAGGTTGAAGATTTAATCCAGGCGGGCATGATCGGTTTGTTGGAAGCTTCAGGCAAATTTGATAACTCCAAGGGCGCAAGCTTTGAAACCTATGCGGGTATCCGTATTCGTGGGGCTATGCTCGATGAGGTCCGCAAAGGCGATTGGGCGCCCCGCTCGGTGCATCGCAATACACGCATGGTCAGTGATGCCGTTCGTGCAGTCGAATCACGACTGGGCCGTGACGCCAAGGATCAGGAAATCGCTGCTGAACTGGAAATGAGTCTTGAGGACTACTACGGCATCCTCAACGACACCGCAGGCAGCAAACTGTTCAGTTTTGACGACTTGCTTGAGTCTGGCACGCGTGCCGATGCCCACGGCGATGAAGAACCTTTTGGTGGGCTCGAGGATGAGCGTTTCCGCACTGCACTGGTCGAGGCGATCGATACCTTACCTGAACGCGAGCGTTTATTGCTTTCGCTTTACTACGATGAAGAATTGAATCTAAAAGAGATTGGCGCGGTACTGGGTGTTAGCGAATCGCGGGTCAGCCAATTGCATAGCCAGTGCGCTGCGCGCCTGCGGGCACGCTTGACTGGATGGCGAAATGATTGATTTTGCATCCAACATCCGGAGAATGCCCACACTTTGCACTGACTCCGGTTACACTGGCGTCAATAAAATGTGAAAGGCTTATTTGGCCAGTAGCTTAACGGGGTGCGACATTGCACTCTTCCTGGTGTGTACGGAGGTCGACTTGGATAAGAATATGAAAATTCTCATTGTTGATGATTTTTCAACGATGAGACGTATTATCAAGAATCTGCTGCGTGACCTGGGCTTTACCAACACGGCTGAGGCGGATGACGGCACCTCAGCGCTGCCCATGCTCCAGAGCGGTAGCTTCGACTTCCTGGTAACTGACTGGAATATGCCCGGGATGAGCGGGATCGATCTGTTGCGCGCGGTGCGTGCTGATGAGCGCCTCAAGCATCTGCCGGTGTTGATGGTAACAGCTGAAGCAAAGCGCGACCAGATTATCGAAGCTGCCCAAGCCGGTGTGAACGGCTACGTTGTTAAGCCCTTTACCGCTCTGGCACTGAAGGAAAAAATCGAAAAGATCTTCGAGCGAGTTCAGGCAAAATAACAACCGGGGTACAGGTTATGGCGTTAAGTAAGGATCCCGGCCAGGCGACCGCTCATGAATTCGAACACTCCTTGAAGGATAACGCGAAACAACTGGTCGACTACCTTGAGCAGGGACAGTTCGGCGAAGCTATATTGGTCATCCAGGCAATCAATCAAGCTCGTGATCGCGGGCTGTATCATGAAGTGGGTCTGCTCACGCGTGCGCTGCATAATTCGATTGTCAATTTTCAGCTCGACACCACCCATGCTTTGGAAGATGACGCCGATACCACTCGTATATCCGATGCATCGGACCGGCTCGACTATGTCGTAAAGCTAACCGACAAAGCTGCCAATCGCACCATGGATCTGGTCGACAGTAGTGCTCCTATCGTTGCCAATATAGGTCAGGAGGCCGCTGCACTGCGCGGCGATTGGGACCGGCTGCAGCGCCGCGAGATGGCTGCGGGTGAGTTCCGTGATCTGTATAAGCGCGTCGGCGAGTTCTTGCAGAAAACGGAATCCTCTACCGCGGAAGTGAGCGGCCAGCTGAACGAAATTGTTATGGCTCAGGACTATCAGGATCTCACCGGGCAGGTTATTAAGCAGGTGATTACCCTGGTTCATGACGTCGAAGAAAGTTTGCTTAATCTGGTCCGCATGGCCGGCCAGGTTGACCGGATGGTTGGTATAGAGCACAAGAAAGACATCCCTGAAGCAAAAAAAGTATCTTCCAGGGGTGAAGGTCCGCAGATTCATGCCGATAAAAAGGGAGATGTTGTCTCAGGGCAGGATGAAGTCGATGATCTTCTATCCAGTTTAGGCTTCTAAAAATAAGCGCGACCCGGGAGTGGATGCATGAGCTTTGATGCGGATGAAGAGATCCTCCAGGACTTTCTGGTTGAAGCTGGAGAGATCCTCGAGTTGCTGTCCGAACAGCTTGTTGAGCTGGAAAATCGGCCTGACGATACCAATCTGCTCAATGCTATTTTTCGTGGCTTTCATACCGTCAAGGGTGGCGCTGGCTTCCTGCAGCTCGATGCGCTGGTGGGCTGCTGTCATATTGCCGAGAACGTTTTCGATATCCTGCGCAAGGGCGAGCGTAAGGTCGACTCCGAGCTCATGGATGTGGTGCTTCAGGCCCTGGACAGTGTCAACACCATGTTTAATGAAGTCAGAGAGCGATTGCCACCCACTCCCGCCGCCCCGGCATTGCTCGAAGCGCTGTCACAGTTGGCCATGCCGGCTTCCGTTGCTCAGGCGGAGCAGCCAGCAGCGACTGCAACACCTGCTTTCCAGACGCCCGATCCCTCAGTAGCCGAAGGCGATATTACTGACGACGAATTCGAACAGCTACTGGATGCGTTGCACGGTCCGGTTACCGCGGAACCACCTGCGGCTGCCCCGGCTGCAAGCGACGAAATAACCGATGATGAGTTCGAAGCGCTGCTAGATCAGTTGCATGGCAAGGGTGCTTCCGCCGCTGCCAGTGCGCAGACTCTAATCACCGCGCCGACTGCTGTTCCTTCCAGTGCCACGCCTCTAGCGGGCTCGGGAAACGACATCAATGATGATGAATTCGAAGCCCTTCTTGACGAGCTCCATGGCAAGGGCGCTGCGCCCGGGCTGACTACAGCAGGTAGCCCGGCCGTTACTGCTGTACCCGCTCTTGTGCCTGAGGCTCCGGATCACATCAGCGACGATGAGTTCGAAGCACTGCTGGATCAACTCCACGGCGGTGGCAAGGCACCCGGCAAGGAGTCAGTTGTGATCCCGCCTGCGCATGCTGCTGCGTCTGTTCCGCCCGCGCCTGGCAACAAGCCTGCAGTTAAATCCACTTCATCAGCCGCCAGTAAGGCGAGCAGTAACGCTGTGCCGCCTATGCCTCCGTCGATTCCATTAGTACCCAAGGACAAGGGCACGGTAGCCGCAGCAGACAACCCGACAGTCGAAACCACGGTGCGGGTGGATACTGCCAGGCTGGATGAGATCATGAATATGGTCGGCGAGCTTGTGCTGGTGCGTAACCGCCTGGTGCGCCTGGGATTGAGCAGTGGCGACGAGGAATTGAACAAGGCTGTTGGCAATCTTGATGTGGTCACCGCTGATCTTCAGTCTTCGGTGATGAAGACTCGAATGCAGCCAATCAAAAAAGTATTCGGCCGCTTCCCCCGTGTAGTCCGGGATCTTGCTCGCAGCTTGAAGAAAGAAATCAACCTGGACATGATTGGCGAAGAGACCGATCTGGACAAGAATCTGGTCGAGGCCCTGGCCGATCCCTTGGTCCACCTGGTGCGCAACTCGGTGGATCATGGCATTGAGCTGCCTGCTGAGCGTGAGGCGGCAGGCAAGCCGCGTACCGGTAAGGTAGTGTTGGCGGCTGAGCAGGAAGGTGATCACATCCTGCTGACGATTACTGATGACGGTCGCGGAATGGATGCAGAGGTATTGCGCGCCAAGGCGGTCGAGAAAGGCATGATGGAAAAGGAAGTGGCTGATCGCCTCACAGAAAGCGAGTGCTTTGACCTGATTCTGGCGCCAGGCTTCTCTACCAAGACCGAAATATCCGACGTGTCTGGCCGCGGTGTTGGCATGGATGTGGTCAAGACCAAGATTTCTCAGCTGAACGGCACGATTGGTATTACCTCGGTCAAGGGGCAAGGCACGGTTATCGCCATCAAGGTTCCTCTGACTCTGGCGATTATGCCGACCCTGATGGTAATGCTGGCCGATCAGGCTTTTGCATTACCGCTGGTCAGCGTCAATGAAATCTATAATCTTGATCTGTCACGTACCAACGTCGTTGACGGTCAGGAAGTCATCATAGTGCGCGAAAAGGCGCTACCGTTGTTCTTCCTGAAGCGCTGGCTGATGCCGCGCGTCGAGGACACATCCGACCGGTCGGCTGCCAGTGTCGTGATCGTTTCGGTTGGTACTCAACGTGTTGGTTTTGTAGTGGATCAGCTGGTCGGTCAGGAAGAGGTCGTGATAAAGCCTCTGGGACGGATGTTGCAAGGTACTCCCGGTATGTCCGGAGCGACTATTACCGGCGACGGCCGCATCGCTCTGATCCTGGATATACCCAGCTTGCTCAAGCGTTACGCACGTCGCTCCTGACAGCTGCCGCCATTATATGGATACAGATATGCCGTCTCGGTGCGCTGTGTCAGACACGTTTCAGGAGAGCAGATAGCTTATGGTAGTCAAGGTGTTGGTGGTGGACGACTCCGGATTCTTCCGTCGGCGACTCACGGAAATTCTGGCGGGTGATAAACAGATTCAGGTAGTGGGCACTGCTTCTAACGGTCGTGAAGCGGTGGATCAGGCGTTGGCGCTGCGTCCCGATGTGATTACCATGGATTACGAGATGCCGGTGATGGACGGTATCACGGCGGTTCGCGAAATTATGCAGCGCTGTCCCACTGCGGTGCTGATGTTCTCATCGCTCACCTACGAGGGTGCGCGGGTCAGCCTGGACGCACTTGACGCCGGTGCCGCAGATTACCTGCCAAAGAATTTTGAAGACATATCGCGTAATCCTGACAAGGTTCGTCAGCTCTTGTGTGAGCGCGTGCATACCCTGGCGCGCACTAATCGACGATCCCTGGGGCTCAGCACTGTCAGTGCTCCGCCTGCAACATCTGCAGGCAGCTTGCGACCGGCCCTGCGTCCCAGCGATCCGGCGGTATCTCGCCCAGCGGCTGCCCCCAGTCGCAATAGTCCGCCGCCTCGCAAAAAACACTACCAACTAGTCGCTATCGGTACCTCAACCGGAGGGCCGGTTGCACTGCAAAAAGTGCTGGCCCAATTGCCGGCCAGCTTTCCCGCTCCGCTGCTATTGATTCAGCACATGCCGGCCGCATTTACCAAGGCCTTTGCCGAACGGCTCGACAAGTTATGCCGCATCAGCGTTAAAGAGGCCGAAGATGGTGACACCTTGCGCCCCGGCGTCGCGTTGCTGGCTCCGGGTGGCAAACAGATGATGCTTGACGGCCGTGGCATCGTGCGGATCTTGCCCGGCGATGATCGGCTCAATTTCAAACCCTGTGTGGACGTGACTTTTGGTTCAGCCGCCAAGGCATTTCGCGACAAAGTGCTTGCCGTGGTTCTCACCGGCATGGGGGCAGATGGGCGCGAAGGGGCGCGGATGCTTAAACAGGCGGGTAGCGATGTCTGGGCGCAGGATGAGGCCAGTTGTGTGATCTATGGCATGCCCATGGCTATAGCCAAGGCCGATCTGGCCGATGGTATTTATAGTCTGGATGATATTGGCCGGTATCTGGCGGAGCTCAGCTGATGGATATTCTCAGCATCATAGGGGTTATTCTTGCGTTCGTCGCAATACTTGGCGGTAACTACCTCGAAGGCGGTCATGCTGCAGCTCTTGTTAACGGGCCAGCGGCCCTGATCGTATTTGGTGGCACCCTGGGCGCAGTCTTTATTCAGACGCCGTTGAATGTATTCAAGCGCGCACTGGTTATTTCTCGCTGGATTTTCCTGCCCCCAAGTAATCGGCTGCAGGAGGGTATCAATCAAGTGATCGGTTGGAGCACCATTGCGCGCAAGGAAGGGTTGCTCGGCCTCGAGCAGATTGCCGAGCTTGAGCCGGATATCTTTGCCCGCAAGGGGCTGCAATTGTTGGTTGATGGCAGCGAACCGGAAGCGCTGCGCAGTATTCTCGAGGTCGATCTGCTAACCCGTGAAGGTCATGATCTGATGGCTGCCAAGGTGTATGAGAGTATGGGCGGATATTCCCCGACCATCGGCATCATTGGCGCGGTCATGGGGTTGATTCACGTCATGGGTAATCTGGCAGACCCTTCCATGCTGGGCACCGGTATCGCGGTTGCCTTCGTTGCGACCATATATGGGGTCGCGCTTGCCAACCTGTTTCTGCTGCCGGTCGCTAACAAGCTCAAGTCGGTTGTCCTCCAGCAATCGAGGTATCGCGAGATGTTGCTTGAAGGTCTGCTTTCGATCGCCGAAGGCGAGAATCCGCGCTCCATCGAGATGAAACTGGAAGGTTTTCTCGACTAGCTCAATCGCAGGAGCCGACCATGCGCCGCAGACGTCAGGAAGAGCACGAAAACCATGAGCGATGGCTGGTCTCCTATGCCGACTTCATTACGCTGCTGTTTGCTTTTTTTGTCGTCATGTATTCCATTTCATCGGTCAATGAAGGCAAGTACAAGGTCCTGTCCGATACCCTGGTTGGCGCATTCAATCAGCCCCAACGCACCATCGATCCAATTCAGGTGGGCGATAACATACCTCGCGGCATCGCTGTCAGCGAGGCACCCGGTACCGATGGTAACGATGCGGCAGGAGCTGGGGGTGAGGCGTTGGAAGATATTGCCAATGCCATGCGGGCGGCTTTTGGCGATATGATTCAGGCAGGGGATCTGGAGGTTCGCGGGAACGAACTATGGATCGAGATCGAGCTGAACTCGGGCATGTTATTTCCTAGCGGTGATGCGTTGCCGCTGGACGCGGCCTTTACCTTGATCGAGCGTATAGCCAAAATTCTGGCGCCCTACGAGAATCCCATCCATGTCGAGGGATTCACCGACAATATTCCAATTCGTTCGCGAGCCTATCCAACCAATTGGGAGCTGTCTGCCGCCCGCGCTGCGAGTGTCGTGCGCATGCTCGATAACAACGGTGTCGACCCGGGTCGGCTGGCTGCCGTAGGTTATGGTCAGTACCGCCCGGTGGCTGATAACACGACGGCTGCCGGGCGTCGTGCGAATCGTAGGGTGGTTTTACTGGTGTCACGTTTCACCGATAGCCGTCAAGAAGCATTCGCAACAGAGGAGGCAAGGGAAGTCGATACAATGCGTGAAGCGCGGATCGAGTCGGGGGCGCCGCAAGCGGCCCCAAGCGGTTCTGGCACGACTCCTGCTTTGTAGATTTGCTGGTTTATCGTGACGTGCTTCGCGCGTCAATCTGTTGTCGGAGGAAGGGCATGAAAGTCTGGGCTGTATCCAATCAGAAGGGCGGCGTGGGTAAGACCACCACTGTGGTAGCCCTGGCTGGATTGCTGGCCGATCAGGGGCAGCGTGTTCTGGTGGTCGATCTGGATCCGCATGGGTCGATGACCAGCTATTTCGGTCATGATCCCGACAGCCTGACCAGCAGCGTATTCAATCTGTTTCAGCACAAGGGCCAGGTGCCCGAAGGCCTTGCGGCGGCGTTGCTGCTGGAGACCTCTCACGAGAATATCAAGTTGATGCCATCCAGCACCTCGTTGGCCACGTTGGAGCGTCAGTCGGCTATGCAGGGCGGTTTTGGTCTGGTGCTGTCGCGGGCACTCACCCAGTTGTGGGACGACTATCAATTTGTTCTGATCGACAGCCCTCCGTTGCTTGGCGTGTCGATGATCAACGCTCTGGCTGCCTGCGAACAACTGGTGATCCCGGTGCAAACCGAGTTCCTCGCTCTCAAGGGGCTGGAACGCATGGTGCACACGCTGGATATGGTCAACCGCTCGCGCAAGCAAGCACTACCCTATACCATCGTACCTACGCTGTTCGATCGTCGTACCCAGGCATCCTTGAGCACGCTGCGCTCATTGCGCCACGATTACGCTGATCATCTATGGCAGGCCTACATTCCGATCGACACCAAGTTGCGTGATGCCAGCCTGGCTGGACTGGTACCCTCTCGTGTCGACAACAATGCCCGTGGAGTTCTGGCCTATCGCGCGCTGCTTCGCTATCTGCTGGCGCAATCGTTACCCCGTCGCGACAAGGTGGCCTGAGTGCAATCGCAGTTAATGCTCAGCAAAGCCTGGCCGATAAAGGGATATAACCCTGCTTTGCCGGGCAAGCCAAGTTTTCGCAACCTGACAAGTAATCCATGAACAAACCTTTACCCGTTCAACAATATATCCCGCAACAGACGATCCAGAACTATCTGGATGCCTTGCTGCAGGATGCCTCCAGTGAGCTGTTGCTTGCCGAGCAGGAACCGGTTGCATCCGCACCGGTTGCTACCGACGTGCCAGAGGCGGCCGCTGCAATCGCCCAGACAACCGTAGCCGAGTCATTCGTGGAGCGCCGCAGCCGGCCGGAGGTCAAAAATCGGGTCCAGGCTCCTGCTGAAATTGCGCTTGAGGTCGAGCAGGCTCCAGCGGTAGTTAATACGCCGGTGCCGCACACGAGGGTCCAGGCCGCCTGGCGCGAGCAGCCATTTGAAGCTCTGTTGTTTGACGTGGCTGGCTTGACCCTGGCAGTGCCTTTGGTATCCCTGGGTACAATTCATGCTCTGGACGCGGAAATCACTCCGCTTTTCGGTCAGCCTGACTGGTTTCTCGGCATACTGCCGACGGTCGGCGGCAATCTGAAAGTCCTGGATACCGCGCGCTGGGTTATGCCCGAACGCTACACCGATGCCCTACAGGAGGGGCTGCGTTTTGTCATCTCGGTTGAAGGCTATGATTGGGGTCTGGCGGTTCACGGCGTCAGTCGATCGATCAAGTTGAAGCCTGATCAGGTCAAATGGCGCTCCCAGCAGGGCAAGCGGCCGTGGCTGGCCGGCACGGTGATCGATCAGATGTGTGCATTGCTTGACGTATCGGCGCTGGCTGGATTGATAGCGGCGGATCAGGGACAGCACAAGCAAGGGGGCAGGGCATTGGTGTAGCCCTGCCATGGAGTATGATGGGACTATTGCAGTAAAACCGGCGTTCCGCTGCCGCTTGGCGGGATTGGCAAATTTGAAGATCGGGAACCGAGATAATGCAAAATAACAGTTCAAAGGGCGCTGAAGATCCGATCCTGCAATGGGTGACCTTTCGCCTTGATAACGAAAGCTACGGTATCAACGTGATGCAGGTCCAAGAAGTGCTGCGCCATACCGAGATCGCCCCGGTCCCTGGTGCGCCTTCCTACGTGCTGGGTATCATTAATCTGCGCGGCAATGTAGTGACGGTTATCGACACCCGCCAGCGTTTTGGCCTGACACCGGCACCGATTACCGATAACACGCGTATTGTTATTATTGAAGCCGACAAACAGGTGGTCGGCATTCTGGTCGACAGCGTAGCCGAGGTGGTCTATCTGCGTCAGTCCGAGATCGAAACAGCGCCCAATGTGGGAACCGACGAATCAGCCAAATTCATTCAGGGCGTGTGCAACAAGAACAACGAACTGCTCATCCTGGTTGATCTGGAAAAGATGATGAGCGAAGACGAGTGGGCTGAGTTGCAGGGATTCTGAGCGGCATGATTGATACCGGTGCCCTGCTGATGCTGTTCCTGGGACTGGGCCTTGGCGCCCTGGTCGCCGCGTTGCTCGCGTTGTATATGGCCAACCGACGCATAGCGCGTCAGCTGAAGGCACTCGATGAGCTTCAGGTCCAGCGCCTGCAACAGCTCAAGAACGATGTGAGTACGTTCCAGCAGGGTAGTATTCGCATGGGTGAGGATCTGGTTGCCCTGCGCGATCTGTTTAAACGCATGGAAGACAAGCAGCAGCGTATCGAACAGCACGATCCCCAATCACTGCCTTACAATCAGGCAGCACGGCTGGTCAGTCTCGGTGCGAGTGTCGAAGATCTAACGCAATCCTGCGGCCTGTCCAAAGCCGAAGCCGAGCTGGTCGCTCGATTGCATGAGGCGCGCAAGCCCTGAGTCGGCAGGTCAGAGTGACTCATCAGGGGGCACAAAGCCTTCCGGCGTCTTGCCTTTCAAATACCAGGCAAAAGCAATGATTTCAGCAATGGTGCGGTACAAGGCCTCGGGTATCTGATCGCCGAGCTCCAGCCGGGCCAGCACTTTGGCGAGTTCGGCATTTTCGTAAATGGGTACCTCGTACTCCATTGCCAGCTGAATGATCTGCTCAGCCAGATCACCTTCGCCTTTCGCAGTGAGGGTGGGTGACTTATCGCCGTCGTAGACCAGGGCGATCGCTTCGCGATTGTTGCTCATCATGTCACCTCATCGATCCAGCGTTGCTGCAGTGGCTGATTGGGCTGCGGTGGTGAACCCTGATGACAGCTGATTTCGCCCACCTCTAACCCTTTGGCCAGCAATCGATCGCGCAGCAGTCTGATTTCAATATTGAGGAGCGACAAGGTTGTGGGTTGCTCCGCCCAGAACTGGGTGTTCACCCGGCCCTTGTTCAATTGGGCGATCGCCTGTATCGAGCCCAGGTGATCCAGTGAGAAGGCCAGGCGCACTTCCCAGAAGGGTGCCTGCTCGGCACCCTTTTTTCTGGGTGCCTCATCATCCCGTTGAATACGGACCTGCACATGATTGAACTGCTGGCCGTCGCGCAGGGGGATTTCAAGTTGCCAAGTGGTCTGTGTACTGCCGTCGCTAAAACTGTGTGACTGACCCAGGCTCTGTAGCTGATGATGTTGAATGCGTGATAGCAGTGCGGCGGTCAAGCGCAGTAGTGAGCCCAGGTCCGCCGTTTCGGCGAGCGCGCGCGTAGCCCTGGCTGGCAGTGGGAAGCCACCCACGCCCTGGGCCCAGGGCGCGGGTGGCATAGTCACGGCCTTGAGCGCAGCCGGTGGCAATTGTTGTTGCACATTGATCAACAGATTGATCAGTGCCGCCTTCAGGTCCGCGCCGGGCAGAGGCCGCTCGCCGGGATTGACTGGCAGGGCCGCCAACGCGGAGAGCAGTTTGGCCAGTACCGGCTGGGGCAGGGGAGCATTCCCGGCGGGTGTGGCTGCGGCATCGCCGCGAGCACCGGCCGGCACCGTTCCGCTAGGATCTGTCTTGAGCAGGCTGGCGAGCTGAGTCAGGTTAGGTTCCATAAAAAGACCGCTGCGCTGCACCGCCTGTTCCACGCCTTTGGGAGTCATCAGCTGGGCCGGTGTCGCAAGCTGCTGAAGGACCTGGCGCACAGCACTATCCACCTGCGCAGTGAGCTTAACGCTACCTGCTTCGCCGGGAAGGGCCGTGCCGACGGTCAATTGTTGCAGGCGATTCATTAGTGGCTCGGCTGAGCCCTGGCTTTGCAAGGTGTCGCGCAGTCCCTGGGACAGTGCCTGCTGTAATAACTGGCGACCCGGGTCAGGCACCCTGAGCTCCCCTTGAGTGCCAACTCGCGCTGTCAGCAGGCTGCCAGGCTCGAGTGGCTTGTCGCTGGTCAAGCTCAGGTTGATGCCGCTGTTGGCGCCTTGCAGAACCTTGACCAGAATGGCGAAACGACCTTGATCAAGGGCTTGCTGACTGATGACGCGAGCCTGTACTGTCATGCCCGCAGGAAACTGACCGGGGTTAAGGCGGGCGAGGGTCTCTACAATCCCAGCCGCTGGCTTGCCGTTGGGTTGCAATATGGCCATGAGTTGCGACTGGCTGACCGCCTGGATCAGCATCTGAGTGCCATTAGCGACTGCTCGCGGGCTACTGGCAGCAATCTCTGTCCGCGGGGTCGCGGGGCTGGCTTGCTGTTGGGCCAGGCGCAGAATCAGATTGAACTGATTGCCATTGATTGTGCTGCTGACGACTTCGGCGGGGCGAGTCTGCCCCGGCGGCAACAGCAATGCGTCAATAGGCCGCAGCAGCTTCAAAGCTAAGGCCGCTGGATCCTGAGGCTTGGCTGCAGCCCCCGTAACAGAGGGCGCGGCGAGATTTGGAGGTAGTCTAAAGTCAGATGCCATGGGGTCACATATTGATGTAAATCATGGGGCCCGTCAGGGGGGCTGTATGTATAATGTTCAAGCCTTGCGACAGCTTGACCTGTTTGCCGTTTGAGTCTAAACCAAGTATAGCGGCCCTGGCCTGACAAACATGAATACTGTGCGGCAAGACTGGGAACACAGTGTGGAGATCTGGTGAAATCACAGCCTGTAGACATTCGGCAATTGGCCTGCGAACGCGACCAGCGTGAGCTGTTTGAGGACCTGTCGCTACGTCTTGAGCCTGGTGATGTGCTGCAGGTGGCCGGGCCAAACGGTTCGGGTAAAACCAGCCTGTTACGGATACTTGCAGGTCTGTTGCCAGCGGCCGCCGGCGATATCCGCTACGGCGAAGTTTCTGTCTTTGCCGGCACTGGCCGAGATTCTTGGCGTCAAAGTCGGCTCTACATCGGTCATGCGCCTGCGGTGAAGGGTGCATTGAGCGCCGAAGAAAATCTCAGCTGGCTCTGTGCGTTGAGCAAGCCGGTATCCCGCGAGTTGATCTGGCAGGCATTGCAGAAGGTGGGGTTGCGCGGGTTCGAGGATGTCCCCTGCGATCATCTCTCCGCTGGACAGCAGCGCCGTGTGGCTCTAGCCAGGTTGTATCTGGAAGCTCATCCGGTGTGGATTCTCGACGAACCCTTTACTGCTATTGATCGCGGCGGCGTAGCGACACTTGAAGCGCACGTTATGGCCCATGCTGCCAGCGGAGGCATTGTTGTTCTGACTACCCACCATAGTCTGGATCACCTGTCCGGTCTGCGCTCTCTGGATCTGGGGCAGGTGACCTGATGCTGCAGATTATCTGGTTGTTGTTTTGTCGTGAATGGCGCCTCGCATGGCGCCGCCCTGGCCAGCTGCTCAACCCGCTGGTGTTTTTTGCCATCGTGATCAGTTTGTTTCCACTGGCAGTGGGCCCTGAGCCGAGCATGCTCCGCACGATGGCGCCGGGAGTGATCTGGGTGGCGGCCCTATTGGCCACATTGCTGTCCCTCGATGGGCTGTTTCGCAGCGATTATGAAGACGGATCACTGGAGCAGTGGGTGCTCTCACCCCACCCATTATCGCTCATGGTGCTGGTCAAGGTGTTGCACCATTGGATGGTTTGCGGGCTGGCACTGGTCGTACTGTCGCCCTTGTTCGGATTGATGCTGTCGCTGCCTGCCAAGGTGTTGCCGGCACTGGTTCTGAGCTTGTTGCTTGGGACCCCGGTACTCAGCCTGCTCGGCGCGGTCGGCGCGGCGCTGACCGTTGGCTTGAAAAGTGGCGGTGTGTTGCTGGCTCTGCTGATCCTTCCCCTGTACATTCCAGTACTGATTCTGGGTACCGGTGCGGTCGAGGCAGCGCTTCAGGGCTTGCCGGTGGCGGGCTATGCATTATGGCTGGGTTGCCTGGCGGTGCTGGCGCTGAGTCTGTCGCCAGTGGCAATTGCCGCAGGGCTGCGCATCGGGGTAAGTGAATGATTGGCGGGGATGACATGCTATGAACTGGACTTTCTTCCACAAGCTGGGTTCGCCCAAATCGTTTTACAATATTAGTGGCCGCTGGCTGCCTTGGATTGCTGTCGCCAGCTTTATATTGTTGACGGTAGGCACTGTCTGGGGGTTGGTCTTTGCGCCGCAGGACTACCAACAGGGTAATAGTTTTCGGATTATTTACATCCACGTGCCCGCGGCATTTGTGGCGCAGTCCTGCTACATGATGCTGGCGGTAGCCGGTATCGTCACCCTGGTTTGGCGCATGAAGCTGGCAGATGTCGCGCTTCGCTGCGCTGCCCCTATCGGTGCTTGGATGACGTTTATAGCGCTTGTAACCGGCGCCATCTGGGGCAAGCCAACCTGGGGCACCTACTGGGTCTGGGATGCACGGCTTACCTCCATGTTGATCTTGTTGTTCCTGTATTTTGGCATTATTGCGTTGAGTCAGGCGATCAGTAACCGCGATACCTCGGCCAAGGCCACCGCCGTGCTGGCGATCGTGGGTCTGGTCAATATCCCGATCATCAAGTACTCGGTGGACTGGTGGAACACGCTGCATCAGCCTGCGACATTTAAGCTCACCGAAAAGCCGGCAATGCCGGTAGAGATGTGGTTTCCTCTGTTGCTCATGGTGCTGGGCTTTTACGCCCTGTTCACTGTCAGTTTATTGATGCGCATGCGCCTGGAAGTCTTGCGTCGTGAACATAATACTCGTTGGGTGCGCGATGCCCTGGAGAAAGTCCGATGAACAGCCTGCCCGATTTTTTTGCCATGGATGGCCACGGAGCCTATGTCTGGTCCGCCTATGCGATCACATTCGTTGTGTTGGCGCTCAACGTGCTGCAGCCCTGGCTGGCACGCCAACGTCTGGTCAGCTTGCACGCACGGCGCCGGCGCCGGGAGGAGGTGTGATGCATCCCCAGCGCAGGAAACGTCTGATTTTGATCGTGCTGGTAGTGCTGGGGGTCGGCGTTGCTGTCGGTCTGGCGTTGAGCGCTCTGCAGCAGAATATCAACCTGTTTTACACCCCCAGTCAGATTGCCGGCGGTGAAGCGCCAACGGATGCACGTATTCGTGCCGGCGGCATGGTGGTGGAGGGCAGTGTCAAACGCTCGAAGGACAGCCTGGACACCCAATTTGCAGTCACTGATGGCGCCAGACAGGTCCTGATTTCCTACAGCGGTATTCTTCCGGACCTGTTTCGAGAGGGGCAAGGTATCGTTGCCCTCGGGCGGCTCAATGAAGATCGCCTGTTGGTAGCCGACGAGGTGCTGGCCAAACACGATGAAGAATACATGCCGCCGGAAGTGGCCATGGCGATGGAAAAGGTCAATCAAATGAAACGGGACGCCGAAACGGCGTCCGGTTATTGAGGAGATAACATGATTCCCGAGCTAGGCCAATTAGCCCTGATCATCGCACTGATACTGGCGTTGTTGCAGGCGACGGTGCCGCTGTATGGCGCATGGCGTGGTGATACTCTGGCAATGGGATTTGCCCAGCCGGCGGCAATCGGCCAATGTCTGTTCGTTCTCTTTGCCTTTCTCTGTCTGGTACAGGCATTCGTCGCCAATGATTTTAGCGTCACTTACGTAGCGCTCAACTCTAACTCGGCATTGCCCTGGTACTACCGCGTCAGCGCCGTATGGGGCGGCCACGAAGGTTCGCTGCTGCTCTGGGCCTTGATCCTGTCAATCTGGACCTTTGCTGTCGCTATTTTTTCCCGGGATCTGCCGCCAGAGATGCTCAGCCGAGTGCTGGCTGTCATGGGCATGATTGCAGTCGGTTTTTTGCTGTTCATGTTGATGACCTCCAACCCCTTTGACCGCCAACTGCCGTTTTATCCTGCTGATGGTAATGATCTGAATCCGCTACTGCAGGACTTTGGTCTGATCGTACACCCACCCATGCTCTATATGGGCTATGTGGGTTTTTCGGTTGCTTTTGCCTTTGCTATAGCAGCATTGCTGGGTGGCCGTTTGGACGCTGCCTGGGCGCGTTGGTCACGACCCTGGACCATTATTGCCTGGGCGTTCCTGACTCTGGGTATCGCACTGGGTTCCTGGTGGGCCTATTACGAGCTCGGCTGGGGTGGCTGGTGGTTCTGGGATCCGGTAGAAAATGCATCATTTATGCCCTGGCTGGTCGGCACAGCACTTATTCACTCGTTGGCCGTTACCGAGAAGCGTGGTGTTTTCAAGAGCTGGACCGTGCTCTTGGCCATTGCCACTTTCTCGTTGAGTTTGCTTGGGACTTTCCTGGTCCGCTCAGGTGTGCTGACATCGGTACATGCTTTCGCCACCGACCCCGAGCGTGGCGTGTTCATTCTTGCCTTCCTGTTGTTGGTTACCGGCGGCTCGTTGGTGTTGTATGCCTTGCGAGCACCCGTAGTGAAGAGCCAAATCGGTTTCGCCCTCTGGTCGCGGGAAACCTTTCTGCTGATCAATAACGTCATCCTGGTGGTGTCAGCACTTATGATCCTGCTGGGCACACTCTACCCGCTGGTGCTGGAAGCGGTCAGTGGCACCCTGGTATCGGTCGGCCCTCCGTACTTCAACGCGCTGTTTGTACCCTTGATGGCGCTATTGCTTGCCGCCATGGGAGTCGGGATGGTTAGCCGTTGGAAGGACACCCCCACGCTTTGGCTGTTCAATCAGCTGAAATGGGTGTTGCTCTTCTCGGCGATCGGCGCTGTTGGCCTGGCCATCTGGATTGGTGATCACCACTTGGCGGTCGGCAGTATGTTGTTGCTGGTCTTCTGGGTGGTCGGAGTCAGCCTGCGCGATATTTTTTACAAGACGCGTAATAAAGGATTGTCCCGTGGACTGGCGGCATTGCCCCGCAGTTACTGGGGTATGACACTGGCGCATATTGGCATGGCTGTGTGTGCAGTCGGCGTGATTGGCGCCAGTCTATTCGATACTCAGCGCGACCTGCGGATGGCCCCCGGCGATGATGTGGAACTGGGCGGGTATCGTTTTGTGTTCGAAGGCACTGAGCACTATGAGGGCTCGAACTGGCAGGCCGATCGAGCCACCGTTGTGGTCTTTCGCGATGGCCGCGAAATCACCACTCTCAGGCCCGACAAGCGGCTGTATACCGTGCAGAATCAGATCATGACCGAGGCAGATATTCATGCTGGTTTCACCCGTGACCTGTTTGTGGCGATGGGCGAGCCGTTAGAGGGTGAAGCCTGGGCGATGCGTGTGCATATCAAGCCCTTTGTCCGCTGGATATGGGGAGGTGCATTGTTTATGACCTTTGGCGGCTTGCTTGCGGCAACCGATAAGCGCTATCGATTGAAGGCTACCAAGGACAAATCGGTGCTGTCGGCCAAGGAGGCAACTTAATGAGACGTGGACTCCTGTTACTGCCACTGGTCCTGTTCTTGTTGATGCTTGGGTTTTTGTTCAAGGGGCTGTATCTCGATAACAAGGATCTGCCCTCGGTGCTGGTAGGTAAGCAGTTTCCGGCGTTCTCATTGCCCTCAGTGCAGGCGGGTGAGTCGGTGGTGACCGAGCAGGATCTGCTCGGCCAACCGTCACTGGTCAATGTCTGGGCAACCTGGTGCGTCGCCTGTCGGGTTGAACATCCGGTACTTAACAAGCTGGCGGCTGATGGCGTGGTCATTCACGGCGTCAACTACAAGGATGACACCGAGTCTGCCCGAACATGGCTGCGCGACCTGCATAACCCCTACCAGTTAAATATCAGCGATCCAAAGGGGCTGCTTGGTTTGGATCTAGGAGTCTACGGGGCACCGGAGACCTTTTTTGTCGATGCCCAGGGCGTCATTCGCTACAAGTTTATTGGCGTGATCGATGAGCGCGTATGGGAAAGTGATCTGGCCGCACGCTACCAGGCTCTTGTCGATGAGGCGCAACCATGATCCGGTTCCTTGGCGTTATTGCTCTGATATTCGCAAGTTTTTCCGCGCTGGCGGCGATTGATACCTATGAGTTCTCCAGTGAGGAGCAGCGTGCCCGCTTTTACTACCTGAGCACCGAACTGCGCTGTCCCAAGTGTCAGAACCAGAATATTGCCGATTCCAATGCGCCCATTGCCAACGACTTGCGTCGGGAAATCTACCGGATGCTGCAGGAAGGGCGCAGCAACGAGGAAGTGGTCGATTTCATGGTTGATCGCTATGGCGAGTTTGTTCGCTATCGCCCCGCATTGACTGCTCAAACGGCGGTGTTATGGTTCGCACCGGCGGTTTTTCTGGTTACTGGTCTGTTGGTTCTTGTGGTCATGTTGCGCCGCCGACAGAAGGTATTTAAAACCGCTGGTGAGGAACATCTCAGCCCCGAAGAGCAACAACGCCTGAAAGCCCTGCTGGAGAAGAAGCCCCGCAATGATTGATTTCTGGTTATCGAGTATCGTGCTGGTCGGGCTGGGAATGCTCGCTATTCTCTGGCCATTATGGCGTCGCCACCAGCATAAGACGGTTGATCGTACCGCGCTGAATATCGCGCTCTACGAGGAGCGCATCAAAGAACTGGACGCGCAGGTCGTGACGGGCGAGATTAGTTCCGCGCAGCGGGACTCCACCCTCGAAGAGGCCAGCCGCCTGCTGTTGGCGGATACGGATCTGCCGGAGCGTCGTCAGCGCCGCCGCGGGGCGCCCTGGCTGCTGGTGGGCGCCGCAGGCGTTTTACCCGTGGTGGTTGCTGCGTTGTACCTCACCTGGGGTAATCCCGGTGGTGTGGCGCTATATCGCGAGATGCAGGTAAGCGGTCAACCCGACAATCTGGAGCAGATGATCTCGCGGATGGAGCGCATCACCCAGGTTCAGCCCGAGAGCGGCGAAGCCTGGTATATGCTCGGTCGGGGCTATCTGTCTGCCCAGCGACCCACGGACGCCGCGCAGGCCTTTGGCGAAAGCCTGGAACGTTTGGGTGATCGCCCGGATGTCCTGGCGCAGCTGGCTCAGGCGCGTTTCTTTGCCAACGACAATAAGCTCGACAGCGCGGCTGTGGCCGCGCTGGATAAATCGCTAGAGCTCGACCCCAATGAGCCCACCGCACTGGGCCTGCTGGGTATCGCGGCCTTTGAAAGCGGCGACTACCCGGGAGCGATCAGTTTTTGGGAGCGTCTGTTGGTCGTAACGCCACCGCAGAGCGCGGGAGCTCAAGCCATTCAGGGTGGTATTCAACGTGCCCGTGAGCGTTTGGGTATTGCCGATACTCAGGCCTCTGAAGCGATAGCGGACGATGGCGCCGTTATTCGCGTGCGCCTAGAGTTGGGCGAAGGGATTGCAGATACCATGGGTCCCGAGGCGGTGGTATTTCTCTTTGCGCGTGATCCGCAGGGACCGCCGATGCCATTGGTTGCCAGACGGTTCAGTATCAATGAACTGCCAGTCGATATAGCGCTGAGTTCAAGCGACGCCATGTTGCCGGATGTTCGATTGCTCGAAGGACAGGCTCTGCAACTTACTGCTCGGCTTTCACCGACAGGCGATGCGCTGCAGGGCAGCCATCAGGGTCGGATCGATACAGTGATCGTGGGTGCGCCCGACAGGGTAACCCTGGTGGTAGATCAGCCAGCCCCCTGACAGTCGACAAAGTCGTCGCCAAGGTGGCAGGCATCCGCGTCAAAGGGCTGAAGGGGGTTCAGGATTGAACCTCCTTCAGTTTTAGCGATAGCAGAGCACCACAGAGTCCAAGCCCCGACAATAGCAGAAGCATGCCGTCCGGGCCGATCAGCGTTGTCAGCAGGCCAAGAAATCCCGCACTCAGCAATAACAGACCGATGATGCTATTGCTTACGGCCACATAGTCCGTCCGTTTGTTGCCGCCGGCCATGTCCAGGACATAGGTTTTGCGGCCTACGCGGATCCCGCTATGGGCGATCCCCAGCACAAAGAATGCCGCAGGAAACAGCCACGGCTGTGCCGACGCAGGCAAGCTGCCCCACCAGTAAAGTCCAACTACTACCGGAGCCAGCAGGCTGGCCAGCAGGCCCGCGCGCGTCAGCACCTGGCGGCTCGACAGGTCAGCCATGCGGCCCCAAAACATGGAGCTCAGGCTGTTCGCCAGCCCATTGGCTACCAGAAATGCACCGAGCATGCTCAAGGAAGACTCAACCTCCTGGCCCAATACAACATAATACGGCGCTGATAAGGCAGAACAGAGCAGCAGCGCGCGGGTCAATACGAAGCGCCTGAAAGGCAAATCATCACGCATCAGACTAATCCGGCTCAGCGCCTCACGGATCGCACTGCCTCCGCCTTCGGTGGCTCCCGGGGTTTCCTCGACATGTTGATAGATAATGGCAGCGACGATCCAGAGCATCGACGAGCCAACCAGCAGCAACGCGTAGAACAGCACGTTGTCATCCGCAGGCGGGCGCAGCATCAGATACACACCGAATACCAGTGCCAGAGTACCTGCCACAGTAGAGGCCATCCCATGCATTCGGCCGCGCCGGGTCTTGGGTATCGTCTTGCCCATCACGTCCTTGATTGCGACCGAACAGACGCTGCGGGCCAGACTGAACAGCGCCAGACAGCCTAGGATCAACAGGCCGGCCAACCAGCCTTCGGTCAGCCATGCCGCGGCTCCCATCGCCAGCAACGCGGCCGCCTGCGCCAGACTGCCGATGACCCACAAAGGCTTGCGCAGGGGCTGTTGGCGTATATAGGTAGCAATGAAGAGTTGCGGCAGCATCGAGCCCGAATCACGGATAGGTACCAGCCAAGCAACCATAGCCGTCGGTGCGCCGACAATGCCCAGCAGCCAGGCCAGTGTGGTTTTGGGATTGGCCAGCGTATCGCCCAGCCCGGTCAGCACAATCGCGGCTACCTGACGGAAGAAGTTCGTTGGCACATTGCTGCAGGCCGCGTCGGGGATGTCCTTGCACACTCGCGTATCCTCCTCCTCGACCAGCTGGTCGTAAAGTCGGTCCATATCCGGTTGCAACGCCATGGCTAGATCCAATTTCAATAGTGAAAAGGGATTTTGCCGCACCCGTTTAAGCTTGGCCAGTGGTCGAATCGTGATCAGTAACAGGGTATTTCCGTGCAGGGGCTTCTCATTGGGGTACATAGCAGGTAAAAATGCGGTTTTATTTGGCACACATTCATCGCGGCTAAGCTTGCGCGATCCCTGTTGTAGCCTGTGACAGGCAATCGAATGCGACTGAAATGCATCAAGCTGGCGGGTTTCAAGTCCTTCGTGGACCCGACCACGGTATTCTTCCCGACCAATATGGGCGCTGTGGTCGGGCCGAATGGCTGTGGCAAATCCAATATCATCGATGCGGTACGCTGGGTGATGGGCGAAAGTTCGGCCAAGAACTTGCGCGGGGAGTCGATGACCGATGTCATCTTCAACGGCTCTAACAGCCGCAAGCCCGTTGGGCAGGCCACTATCGAGCTGATTTTCGACAACAGCGACGGCTCGCTCAAGGGTGAATACGCCAGCTACAACGAGATATCCATTCGCCGCCGAGTAACCCGCGAGGCGCAGAATCAGTACTATCTCAACGGCACCAAGTGTCGACGCCGCGACATTACCGATATTTTTTTAGGCACCGGTCTGGGCCCGCGCAGCTATTCGATCATCGAGCAGGGCATGATCTCCAAGCTGATCGAAGCCAAGCCCGACGAACTGCGGCTGTTCATCGAAGAGGCCGCGGGCATCTCCAAGTACAAGGAGCGTCGCCGCGAAACCGAGAACCGGATTCGTCGTACCCACGATAATCTCGCGCGCCTGACCGACCTGCGTGAAGAGCTTGAGCGCCAGCTTGCGCATTTGCAGCGCCAGGCTCAGTCAGCGGAAAAATACAAGGAATACAAGGCCGAGGAGCGCCAGCTCAAGGCTCAATTACAGGCTTTACGCTGGCAGGCACTGGATGCACAGACGGGAGAGCGCGAACATCGGGTGCGCGAGTTAGAGATAGCGATGGAAGCGCTGGTCGCCGAGCAGCGCAATGCCGATAGTGAAGTGGAAAAACAGCGTGACCAGCATGCGGACCTGACCGAAGCTTTCAATCAGGTACAGGCACGTTATTACAGTGTGGGCGCAGATATCAGCCGTATTGAACAGGTCTTGCAGTTCAATCGTGATCGCCAGCGCCAGCTGTACGATGATATCGACGAAACCGAGCTGGCCTGGCAGGAGGCGCAAAGCCACCTCAGTCAGGATCAGGCCCTGCTTGCCGATCTGCGCAACGAGCTTGCCGAGGTCGAGCCCGAGATGGAGATGGCCGGCGCGGCCGACGAAGATACCGCTGAGCAACTGCATACCGCCGAAGAAGCCATGCAGACCTGGCAGAGTGCATGGGACCAGTTCAACCAGCAGGCCGCTGCGCCGCGGCAACAGGCTGAGGTCGAACAATCGCGTATTCGTCATCTGGAACAGGCGATAGAGCGTCTCAGCGAGCGAATCCAGCGGCTTGAAGATGAAAGTAGTGGTTTGAGTTCCGGCCCGCTGGACGAAGAGCTGGCGGAGTTGACCGAACAGTTGGCCGAGATGGAGCTGCGCAGCGAAACCGAACAACAACAGCTGACAGATCTGAGCGACATGCTTCAGCAGGAACGCGAAACCCTGCATGCCCTGCACCAGGAGCGCGATATCCGTCGTGGAGAGATTCAGCGCCAGAACGGCCGGCTGGCCTCTCTTGAAGCGCTGCAGCAGGCCGCCCTTGATCAGGGGCAAGGCGTGCAGCAATGGTTAGGCGAGCAGGGTATGCAAGGCTTGCCGCAACTGGCTGGGCAACTGCAGGTCGACAGTGGCTGGGAACGGGCGGTGGAGACCGTGCTGGCCGATGACCTGCAGGCCGTCAGTCTGGATAATCTGGACAGCATGGCCGAGCGCCTGGGCAGCTTCGATAACGGAAGTTTGCGTTTGATCGAGGCTGGTCAGCCAGCTAACGATCTGAAAACTGTGGGTGGCGAGTTGTTGCTGGCCAAGGTGCATTGCACGCTCGACCTGTCCCCCTGGCTTGGCAACATACAGATCGCAGATACCTTGGAAAGCGCGTTGGCCAGTCGTAACGAGCTCGGCGATTATCAGTCCATCATTACCCCAGATGGCCACTGGTTGGGTCGCAACTGGCTGCGCTATCAGCGCGGTGAAGAGAGCCAGTCCGGTGTCCTTGCCCGTCAGCAGGAAATCGACGGCCTGCTGTTGAGCGTGGAAGAGCTGGAACAGCGTCTCGAACAGGACACCCTGCGGGTCGATGAACTGCGTGAAAGGATTCGCCAACTCGAGCAACAGCGCGATGGTTTGCAGCAGGGTCTGGCTAGCCAAAGCCGTGAGCAGGGTGATCTCAAGGCCCAGTGGTCGGCGCGTCAGGTCCGCCTGGAGCAGGTCAATGCGCGGCGCCAGCGCATCACTGATGACCTGGAGGATATCCGCGCTCAGCGCATTGAAGAGCAGGAGCAGATTGGCGAGGCGCGCATGACCTTGCAGGCCGCCCTAGATCACATGGCAGCCGATGCGGGTCAGCGCGAGGAACTGTTGCGCCAGCGCGATCAGGTCCGCGAGAAACTCGATCAGGCGCGCCAGCAAGCGCGTCAGCACAAGGACCGCATGCATCAGCTGGAGCTGCGAGTACAGTCACTGCGCGCCCAGCACGATTCCACCAGCCAGGGACTGGAGCGTCTGGGCGTTCAGGTTGAACGCCTGGGCGAGCGTCGCGAACAGCTGCGCATGACACTGGAAGACAGCCAGGCCCCCGGGGACGATCAACGCATCGAGCTGGAGACCCTGCTGGAGCAACGCGTGCAGGCAGAGCAGGAGCTCGGCAATGCGCGCCAGGCGCTAGAGGCCGTCGACCAGCAAATGCGCGATCAGGATCGACGCCGCGTCCAGGCCGAGCAACAGGCGCAGGTATTGCGCACCCAACTGGACGAACAGCGTTTGATCGCCCGCGACCTGCAAACCCGGGGTCAGGGTATGCAGGAGCAGTTACTCGAAGCAGGCTACGAGCTAAAGGCGGTACTCCAATTACTGCCCGGTGATGCCACCGAAGCGGTCTGGGAGCAGCAGCTGGCGCAATTGGACGCACGTATTCAGCGGCTGGGCACAATCAACCTGGCGGCTATCGACGAATACCAACAGCAGTCTGAGCGTAAACGCTACCTCGACGCACAAAATGCCGACCTCGAAGAAGCACTCAATACCCTTGAACAGGTTATCCGTAAAATTGATCGGGAAACCCGCAGTCGTTTCAAGGAGACCTTTGACAAGATCAACCATGGGCTGCAATCGTTATTTCCCAAGGTATTCGGTGGTGGTCATGCCTATCTTGAGCTGACTGGTGACGACCTTCTTGATACCGGCGTCACCATCATGGCGCGTCCGCCCGGCAAGAAGAACAGCACCATCCATCTTTTGTCGGGTGGCGAAAAAGCACTGACTGCCATCGCCCTGGTATTTTCCATTTTTCAGCTCAATCCCGCGCCGTTCTGTATGCTCGACGAAGTGGATGCGCCGCTGGATGACGCGAACGTCGGGCGTTATGCCCGACTTGTTAAAGAGATGTCGAAGAGAGTGCAATTCATTTACATTACGCATAACAAGATAGCGATGGAGATGGCCGATCAACTGCTCGGGGTAACAATGCATGAACCCGGTTGTTCTCGGCTTGTCACAGTTGATGTTGAAGAAGCAGCCGCTCTGGCGACGCTATAAAGTTGTGCCCGGGCATGCTAGTGTCAACGGTTAACATGTGTCAGCCAGACGGTTGACGTCAGTTCAGAATTTGTAGACAGGATCAGGATATTCATGGATTTCGGTTTGCGTGAGTGGCTTATCATTATTGGCCTACTGGTAATCGCAGGTATTCTGTTTGATGGGTGGCGCCGCATGGGCGGCCGATCACGGATCCGCTTCAAGCTTGAACGCAATCTCCAGGATTTGCCGGAAGAGGAAGACAGCAACGAATTGCTGGGGCCTCCACGTATACTTGGCCGCGAAGAGCGTGAAAGACAGGAGCGTGAAGAGCCCGATTTTGGCGATGATATGCCCATTCTCCCAGAAGCTGCCGACATCCGCGATGCGCATACCAGGCGCCAGCCTGAACAGGTGGGCCTGGATCTCGACGATCCAGTACCCGTTCTGCTCGACCCTGTGGCCGGTAATCAGCCCCAGGATAAGTCTGCACGCAAACCCAAGGCGCCTGGCGATAAAAAGGACATCGGCGGCGCCCAGGCCCGAAACGTGTCGGACAAAGAGCCCGTTGCAGTTCCCGCTCAGGTTCAGGAAGTACTGGTGATTAACGTAATTGCGCGCGACGAAGAAGGTTTCGCCGGCTCAGCCCTGCTGCAAAGCATTCTGGAAAGCGGTCTCCGCCACGGTGACATGGATATTTTCCATCGTCACGAGAGCATGAGCGGTAACGGCGATGTGCTTTTTTCCATGGCTAATGCGCTCAAGCCAGGGGTGTTTGATCTGGATGAGATGGATAATGATCGGGTCCGCGCTGTCAGCTTTTTCATGGGCCTACCAGGCCCACGTCACCCCAAACAGGCCCTGGATCTAATGATTGCAGCTGCCCGCAAGCTGTCCCATGAGCTTGGCGGCGACCTCAAGGATGAACAACGCAGCGTCCTGACTGCCCAGACCATCGAACATTACCGCCAGCGTATTGCCGAGTTTGAGCGCAAGCACTACACCCAGCGCCGTTGAAGGCCCGGTTTTAGATCTTCGCGGCGGCCCCGCCGCGAAGGGTCCGACCCCTCCGCTGAAGGCTCGGCCACTAACCCCATCATCCTTAAACACGCAACCCCTGACGGCCTCGTCGGCATTGGGTACAATCGTCACCAGACCTCAAACCGATACTCGCCATGACTCAAACCCAAAGCCCGGCTGCCCGCGTTATTGAATTGCGCGAACAGATTGACCTGCACAATCACCGCTATTACGTGCTCGATGAACCCTCGGTTCCCGATGCGGAATACGATCGGCTGTTCAACGAGCTTAGAGTTATCGAAGAGGCCCAGCCGGATCTGATCACCGCGGATTCGCCAACCCAGCGAGTGGGTGGATCGGCCTTGTCCGCGTTCGGAACGGTTAACCACGACGTACCTATGCTCAGCCTGGGTAACGCCTTCGACGAGCACAGCATGCGTGACTTCGATCGGCGTGTACGTGAAGGGCTGGATTTGCCCGCAGGGGATTTGTTTGGCGGCGGTGTTGGCGATGATGCACAGGTGGCGTACTGCTGCGAACCAAAGCTGGACGGTCTGGCGGTCAGTCTGCTCTATGAGAATGGTCAATTGGTGCGCGGTGCCACACGCGGTGATGGCAGTACCGGCGAGGACATCTCCAGCAACGTACGCACCATCCGTAATGTCCCGCTGAAGCTGCGCGGGGAAGGCTGGCCCGTCGTGCTCGAGATCCGCGGTGAGGTTTTTATCAACAAGGCTGGCTTTGAGGCTCTGAATGAGCGTGCCCGGGAAGCGGGTACCAAAACCTTTGCCAACCCGCGCAATGCTGCGGCCGGCTCCTTGCGGCAACTCGATCCCAGTATTACGCGCACACGTCCGCTGGAGTTCTGCTGTTACGGCATAGGGCAAGTAAATGGCGATCTGCCAGACACTCAGGTCGACATTCTGCACCAGCTCCGTGAATGGGGTCTGAGTATCAGTCCGGAACTTAAGCTCGCCGCAGGAGTGGATGAGTGCCTCGCCTACTACCGGGATATCGGCGAACGCCGGGCCCGTCTGGGTTACGAGATTGACGGCGTTGTATTCAAGGTCAACCAGTTGGCCTATCAGCGCGAGTTGGGTTTTCGCGCCCGCGAACCGCGCTGGGCGATTGCGCATAAATTCCCGGCGATGGAAGAGATCACCGAACTGCTTGATGTCGAATTCCAGGTGGGTCGCACCGGAGCAGTGACGCCGGTTGCGCGCTTGCGCCCGGTTCAGGTCGCCGGTGTCACCGTATCCAACGCCAGTTTGCACAATATGGATGAGGTCGCGCGGTTGGGACTGATGATTGGCGATAGTGTCATCATTCGCCGTGCTGGCGATGTGATCCCTCAGGTCATGCAGGTGGTGGCCGATCGTCGTCCGGCCGACGCGCGCGCTGTGGTAATTCCTCAGCACTGCCCAGTGTGCGGCGCGGATGTGGAGCGCACGCAGCTGGTCAAGCGCGGCAGAGGCCGGGAAACCATCAGCGAGGGTGCGGTCTATCGTTGCGTCGGTCGGCTGACCTGTCAGGCACAGCTCAAACAGGCGATCATCCATTTTGTCTCCCGCCGTGCACTGGATATCGATGGGCTGGGTGAGAAGATTGTCGAGCAACTGGTTGATACCGGTCTCGTCAGCTCGCCTGCCGATCTGTATCTGTTGATCTACCAGCAGGTGTTGGCGCTGGAAGGGTTTGCGGATATATCCACGCAAAACCTGCTTGGCGCCATTCAGGACAGCAAGCAACCCACCTTGGCGCGGTTTATTTATGCGCTGGGTATACCCGATGTCGGCGAGGAAACGGCCAAGTTATTGGCTCGTTCGCTGGGATCCCTGGAGCGTATTAGTGAGGCTTTGCCGGAGGTGCTGGTGTACCTGCCGGACGTAGGCGCCGAAGTCGCTCATGAAATTCACGCGTTCTTTGCTGACGCGCACAATAAGATGGTCATCGGCCAGTTATTGCAGCGCGGACTTGTATTGCAGGAGGAAGGTGACCTCAACCCGGAGCTGGCCGCCAGCGTCAGTCTTGCAGAATTTGTTACCCGTCTGGAGATACCCGGTGTCGCAAAAACCGGGGCGCAGCGGCTGGCTACCTTTTTCAAGAGCCTGGATACCATCATGACCGCCGACTGGCTCGAATTGAAAAGGGTAGAGCGCTTCAGCGAAAAGGCCCAGACAGGGCTGCGCGACTATATTGCCGATGCCGAGAACCGCGAGCGTGTGCTGAAGATCGAGCAGCAGCTCAAGGCCTTCGGTATGCACTGGGATAGCCCGCGTGCCGAGAAAAGCGCAGGGATGCCGCTGGATGGCCAGACCTGGGTGCTCACCGGCGCCCTGGAAACCTTTTCCCGGGATGTCGCCAAGGATTATCTGGAAAGCCTGGGAGCTAAAGTGGCCGGTAGCGTGTCGGCAAAAACCCATTGTGTGGTAGCCGGGCCTGGCGCGGGAAGCAAGCTGGCGAAGGCGGAGCAGCTCAATGTGTTGGTGCTGGATGAACAAGGCCTGCTGGATCTGTTGTCGCGTCACGGAATCACGCCATGACACCAGAGGCCATGGCGCAGCATCGGGCCCCACGAGTATGGTTTTTCTGGCTGGTAGTAGCTGTCCTGTTTGTCTGCCTGCTGTTACCCGCAGCATATGGTCTGCGCGCCTATCGCGATACCTTCGTCCAGCAAGATCAACGGGCAACCCTGGAGCTCGGTAATCGTTTACGCGTGCTCCTGGAGTCAGAAGTCAATAATGAAGCTTTTTTGGCGACCAGCGTCGAATTCTATATCGTGGCCCGTGAAGGGAATCTGGATTCGACTGAGATACAGAAAATCCTCGCACTGGTGTTTAAGCGTGGTCGTCATTTTCGCAATATTGGCATTGCGCCCGATAACCGAATTGCCTGGGTTTTCCCGGTGGTTGGCAATGAGGCAGCTATCGGTCTGAACTATCCTGATATGCCTGAGCAGTGGCCGGCCATACAGCAAATAATGGCCACTGGGGAGGGACGTATGAGTGGTCCCCTCGAATTGGTTCAGGGGGGGCAGGGGCTGATTTACCGCTCACCGATTTTTATCAATGATACCTATTGGGGTCTGCTCAGCACGGTTATCGATGCTGACAGCCTATTTGATCTGTTGCTTTCGACATCAGGCGAGTTGGCTCCAGTGCTGGCGCTCCGCCATATGGGCGAGGACGGTGTGCCCGGCAAAGTATTTTTCGGTATCCCGGAGAATTTTGAGCAACCTTTGGCGCTGTTGCCGGTACGGGTGCCGGGCGCACAATGGCAAATGGCGGTGAACTCACCGGCCTACTCGCCAATACGGTTGGGTTGGTACCGTGCTTTTGCGACGCTGTTTGTCTTGTTTGTAGCCATAATGCTTGGCCTGCTGTTGCGACTAATATGGCAACGCAATTTGCTTGACCAGCTTGATTCGCAGGTCAAGGTGCGCACGGCCGAGTTGCGCCAGAGTCACGACCTCATGGACTCTGTGTTCTACGCTGCAAGCTCCTTCGCGATTATTGCAACGGATGCCGAAGGCATCATCACGGTGTTCAACAAGGGTGCCGAGCGCATGTTGGGGTATCAGGCGCAGGAGATCGTAGGTAAACAACGGCCGGGTTGTTTTTTGCTGGCCGAGGAGGTGCGCAAGCGCGCGCACCAGATGGCCACAGAGCTAGGCCGCCCGTTGAAAGGTGATGAGGTGTTTACGCTGCGTGCGCAACAGGGCATCGAAGAAGTCCTGTTGATGCACTACAAGTGCCGTGATGGACATGTGATACCGGTGCAGGTCGTTCTCAGCATGATCAAAAGTCCTGCTGGAGAGATTCAAGGTTACTTGGGTATCGCTGAGGACATATCAGAGAGACTGCGCAACGAAACACTGAAAAATCAGTTCATTTCTACCGTCAGTCACGAATTACGCACGCCCTTGACTGCGATCAGTGGCGCTATCAGTCTTGTGAAATCGGGCGTTGTGGGGCCCGTGCCAGATACGTTGCAGCCCATGCTGGGGATTGCTTACAGCAACAGTCAGCGGTTGGCGCAACTGGTTAACGATTTATTGGATGTGGAAAAGTTGATGGCCGGTCGTATGACCTTGTACCCTGCGCGTCATTCGGTTGCCGAGCTGATCCGCGCCACCGTGGCGAACGTGCAGGGTATGGCCGATCAGCAACAGGTCGGGCTTGTGATTGCTCTGGCCGGCGAGGCCTATATCCATGTCGACGCATCACGTTTCCAGCAGGTTTTGACCAATTTGCTCAGTAATGCCATCAAATTCTCACCGGTGAATGGTCGGGTTGAAATTGATATGGCGCCATCGGCAGCGAGTGTCCGCATTACTGTGAGCGACCAGGGCCCCGGGATACCATCAAGCTTTTATTCGCATATTTTTGAGCGGTTTGCCCAGGCAGATGCTGGTGACAACCGTCAGCAGGCCGGCACGGGATTGGGTTTGGCGATCAGCAAGGAGCTGACAGAACAAATGAACGGGCATATTGGCTTTCAGCCCGGCCTGAGCCGTGGCAGTTGTTTCTGGGTAGAATTTCCGATGTGCGAGGCTACTGCAGGTGTTTAATGGTCTTGCGCCCGGTATTGTACTGGCGCCGATGGAAGGTCTGGTTGATCCGCCCATGCGCGATATTCTTACCCGCATTGGTGGTATCGATCGCTGTGTCAGTGAGTTCATCCGTGTGACCGATACGGCGCTCAACATGTCCACTGTGGAGCGCTTCATACCGGAGATGCATCACGGCTGGAAAACCCCTGCAGGCGTGCCGGTTCACCCGCAATTGCTTGGTTCGGATCCGTATTGGTTGGGGGTCAATGCCGCGCAAATGGCAGAGTGGGGTGCGCCGGCAGTGGATCTGAATTTCGGTTGCCCAGCCAAGACGGTGAATCGCCATGGTGGTGGCGCCAGTCTGCTGCGCGAGCCCGATGTGCTCGCACAGATCGTGGCCGCCGTGCGCGCCGCTACACCAGCGCATATTCCGGTCACCGCTAAAATGCGCCTAGGCTATAGCGATACCAGTCTGACCCTGGATTGCGCCCGGGCCTTGGCCGAATCAGGCGCGGCAGAAATTGCCGTGCATGCGCGGACGAAAATGGACGGCTACAAGCCACCGGCTCACTGGGAGTGGATAGAGCGCATTCGTGAGACGGTTGCGGTTCCGGTGATTGCCAACGGCGAAGTCTGGACGCTGGACGATTACCAACGCATTCGTGAGCTCAGCGGCTGCACGGCGGTTATGATCGGCCGCGGACTGGTGGTGCGTCCTGACCTGGCCCGACAGATTCGTCGTCATCAGGCGGGCACCGCGCTCAATCCGATGAGTTGGCAAGACCTGCAGCCCTGGCTTGCGGACTTCTTCATTCAGACCCGCGGCCGCATGATCGACAGACACTCGCCGGGGCGAATCAAGCAATGGTTGTCGCTGTTGACTCGCAGTTACCCCCAGGCCCAGACGCTGTTCGATCAATTGCGTCGCGAGACCAGTCCGGATCCGATCAGTCTTCGGCTGCAAGGGGAATCAGTCGCGGCATAATCGCGTTACTGCTCTCCCGCTCCTTTGGCTGATCAGTCCAGCCTATGACGGCGCATAAAGCTCAGGTCCAGATGGTCTTTCCACATACCAAAAAGGCGTCCGCCGGCGCTCCAGCGATCATAGCTCAGCAGGGCGCCGCCATCGGCCGTGGCCAGCAGCACCAGCGAGCGAGGCTGGGGCTGATATGCCACTAACGGGGTTCCCGCAAGCAGCGCCGGTATACTCTCGCTCAGCACCGCCCCCTGGCGGACCGCATACACGCCTGAGTGAGGTGTGCCAGGCTGGCTGGCACAGTCTCCGCTCGCCAGTACCTCTGGGTGGCTTTCACTGCGAAGCGTCCCGGCTACCCGAATGAATCCCGCTGCATCACACGCCAGACCCGAGTCGATCTGCCATGGCTGGGGCGACGCACCGGTGGCAATGACCAGCGCGTCGGCCGTTTGTACCCGTTGTTCCTTGCTCATCAGCCAGCCGTCAGCAACGCGATCAATTCGAGTATTAGCGCGTAACTCGATTCCCCGTCTGTTCAAAAAGTGTTGTGCGCGTCTAGCCAGGTCTGGTGCGTAGCCGCTTAGCAACTCACCTCCACAGATCAATGACAGCTGCGCCCGGGGCAAACTCTTTTGCAAGGCCAACGCGAGCTCGAAGGCTGCTGCGCCACCGCCCAGCACCGCCAGTTGCATCGGTTCGCTTTGATCACGCCATGCGTGCCAGTGCGCGGTGAATCCGGCAAAGGGCTTTGCCGGAACAACCTGCACACAGGCGTCTTTCAACTCCGGTTGAGGCGGGACAGAGCCCACGTTCAGCGAGAGGTAGTCATACTGCAGGCCACGGCCGTCGGCCAGTGTCATTGTGCGGTTATCCGCATCCAGTTGGGCAATTTCGCCAATCATCAGATCAACGCCACAGGCCTTACAAAGGGGCGCCAGATCGATCGCGCACTCGTCTTCACTGAAGCGGCCGGCGATCAGGCCGGGCATCATCCCCGAATACCATGCCCGCGAGGTAGGGCTGAGCAATAGCGTGCCTGCTGGGGGGCGGAAGCCATCGTCTATCCAGCGGCGCATGGCGACTAGGTGAGCATGGCCAGCGCCAGCGAGGATAAGGGCGTGTCGAGAGGGGGTCATGGTTGTCCAATGGTTATAAAAAATGGGCTTTTGCAGCATCGCGATAGCCCGGGTTGATGCAGACGCATCTTCGTGGATGATAGCTATAATCGAAATCGCCTTTCGCTCTGCGGACCTGATAATCTCTTTTCTGCAGTTTCCTAGCTTTAACGGAGTGAGTGTGCCTAATAACAATAGCCTTTATCCCACCTCAGGTCGCGCCTGGGCTACCGTCCTTATTTTGCTCTTGTGTTACATCCTGTCCTTTATCGATCGTCAGATTCTGAACCTGTTGGTGGGACCTATTCGTGCTGATCTGAATATTTCCGACACCCAGATGAGCCTGTTGATGGGTCTGTCATTTGCAATTTTCTACGTCGTCTGCGGTATCCCGCTGGGGCGCATCGCCGACACAAAAAACCGCAAAGGTTTGATCGGTGCCGGGGTATTCGTATGGAGTCTGATGACTGCCGCCTGCGGTCTGGCTAATCAATATTGGCACTTCGTGATTTTCCGCATCGGTGTCGGTGCCGGCGAAGCCGCCCTGTCGCCCGCTGCCTATTCCATCATGGCCGATAGCTTCCCGCCAGAAAAACGCGCCACGGCCATCAGTGTTTACTCCATGGGTATCTACCTGGGCGCCGGCATCGCGTTTCTGCTTGGCGGCATCGTGGTCACCTTTGCTTCCAATCAGGGCGACACGGTCTTGCCACTGCTGGGCACTATCCGGCCCTGGCAGATGATTTTTCTGATCATCGGTGGCGCTGGCATTGCCTTCTGCTTCGTCCTGCTGGCGCTCAAGGAGCCGGTGCGCAAGGGTATTGGCGCCGGCATCAGCGTTCCGGTCAAGGATGTTGGCGCTTACCTGTTGAGTATCCGCAAGACGGTCATCTGCCATAACGTCGGCTTTGCCTTTCTGTCATTCGCTTCCTACGGCGCATCGGCCTGGATACCCACCTTCTTCATTCGTACCCACGGTCTGACCGCGGGCGAGGTAGGCATTATCTATGGTTCCATCGTCGCGGTGGCCGGCTCTTTGGGTATTGTCTTCGGTGGACGCCTGGCAGATTTCTGGGCACGCAAGGGCCACAAGGACGCCAATATGCGCGTCGGTCTGCTCGCAGCGGTGCTCACCTTGCCGTGCAATGTGGTCTTTCTGCTCGGCGATCTGAACATGGTCTGGGCACTGATGGTTTTCAACGTATTTACCATAGCGATGCCCTTTGGCGTTGCGCCGGCAGCGATACAGGAAGTCATGCCCAATGCCATGCGCGGTCAGGCCTCGGCGATCTATCTGTTCGTCGTCACCCTGATTGGCCTGGGCATTGGCCCAACTGCCGTGGCCCTGGTGACCGATTACGGCTTTGGCGATGACATGGCGATACGCTATTCTCTGTTCATCGTGGCCAGCGTGGCGACATCCGCTGCCATCGTGTTGTTGTGGATGGGTCTCAAACCCTATCGAGAAAGCCGGTTGACGCTCGAGCAGTGGGGCGCAAGGCAGCCTATAGAAAGTTGATACAGCAATGATCGCCCGGTCAGGCCGGGCGCTTTATTTTGATGATTTTGAAACAGGAGCTTCATCATGACTGACGCAGTTATCGTATCTACCGCGCGTACCGCACTGGGCAAGTCCTACCGCGGCGCACTGAATAACACCCACAGTGTCGACATGGCTGGCTATGTCATCGAACATGCCGTCAAGCGCGCGGGCATTGATCCGTCTCTGGTCGAAGATTGCATCCTCGGCGCAACGTTCCACGAAGGTGCTCAGGGCAAGAACATGGCGCGGCTGGCGGCTATCCGTGCTGGCCTGCCGGTGACCACCGCCGGTATGTCGATCAACCGTTTCTGTAGTTCCGGTTTACAGTCCATCGCGATCGCCGCCCAGCGCGTTGTCAGCGAAAAGATCCCCGCCATCGTCGCCGGCGGTGTCGAGTCCATCAGCCTGTGCCAGAACGAAAAACTGAATATGTTCCACGGCACTAACGAGTGGATCAAGAACAACAAGCCTGATCTGTACATGTCCATGATCGAAACCGCTGACATCGTCGCTTCACGCTACAACGTCAGCCGTGAATCCCAGGACGAGTACTCCCTGATCAGTCAGCAGCGTACTGCGGCAGGCCAGGAAAGCGGCAAGTTTGACGACGAGATCGTGCCGTATCTGGTCAAGATGCTGGTCAAAGACAAGGAAACTGGCGAAGTCAGCGAGAAGGAAGTCAACCTGGTCAAGGACGAGTGCAACCGCCCAAGCACCACCCTCGAAGGCCTTCAGGGTCTGCAGCCTATCCGCGGTCCAGAACACTTCATCACCGCCGGTAACGCCAGCCAGCTGTCTGACGGCGCGTCCGTTTGCGTCGTCATGAACAGTACCGCCGCAGAACAGCAGAACGTCGAGCCTATCGGTATCTTCCGCGGCTTCAGTGTCGCCGGTTGCGAGCCCGACGAGATGGGTATTGGCCCGGTCTTCGCCATACCGCAACTGCTCAAGCGCAACGGTCTGACCATGGATGATATCGACCTGTGGGAACTTAACGAAGCCTTTGCCTCCCAGGTTGTCTACTGCCGCGACAAGCTGGGCATCCCGATGGAAAAGCTCAACGTCAACGGCGGCTCCATCTCCATCGGCCACCCCTACGGCGTCACCGGATCGCGTCAGACTGGTCACATACTGATCGAAGGCAAGCGCCGCGGCGCCAAGTACGTGGTCGTCACCATGTGCATCGGCGGCGGCCAGGGTGCTGCAGGTCTGTTCGAAGTCCTGTAACGCTGAGCGATTGGCTACAAACAAACCCGGGTCTGCTCACGCATTCCCGGGTTTTTTGATAGCTCTCGGACGTCTCTTCATCGCTCGTCATTCCCGCGCACGCGAAAGCCGCAAACACAATGCACAAACCCGCTGTCTCAATCCCGATAATGGATCCCCGCGCACGCGGGAACCCATTTTGACTTAATGCAACATCAACAAAACCACCTGTTATCGGACCTTGCGGAATGTCAGGTTGTATCGCATAGGCCCCGTCGTAGGGTGCTCAGCGCGTTTCCCCAGGGGGGCAACACCGTGGAAGAACAAACGGCTCGCGCCGCCCCAGACAACAACGTCGCCGTGCTCAAGTTTCCAGCCTGCGGCCTTGTCGGTCCTGGCTGTACCGCCAAACAAGAAGCGAATCGATGCACCCAGGGATACAGAGACGATGGGTGCGGCCATGTCGTCTTCATCCTTGTCCTGGTGCAGCCCCATCCGTGCCCCTGTGGTATAGCGGTTGATCAGGCAGGCGTCCGGTTCAAAGTGCTCGTAGCCGCCGGCTGCAGCGGCTTCCATGGCTATCTGTCGTAGCAGTGCTGGCATTGCTGGCCACGGACGGTCTGTCAGTGGATCGGTTGAACTGTAACGGTAGCCCTGCCGATCTGTTACCCACCCCAGATCACCGCAACTGCTCATGGCGGCTGACATGACATGCCCGCCGGGGGTGGTCTGGTGCCGGAAGGGTGCCTGGCTGGCGACCTGTTGAATGGCGTTGATTAACTGCTCCGCTTCGCTCAGCACGAACCCGCGCAGTAACCAGGCGCCGTCGGCAATGGGCTTGGGTGCAGCAGGAAGGCTTTCGGCAAAGAGATCGTCAGTGGGGGACATTTGGTGGCTCCAAATTGCGAGGTTCTATACAGATATTACCCCGAATCGCGGCAGGAGCGCCGGCCCCTGCGCGAAGAAGCCGGCTCGGTCTATCAGACCTTCATGCCGGGCAAATTCAGCGATGCGGTATTGCCGCCATCTACTGCCAGGGCCTGACCGGTGACATAGCTGGCATCGTCACTGGCGAGAAACGCGATGGCTCCGGCAAGCTCTTCGGGTCGGCCATAGCGACGTAACTCGCAACGTGCGCCCAGCTTTTGTTCCTTGTCATTGGCGCGGGCATAATCAAACACCGGCTTGGTCATGCCTGTTTCGATCAGACCCGGACAAACCGCATTGACGCGAATATTGTGGCTGCCCAGATCGCAGGCGCTGGTCATGGTGAAATTGATCACGGCCGCTTTGGAGGCGCTATACGCATTGCCGCCCGCGCCTGAGCGAATGCCGGCCACCGATGCGGTATTCACAATCGCACCCTTGCCCTGCTTTTCCATCTGGCGAGACGCATATTTGGTAAACAGCATAACGCCATATAGATTCACGCTGATGATCTGCTGCCAGGTTTCCAGATTCTGGTCCTGCACCGTGCCGTAGTCGCCCCCGGCAATACCTGCGTTATTGCACAGCACATCAAGTTGACCGTAATGGCTGATTGTTTCAGCAACGCAAAGCTCAACCGCCGCTTCGTCGGACACGTCCAGCATACGCAACAGTACTTCAGCGCCAGCAGGCAGCTGGTCACGGGTGTGCTGCAGCCCTTCTTCGCTGCGATCAACCAGCATCAGGCGCGCACCCTCAGTGGCCATACGGATGGCCGTGGCCCGGCCGATGCCGCTGCCGGCACCGGTGATCAGCACTACCTTGTTCTCGAATCGTTGCATGGTGTTCTCCTGTTATGGGCTGCACGTGGCAAGCCTACCTTGGCGGGTTTACGTTTTTTTGAGTTAATGGTCGATACTCGGCTCGTTGTCTTTGCTGTCAGCCGCTGTTTCGCTGCGTGGCTTGATGCCTAGCTTGCTCGACATGGCCTCGGCGTCTATCTGCCAACTGGCGATTTCCCGCTCGAAGCGCAGCGGCGATATGCTGATGCGGTTAGCGCGCAGTGCACCGACATCCGTGTCCAGCCCGGTGATGCGCTCGGTCTGGCGCTCAAAGCCGAGCCAGAAGTAAGGTATGTCGCGGGTATCACGGCGGGATTCGATATTGATGCCTCCGATGCTGCCGGCACGCGCTCGGCAGGTTGCCACGCCAGTGACCTGATCAGCCGGGCAGGCTGGAAAGTTGACGTTCATGGCGCAATCGTCGGGCCAACCTTTTTCGAGCAACTGCTGGACTACGCCCGGACCAAACTGACGGACGCTATCCCAATGCATCTCATCACCCTTGTGATACGCCAGAGACAGAGCAATCGCCGGGATGCCCATCAGCGTCGCAGTGAGTGCGCCGCCTATAGTGCCGGAGTAGGCTACCGAATCGCTGATGTTGGCGCCGGCGTTAACGCCCGACAGCACCAGATCGGGCGGCTCCGGCATCAGTTCGCCGACGGCCAGCAGAACGCAGTCACTCGGGGTGCCACTGACACTCAATCGCCGTTCACCCATATGGTGCACCCGCAACGGGGAGTGCAGGGTGATGGACATGGACACGCCGCTCTGGTCCAGGTCCGGCGAGATGATCCAGACTTCCTCGGCGATCTGGTGGGCGATCTCTTCCATCACCTTCAGACCTGGCTCGCGCCAACCATCGTCGTTGGTCAGTAATACGCGTTTGATCGGTTTGGACATGGGGTTTCCCGTTGTTGAGTGAATCGAATATCTGCTGTCTGGGCGTTGCCGAGTGCTTAACTGGACCCTTCGCCGCGGGGCCGCGGCTCCTACCGACCCTGGGATATTTCCCAGCCGCGCTCGGCGAGCAGGCCGGCGCGCTTACCGACTTCCAGCGCGTCGGCATTACTGGCGTTGCCTTGCAGCGCGCGGTGGTAAACGCCCTGCACAATGGCCGCGAGGCGGAACAGGGAGAAGGCAACAAAGAAATTCCAATTCGGGATTTCGTTGCGGCCGGTGTATTGGCAATACCAATCCAGTACCTGTTGCTCTTCGGGTAGACCCATGCTCTTCAGATCTTCTCCGAGCATACCCTTGACCCCGTCCATGCCAGCCGGCAGGTGGTAGGGCAGGCAGCAGTAGGCCAGATCAGATAGGGGGTGGCCCAGGGTGGCCAGTTCCCAGTCAAGAATAGACACAACCCTGGGCTCCGTGGGATGCAGGATCAGGTTGCCAACGCGGAAGTCGCCATGGGCGATAGTCGTCTCGTCCTTGTCCGGCATGTTGTCCGGCAACCAGGCCATCAGCTTGTCCATCGCGGGCATCTCACCCGTGCGGCTGGCTTCAAATTGACCGCTCCAGCGCTTGATCTGCCGCGGAATATAACCCTCAGCCTTGCCGTAGCTCTCCAGGCCGACGGCTTTCCAGTCCACGTTGTGCAGCTTGGCCATGGTCTCGATCATCGAGTGGTAGATTGGCTCGCGCTGGCTCTTGTCGACCGCCTCAAGCAGCGGCTGAGTGTGTACGCGGCCTTCCACGTATTCCATGATGTAAAACGCGGTACCGATGATGTCAGGGTCTTCACACAGGAGTTCCGCCTTCGGCACGGGCACGTCAGTGGCACCCAGTGCGTTGATTACCTGAAACTCGCGTTCGACCATGTGCGCCGAGGGCAGCAACTTGCCCGGTGGTTTCTTGCGCAGTACGTAGCGTTTGCCGCCGATTTCCAGCAGATAGGTCGGATTGGACTGTCCGCCCTGGAATTGCTTGACGTTCATGCCCGCGTCCGCGCCAGGCAGGCGACCGGTGAGGTATTGGGTGAGGCGATCTTGGTCGAACTGGTGTGCGGGTAATACGTCAATCAGGATAGCTTCGCTCATCTGCAGGGAACCTGTTATTGGAATCGTTGATGAAGAGTAGCGGTATTTTGATCTTCAGGCCTAGAACTCACAGCCTTACAAATATCGGCTCATTTCCAGCTTGGCTATTGTGCCCAGGTGGACTTCGTCCGGGCCGTCGGCCAGGCGCAATGTGCGAGCTTTGGCGTAAGCGGAGGCGAGGAAAGTATCCTGGCATACGCCGGCCGCGCCGTGCACCTGGATAGCGCGATCGAGTACGTTGCATAGCATGGTCGGCGCGACAGCCTTGATCATCGCGATCTGTTGACGCGCTACCTTGTTGCCGAACTGATCCATGCTGCGTGCGGCCATAATGGTCAGCAGACGGGCCTGGTCGATTTCGCAACGGGACTTGGCAATGTTTTCCGAGGTGCTGCCATGCTTGTACAGCGGCTTACCAAAGGCAACACGATCGGCAGCGCGGCGGCACATGGCTTCCAGTGCGCGTTCGGCAACACCGATGCTGCGCATGCAATGGTGAATCCGGCCTGGCCCGAGACGACCCTGGGCAATCTCGAAACCACGGCCTTCGCCCAGCAACATACTGGAGACGGGCACCCGTACGTTCTCATACTTGATTTCGGCGTGACCGTGGGGCGCGTGGTCGTAGCCGAACACGTGCAGATCGCGCACGATAGTCACACCGGGCGCGTTCAGTGGCACCAGGATCATGCTTTGTTGCAGGTGCTTGGGCGCCTCGGGATTGCTTTTGCCCATTACGATCGCGATCTTGCAGCTGTCGGCCATGGCGCCGGAAGACCACCACTTGGTGCCGTTGATCACGTACTCATCGCCTTCGCGGCGAATTTCGCACTGAATGTTGGTCGCGTCGGAGGAGGCCACGTCGGGTTCGGTCATCGAGAAGCACGAACGAATCTCGCCGGCCAGCAACGGCTTCAGCCACTGCTCTTTTTGCTCTTCGTTGCCGTAGCGTTCAATGGTCTCCATGTTGCCGGTGTCCGGCGCGCTGCAATTGAACACCTCTGGGGCGATAGAGGAGCGGCCCATTATCTCGCACAGGTGACCGTATTCTTCATTGTTCAGGCCGGCGCCACGTTCGCTGTGGGGCAGAAACAGGTTCCATAGACCCTGGCTTCTTGCCTTGGCCTTGAGCTCTCCGAGGATGGGTGGAGCGCCCCACTTGTTCTGTTTTACCTGCTCGTAAAACAGCTTTTCATTAGGGTAGATATGCTCATCCATGAAGCTTTCGATCTGTTGTTTCAAATCCTGGACACGGGGGCTCAGTTCAAACATGGTCAATCCTTGTCTGGTCGGGTGCGAAGATGGTTGGGCTGTTGAAGGCAGTGGAGCACTTCTTCATCGCTCGACCATATAGTCACGGATCAGCAAGTGAAACTATGTCCCCGGATTGGAATGGATGCGCATAAACAGGTGTGATGATAACGCTGGGGTACTATCAGCTCAGAATGACTCGGGATGAAGTAACTCAGTGAAGCGAGGCAGGTCAGCCGGCTCATCGAGATCCCACAAAGTGGGCCCGAGCCAGAGTGTCAGACCGGCATTCGCCAGTCGTAGCTGGGTGTCGGTGAGCACGTTTTCATGGCTCCAGGCCATTGCAGTAAAAGGAGCAGGATGGGGCGCGCGCTGAGCAATTAACACATAGCCGCCGTCTTCGCTGGGGATGATCGCTGTATCCTGAGTATCCAAAGCATGGTTGGCGTCGATCAGGTGCTGGCAACCGAGCAGCGGACAGTCAGTACCGATCAGCAACGCACCGCCTGGGTAATCGGCCAGCGCCTTGGCCATACGCTCGCCAAGATCCATGCCCTTTTGCGTGCGAAGAATCAGTTGGTGATCATCAGCCAGCGCCCGCATAAAGGGATGCTCGGTATCCGGTGCACAATACAGATAGCGCTCGCCCGGCCAGTTGCGGGTGTTTTCAAGCGTATGGCGCAGCAGCTTGCTATAGAGTTCGCAAGCACCCTCTGGACCCAGTGCTGGGATCAGACGCGTTTTCACCGTGCCCGCAACAGGGGCCTTGGCGAAGATGATCAGTGGCCGGAAAACGGTTGCGGTCATGGCAAACTCAGTGGGTGTTCGAACGTGCAGGGTAATACTTTTTCGCCAACCGAGCAGGTGATACGCCCAACCAATACTGCAGACGCAGCCACCACATGAACGCCATGGTTCGGAGCACACCGTTTTGTTGCCAGCGCCGGCTGGAGGTGGTCAGAGGCTGGCGAATGCAGGCTGCAGGACCTGTGCGATTAAGTCGGCTGGTGAATTCAATATCTTCCATCAACGCTATATCAGCGTAACCGCCCAGTTGGTGAAACAGGTCACGCCGCACGAAAATCGCCTGATCGCCTGTGCAGATGCCGGTCAAGCGAGAGCGGTGGTTCATCATCCATGCGATTAGTTTGAGGGCGGGTGATGAGGGTGCTAGCTCAACGTTAAACCGGCCCCATTGGTGTTGGGTGGGGAGGTCATTATCCCCGCGAGCGCGGGGCTCCATCACCTTTCTTATCATCCCCACAAACCCCGCAGGCAGCAGCGTATCCGCATGCAAAAAAAGCAACACCTCACCACCCGCCTGCGCCGCTCCTGCATTCATCTGCCTGGCGCGTCCGGGCAGGGAAGTGATTGCGTGATCTGCCAGCGGTCCGGCCAGTTCCAGGGTGCCTTCTGTGCTGCCCCCATCCACCAGAATGATTTCCAACTCGTCGCGCAGCGCTTGCAGCGGCATCAATACTTGCACAATACCCGCGGCTTCATTGCGGACGGGTATGACCACCGACAGCCAGGGCATTTAGCGTCCCAGGCGCCAGCGGTGAAAGCGTGCCACCCATTGCAGCAACTTTTCCGGCTGGTGGGCACGCTTCCATTCGCCTGCTGCAAACTTGTTCGCTTCGCTCATGGTCGGGTAGGTGTGGATGGTGCCCAGAATCTTGTTCAGGCCCAGCTTGTGCTTCATCGCCAGTACGTATTCGGCTAGCAGTTCGCCGCCGTGCGCGGCGACAATGGTCACGCCCAGGATTGTATCCTTGCCCGGTACTGTGAGTACTTTCACATATCCTTCGGCAACCTGATCGGCAATGGCGCGGTCCAGATCATCGATGTTGTAGCGGGTGACCTCGTACTTCACCTCAGTGTCTTTTGCATCCTGCTCGGTCAAGCCGACGCTGGCGACTTCCGGATCGGTGAAAGTCACCCGCGGTATCACCCGATAATCCACCTTGAAGCGTTTGAAGGTGCCGAACAGCGCGTTGACTGCCGCATACCAGGCCTGGTGCGCGGATACGTGGGTGAACTGATAGGGCCCGGTCACATCGCCTACGGCATAGATGTTGGGGTAACGGGTGGCCAGATACTCATTGGTTTCCAGGGTGCCGTTGCCGCGTTTGACCAGTTCCAGTGTCTCGATACCGTAACCATCGGTATTGGCTTTGCGGCCGACGGCGACCAGTACCGCGTCGAACGGGATGATGACTTCTTCGTCGGTCTCCAGATTGCGGGTTATCAACTGTTCTTGACCGTCCAACTGCTCGAACCGCTCTGCGTCATGTTGCAGGCGCAGGTCCACGCCCTCCGCGCGCAAGGTATTCATGATCAGTTCGGCTGCGTCGGGGTCTTCCTTGGAGAGCAACCTAACACCACGCTCTACCTGAATAACCTGGCTGCCGAGGCGCTGGAATGCCTGTGCCAGCTCGCAGCCAATGGGGCCGCCACCCAGAATCAGCAGCCGCTTGGGTTGTTCGCGCAGGCCCCAGAGGGTATCGGAATTATACGCATTGGCCTTGTCCAGCCCTGGAATGGGCGGCATGAAGGGGCGGGCGCCGGCGGCGATGATAATGTTACGGGTGGTCAGTGTTTGGCCGTTCACTTCGACTTCCCAGGGCGAGGTAATAGTCGCAGCGCCCTTGTGTACTTCCACTCCCAGCTCGGTATAGCGTTCGACGGAATCGTGGGGCTCGATGTCGCCAACTACCCGCTGGATGCGATCCATCACCCGGGTAAAGTTTACGCTGGCACTGGCCTCGTTGTAGCCCAACGCGTGGGCGCGATTGATCTCGGCAGCCAGCTTTGCCGACCGAATCAAGGCCTTTGACGGCACGCAGCCGGTGTTCAGGCAGTCGCCGCCCATGGCATGTTTTTCGATCAGACTGACGTTAGCTTTCACTGCCGCTGCAATATAGGCGCTCACCAGGCCGCCACTGCCGGCACCGATGACCACCAGATTGCGATCAAAATGCGCAGGTTTGTTCCAGCCCTTGTATACGCGGCGTGCCTTGACCATATCCAGACCCTTGCGGGCGATCAGCGGGAACAGACCGAGCAGCACAAAGGCGCCGAGCAAGTCAGGTGAGAGGATGCCGCCAAGGGATTCCAATTCCGCCAGCTGGCGGCCGGCATTCACGTACACCAGAGTGCCAGGCAGCATGCCAATCTGGCTCACCCACCAATACGTGCTGGCCTTGATGCGTGTCAGGCCCATCGCCAGGTTGATCAGAAAAAACGGAAATGCGGGCACCAGACGCAAGGCAAACAGGTAGAAGGCGCCCTCGCGTTCGACCCCCTCATTGATTGCCTTGAGCCTGCTACCGAAACGCGCCTGCACCCAGTCGCGCAGCAAAAAGCGGCTGATCAGCATCGCCAGAGTGGCGCCCAGCGTGGATGCAAAGGACACGATCAGCAAGCCCCAGCCCAGTCCGAACAGGGCGCCGCCGAGGAGTGTTAACAGGGCCGCGCCGGGTAAAGACAGGGCCGTTACCAGTATGTAGAGACCAAAGAAAAAGCCTCCGGCCAGCCAGGGGTTGGCGCTGACCTGTGCGTTCAGCGCCTGCTGCTGGGCCTTGATCCCCTCAAGACTGAAGAACTGATTGAGGTCGAACACGAAGAAACTCGCGACCAACGCGGCGATGACGAGTAGAACAATGATCTTGCCGGCTTTCATGGTGCGAGTACTCCTGACGGTAAAAAAGGTGACTGAACTCAGCGCAGATAGAGTTCGGTCAGACGTTCGTAGCGCTGGCGGTT